>JBJXHG010000040.1:0-121099 GCA_046160865.1 Planctomycetota bacterium | reverse complement strand
TGCTCGATCGCGGTCTCGGGCGCGACCTCGCTGCGGGGTGGTGCGTGACAGGCTCCCAACGCGAACGACGCGACGAGGGCCGGGATCGCTATCGCCGCACAGGATCGCTGCGGGCGCGGATCAAGAGTTCGAGTCGGAACGCAAACAGGGAAACGAAGTCGCACGAAAGCACTCCACGTCGTTCAGGCCCAATGCGCTGCGACAAGAAGTTGCCGGAGCGAAACACCATCCGCTGAGCTTGGCGTGTGCCCGCTCAGCCGTGACTCGGATGGGAATGGGCTAGACGTGCAGCACGACGCTGCGGATCAAGCGCAGTGCGTGCGATCCGCGTGGCGGATTCACGCGCGACGACTGGCGTACGCACGGGCCGGAGACCGTGCTCGCTGCAACGACGATCGAGGGCGGCGGACACCAAGCTTCGAAGCGCACGTCCGCGCGCTTCGTCACGGTCCGCTGCTCTTCGACGGACGTCGACACAGGGATGTCGACGCACTCGCAGCATGCGTCGCCCGCGGCGAGCAGGGTGCTCGAGTCCGAGCGCTCGCGCGTCGCAGGCTCCGGGCAGCCTTCGCAGTCGTCGGCCGCGGCTTCGAGGGCGATCGTGCCGTCGGCCTCGATGCAGATCACGAGGCCGCGCGCCGGCGTGACACCCATCAATAGGGTGACCACCAGGCACAGCCAGGTCGTCATGCGGGAGATCAGCGAGGGAGGCATCGCGTTCCGGATCATAGGCCCATCGGCCGAGGCGGGCAAAGGACTGGAGTGCGCGTAGCGCGGCAGGCCGCTCCGCACGGCTACATCGCGCTGTCGACCACGACGACCGCGAGCGCAGTCCCGAGCGTCGCGCGGCCATTCGTGGATCCGTGCAACGACTGGAACACGAGCGTCTTCGACAGCACTCCCGCGCCGAGCTCGGAGACCGAAAGCGTGTGCGCGAGCACGCCGCTCGCACCGATCTGTCCAATACGGAGGCGCTTCGCGTTGCGCACGAGCTTCACGCCGCGCAGCGCGGGAGAGAACTGGAACCCCGCCGCGCTGCCGATGAACAAGTGCACCGTGTCACCGGGCTCGCCGAAGAATTGCAGCTCGATCGGCTGCGCTTCTCGAACGACGTTGGGCCCGACGAGAGTGCGCGACATGCCGGAGAGCGAGGCGACAGTCGCGCCATCCGTCGCGCGCACGCCGACTCCCGGGGCTCCGGCTCGCCAGGGCTGGAATGGCGACGGATCCACGCCACCGGCGGCGCCGCCCGTCGTGACTTCGTCGAGCAACCAGATCGTGCACGCGGTCGTGCACGCGCGGACTCCGTCGCCGCCGATGCCCGCGTACACGGTTTCGCCGGAAGACTGCTGTTGCGCGTTTCCGCCGTCGCCGCCCTGGAAGCGCGCGTTCGACGCGAAGAGAAACCCCGCGCCTTCGAAGCCGTCGCCGCCGAAGGAGCCGTCCGGGTAGAAGCCGCCAGGCGGGCACCAATCATCGTGCAACGGCACGTCGGGACACAGACCGAGGACGACGCAGCCGCTGCACGCGTCCGCGTCGCCGCCCTGAGCGAGGACGTCGTAGCACGCGACCGACGACGATGCGTCCGCGAGCAAGCCCGAGCCGCCCTTGCCTCCGCGAGTCGGATGCGCGCGCAATCCGAACAGCGAGCAACCGACGAACGCGACGTCGGTCGAGTCGTGCACGCGCGCGCCGGGGCCCGCCGCGCACGCGTTCGCGACGCCGTCGGCGGCGCGGACGCGGCAGTCCTGCACGCGCACGGAGCCCGCGTCGTCGAGCAAGAACAACGCTTGTGGCGCCGTGCCGGCGCTGCTCGGCAAGCCGGTCATCTCCAGCCCGGCGAGGACCACGAGCTTCTGCGCCGCGAGATCGTGCACGACCACGGTTCCGAAGATCTCGACCGTGTGATTCGACTCCGCGACGACGCGGAGTGCCTTGTCGTCGATCGTGAAGGCCGCGTAGCTGCCGCGCTTCACGAGGATCGTGTCGCCATCCGACGCCGCGTCGACGGCAGCTTGGATGCTCTGCCACGGCGTGCCGCCGGCGCCGTTCACGACGAGCACGTCCGCGGCTGCGGGGCCCATGACGCAACACGAAATGAAGAGCGCGACGAACGGGTGCTTCATGGAAATCTCAGATCGATGCGTCGACCACGATCACGGTGAGCGCGCTGCCAAGCGTCGCGCGTCCATCCGTGGACCCGTGCAACGATTGGAGGAAGTGGGTCTTCGCCGTCGCACCCGAGCCCGACCCGGCGAGCTGCAGGTCGACCGCGAGCAGCCCGCTCGCACCGATCTGCCCGATACGGATGCGCCTCGCGTCGTGCACGAGCTTCACGCCGCGCAGCGCGGGCGCGAGATGGAATCCGGGTGCACTGCCGATGAACAAGTGAACCTCGTCACCCGGCTCGCCGAAGAACTGCAGCGCGAGCGGCTCGTTCGCGCGCACGACGTTCGCTCCCGCAAGCGTGCGCGATACACCCGACATCGAGTTCGCCGCCGCGCCGTTCGTCGCGCGCATTCCGGTACCCGGTGTGCCGTAGAACCCGGCCGGCCCGGAGTGGCCGGGTAGCCCGCCTTCGGCGTCGATGTCGAGCGTCCAGACGTTCGTGCCGAACGAGCACGCGCGGATCCCGTCGCCTCCGTTGCCGCCGTACAGGTAGTTGCCGGATGGCTCGGAGTTGCCGCCGACGCCGCCGGTGAACTGCGAGTTGGACGCGAACAGGAACGAGCCGCCTTCGAATGCGTCGCCGCCGTAGGCACCGTCGGGGTAGGCGCTGTTCGGGCACCAGTCGTCCTGCAACGGATGCGGGCAGATCTGCGGCGGACTGCAGGGATGGTTGCAGCTGTCGCCAGCGCCTCCGCGCACCACGGCGTCGTACACGGCGACGCTCGAGCCGAGCTCGGACGAGATCCCCGTTCCGCCTTTGCCTCCGCGAGTCGCGTGCGCCGAAGCGCCTTCGAACGTGCAGTGCACGAACGCGACGTCGAGGCAACCGTCCACGCTCACGGCCGAAGCGGTGTCGCACGAAAGCGGGTCGTCGGGGCCCGCGAGCACTCGACAATCCTGTACGCGGACCGCGCCGGAGCACTGCCACAGCTCGAGTGCGCGTGCCTGCGTGCCGGACGCGAGCGGCGCTCCGTTCATCTCGAGCCCTGCGATCACCACGGTCTTCGCCGCAGCGAGGTCCGCGACCACGACCTTGCCGAACACCTGCACGCTGTGATTTCGATCCACGAACACGCGCACACCTTTGCTCACGATCTGGAACGCTCGGTACACGCCGCGCTTCACGAGGATCGTGTCGCCATCCGACGCCGCGTCGACGGCAGCTTGGATGCTCTGCCACGGCGTGCCGCCGGCGCCGTTCACGACGAGCACGTCCGCGTGCACGCGCGACGACACGATCAGCGCGCTCGCGCTCACCAAGACTTGGAGGAACGCTCGCATGCAACGTTCCTTGCGTGTGCTCGGCACGTTCACGGCGCACCGCCCAGTGCGACCATCGCGCGCACGCCGCCGAAGCTCAGCACGCCGCTCGTGCTGCGGTGGATCGCTTGCACGAAGTAACGCTGCGCGCCCCCGGGCGGAGCGAGGTACGGAACGAAGAGCTGCGCACCCGCCGCGCCGCTTTGCGGCAGTTGGCCAACGGACAAGATCCGTCCGCCGCGGACGAGCTGCACGCCGCGCACGTCCGCGTCGAACTCGAAGCTCGCTTCGTCGGCGATGCGCAGGAGCACGCGGTCCCCGCCGTCGCCGTACAGCACCATCGTCGAACTCGTTCCTTGCAGCACCGGCGGCGCACCCGAGACGTACGGAGCGAATCCCGGGTGGTGCACGGGGTCGCCGTCGAGCGCGACGCCGGCGGAGCCGTCCGCGCAATCCACGCGCCCGCAGCCGAGGCCCGCGATTCCGGCAGAGAACTCGACGCCGAGCGTGGCGAGCTCGCTCGAGGACGACGCCGTGAGCCCGTGCCCGCCGTCGCCGCCCGCGCCGCCGTGCACGCCCGCTGCTCCGTTGGCGCCGTGGAACGTCACGCCGCTCGAGTACACCTGCGAGCCACCGGTGATGCGCGTCGCGCTACCGCCGTCACCGCCGTCGAATATCGCTCCGCAGCTCTCGAAGCTCGCCGTGCCGCCGACGATGCGACACATGTGCAATGCGGCGGACGAATCTGCGACGTGCAGCGCATCGCCGCCCGAACCCTGACCCTTGCCCGCAGACGCTGCGAACAGCGAACTGCGGATGAACGCGACGCGCTGGCAGAGCTCGATCGAGACGGCGGGCTCGGGTGTGACGCACGCGCGGCCGGGCCCGCCGAGGAACTGGCAGTCCTCGATCCAGAGCAGGCCTTCGTTGTCGTGCGCGCGGAGTGCCGAGACCGGCGCCGAGAGCGACACGTCGAGCCCGCCGAGCACGACCGTCTTGCCCGCAGCGAGGCCCATGACCGCGACTGCGCCGTGGACCTTCGCGCCGCCCGTGACGTCGGCGACGATCGAGAGGTCTTTGTCGACGACGACGAATCCGCCGTACGCGCCGGATCGCACGAGCACGACGTCGCCGTCGTGCGCGGTATCGACCGCGGCTTGGATCGTGGCGAACGTATGGGCCGTGGCGCTCGAGTCCACGATCAAGAGCTCGGAGCGCACGGGAACGACGAACAGAGTGAGCGCGAGCGCGCCGGCGGCGGGGGTACGAATCCTCATGGCGAGGCTCTCCACGTCCGGCTGGCGCGAAGCGGTGCGGCGGCCGAAGCGAGTTCGGTGACGGGGGGGACCCAGGGTGTCTTCGCGACGTGCGCCCCGCGGCTCGTTCGGCTCGATTCGACACGGCGGCGGTTCACATGGCGGCGGTTCACATGGCGGCGGTTCATCGGAAGACGAGCTCTGCGGATCGGAACGCGCGCGCAAGCCGTCGCGACCATCCGCGCCGGATTGTCGCTCCGCGCGCCCGTCCGCGACATCCGGATCCTCACGAACCCGCGCGGTTCCCGGACCCGGAGGGCACCCGCTCGCATTCCGGCCGCGGCCAGGATTTCGAGCGTGCTCTTCGCACGCGCGGCCAACTGGTCGTTGCTCGCTCTCCGGCGACGGCTACCCTGGGCGCGGACGCATTCCCGACGCCATGGACGCCGCACTGCCCCCTCCGATCCTCGTGCAGGACCCCCGTGGTCTCGCGCGCCTGCTCGAGGACCTGGACCGCCAGACCGAGGTGGCCGTCGACACGGAGGCGGACTCGTTCTTCAGCTACCGCGACAAGGTCTGCCTGATCCAGATCACGGCCGAGTCGCGCGATTACCTCGTCGATCCGCTGGCGGGCTTCGACCTCGCGCCGCTCGGCCGCGTGTTCGCCGACGAGACGAAGACCAAGGTCTTCCACGACGGCGAGTACGACGTGTTGATCCTGAAGCGCGACTACGGGTTTCGTTTCAAGCGCTTGTTCGACACGCGCGTCGCCGCGGCGACGCTCGGATCGGCGAGTCCCGGCCTCGCGTCCGTGCTGCGCGACTACTTCTCGATCGAGCTCGACAAGTCCATGCAGCGATCGAACTGGGGCCAGCGCCCGCTCTCGGACAAGCAGATTCGCTACGCGCGGCTCGACACGCACTTCCTGCTCGACCTGATGCGGCATCAACGGCCGGAGCTCGAGCGGCACGGGCGCGCGATGATCGTCGACGGCGAATGTCAGCGCCTCGAGCAGCTGTTGCCGAGCGAGACGGTGTTCGATCCCGACGACTACATCAAGATAAAGGGAGCACGCGCGCTGCCGCCGCTCGGTCGCCAGACGCTGCGCGAGCTCTTCGTGCTGCGCGAATCGATCGCTTGCGCCGAGGATCAGCCGCCGTTCCGCATCCTGAACAACGAGACGTTGATCGAGATCGCGCAGACGCTGCCCAAGAACCAGGGCGAGCTCGGCCGCGTGCGCGGCTTCTCGCCGCGACAAGGACGCTTGCTCGGCGACGCGGTGCTGCGCGCGGTCGCGCGTGCGCGCGAGCTCGGCGCGCTGCAGACGATCAAGGAGCCGCGCGGCCGCGACGGCACCGACGAATTCGACGAGGAGGAAGTCGAGCTGCACGAGCGGCTCAAGCGCTGGCGCAAGGGTGTCTCGGCCGAGATGAACGTCGACGCCGCGTACCTCGTCAATCGACACGCGCTCCTGCGCTTGTCGCGCGAGCGGCCGCGCGATCGCGACGCACTGGCGCGCATCGAGGGTCTCCATGCCTGGCAAGTCGAGCGCTTCAGCAAAGACATCCTGCAAGTGCTCGAGCGCTTCGAGCGCGACCGCGCGGAGGGCAAGCTGCCGGTGAGCAAGCGCCGCTTCCGCAAACGCGAGCGCTGAGCGGAGGCTGCTCGCGCTCGCATCGACTCGATGCCAGAGTGACGCGCACGATGGAACTCCAAAGCTGGCTGGAGAAGTTCTTGCGCGATCACGGCGGCATCGCGGGCACGGTGCACCGGCGCGCGGCGCCGGATCTCCTCGAGCTTTCCGCCGCAGTGAACATCCCGCCGCCGGTGAAGGCGATCGTGCAGCAGGTGCCGCGCGGCAAAGGCATGGCCGGGCTCGCGCTCGAGCGCAACGAGCCCGTGTCGACGTGCAACTTGCAGACGGACAAGACCGGCGACGTGCGCCCCGGTGCGCGCGCGGTGAATGCGCAAGCCGCCGTCGCGCTGCCGGTGTGCGACGCGCAGGGCGAGGTGCGCGCCGTCGTCGGCATCGCCTATGCGGGCGAGAAGACGATGGGAGACGCGGAGCTCGCGGCGCTCGGCAAGTCGGCGAGCACGTTGCCGGGCTGATTTTTCGCGAGTTCGCTGTCCGCGGACGGAGCGTGAGCTCATTCCGAGTCACTGCGTTCGGGAATCGTCCCGCACGTATTCCCGTTGGCTCGGAGGTGCTGCATGCGCGCGAAGTCTCTGCTTTCGTTTCGGTCGCTCGTCGTCGGATCGCTGATGTGGTCGTTGAGCTCCGCGTCCGCGTGGGCGGGCGCGCCCGGTCGCATCGTCGTGGTCCACGACGAGTTTCCGCTGTCGAACACGGGCTATGCCCAAGCCGGTGTGATGCCCGATCGGTTCGCGAAGAACGTCGCGGATTGGTTCACGGGCGGCGTGCCGGGCGATTTCTTGGCCTACTCGATCAACATGGGGCTGACGGGTTCGAGCCTCGCCACGAGCATGTCCGGTCACACGTGGACCGTGTCCTCGAGCACGACGTTCACACTGGCCGTGCTGTCGCAGTACGACGGCATCTTCCTCGCCGGCACGACCGCCGGCGTGAACACGGCGGTGCTCGTGAGCTACGTCCAAGCCGGCGGCAACGTCTATCTCTGCGCAGGCACCGGCAACGGTGGAGCGACCGTCGAAGCGAACTTCTGGAACCCGTTCCTCGCGCCGTTCGGACTTCAGTTCACCGGCGGAAGCTACAACGGACTCAGCGGCGTGCAGCCGATCGCCTCGACGCATCCGATCTTCAGCGGAGTCGGCGGCGTGGTCACCGGGCTGTATCAAGCGAGCGGCAACTCGATCGTGGACCTCGCTCCCGCCAACCCCGACAACCAGGTGCTCGTCACGAATGGCACGCACGGTCTCTACGCCGTCTACGCGCGCGCGACACCTGGCTTCGCGTTCTGCATCGGCGACAACCTTCCGGCGACGGAGCCGGGATTGATCAACTGCCCGTGTACGAACCCCGGCGGCGTGAATCGTGGCTGCGAGAATCCGTCCGTCGCGCGAGGTGGACGGCTGACGGCCGTCGGGAATGCGTCGAACGGCAGCAACTCGCTGCGGCTGCTCGCACAGGACTTGGCGTATCCCAACGGGCTCGGTGTCTTCGTCGAGGGCGGTGTCGCGTCGGTGATCCCGTTCGGCACTCCCTTCGGTCACGGAATTCGATGCGTCGGCGGAAGGATGCGCCGCATCGGAAGGTGCAACGCGGACGTGTGGGGCACCTGCTCCATACAAGCGCCGACGTCGGGGATCGGCGCCACTCGGAATTACCAACTCTTCTACAAGGATCCGACCGGCGTCGGCACGTGTGTCGGCACGCACTGGAACGCGACCAACGCATGGCGCGTGACGTGGACTCTTTGAGCGAGGGCGTGTGCGGCCGCTGAATGCGTGCGGGGAGCGCTCGCTCGAGCGCTCCCCGCTTGTTCTGGTGGAGACGATGGGAGTCGAACCCACGACCTACGCATTGCGAACGCGTCGCTCTACCAACTGAGCTACGTCCCCAGAGGGCGGGGAATCCTAGCGGCCGGCCGCGGAGGTGGGAAGAGCCCGTCCGAGCCCGCCGCGCCGGTTCGTGACCCGGTTCGCGACCCGGTTCGCGATCAGGGCGCGACGCGCGCGAGCTCGACTTCGGACGCGATGCGGCCGAACGCGGGCCACGCCTCGGCGCGCGACACCTCGGCGAACACTTGGAGCGCGCGCTCGCGCCGTCCGTTGTAGAGGTGCCAATTGCCGACGCCGTAGCCGATCGTCGCGTATTCGATCGCGGTCTTGCCGGTCGGCGGCGTGTCGACGAGTAGCTGGTCCGCGTCCATCTCGCCCTTGTAGACGAGCAGCAAGCGGTGATAGCCGTGGTACTCGACGACGTCCATCGCCGCATCGAACGGCGCGAGCACGCGCGTGGCCTCGTCCGCGCGGCCGAGCCGGCGCAGCGTCATGTACAGCCAGTGCGCGGCCGAGCACTGCGAGTCGACGTTCTTCGACGCGTCGAGACAAGCACGGTACGCCGGCAGCGCGCGCTCGAAATCGCCTTCCAAGTAATACGCGAGGCCGAGGTGGTAGTGGACGTTGTGATGTAGCCAGTCGAGCTCGATGCCGCGCGCATTCGGCGACAGCGGATGCTCGATCTCGTCCGGGCGCGTTCGGATCAGCGCCGTGGCCTGCTCGAGATCCTGCACGGCGAGATCGAAGCGGCGCAGCGAGATGTAGCGGTGCCCGCGGTGGCGGTACATGCGCGGATCGTCGGCGTGCTTCCAGATCCCGTCGGAGAACACGCGGATCGCCTCGTTGTAGCGTCCGATGTGGCCGAGCCGGCGCCCGTACTCGACGAGCGCGTCCGCGTCGTCCGGCTGCGCGTCGTAGGCCGCCTTCGCGGCGGCGAGCTTCGTCTCGCGTTTCACCTGCTCGTCCGCCGGGAGCGCCATCGGATAGAGCGGCTCACCGGTCAGCGAGAACGTCTCGGCGCCGGGCGGCAGCGCTCGTTGCGGCGGCGGCCCGCCGCCGAACATGCCGCACGCCGAGAAGAGGCAACCGATCGCGAGCGCTCGTGCGAGTTTCATGCGCGGGATGATAGCGCGCGACCGTGCCGGAGTCGGCGTGCGGTGCGCGTCGCAGCGAAAGTCGTTCGGAGCCGAAGTGCACGACGCACTCCACGGGATGTCGCGCACTGCGCCAAGGCAGCTGTGCCGCAACGGCAACGAGCGGCCGCGCCGTTCGAAGCGCTACGCGCGCGAGGCGCGCTCCGCGCAGGATCGCGCATGAGGTACGCTCCTCGCCTTCACCATGCGAAAGAACGACACGAACGCGACCGCGCCGAGCGCTTCGATCGATGCGAGCGTGTGGATCGCGCGCCTCGCGCCTTGGATCTTGATCGCGGCGGCCGCTTGGGCGTACGCGAACACGTTCGCGGTACCGTTCCTCTTCGACGACATCCCGAGCATCGTCGAGAATCCCGGGCTGCGCAGGCCGTGGCCGCCGTGGGACCTGCTCGTGTACACGGGCAAGGCCGACATCGGGATCTCGGGGCGGCCACTGCCCAACATCTCGTTCGCGTTGAACTACGCCTACGGCGGGCTCGCGGTCGCGAGCTACCACGCGTTCAACCTCGCCGTCCACGCCGCGGTAGCGCTCGCGCTCTTCGGGCTCGTGCGACGCACGTTGAAGCTCGCGCGCTTCGAAGGCCGCTGCGCAAGCGTGGCCGACGCCGTCGCGTTCGCGAGCGCGCTCGTGTGGCTCGTCCATCCGCTGCAAACGAAGTCGGTCACGTTCGTCGTGCAGCGCATCGAGACGATGGCGGCGCTGTTCTTCGTGCTCACGCTGTACGCGCTCTTGCGTGATGCGACGGCCGCCGCTCCGGTGAAGAGATGGAAGTGGGTCGCCGTCCTCTCCGCACTCTGTGGCATGGCGACGAAGGAATCGTGCGCCGGCCTGCCGATCGCGGCGATCGTGTTCGACGCGACGTTCCTCGCGGACGGCTGGCGCGACGCGCTGCGCAAGCGCGGCAAGCTGCACGCGGCGCTCGCGGCGACGTGGATCTTGCTGATCGTGCTGACGCTCTCGACGGCGCGCTTGAAGGTCGCCGCGGAAGCATCGGGCGCGTTGCCACCGCTCGATTACCTGACGACGCAGAGCTGGGCCATCGCGCATTACGCGTGGCTCTCGTTGTGGCCGAGCCCGCTCGTGTTCGACTACGGGATGGCGGGCGACGGCGTGCCGCTGCGCACGCGTGCGTCGGAGTACCTGCCGTACTTCGTTCCGCTCGCGCTGATCGCCGCCGCCGCTACGTGGGGCGCCGCGCGCCGCAAGCCGTGGGCGTTTCCGTTGGTGGCGGCCTTCCTCGTCCTCGCGCCGAGCTCGAGCATCGTGCCGATCCGCCTCGACGTGGTCGCGGAGCACCGCTTCTACTTGCCGCTCGCCGCACTCGCGACGCTCGCGTTCGCAGCGCTCGCACTGCTCGCCGGGCGCAATGCACGCGGCGCGTCGATCGTCGCAGCCGTGGCGCTGCTGCTCGCGATCCCGCTCGCGAGCGCGACGCGCGCGCGCAACCGCGACTACGCGAGTGATCGCGCCATCTGGGCCGACACGGCCGAGAAGCGTCCGGGCAGCGCGCGCGCGCAGACGAACTTCGGCCTCGCGCTGTACGCCGAGAACGATTTCGACGGCGCGATCGAGCGTCACCGGCGCGCGGTGGAGCTGCGTCCCGACTACTCGGAGGCGCACCACAACCTCGCGAGCGCGCTGATGCAGAAGGGTGAGATCGCCGAGGCGATCCGCGCCTATCGCCGCGCGCTCGAGCTCGAGCCCGAGGCCTGGGCGTCGCACCACGGTTTGGCCGAGGCGTTGCTCGCGGCGGGCGACACGGCCGGTGCCATGCAGTCGTTCGAGGAGACGTTGAAGCGCAATCCCGCGCAGCCGCAGTCGCACCTGCGCCTGGGCGCATTCAAGCAGACGCAAGGCAAGCAGGCCGAAGCGCTGCAGCACTTCGAGCAAGCGCTGCGCTCGATGCCGAACGACGCGCGGCTCCTGAACATGCTCGGGATCCTGAGCGCTGAGCAAGGACGACTCGATCGCGCAGCGATGTACCTGCAGCGCGCGGTCGCCGCCGATCCGAGCAACGCCGACGCGCGCGCGAACCTCGACCACCTGCGCTCGCTCGCTCCGCCACGATGAAGAGCGCGCGCTCCGCGCACGACGCGCCGCCGCTCTCCGCACGCGGAGCGTGGTTCGCGCCGTGGATCCTCGTCGCGTGCACGCTCGCCGTGTACGCGAACTGCTTCGCGGTGCCGTTCTTGTTCGACGACGTGCCGAGCATCGTCGACAACCCGCAGATCCGGCAGCTCTGGCCCATCTGGGAGCTCTTCGTGTTCGAAGGGGATCGCGACCTCGGCATCGCGGGTCGTCCGGCGGCGAACGTCAGCTTCGCGCTGAACTACGCGCTCGGCGGCTTGAACGTCGTGGGCTATCACGCGGTCAACGTAGCCGTGCACGTCGCCGCGGGCTTGCTGCTCTTCGGACTCGTGCGCCGCACGCTGCGCCTCGCGTATTTCGAGCGACGCTTCGACGGATCGGAGACCGCGCTCGCGTTCGCGGTCGCGCTGGTGTGGGTCGTCCATCCCCTGCAGACGAAGGCCGTCACGTTCATCGTGCAGCGGCTCGAGTCGATGGCCGCGGCGTTCTACCTCGCGCTGCTCTACGCGCTCGCGCGCCGTGCGACCGGCGGCGGTGCGCGCTGGTCCTTGGTCGCGTTCCTCGCGTGCGTGCTCGGCATGGCGACGAAGGAGAGCTTCGCGAGCGCGCCCATCGCCGCGTTCCTCTTCGACGCGATCTTCGTGGCGGGCGGCTTCAAGGCCGCGTGGCGTGCGCGTGGCGCACTGCACGGACTGCTCGCGTCGACGTGGATCCTGCTCTACGTGCTGATCGCATCGACGCCGCGCATGAAGCTCGCCGCCGATGCGACGGCGCAGCTCTCGTCGTTCGCGTACATGAAGATGCAGGCCTGGGCGATCGTGCACTACGTGCAGCTCTCCGTGTGGCCGTCGCCGCTCGTCTTCGACTACGGCGTCGCGGGCGAAGGCGTGCCGCTGCGCAGCTCGCCGGGCGAGTACTTGCCGTACGCGATCCCCGTCGTGCTCCTCGTGCTCGCGTCGGTGTGGGGCGTGATCCGCCGCAAGGCGTGGGGTTTCCTCGGCGCCGTGTTCTTCCTCGTGCTCGCACCGAGCTCGAGCCTCGTGCCGATTCCGAACGACGTCGTCACCGAGCACCGCATGTACTTGCCGCTCGCGTCGATCGTCGTGCTCGTGCTCGTCGGCAGCGCGTACTGGGTGCGGCGCGCGCGCGGGCTCGCGTTCCTCGCAGCCGGGCTCGCGCTCGCCCTTCCGCTCGGCATCGCCGCGCACGCGCGCAATCGCGACTACCAGAGCGAGCTCACGATCTGGGCCGACACGGTGGAGAAGCTGCCGCGCAGCGCGCGCGCACAGATGAAGTACGGGCTCCTGCTCTTCGAGCGCGACGACCTCGACGGCGCGATCGAGCACTACCGCGCCGCGATCCGCATCCGGCCGCTGCACTACGAGGCGCATCACAATCTCGCCACGGCGCTGATGCGCAAGAGCCGCTGGAAGGAAGCGGTCGACGAGTACCGCGCCGCGCTCGCGGATCCGAATCCGCAGTGGGAATCGCACCACGGCCTCGGCGAGGCGCTGATGCAGCTGAACCAGCTCGAGCCCGCCGCCGCTCAATTCGAGCGCGTGATCGAGCGCAAGCCCGAAGTGGCGTCGGCGTACGCGCGACTCGGCGCGATCCGTCAAGTGCAGGGCAAGCTCGACGAAGCCGCGCGCCTGTACACGCAAGCGCTGCAGCGCGAGCCGAACGACGCGGTCGTTCTCAATTATCTCGGCATCGTGTGCGCGACGCAGGGCAAAGTCGACGAAGCGGGCCGGCACTTCCGCCGCGCGCTCGGAGTGCAACCGGGGTTCGAGGATGCGCGCAGGAACTTGGAGAAGCTGCGTGTGACGGCGAAGTGATGCGCGTCTGCGCGCGCGTCGTGCGTGATCGCGCAACCACGCGCCTTCGATCGTCCAGCACCGGTTGCAGCGCGTGACGCAGCGAGTAGCGCGATTGTTTTGTGCGGGCAGCGGGAACTCGCGCGATTCTCGCCACGGCGCGCGAACGCTGCCTGACTCGGCGATGCGTCGAGAGCGCGCGTTTCCCATGAGCGACCTTCGACGGCAAGGATGGGGAACCAGCCTGCGAAGGCGCGCGTCTTGTTGTCGATCGACAACTCGATGCGTCGAGCGCGCGCAGTGCGCTCTCGAATGCGATCGAACAACAAGGAGAGCTGATCATGTCGAATTCCCGTCGTCATGTAGGCATCGGCGTTCATCGCCGTCCTATCTCGCGAGTTCATTCCATCGCATTCGCGATGCTCGCATTCCCATTGGCCGCTCACGCGAGCGGATCGTCCACGATTCAGGCTTCGGACAACCCGGACGCGCTCGTGTCGCTGGATCACCGTGATGGCGGCAACGCATCGCGAACCGGATTCGTCGTACGTGACGGCGTGCTGTGGTTCACGGATGAAGCGGCGATGCAGAACGCCTACAGCACGTCGGTCGCCATGTCGCAGCTCGCGCAAGAAGTTGGTCAGGATGACAACATTGCTCGGCGTGCCATCGAAGAAAGCAACGGCTTCCGCTCTCTGAGGACGGAGCTCGAGGAGAACGAGTTTCGCGTGACCGTTCGCGGTACCCGCATCGAGGACATCACGGTTCCTGACCCGGCTCTACAGGCGCTCTTGAGCGTCGATGGCGAGCTCGCCATCGGTCGCAAGCTCCTCGTGTTCGACGAAGAGGGCGTCCATCAACTCTCCGCCGACGCGCTCACTGCGCCGCGAACGAGCCAGATCGTGAACGGAACAGGTGTCTTCTTCCCGTCGCACGGCACGCAGGACGGCGCGCAGAATCTGGCCGTGTGCTATTTCAACAAGACGGGGAAGGTCGTCGGCTACTACGGACCGGGGAACACGTATCGAGTCGTGGGATATGCCTGGGCGTCGAACTGGTCCAACAATCACACGGTCGGAGTACGAACCGTCAGTCAAAGGCTCCTCCCGCTCGGTCCTTTCTGGAAGTGGTGGGTGCAGTCCGCGGCGACGTCCGTTAGCGTCGTTGGCCCCCCGACGAGCACCATGACGCTCGTGTCCACGGGCTGCACCGCTCCGACCGCTGTGAACCCGAGCGCGGGTGGAAACAACGTGACCAGCGTCACTGACTATCTCCATCTGTCGCCGACCGTTACGCGGGGCATCTCTCAGAACACGGTCAACACGTTTCACTCGGTCACGAGTCCCGGCGGGACCAAGACGGTCGCACTCACGTTCTAGGCGAGGATCGTCATTCGGCGGCGCGCGCCTGTTCCGGGCGCGCGTCGTTTCCGCCGCATCGAGCGAACGTCTCCGTCTCGTGCGTCTCGGTCAAAGGCCGGCGGGGACGTACTCGTTCGCTCTCAACCCACCGCGCGCAGCACGGTGCGCTGCGCGGCGATCTCGAGCGCGGCGACGCGATAACCCTCGGCGAGCGTCGGGAAGTTGAAGTTGTTGTCGACGAACGCGTCGATCCCGAGTCCGCCGATCAGCGCCATCTGCGCGAGGTGGATCAGCTCCGCCGCACCCTCGCCGATGATCTGCGCGCCGAGCAGCTTCTGCCCGCGCGGGTCGGCGACGAGCTTGAGCAGACCTTCGGTGTCGCCGTTGATCTGTCCGCGTGCGAGCTCGGCGAAATGCGCGCGTCCGACGACCGCGCCACCGAAGCGCTGCGTCGCCTCGGCTTCGCTGAGGCCGACGCTCGCCATCTCGGGCACGGTGTAGATGCCGACCGGAATCGTTTCGAGCGCGGTGCCGAGCGGCAGACCCAGCGCATGCCGGATCGCGCGCCGGCCTTGCTCCATCGACGCCGTCGCGAGCGCGGGCGGACCGATCACGTCGCCCGCGGCGTAGATGTGCGGCACCGCGGTGCGGCAGTGCGCGTCGACGGAGAGGAAGCCGCGCTCGTTGAGCGCGAGCCCGGCGGCTTCGAGGTTGATTCCGGCGAGGCTCGCGATGCGTCCGAGCGCGACGAGCGCCTTCTCGGTGCAGATCGTCTCTCCGCCGTCGAGCTCGGTGACGACCTTGCCGAGACCGTCGGCTTCGACCTTCACCGGCTTCTGGCGCGCGAGGAAACGCCCGCCGGCCTTCTCGAACTGCGCGACGAAGAGATTCGTGATCTCCGCGTCGAGGAAGCTGAGCGGTCGCTCACCCTTGTCGACCATCGTCACCGCGACGCCGAGCGCTTGGAAGATCGTCGCGAACTCGGCCGCGATCACGCCGGCGCCGAAGACCACCAGCGACGCCGGCAAGTAGATCAGCGACAAGATCGAGTCGCTGTCGAGGATGTGCTCGTGGTCGACCGGGATGTCCGCCGGCTTGCGCGGGCGCGAGCCCGTCGCGATCAGCACGATCTGCGCCTGCGCGCGACGCTTCGTGCCGTCGACGGCCGTGACCTCGATCTCGTTCGGCGACACGAACCGCGCGCGGCCGTGCCAGAGCTCGATGCCGTTGCGCTCGAGCTGACGCGTCAAGTAGCGCTCGTACGACGCGAGCACCTCGCCTTGGCGCTTCATCAAGCTCTTGACCTTCGTCTCGGAGCTCAGGTTGTCGCGCACGAGACCCGACGCGCGTTGCTTCAATCCGGCCAGGTAGATCGCGCTCTCGCGCAACGTCTTGCTCGGGATCGTGCCGCGGTGGACGCACTCGCCACCGACGGCTTTGTCGCGTTCGACGATCAGCACGCGCTGGCCGGCCTTCGCGCCTTGCACGGCGGCCTTCTGGCCCGCGGGCCCGGCGCCGATGACGAGCACGTCGTAGCGCACGGAGGTGTCACTCATCGGAAAGCCTGGGCGAGCTCGGCGACCGTGTCGCGGCGCTCGTCGAGCGTGTCGAGGTCGTCCGCGTACATATCGAGCTGCGCGAGGACGTGGTGCTGGCGCAGCTCGACCATGCTCGTCTTGCCGCTGTTCGCCGTCGTGTGCGCGAGCAAGTCGGCGAGGCAGGCGGTCGCCGCGACGTCGGTCGCGTCCGCGACGTCGCGCGGCGCTTGCTCGGGCTCGTGGTGCCAGCGAACCGCCGTCTGCATCCAGTCCGGCATCGACCAGCGGCAGAGCAGCTGTGCGCCGACGTCGGCGTGGAACTCGTCCATCCAGGTGTGGATCGCGGCTTCGTGCGGCGGGACGCCGGCCTCGCGGAACAGCTCGAGCGAGGCTTGCAGCACGACGGGCTTGCCGACGTCGTGCAAGAGGCCGGAGAGGAACGCGCCTTCGACGCTCTTGCGGCGCATGCGCGCGACCTCCTTGGCCCAGACGCCGGCCGTCGCCGAGTGGATCCACAGCACGCGCAGCTCGCCCTCGAAGCCCTTCGCGTCGAAGATTTTTCCCTTCACGGCAACGGCGAGCGCGATGTCGCACATCACGTCGAAGCCGAGACGGCTGATCGCCTGCTGGAGCGAGACGATCGGCTCGCGCGGCGCGTACGCCGCCGAGTTCGCGACGCGCAGCACGTGACCCGCGAGCGCGGGGTCGCGCTGCAAGATGTCCGCGAGCCGCTTCGCGTCGCACGACGACTCGCTGCAGACGCTGACCACCTGCGTCGCGCTCGCGTTGAGCAGCGGCAGCTCGATGCGGCCGCAGCGGACCCGCTCGAGCAGGCGCTCGCGCAGGTCGTGGAGGAGGAGCGGGGGACTTTGGTGCGGGGCAGCCATCGATCGCGGTCCGTCCGGCAGAGGCCGAGGAAGCTGACAGAGCGCGTGTCGCTCGCAGGCTCTTCGGCCAGCGGCGCACGCGCGCTGAATCCCGGAACGCCTGTCTGCGCAACGTGTTTCGTCGCGGACGCGAGCGCGCTCCGGATTCCGGCGAGAGCGAGAACCTCGCGCTGCCGGTCATCCCCCGGCTTCGCTACCGTGCCGGAGCGTCGGACTCCGCTCGATCGCGAACTCGAAGCCGGAGGTTCGCGCACTTGTTTCCGAGACGGTGTAGCTGTTGCAAAGTCTCCGGGGCTCGCGGGCTGCTATGGTCGCACGAACAATCGCACTCTTCATGGCAACGGCAGTCGCCGAGATCGTTGGCTGCTACTTGCCGTATCTGTGGCTCCGCCGTGCGGCGAGCCCGTGGCTTCTGTTGCCGGCAGCGATGAGCCTCGCCGTCTTCGCGTGGCTCCTCACTTTGCACCCGTCGCTCGGAGCAGGGCGCGCATACGCGGCATACGGTGGCGTTTACGTCGCCGTTGCAGTCCTCTGGATGTGGTGGATCGAGGGGACGAAGCCGGATCGCTGGGACGTGATCGGCGCGAGCGTTGCACTCGCGGGCATGGCGATCATCGCGTTCGCTCCGCGCGGCACGTAGCGCGCAGACTGGCTGCTAGAGTGCGCGCAGGAATTCGCGCGTGCCGGCCGGCCCGGTCACGTCGAGGTGAACCGCCCCGCCAGCCGGTTCTACCGTGATCGCGAAGCGCAGGAAGCTGCAGCACGTCCGCTCTTGCTCGATGATCGTCGCGAGTTCAGCGAGTAGACCGGCGCGACTCTCGAAACGCATCCGCAAGCCGTCGTCCAGGTCTGTGACTTCGGCAGCGCGCTCCATCAAGCCGGGGACGAGTTGCGCCCGGCGTTCCGCCAATTGACCGGGCGTCAGAGAACACGCGATCGGCTGTTCGGCTTCCGGCATCGCGTCGGCGCGACGACGCGGAACCGAGCAGGATACGAGGCATAGGAGAGCGAGGAGTGCTATGCGCATGGGTGGCCGATGATACCGCCGCCCGCGTGCGCCCCTTCAGCGAGCACACCGACCACATTTCTCCTGCGCGAGTCGCTCCGAGCCGCGCGGAGCTTCCCGAGCATGGAAGCGCCTCGATCCGAAGGAGGCCGCGGAGGATACGCGTAACTGCGACACTGCTCGCGCGACGCGCGGCGCGGGTTGATGGAGAACCCGGCGAGGTGCCGCAACGTGGTGCGGGCGAGTGCCGCGACGTGAGGATGCCGCGGTTCCGTCGGATCGGGGCGCTCAGAGCACGTCCAGGAACCTCACCGGGCTTCGGGTGGCCGTGCCATCGCGCTTCGACGTCGCGACTCATCTGAGTACTTCTTCGTCGTCACACGTCGTCGCCTTTCCTTGCACCGCGTTGGCTCGCGGGCCGTCGGGCCTCGGCGAGGTTTTCGGATGTACGCCAGACAGCGTCTCGCCCGGCCGCGAGCGGAAGGTCAGAATGCGCCCGCCGCGCGCTGACCAGCGCCGCCGCTTCCTCTTCCGCAGACCTCCGCGAGCGACACCCGATGAGTCCCGACCTCGACCTCCTCTGCATCCACACGATCCGCACCCTGTCCATGGACGCCGTGCAGAAGGCGAACTCGGGCCACCCCGGGACGCCAATGGCGCTCGCGCCGGTCGTGTACACGCTGTGGCAGGACTTCCTGCGCTACGACCCGGAAGACGCGCAGTGGCCGGACCGCGACCGCTTCGTTTTGTCGTGCGGACATGCGTCGATGCTCCTGTACGCGACGTTGCACCTCGCGGGCGTCAAGCAGTCGAAGGGCAAGCTCGCGGTGCCGATGGAAGACATGCAGCGCTTCCGCCAGCTCGACTCGCGCTGCCCGGGGCACCCCGAGTACCGCCACACGGCCGGCGTCGAGACGACGACCGGGCCGCTCGGACAAGGTTGCGGCAACAGCGTCGGCATGGCGATCGCGCAGAAGTGGCTCGCCGCGCGCTACAACAAGCCCGGCTTCGAGCTCTTCACGCACCGCGTGTGGGCGCTGTGCAGCGACGGCGATTTGATGGAGGGCGTTGCGGCGGAGGCGGCGTCCGTCGCCGGTCACTTGCAGCTCGAGAACCTCTGCTGGATCTACGACAACAACCGCATCACGATCGAGGGCAGCACCGAGCTCGCGTTCACGGAGGACGTCGCGACGCGCTTCCTCGGCCTCGGCTGGAACGTGCTGCGCGTCGCCGACGCGAACGATCTCGGGATGCTGCGCCGCGCATACACGACGGCGTCGGCGGAGAAGCGCCGTCCGACGCTCGTCATCGTCGACAGCCACATCGGCTACGGCTCCCCGAAGAAGCAGGACACGCACGGTGCGCACGGCGAGCCGCTCGGCGAGGACGAGATCCGCGCCGCGAAGCAGGCGTACGGCTGGCCGCCGGACGCGAAGTTCCTCGTGCCGGACGGCGTGCGCGAGCGCTTCGCGGAGCGCGTCGGCTCGCGCGGCGCGTCGCTGCGCTCGGCGTGGCTCGATCTCTTCGCGAAGTACAAGCAGCAGCACGCGGCACTCGCCGACGAGCTCGAGCGCATGGCGAAGGACGAGCTGCCCGCGAACTGGGAGAAGGGCCTGCCGACGTTCCCCGCCGACGCGAAAGGACTCGCGACACGCGAAGCTTCGGGGAAAGCGCTCAACGCGCTCGCCACGAACGTGCCGTGGCTGCTCGGTGGCTCCGCGGATCTCGCGCCGTCGACGAAGACGCTGCTCGCGAGCCTGGGTGACTTCAGCGCGACCTCGCGCGCGGGTCGCAACTTCCACTTCGGCGTGCGCGAGCACGCGATGGGCTCGATCGCGAACGGTATGGCGCTGTCGAAGCTGCGGCCGTACGGCGCGACGTTCCTCATCTTCAGCGACTACATGCGCCCGACACTGCGCTTGGCGTCGATGATGGAGCTGCCCGTCTGTCACGTGTTCACGCACGACTCGATCGGCGTCGGCGAGGACGGGCCCACGCACCAGCCGATCGAGCACTTGGCCTCGCTGCGCGCGATCCCGGGCCTCGTCACGATCCGGCCGTGCGATGCGAACGAGACCGTCGAAGCGTGGCGCACGACACTCGCGTCGCGCCGCGAGCCGGTGCTGCTCGCGCTGACGCGGCAGAACTTGCCCACGCTGGACCGCGCGAAGTGCGCGCCCGCCGCGAACCTCGCGAAGGGCGCCTACGTGCTGATGGATGCCGCGCAGGGGACGCCGCAAGCGATCCTGATCGCGAGCGGCAGCGAAGTTTCGCTGTGCGTCGCCGCGCAGGAAAAACTGAAGAGCGAGGGCGTGCACGTGCGCGTCGTCAGCATGCCGTCGTGGGAGCTCTTCGAGCGCCAGCCGCAGTCGTACAAGGACTCGGTGCTCTTGCCCGAGGTCGTCGCACGCGTGTCGGTCGAGATGGCGTCGACGTTCGGGTGGACGCGCTACGTCGGAAACACCGGCAAGTCGATCGGCATGACGACGTTCGGTGCCTCGGCGCCGCTCGCCGATCTCCAGAAGAAGTTCGGCTTCACCGTCGACGCGGTCGTGCAAGCCGCACGCGAGCAATTGAGCCTCGCGCACGCACATTGAATCGCGCACGTGCTCGGAGTCACGACTCCGAGCACACGTGTCCCGCGCAGGAGCGTTTTTTCATGAATCCGTTGCGACAACTGGCGAGCCACGGTCAATCCCTGTGGCTCGATTCGATCAGCCGGCGGCTCCTCGAGAGCGGCGAGCTCGCGCGTCGGATCGAAGAGGACGATCTGCGCGGCGTCACGTCGAACCCGTCGATCTTCGAGAAAGCGATCGGCGCTGGCGCCGACTACGCGGCGCCGCTCGCCAAGCTGCGCGCGGCGAATCCGGGCGCGTCGACTCAGGAGCTGTACGAAGGTCTCGCGATCGCCGACATCCAAGCGGCGGCGGACCTCCTCAGACCCGTCTACGAGCGCACGCAGACGCGCGACGGCTACGTGAGCCTCGAGGTGACGCTGCACCGTGGCGACGACGCGCGCTCGATCACGGCCGAGGCGCGCCATCTCTGGAAGCGCGTCGATCGCGCGAACGTGATGATCAAGGTGCCCGGCACCGACGCTGGCGTCGCGGCCTTCCGTGAGCTGATCGCGGACGGCATCAACGTCAACGTCACGCTGCTCTTCTCGCAGCGGCGCTACGCGCGCGTCGCCGAGGCCTATCTCGACGGCCTCGAAGCGCGCGTGAACAAGGGCGGCGACGTGTCGAAGCTCGCGAGCGTCGCGAGCTTCTTCGTCAGCCGCATCGACACGAAGATCGACGCGCAACTGACGGAGCTGATGCGCTCGGAGTCGCGTCCGAGCGAGCGCTTCCTGATGCGTGCGCTGCTCGGCAAGATCGCCATCGCGAACGCCAAGCTCGCCTACGCTCACTACAAGGAAGTGATCGCGGGCCCGCGCTGGCAGGCGCTCGCGAAGAAGGGCGCGCAGACGCAGCGCGTGCTGTGGGCCAGCACGAGCACGAAGAATCCGAGCTATGTCGACGTCGTGTACGTCGAGGAGCTGATCGGCAAAGACACGGTCGACACGGCGCCGTCGGTGACGATCGACGCGTTCCGCGACCACGGCCGCGCGCGCGCGACGCTCGAGAGCGACCTCGACTTCGCGCGCGACGCGCT
Source organism: Planctomycetota bacterium (assembly GCA_046160865.1). Lineage (GTDB taxonomy): Bacteria > Planctomycetota > UBA1135 > UBA1135 > JBJXHG01. The sequence goes on along the minus strand of JBJXHG010000040.1, from coordinate 99,431 downwards.
GGCCGCGCTCGCGCACTTGAAGATCTCGTTGGACGACGTGTGCGAGGAGCTGCTCGTCGAAGGCATGCAGGCCTTCGACGACGCATTCAAGAAGCTGCTCGGCACGATCGCATCGTCGAAGGGTGGCGCGAGCACCACGCCGGCGCTCGCGACGCCCTCGAGGCCCATCGCGCTCGCGACCGCGAAGCTGCCCGACGCGTTGCGCGTCTCCGTCGACGCGTGTCTCGACGACTGGAAGGCGAACGACAAGGTGACGCGCCTTTGGAAGCGTGACGCGAGCCTGTGGACGAACGGCGACGAAGGCCGTTGGCTCGGCTGGCTCGACGCGCCGCGCGCTGCGCACGCGCACACGGGCGAGCTCACGGCGTTCGCCGAAGAGATTCGCAGCGCGGGCTTCACGCACATCCTGCTGCTCGGCATGGGCGGCTCGAGCTTGTTCCCCGAAGTGCTCGCGAAGACGTTCGGGTCGCAGCAGGGCCGGCCGCAGCTCTTCGTGCTCGACTCGACCGATCCCGCGCAGGTCGCCGGCCTCGAGCGCAAGCTCGACCTCGCGCGGACGCTCTTCGTCGTCGCGAGCAAGTCGGGCAGCACGCTCGAGCCCGACATCTTCGAGCGCTACTTCTTCGAGCGCGTGAAGGAGCGCGCCGGCGCGAAGGCGGGTGAGCAGTTCGTGGCGATCACGGATCCGGGCTCGCAGCTCGAGGCGACCGCGCGCGCGAAGGGTTATCGCGCCGTGTTCGCGGGCGTGCCGGCGATCGGCGGACGTTTCTCCGCGCTGTCGAACTTCGGGCTCGTGCCCGCGGCGTTGATCGGAGTCGACGTCGCGCGCTTCGTGCAGCACGCGGCCGACATGGCGCGCGCGTGCGAGAACGGCGATCCGCGCGCGAATCCGGCCGTAGCGCTCGGTGCGATCCTCGGCGCGGCCGCGAAGAGCGGACGCGACAAGCTGACGCTCGTGCTGTCACCCGCCGTGTCGAGCTTCGGTGCGTGGCTGGAGCAGCTGATCGCCGAATCGACCGGCAAGCAGGGCCGCGCGATCATCCCGATCGATCTCGAGCCGCCCGGTGCTCCGGAGAGCTACGGCAGCGATCGCGTGTTCGTGTACGTGCGCCACGCCGCGACGGCGACGTCCGCGCAAGACTCGGGGCTCGCCGCGCTCGAACGCGCGGGACATCCGGTCGTGCGTCTCGACGTCGACGACGTGCTGACGCTCGGCGCGGAGATCTTCCGCTTCGAGGTCGCGACGGCGGTCGCCGGTGCCGTGCTCGGCATCCACCCGTTCGATCAGCCCGACGTCGAGGCGAGCAAGGTCGCGACGCGCGCGCTGACCACCGAATACGAGACGAAAGGCGCGCTGCCCGCGGAGAAGCCGTTCTTCGAAGAGGCCGGCATCCAGTTGTTCGGCGACGCGCGCACCGCGGCATCGCTCTCGAAGTCGGCCGGCAAGGACGCTTCGCTCGCGGGACATCTGCGCGCGCTCTTCGGCCAGACGAAGAAGGGCGACTATCTGGCACTGCTCGCCTACCTCGACATGAACGCGTCGCACACCGCCGAGCTCCAAGAGATGCGGCGCGAGCTGCGCGACGCATTGCGCGTCGCGACTTGCCTCGGCTTCGGTCCGCGCTTCCTGCACTCGACCGGGCAGGCGTACAAGGGCGGGCCGAACAGCGGCGTGTTCCTGCAGCTCACGTGCACCGATGCGCTCGAGCTGCCGGTGCCGGGCAAGAAGTACACGTTCGCAGTGGTCAAGGCCGCGCAAGCACGCGGCGATTTCCAGGTGCTCGTCGAGCGCGGACGACGCGCACTGCGCGTGCACTTGCCGTCCGACACGAAGAGCGCCCTGGCGCGCTTGCACACCGCACTGCGCGCGGCACTCGAAGCGCACGCTCACGCTGGCTCTTGACGGAGGAACGACGAATGGAACTCGGCATGTACGGACTGGGCCGCATGGGCGGGAACATGGCGCGCCGCTTGGTCGCCGGTGGCCACACGTGCGTCGTGTACAACCGCGAGCTCGCCAAGGTCGAAGAACTCGAGAAGATCGGCGCGCACGGCGCACGCTCGCTCGACGAATTCGTCTCGAAGCTCGCGCGACCGCGCGCGGCGTGGGTGATGCTGCCCGCGGGCGACGTGACGGAGAAAGCCGTGCACGAGCTCGCCGCGCGCATGTCACCGGGAGACGTCGTGATCGACGGTGGCAACTCGTATTACAAGGACGACGTGCGGCGCGCGCACGTGTTGCGTGCAGCCGGCATCCATTACGTGGACGTCGGCACGAGCGGCGGAGTGTGGGGCCTCGAGCGCGGTTACTGCCTCATGGTCGGCGGCGACGTCGAAGCGGTGAATCGCCTGACGCCGGTGTTGCGCACGCTCGCGCCCGGTCGCGGCGACGTCGCGCCGACCGCGGGTCGTCACGGCGGCAGCGCGGAGGAAGGCTTCCTGCACTGCGGACCTTCGGGCGCGGGTCACTTCGTGAAGATGGTCCACAACGGCATCGAGTACGGCTTGATGCAGGCCTACGCCGAGGGCCTCGACATCCTGAAGGGTGCGGATTCACCGGCGCTCGCGAAGGACATGCGCTACGCGTTCGACTTGAAGGACATCACGGAGCTGTGGCGCCGCGGCAGCGTCGTCGGCTCGTGGCTGCTGGACCTCACCGCGCAAGCTTTGACGGAGGATCCGAAGCTCGAGCGCTACAGCGGCGTCGTCGCGGACTCCGGCGAAGGCCGCTGGACCGTGCTCGCCGCGATCGAGGAGTCGGTGCAAGCCGATGTACTGACGGCCGCGCTCTACCGCCGCTTCCGTTCGCGCCAAGATCACACGTTCGCCGAGAAGTGCTTGTCGGCGATGCGCAACAAGTTCGGCGGCCACGTCGAAACGCCGGCGAGTACCTCATGACGCGCACCGAGAACTTGCGGGGAGAGCCCGCTTCGCGCGACGCGCAGAGCGGCTCCCAAGCGACGTACCAGGCCGAGGAGACGAACGATCTCGTCAACGCCTTCGCGGCGCCGGTCGGACCGGCCGCGGTCGTGATCTTCGGCGCCGCCGGCGATTTGTCGAAGCGCAAGCTCTTGCCGTCGCTCTACAACCTGGCGGCGGCGAATCTGCTGAAGCCCGAGATCGCGATCGTCGGCGTCGCGCGCGCGCCGTTCGACGAAGGCGCGTTCCGCGAGAAGATCGCGCAAGAGCTGCGCGAGTTCGCAACGGGCGAGGTGGACCAGAAGACGCTCGAGTGGCTCGTGCGCCGCGTTCACTACGTCGGCGGGACGTTCGAGGATCCAGCGACGTACGCGCGTCTCGAAGAGACGCTCGCGCGCGTCGACCGCGAGCAAGGCACGGGCGGCAACTACCTGCACTACCTCGCGACGAGCCCCGACTATTTCGCGTCCGTCGTCGAGCGCCTCGATGCCGCAGGCCTGTTGCGCGAGGAGAACGGCCGCTGGCGCCGCGTCATCATCGAGAAGCCGTTCGGCCGCGATCTCGAGACGGCGCGCGCGTTGAACGCGAAGCTGCGCGATCACCTCGCCGAGTCGCAGATCTATCGGATCGATCACTACCTCGGCAAAGAGACCGTCCAGAACTTGCTCGTGTTCCGCTTCGGCAATGGGATGTTCGAGCCGATCTGGAATCGCCAGTACATCGACAACGTTCAGATCACCGTGGCCGAAACTCTCGGCGTCGAGAGCCGCGGCGGCTATTACGAAACCGCCGGCGCGCTGCGCGACATGGTGCCGAACCACTTGCTGCAGCTGCTCGCGCTCGTCGCGATGGAGCCGCCGATCTCGTTCGACGCCGAAGCGGTGCGCGAGGAGAAGTCGAAGGTGTTGCGCGCGATTCCGCCGATGACGCCGGAGGGCGTGCTCACGAACAGCGTGCGCGGTCAGTACGGCGGCGGCCACATCGACGGCAATCCGGCCACGGGCTATCGCTCCGAAGAACGGGTCGCGCCGCGCTCGAGCACCGAGACGTACGCCGCGATGCGGCTGTGCGTCGAGAACTGGCGTTGGGCCGACGTGCCGTTCTACCTGCGCACCGGCAAGCGCCTCGCGCGGCGCGTGTCGGAGATCTCGATCCAGTTCCGCCGGCCGCCGCAGCTGCTCTTCCGCAACACGCCCGTCGACCACTTGTCACGCAACGTGCTCGTGATCCGCGTGCAGCCCGACGAGGGGATCTCGCTCCGCTTCAGCGCGAAGATTCCCGGTCCCGCCGTGCGCGTCGGCATCGTTCCGATGGAGTTCAAGTACAAGAACCACTTCGGACCGACGCGCAACACCGGGTACGAGACGCTGCTCTACGACTCGATCAACGGCGATCCGACGCTCTTCCAACGCGCCGACATGGTCGAGTCGGGCTGGGCGATCGTGAACCCGATGCTCGAGGTGTGGAGCGCGCTGCCGGCGCGCAATTTCCCGAACTATGCCGCGGGCAGCCTGGGGCCGAAAGAAGCCGACGAGCTGCTCGAGCGCGACGGACGGCGCTGGCGGAGACTCGACGATTGATCCTCGCCGGCGACATCGGCGGCACGAACACGCGCCTCGGTCTCTTTCGTGCACGCGGTGACACGATCGAAGCGCACGTGACCGCGAAGTTTCGAAGCCGCGAGCACCGCGGGCTCGAGGAAATCGTCAGCGTGTTCCGCGCAGCGCATCCACAACCCGTGGAGCACGCGGCCTTCGGCGTCGCAGGCCCGGTGATCGACGGCCGCGTCGAGACGACGAACTTGCCGTGGATCGTCGAGGCGCACGCGCTCGCGCGCCATCTCGGGATCGCGCGCGTGGAGCTCGTCAACGATTTGCACGCGACCGCGCTCGGCGTCGCCGCGCTCGGGCCCGAGCAGCTCCTGTGCCTCAACGCCGGCGCCCTCGACGCGCGCGGAAACCGAGCCGTGATCGCGGCGGGAACGGGCCTCGGACAGGCGGGCTTGTACTGGAACGGGCGTTCGCACGAGCCGTTCGCGAGCGAAGGGGGGCACGCGGACTTCGCGCCGACCGACGCGGAGCAGGATCGCCTGCTCGCCTTCCTGCGCGCCGAATTCGGGCGCGTGAGCTGGGAGCGCGTCGTGTCGGGCCCGGGGCTCGTGAACTTGCACCGTTTCGTGTGCAGCGAGCGTCGCGAGCCGTGCGCGGAGATCGAGCGCGAGATCGCGCGCGGCGGCGACGGTGCCGCCGCGATCGCGCAGGCGGCCCTCGCGGGCTCGAGTACCACGGCGCGGCGCGCGCTCGAGCTGTTCGTGACGCTGTACGGCGCGCAAGCCGGCAACCTCGCGCTCACGGTCATGGCGACCGGCGGCGTCTATCTCGGCGGCGGAATCGCGCCGAAGATCGCCGCCGCGCTGCGCGAGCCGCACTTCCTGCGCGCGTTCACCGCCAAGGCGCCGCACGACGACGTATTGCACAACGTTCCCGTCCTCGTGATCCTCGACGACGGCGCCGCGCTGTTCGGCGCCGTGCGCGCCGCGCTCGCACGATCCGGCGCGGCCTCCGCGCCCTGAAACTCCGATCCCTCCGACATGGCCGAGCTCCTCCGTTACTCGACTCCCGCAGAGTTGCATGCCGCCGCGCACGCGCGCGTCCGCGACGCGATCCACGCCGCGATCGAAGAATTCGGCACGTGCTCGATCGCGCTGTCGGGCGGCAAGACGCCGCAGCCGCTGTATCGAGCGCTCGCGCGCGAGCCGCTGCCGTGGACGAAGACGAAGATCTTCTTCGCCGACGAGCGCTGCGTGCCGCCGCACCATGTCGACAGCAACTACCGCATGGTTCAGCAGACGCTGCTCGAGCCCGCGCGCATCTCACCCGCGAGCGTGTTCCGCGTCCCGGGCGAGGTTCCAGAGCCGGAGCGCGCCGCCGAGCAGTACGAGGACACGATTCGCACGGCGTTGCAGCTGCGCCGGCGCCAGTGGCCGCGCTTCGACGTGATGTTGCTCGGCATCGGCGACGACGGGCACACCGCGTCGCTCTTCCCCGGCTCACCCGCGCTCGACGAACGCGACAAGATCGTCGCGTCGGCCTACGTCGAGAAGCTGCGCGCCGCGCGCATCACGCTGACGCTGCCGGCGATCAACGCGTCGTCGCTGATCCTGTTCCTCGTGCAAGGAGTCGAGAAGGCGGCCGCCGTGCAGGCCGTGCTCGAGGGACGATCGCAGGACCTGCTGCCCGCCGCACGCGTGAAGCCGATGACGGGCAAGCTCGTGTGGATGATGGACGAGACGGCCGCGAGCAAGCTCGGGTGAGCGGAGCGGGACGCACCGGACCCGTTTCCGGCAACCTGTCGCAGCCAATGGCTCGAGACACGACGCGCACCATCGTCCGCGCATCTTGGTACGCGATCGGCCTCGGACTCCTGTTCGAGGTCTTGCAGCTCGCCGTCATCGCGATCGGCGGCGCGGAGCTGCCGGCGCTCGCAGCCGTTCTCGCCGACACGGCGCAGAAGGTGAGCTGGTCGTACGTCGTCTGCGTTTCGCTCGCCGCCGGCACCGCAGCGAGCCGCGCTGCTCCGGGCGCCGTCGCCACGGTCGGATTCTTGGGAGCGCCGCTGGCGTTCGGTGCGGCGCGCGCGATGCACAAGACCGTCGGCCAAGTGTTGTCGGTCAGCGTGCCCGCGGGCGGTCCGTCGCCTTGGCTCCTCGCGGGCATCAAGGGCGTCGAGTACGCGATCTTCGGCTGGCTCATCGCGCGGCTCATTCGCCGGCCCGAGCTCAGGCTGCCGCCCTACGTGCGCACGGGCGCGATCATCGGCGTCATCTTCGGCGCATTGCTCCTGTGGATCATGAACAGCGCCACGCCGAGCGGTCTCTCTGCGCTCACGCTGGTCGCGCGCGGGCTCAACGAAATGCTGTTCCCCGTCGGTTGCGCGTGCGTGCTGTGGGTGACCGGCGTGCTCGCGCGGCGCGCGGGGTAGGTGCTCCGCGCGCTCTAAGGATGGACGAGCAGCGTCGAGCGCGTTCTGCTGACGCGAGCATGAAGCTCTCCATCGCGCGCATTCTGTGCTTCGCACTCGCACTGCAGTTCGCGGCAACGTCGTGTCTCCTTCCGACGCGCGACGCTCCGCTGCGCGGCGACGGCCCGGCGCTCCCGGCGGAGCTCGCGCGCGTGCTCAGCGACTACGAAACCGCGTGGGAGAAGAAGGACGCTGTCGCGCTCTCGTTGCTGTTCGCCGAGGACGGCTTCGTGCTGTCGAGCGGCAATCCGGCGGTGCGCGGTCGCGCGTCGATCGCGAAGCACTACGAGAGCTCCGGTGGACCGCTCGCGCTGCACGCGATCGCCTGGGCGGCGCACGGCGAGGTCGCGTACATCCTCGGCGGGTACGGGCGCGAGGTCGGCGCAGACGACATCGGCAAGTTCACACTCACCCTGCGCAAAGGCTCGGACGGCCGCTGGTTGATCGCGTCCGACATGGACAACTCGAACCGCACGCGCTGAGCGTGCGCGGCCGAATCGACACGCGCAACGCGAGGTTGCCGTTCGTCGCCGCGCGCAGTGCTCACGGCGCGAAGATCAAGCGGACGCATTCTCCGCCGCCGTCCAGCGTCTCGAGCGCGAACAAGAAATCGGTGCGCCTGTCGCCGTTGCAGTCGCCCACTGGGGTGAGCCCCTTGTTCCGCCCGTAACCCATGCTGAAAAGTGGCGTGAGATCGCCGATCAGCAAGCCATCGGCTCCCGAGTACGCCGTCGCCTGCGTGACGCCGAGCGAGTCCGTCACGACCATGAGGACGTCGTCGTTGCCGTCGCCGTCGTGATCGCCGACCACGTGCGGCATGGCCAACGTGTCGACTGGTTGGTCCGCGCTCCAAATCATCACGCCGGTGCGGCCCGAAACGAGCGCGGTGCGTGCGACGAACTCGAGCTCGTCGTCGAGCCCGCCACCGAAGCGCAAGAAGTCCGGGACGGAGTCGCCGTCGGCATCGCGCACGAAGCCGAGGGTGAAACCCTGCAACCAAACGCGAGCGGCGAGCGGATCGTCCTCTGGAAGCGGTTCCGTCGGCCACGTCCCCGCTGCGCCGGTTCGTCCGTTCGTGAAGTTGCGAAACGCATCGAGCGACCAGCCCAGGTCGACGTAGGCGTCGCCGTTCATGTCTCCGATGCGGCGGGTCTGCGGCGCGACGTGAAAGGCAGCCGGCAGCAAGGCGTGTCCGTCCCAGCCGGAGAGGAATCGATTGCCGGCCGCGATGTCGGTGTATCCGTCTCCGTCGATATCGTCGAGCGGCACGGTCTGTCCGGCGGAGAGATTGACCGGTACGGGCAGAGCGGTGAACGAGCGCACGAACGAGCCGTCGCGACCGCTGCGGAGCGAGACTTGTGCCGCGTGGGTCGCATCGGAATCGCGCGCGAACCAGTCCTCGACTCCGTCGTTGTCGAGATCCCCGATGCGTGCGCCCGGAACCGTGGCCTCGGCACCGTACGACGCATAACTCACGCGCCACAGATCCTCGCAGCGTGACGGACTCCACGCGCGCACCTTGATCGTGTTCGGACCCGGATCTGGAAACGGATCGATGAAGTCGACGATCATGAGTTCGTCCGCTCCGTCTTCGTCGAGATCGCCGTGGGGAAACACTTGCGCGCCGAACACCGGATGGGACTCAGGATCCGAGCAGACCTGATCGCACGCTGCTCCGGTCTCGGCCTGCGCGGCGAGCACCGCGGGTTCGCCGCCCACGTGGCCGCCAGCCAGACAAACGAAGAGTGTCGCTCTGCCGTCCGTGAGCGCTTCCGGCGGAACAGGTTGGTGCGGGACGACGAGCGCTTCGCCCGGCGACACGCCAGCTGCCGGCAGCGCGAGGCTGCCGAGCCGTTTGCGCCGTCCGTCTGGGAACTCGACCACGACGACGAAGCTGCCCTGTCGGATCACGCCGTCCATGCTCGTGCCGGCGACGGGTTCGGTGCGGTTGGTGACGCGCAGCGCGCCCGGCTCCACGATCACGTCGACCCGGCCTCTGAAGAAGTGATCGAGCAGCGCCGCGGAGTAGCCGATCGCTTCCGGCACGAGCAGCTTCAGGTTGTCGTGGATCACGCGATCGACGGCCGGGACGTCGTCGGTCACGTCGCACGGGATGCCGACCAGCGAGTAGCCCGTCTCGAAACCGCGCGGCGTCTCGAAGATCGTCTGCGATGCGAGCTTCGTCGACCAAGTCTCGGCCAGCGTCGAGCGAATGTACGCCTGCAGCGACGACGCGTCAGCGCACGCCGGCGCCTGCTCGTGGGTTTCCGAAGCCGCGGGTCGCGGATAGTACGCGAAGATCGTGTCGTCGCTGAAGAAGTGCGCGTTCGTCCACGCAACAGCGCGCTCGAAGAACTCCGCGTGCGTGCCGGCGAATGGCAATTCGATGACACCGGGATGGAGATTGTTGGGGTGTGGCAGAGGCAGGATGTAGCGCTTCCCGTTGTCCTCGAGCAGGCTCGCGCCGCCCCAGACGTTTCCTGCTGGTAGGTGATGGCTGGGGTGTGCGTCATCGCGAGTGTGCGCAGGGGAGAACTGATCCTGAATCAGGTGCAAGTTGCTGCCGAGCGTGACGAACACGTGTTCGAGCCGGCGCCTGCGCTGGTCCGGATCCTCGTGCAGAGCGCCGGCTGTGAAGTAGGTGATCGCGGAGAGCCAGGTGTGCCCGTTGTTCGCGCTGTCGTAGGCCCAGCGGCCGGCTGGCTCGCCGATGCCCGACAACCCTCGACCGCTCGGGTCCTGGAAGTGGTTCCCGCAGCGGAAGACGGCGAACTCGCCGAACTGAGGCACCGTGCACCAACCCGGCAGATTGGGAAAGTTGCACCCGGACCAAACGCTGCTCGCGCCGACTCCGTCCTCCAAGATGCTGCCGGCTTGGATCAAACTGTGCGCGCTCTGTCCCTCGATCGGATGACCGATCGCTTCCGACGCGGCACGCACATACCCGGTGCCGTCGATCTCGAAGAGGCCGTACTCGATGTCGTCGATCCCGGCATCTTTCAGCGCTCGTTCGAGGTGCTGCGATTCTCGGAGCGCATCCTGTGTGATCCGCAGATGAACGGATTGCTCGTGTGCGCGCACCACGGAGACGAGGAGCGTTGCGCCGAGCACGAAGTGGGTCCATCGATACATGAGGGTCGATCCTCCGATTCAGAAGTGCAAGATCATCCAGGCGCCGCTCAGCTCGCTGCGCTTGGTTGCCACGACCACAGCTGGCCCTGAGTTCGCCTCTTCAGGAAAGGCACTCACGAGCGCGTAGTCGCCGCTCCTGGACGTGCAGCGAAACTCGTCGAGCGCCGCGAGACGTGCGATCAACGTCGGACCGATGTCGGGATCGGCGAGCCACGCCGCGAGTTGGTCGGCGAGCGCGCGTTCGAGAAGCGGACTCGCGAGGTCGCCGGCCAGGACTCGTTCGATTCCGAAGCGGGCTGCGTGCTGCGGCCCGAGCTCCGGCGGATCTTCGGGCCAGTCGTAGCCGGAAAGCCCGTCGTCGCCAGCGAGCACGAGCCGTACGAGCGGATCTTCGTTCAAGAAGAGCGCGCCCGTGAACGCGGTCCCGATCGCCACGCTGCGTTGCACGGCGCCGAGCGGCGTGAGGATCGTCAAGCGCTCGCGCGCCGCTTCTCCGACGAGGATCGAACCCGAGCTCGGATCGATGTGAATGGAGGTGGGCTCGACGAACGATACGTCGGACGGTCCGTTGATCGAGTCCCTCAGCCTTCCGTCGTGCAGCTCGAAGAAGCGCAGGAGCCGGTGCCCCGAGTCCACGGCCGCTACCACACCGGCGCCGACGGAGGCGAGCTGCGTCGGCGCATCGAGCGGCAGGCCGGAGCTCGTCGAGCCGAGCTGCGCGAGGAACGCGCCGCGTTCGTCGAAGAGCTGCAGCCGATCGTTGCCAGTGTCCGACGCGACGAAGTATTGCGCGCCACTCGCGATGTCGACCAGCACGGCGACATCGCTCGGCGATTCGAACTGTCCGGGTCCGCTTCCGCGCTCGCCCACGATCCCGCCGATGCCGAAAGAAGGATCGAGCGCGTACTCGGCGGCAGCGGCGAGCCGCGCGAGCCTGTGTCCGCCGGAGTCGGCGAGCAGGACATCGCCCGCGGCGGTGATCGAGATTCCGGCGGGCGCGACGCAACCCGAAGCCGGATGAGCTCGCACGACACGTCCGGTGCGGTCGAGGAAGTACACCGAGCGCGAGCTGCTCGACAGCACGACAGGTCCACGTGTGCGCGCCGACCAATCGACGTCGACGAGTGCGGGCAAGGATTGCGGCGGCGTCCAATTCGGTGTGGATGGCAGTCGCGGAAGGCAGCGCACCGTCGGGGTGAAGGCCTCGCTCGACGCATGCAGCGCTCCCCGTGCCGTTTTCACGGCGACGCGGGGCTCGTAGAGACCGGGCTCGGAGAACACGAACACGAGCTCGTCGTTCGCGCCGATTCGACGCTCGACGACTCCGTCTCGATCCGTGTCGACCAGGATCTCCGTCGGCGCATCGAGACCCGCGGCCAAAAGGACGCGCGCGCGCACCGGCACACCGGGTTCGCACGTCAGAGGCTCGAAGGCGAGTCGTGCGGCCGGCTGCGGTAGCGCCGCGTTGCGCACGAGCAGAACTTGCTCGAAGGGCGCACCCGAGTCCGAGAGCGCGCGCAATCGGATCGCGTTGTCACCTGGCTCGAGAGGGATCGACCAGATCCGGAAGACGTCGCCGTCGCGGACGGCCGCGAAGCTCGCGGGCAACACGACTTCGACGTCGGCGAGGCCGTCGGCGCGGACCTCGAGCGTGAGCTCGACGTCGTTCACGGTGATCTGGCTTGCGCTCCCGAATGAGTAGACGAGCCCTTGATCGCCGCCTCCGCCACCACTGCCTCCGCACGCGGCGAAGGCAAGGAGCGTGCAGGGGATAAGCGCACGGGCGGACAGGTTGCGTGTCATGAGGGAAGCTCCAATCGAGGATTCGTTCGGTCGGTACGGGAGCGGAGGGGCGGCGACTTCACGCGCTTTGTCGTGAAAACCGTGGGGCCGCTGTCGTGGTGGTCGTGAACACCCGCGACGGAAAGCGCCCGAAAGCGGAATGCGCGTGAAATCGGCGGCGCGAATCTCCCTGTGCCTGCCAGAGACGGTCGTCACGGGCCCGCGATGCGGGGGCCAGCGCGTGCGACCGGTTCCTTGCAGACCCCGACACCGCGCCCCCGCTCAGGATCACCTCGATATGAAGTCAGTCATCGCATTCTTCGCTCTGTGCACGGCGCTCCCTGCGAGCGCGTTCGCGCAGGCCCCGACGACAACCGGTCATGTGCAGTTCCTCGCCACACCGCCGCCGGCGGTCTACCGCAACGCGTTCGAGAGCGACACGCGGATCGTGCTGTTCCGCGAGCGCGGCTCGTTCGTCCTCACGGCTGACCTCGTCGTCGACGTGCTCGCGACGGGCGTCGTGGATCAGAACACGGACTTGACCCCTGGTCTGCTCCCCGGGGGGACGCTCGTCGAGTCGTACCTGTTCCACCAGGACGGCAAGACTGCGAGCGAACTCGACCGATCGGGGAGCGCGACGTTTTCGAAGCCGATCATCGGAGTCATCGTGCGTCAGGACAATCCCGATCATCGAACTCTGTCTGCGTCGGACCCGATCCTCGGGCATCCGGGCACGATCTATCCCGGAGAAATGGGTGACACGCTCGACAATCCGCACCGCGGACGCGGGTTGGAGTTTGGCAATCTCGACAGGATCGCAGTTTCGCCCGACCGACTCACGTTGACGTTGACTCTTCGCACGGGCACGTACATGGATCACGTGCGCGTGATCACGGCCGCTGACGTGCCCGCGCAGGGCTTCTGCTTCGGCGATCAGAGCTCCGGACAAAGTTGTCCGTGTCTCGCCGGCGGTGCGCCGAACGACGTGCCGTCCGGCATCAGGACCGGCTGCGCGAACTCGACCGGACTCGGCGGTCTGCTCAGCTACAGCGACGGCTCGAACAGCACGGCCGCCTCGCTGGAGCTGAAGATGAGCAACCTGCCGCCGAACACGTTCGGTCTGCTCTACATGGGGCAGAACGCCGTGCAGGAGTCGTTCGCCGACGGATTCCGCTGCGTCAGCCCGGGTCCTCCGGGTTCGCCGCCGGGGATTGGCTTCCTGCGCTTTCCGATCAAGCCTGCGAATGCCCAGGGCGAGATCAAGCAGGCGAACATCGTCGGTCACCACGTCAGCAGCAACGGATCGGCACTGATCCAGTCCGGCTCGACCTGGCACTTCCAGGGCTACTACCGCAACCCTTCGTTCGGGTGCACCAACGCGAACCTGACTAACGGCTTGTCCGTCACGTTCTATTGATCGTCGAGACGACCTGAACGGGGGCTGCGCGCTGCGCGGAGCCCTCGTTCGGTCACTCGTAGTGAAGCCGTTCGGCGACGAACGCACGTGCGCATGGCGCGCGGAATTCGCACCGCGAGCCGTTGATCTGCCCTCGCGTGCCATGCCGCGCGTCGCCGCCTCATGTCGCACCTTGGCGATGCAGCGCCGCGCTGGTCACGAACCAGCCGAATCGCGCATCCGCGCACGAGCTTCGCTCAGATCAACCCGCGCTCCTTCGCCGCCTTCGTCAAGCTGATCGTTGCGCGCGCGTGTAGCATGCTCACGGCTTGCGGAGTCTCCCGCCCCAGCACACGCGCGGCGTCGTCGAGCGACGCGCCGGCGATGTCGCGCTGCAGGATCACGTCACGGTAATCGGGCTTCAGTGACGCGATGCACTCGTCGAGGATCTCGCGCTCTTCCGCGCGCAGCATGCGATCGAGCGGCGCGGTGTCCGAAGCCGGGAGCTGCGCGGACCCGCCCCACGTCGAGACCATGCTCTGCACCTGCTGCATTGACCGTTCGAGACGTACATCGCGCTTATCGATCGTAGTCCGTTTCGCCGCGGCGATGATCTTGCGTTCTGTGATCGTCGCGAGGTAGCGCACGAACTCGGCGTTCTCGCGGCCCTCGAACTGCTTCAGCGCGAGGAAGGTCGCGAGCATCGTCTCCTGCACCACGTTCTCGACCCCGACGCGCTGCTTGAGCGCGGAGCCCATACGAATTCGGACGTAGCTCAAGACGCGCGGGTAGAGGCGTTGGAACAGCGGATTCAACACCGCCTCGTCGCCGCGCTGGAAGCGCCGAACGAGCTCGATCGTCTCGGTGAGCTCGTTCGGACTCCCGTCCACACGCGCGTCGCGCGACGCCTCGGATCGGCCGTCTCCGCTCACATCACTTGTCTCGGTCATCGCCCCGTCAGCCTATCGCACGCGTGCGACCCTCGCATTCCGCGCGCGGGCGACGGAATTCCAGCACAGGCGCGTGAAGTCCGTCGCGATTCGTTCCCTCACACCGAACGTACCACCCAGCGCGGATGCGGCGTAGGGCCGCCCCGCGGTCGACTCCACGGAACACGAGGAACACATGAACTCGCAATATCGCATTGGCCAGGCAGTCATCTGCTCCGTCTCCGCACTCTGGATCACGGCGTGCGGTGGCGGCGGATCCGGTGGAGGAAGCGTGCATCCGCCGCGCGAGGATCCTGCGCCTCGAGCGCTCCTCCTCCCGCCGGGAGAGAAGCTCGACGGGTTGTGGTTCGTGCAGTTCGGCGGCGCGGAGTGCACCGCGTCGGGACGCATCGACATCGTCGGGCTCGAACTCGAAGGCCCGGCATCGATCACGATCACGGGCCAGCGAATGATGCTCGAGTTCACCGACTCCGCGCTGAACGGTGCGTCTTTCGTCGGCACGTACGACGCGAACAGCGGCGAGTTCCAACTCTCGGGCAGCGACGTCGCCGGACTGTCGGCAGAGATCCACGGACGCTTGCGCGCCGACCCGAGCATCGCGGGCTTCGTGTTCACCGACACGAGCGACCTTGCGACGGTGATCGTCGAGAGCGATCAAATCGACCCAGGTGATCCGCTCTTCGACTGCTACGGCACGCCGCTCGAGATGGAGATCCATGCAGCGCGTATCGACCCACTGCCGATCGATGGCGAGATCAGCGGAGAGTGGGAGATACGGCACTTCGTCGTGCACGCGTTCGGACCATCGAGCGCGATGACACCGGCGATTCGGCGCGTGATATTGAGCCAGAACGGGATCTTTCTGAGCGGATCGAGCTCCGAGACGGGCACGCCCGCAGTATCAGGTCTCATGGACGGCGACACGAATGCGCGGGGCCATCTCGGGGCGTCACTGAGCAGCACGCGCGGGTGGATCATGCCGTTCTATCTCAGCGGGGACCGTCTCGTCGGACTCGGCGTGGACTTCGAGTACGCCGACGCAGGCGACGAGGATCCCAGCGCAGTCAGCCAGTTCGTGTTCGAAGCTGTCCGACTGCGGTAGTCCCGGGTCCAGTTCGGTCGAACGTCCGCTCCGCGCGTGCCGCGGTTAGCATCCGCGCGCATCGAACGGGAACTCACCTCTGCGGGCTTCGCACCCATGACGCACGAACGATCTGAGTCGAACGAGGAGCGCGCCGACCGGCTGTTCGCCGAGTTCATGGTGCGTAGGGACATGGGTGGCGCGGAGGGTGTAGAGGAACTGTGCGCGGCGCATCCCGATCTCGCTCCCGCGCTGAGGCGCCTGAAGGCGGATTGCGACGCGCTTGCGTCTCTGTGCGACGAGTTGGCGGCGGACGTGCCGTCCGTGCGCGTTCCAAGCGACGCCGCGCACGAGCAGCTTCCGCGCTCTGTACGCGCAGTCCTGGACCAACTTGCGCGCAGCGCGCCGGAGCGTCGTCGCTATCGGATGCTCGGAGAGGTTGCGCGCGGCGGGATGGGCGTCATCTTGCGCGTGTGGGACGAGGATCTACGTCGCACGCTCGCAATGAAGGTCGTGCTCGGCGCTGGGGGCCACGTTGCGTCGGGAGAGACGCCGCTCGTGCGGCCTCGGACGCTGGGCCGCTTCCTCACCGAGGCGCAAGTCACCGGGCAGCTCGATCACCCCGGCATCGTGCCGGTCCACGAGCTGGGTCTCGACGCCGAAGGTCGCGTGTACTTCACGATGAAACTCGTGAAAGGCCGCGACCTGCGGCAGGTCCTGGATCTCGTGCGCGCCGAGCAGGACGGCTGGAGCTCGACGCGCGTGCTCGGCGTCCTGTTGAAAGTGTGCGATGCGATGAGCTTCGCGCACTCGCGCGGGATCGTGCACCGCGACTTGAAGCCCGCGAACGTGATGGTCGGCGACTACGGCGAGGTGTACGTGATGGATTGGGGCGTCGCGCGCGTGCTGCGCCGCGACGAAGTGTTCGACGCAGTCGATGCGGCGGAGAGGCTCGACGTCGATCCGGTCACACGTGAGGGAACGGTTGTCGGAACACCGGCGTACATGTCCCCGGAGCAGGCTCGCGGCGCGAGCGGCGAGCTCGACGAGCGCAGCGACGTGTACTCGGTGGGCGCGATGCTCTACCACCTGCTCACGGGCCAAGCCCCGTTCATGCCTGCCGGCGCTTCGACGAGCGGACAAGTCGTGCTGGAGCGCGTGCTCGCGGGTCCACCGGGTCCTGTAGAGGACCTCGCACCGGACGCACCCGGCGAGGTGATCGCGATCTGCGTAAAGGCGATGGCGCGCGAGCCAGCGCTGCGCTACGCGACGATGGCTGAGCTAGCCGACGACCTGCGCGCGTTCCTCGAGCAGCGTGTCGTGCGTGCGTACGAACGCGGCGCGCTGGCGGAGCTCAAGAAGTGGATCGCACGCAACAAAGCGGTGGCGGCGAGCGTGGCGGCACTGATCCTCGCCGCGATCGGCGCCGCGTTCGTCTTCACCGCACAGGAGAATCGTGCTCAGCGGCGGGAGCTCGTGCGCACGCATCTCGAAGCGGCGAGCTTGGCCCGGCGCGGCGGTGCGTGGCACGAGGTGCTGGACTCGCTCGCGCGTGCCAAGTCCGGCGGCGCGGTTGACGATGTGCAGCTGGCACTCGACGCGATCGACGCGCATCTCGGACTCGTCCAGATCCGAGCCGCCAGCGAGCTCGTCACGGAATTGGAGCGCCGCGACGACTTGGGCAGCCGCCGCGGGAGTCTGCTCGCGCGGAAGGCCCAGACGATCCCCGAGCGCGTCGGTGCGCCGGATCGCGCGCGACATCTCTTCGAGCAGTCGCTCGCACTCGAACTGGACGACGCGGATCGTGAGTTCGTGAACGGCGTGCTCGCTACGGACAGCGGGACGGCGCTCGTGCACTTCGAGAACGCGCTGCGCCGCGATGCATTCCACCCCGGCGCGTTCCAGCGCCGCCTGTCGCTGCTCCTCGCATTGGGCCGCTTCGCCGAAGTGGACGAGCAGGTCCGATTCGCGCGCTCGTCGTCGTGTCAGGATCCGAGCATCGATTTCGCGCACGTGCTCGCGCGCGCGGGTGATGGCGAGTTCGAGCGAGCTCGACGTGCGATCGACGAGCTCGTGCCGTCCGTCGGCAACGACATTCGCTCCGACCTCGCGGCGTTCGTCGATCGCCTCCAGTTGCTCGCCGAGTTTCCCGTGGAGGGTGTGCTCGGCGGGTTCGAGGACTGGATGCCCGGGATCCTCGCCGTCTGGCGCGATCCGGAAGAGGGCCGCGTTCCACTGCTCGCGCCCGCTTGCTACGCGGTCAAGCAAGCCTACTCCGACATCGTGGTGATCTGCAGCCCGCTTCCGACTCTCTTGTCGCCGTTCGTAATGCCGTCCGCGCTCGCAATGGATCGCCAGACGTGCGCGCGCGTACTCGATGGCGCGTACGAGCGGCATCGCGAAGCTGGCATCGCGCTCGTGCGCGGAGTTGCAAACGTGATCTCGCCGTTGTCCGCAGGCGAGCAGCAGGCGGACAAGCTGCGCCGCTGCGTGCCGATGTTCGAGCACGGAGCCAAGACGCAGAGCTTGCTCTTCGGAGCACAGCGCATCAGTCGCCAGTTCTTCTTGCACTCGATTCACGATCTGTCGCGCTTCGCGCGGGACCCCGCCGCTGCGGAGCTGCTGCTCGCGCTGGGAGAGGGTTTCGAGGTCGATGCGCGCGCACAGCGGAGCGAGATCGTGGTGCTTGCGAACGCGATGTACGCGATCGGCAACGAGTGGTTGCCCTTGCGCTTGACGGAGGACTGGCTGCGTCTTCACCCGGACGATGACAACGCGCGCATCGAGCGCGCGCGTTGGTGGTCGGTCGCCGGCGCGCCGGAGCGCGAGTTGGAGTTGGTCGAGGAGTTCGTGCGCCGCAATCCGGACCACGCGCGCGCGAAGGAGGTTCGAGAGCATCTACTGAGCACGTGGAGTGCATCAGCCGAACGCTTCCACGCGCGAGAGGCCAGCGGCAAGTAATCGTTCCGCGGTGCGCTCGCGCGCTGGAGTCGGAGACTCGTTCCGCCCTCGATTCTGAGCATCGCGATTCGCCGTCGCCGGCGGGCTCCGCGAGTCCCGAGCTCGTCGATCGCGTTCTCGCGGCGGCCTCGAGCGCGCGGCACGCCCTCGCATGAACCGGACCGCGCCGTCGCGCCGGAAGCGCGAGCGGCGGTGGCGCGCCGCACGGGCCTCCGCGCATGCGCCACGCCCGTTCGCCGGCGTCCACGGAACGCAATCGCGACGTGCTGCGTCCAACGGCCCGTGCGCGCTGCTTGCCCGATTCTCTACCGCACCGCCGTGCCTGCGGACGTGCCCGAGTTCTGCGGGCTCGTGCGTCGCGTGTTCCGTGAGTCGCTCGCGTCCGAGTGCACGGCCGCCGGATGCCGCGAATTCATGCGCCGCATCACGATCACCGCCGTCGCGCGGCGCATGCGCGGGCAGCGCATGCTCGTCGCCGAAGCGGGTCGGTCGATCGTCGGGGTCGCGGAGATCCATCGCAACTATCTCGTGCTGCTCTTCGTGCGCGACGATCACCGCGGGCGCGGCATCGCTCGCGGGCTCGTGCGCGAAGCATTCCAGCTCCTTCCGGGGACGCCGCCGCGTCACGTGTACGTTGGAGCGGCGCGCGCCGCCGTGCGCGTGTACGAGCGCATGGGCTTCCGCGCCGTGCGCGAGCAGACCGACGAGTGTGGCATCCCGTGCGTGCTGATGCGGCTCGAGTGGAACGGCGAGCGCGTGTTCTAGCCCGCAGTTCTCACCACGCCCTGCTGCGGTCTCGCCAACTCGATCGGAGCGGCGTTGTTGGATCGAAATCGATCCTCGCTGACCTCACAGGAGAGCTGCGGTCGATTTCGATGCAACGCCTTGCTCCGAACACGCTGGCGCAACCTCGCGACGGGCGTGGTGAGAACTGCGGGCTGGCGCCGCGGCGCCGCTCACAACGAGCGCAGGATCTCCGCTTCCTTCTTCGGATCGAGCCCAGCCTGCAAGTCCGCGCGACGCTCGGCGGGTAGCGACTGGAACCACGCGAGCGTGTCCGCGACGGTCTTCGCGATCGGACGGAACGTGAGCCCCGCGGCGCGTGCGCGTGCGTTGCTCGCGGTGTGATAGCCCTTCGTCTCGCCTTCGTACGGCGCCCAGATCGGCATGTCGTCGACGACGCCGCGCGCGCGCAACTCGGGCACGGACAAGAAGCGCAGGCGCGTCTGCACTCCGCTCGCGTTGCGGCACGCTTCGAGCACTTCTCCCCATGACAGGCGTCGCTCGGGACCGACGGCGTTGAACGTGCCGCGCACGTTGCCTTCGACGAGCGCGATCATCCACGCGGCGAGATCGCGCACGTCGATCACTTGGATCGGATCCGTCGGCTCGCCGGGAACGATCACGTCGTCGCCTTTCGCGATGCGCACCGGCCAGTACGTGAAGCGGTCCGTCGGATCGCCGGGGCCGACGATGTAACCCGGACGCACGATCGTCGCTCGGTCCGCGAACGCACTCTCGACGGCCTTCTCGCACAGCGCTTTCAATCCGCCGTAGTGCTCGTAGCCGTCGCCCATCGTCTCGACGCTCGGATCCGCGAGCTTGGCGACGTCCGCGGTCTCGTCGATGCCCTCGATGTCGTTGCGCGCGTAGGCAGATGTACTGGAAACGAAGACGTACCGACCGACGCTCTCGGCGAGCAGATCGGTCGACGCCGCGACGTGGCGCGGGTAGTAGCCGCAGTCGTCGATCACCGCGTCCCACTTGCGTCCCTTCAACGCGGCGAGGCCGGCGTCCTTCTTCGGATCGCGATCGCCGCGCAGCTTCTCGAGCTCGGGGAACAGCTCCGCGTTCGTCTTGCCGCGATTGAAGAGCGTGATCACGTGACCGCGCGCGCGCGCGGCCTCGACGAGCGCCGGCCCGACGAACTGCGTGCCGCCGAGGATCAGGATCTTCTTCGGAGCGCGCGCCGCGGCCTGCTTCGGTTGCTCGTCGGCGTGCGCGCGCGCGGCGAGCAGTGCTCCCGCGGCGAGCGACGCTTGTAGGAACGTGCGGCGATCGGTCGTCATGGCGAATCCTTCTTGCGAGCGGTCAGAGCTGCGCGAGCAGCGTCTCGGGGTTCCAGTAGGCGCGCAGCCGCGCGATCTTGCCGCGTGTGTCGAACTCGAACACGTCGACGCCTTCGAACGAGTAGTCGTTGCCGCGCGGCCCGACGCCGCGTCCGGTCCATTTCACGGCCGCCTCGTTGCCATTGACGAAGACGTGGTCCTCGTGGAGGCCGATCGTCTTCACGAGACCCGTGATGCGATCGAAGAACAGGCCGAGCTCCGCGTGACCGCGCGTCGGCGGCGCATCGGCCGGATCGAACGTGACCGCGTCCACGGCGAACGTCGACACCCAAGCCTCGCGATCCAGCGCGCGGATCGCGGCGAAATACGCGCGGATCGTGGTCTCGACCGTGTCGCGGCTCGGCGTGCTCATCCGCGAGAGGGTAGGTGCCGTGGAAACGAAGCGCCAGCGCACGAGCGGTCCCCGCCGGCGAGGTCGACGCGTTGCGCTGCGTCGGAGCGACACAACCCGCGTCGCCCGCACGTCGCGTCGGAACGTGACATTGCGCCGAGCACGTTCTCGCGCTCCGCGACGATTCTCGAGGCTCGCGTGCGGTCGAACACTTCGCTCGGACGCCATCCGGCGCGTATCATCCCGCGCCCTTCAGCCACGAGGTTACCGATGAAAGACACGTTCCAGACGCGCGGGAAATTGACGGTCGGCGGCAAGACGTACGCGCTTGCGCGCTTGTCCGCGCTCACGAAGCGCTTCCCGAAAGCTGCCCGCCTGCCGTTCTCGCACCGCATCTTGCTCGAGAGCCTCTTGCGCACGGAGGACGGTCAAGCCGTGACCGCGGCCGACATCGAAGTGCTCGCGAACTGGGATGCGAAAGCGAAGCCGGAGCGCGAGATCCAGTTCACACCTGCGCGCGCGCTGCTCCAGGACTTCACCGGCGTGCCCGCGGTCGTCGACCTCGCTGCGATGCGCGACGCGATGCGTCGCATGGGCGGCGATCCGAAGAAGATCAACCCACTGCAGCCGGCCGAGCTCGTGATCGACCACTCGGTGCAAGTCGACGTGTTCGGCCGCGCGGACGCGTTCGCGCGCAACGCGGAGCTCGAGTTCGACCGCAACCGCGAGCGCTATGCGTTCCTACGCTGGGGCGCGAGCGCGTTCCACAACTTCGCGGTCGTTCCGCCGGACACCGGCATCGTGCACCAAGTCAACCTCGAGTACCTGGCGCGCGTCGTGATGGACATGCCGGGCAAGAACGGCGGCGCCGGTGAAGTGTGGGCGTATCCCGACACGCTCGTGGGCACCGACTCGCACACGACGATGATCAACGGACTCGGCGTGCTCGGCTGGGGCGTCGGCGGCATCGAAGCGGAAGCGGCGATGCTCGGCCAGCCCGTCTCGATGCTCATTCCGCAAGTCGTCGGCGTGAAGCTGACTGGCAAGCTGCCCGAAGGCGCGACCGCGACCGATCTCGTGTTGCGCGTGACGGAGATGCTGCGCAAGCACGGCGTCGTCGGGAAGTTCGTCGAGTTCACGGGCCAGGGCGTCGCGGATCTGCCGCTCGCCGATCGCGCCACGATCGCGAACATGGCGCCGGAGTATGGCGCGACGTGCGGCCTCTTCCCGGTCGACGCGGCGACGATCGAGTACCTGCGGTTGTCCGGCCGCCCGGCGGAGCGCATCGCGCTCGTCGAGGCGTACATGAAGGAGCAAGGTTTGTTCGGCAGTGTCGACGCCGACTACTCCGAGCTCCTGTCGCTCGATCTCGGCACGATCGAGCCGAGCCTCGCCGGTCCGAAGCGCCCGCAAGACCGCGTGCGCTTGCAGGATGTCGGCCGCTCGTTCGAGGCCGCGCTCGATTCGCTCACGACGAAGCTCGTCGGTCCGGAGCCGCAAGCACAGACGCTCGGTCGATTGGTCGCCGAAGGCGGCACGCCCGGAACGGCCGTCGCGGAGCCCGAGTGCCGCACGGAGCCGTACGCGCTCGTGCACCAGGACGGCGAGGAGTTCACGCTCGAGAACGGTGCGGTCGTGATCGCGGCGATCACGAGCTGCACGAACACGTCGAATCCGTCGGTGATGCTCGCGGCTGGTCTCGTCGCGAAGCGCGCGGTCGAGAAAGGCCTGCGCACGAAGCCGTGGGTGAAGACGAGCCTCGCGCCGGGCTCGAAGGTCGTCACCGAGTACCTGAAGCAAGCCGGACTCGACGGTCCGCTCGACGCGCTCGGTTTCCATCTCGTCGGCTACGGCTGCACGACGTGCATCGGCAACAGCGGACCGCTGCCGAAGAACGTCGGCGCCGCGATCGACGAGAGCGGCCTCGTCGTCGCATCCGTGCTCTCCGGCAATCGCAACTTCGAGGGCCGCGTACACGCGCAAGTGCGCGCCAACTATCTCGCGTCGCCGCCGCTCGTCGTCGCGTTCGCGCTCGCGGGTCGCGTCGACATCGACATGAGCACGGAGCCGCTCGGCGTCGGCAAGGACGGCCAGCCCGTCTTCTTGAAGGACGTCTGGCCGAGCCCGCGCGAGGTCGCGGACACGATCGCGAAGCACGTGCGCGCCGAGATGTTCGCCAAGAGCTACGCGGGCGTGTTCGCGGGCGACGAGCGCTGGAGCGGCCTTTCGGTGCCGCAAGGCGACACGTACGCGTGGGATCCGAAGTCGACGTACGTGAAGCATCCGCCGTACTTCGTCGACATGCCGCGCAAGCCCGCGCCCGTGAGGGACATCTCCGGCGCGCGCGTGCTCGCCGTGTTCGGCGACTCGATCACGACCGACCACATCTCGCCCGCGGGCTCGATCAAAGAGAAGAGCCCGGCCGGTCGTTACTTGATCGAGCAAGGCGTCGCACCCGCGGACTTCAACTCGTACGGCGCGCGGCGCGGCAACCACGAGGTCATGGTGCGCGGCACGTTCGCGAACACGCGCATCCGCAATCGTCTGCTCGGCGGAGTGGAGGGCGGCGATACGCTGCACTTCCCGGCCGGCGAGAAGCTCTCGATCTTCGACGCGGCGATGAAGTACCAACGCGAGGGTGTTCCGCTCGTCGTGCTCGCGGGCAAGGAGTACGGCACGGGGAGCTCGCGCGACTGGGCCGCGAAGGGTCCGTACTTACTCGGCGTGCGCGCGGTGATCGCCGAAACGTTCGAGCGCATCCACCGCTCGAACTTGGTCGGGATGGGCGTGTTGCCGCTGCAGTTCCTGGAAGGGCAGAGCGCGGAGAGCCTCTGCCTCGACGGTAGCGAGACGTACTCGATCGATGGCGTGGCACGCGCGCTCGACAGCAAGTTCCAGGCGGGCACGAAGCTCGAGGTCACGGCGCGAGCGGCGAGCGGCAAGGAGAAGAAGTTCCACGCGCTGCTGCGGATCGACACGCCGAACGAGGCGGACTACTACCGGCACGGCGGGATCTTGCACTACGTGCTGCGCAGGCTCGTCGGCGCCAGCGCGTAGCGCGTCTTCGCGCGTAGCGCCCGCGCGCGGCGTGTCCTCACGCGGCGCGCATGAATCGGCGGCGGGGACCCGTGTCAGCTGCTTACGCTCACTGTGCCGCGCATCTCGCTTGCGCTGCTCACTTCTCTGTTGCGCACCCCGCGACGGTCCTCACTCCCTCATGCCGACACGCGCACACACCGCCGTTCTGCTCGCGCTCACCGCGTGCGCTGCACCGCACGCGAGCACGTCCGACCCCTCCTCCCGCTTCTCCCTCTTCGTCCTCGGCACAGCTCAAGACGGCGGGCGCCCGCACCTCGGTTGCGAGCGCGCGTGTTGCACGTCGATGCGACGCACCGGCCACACAGACACACCCGCATCCCTTGGCATCCACGATCGCGAGACCGGCGCGCTGCTGCTCGTCGAAGCGACGCCGTCGATCGAGAAACAAGTCGCGCTGCTGCACGATCTCACCGGAGCACGAGGTCACGCGCGCCGGCCGATCGACGCGCTGCTCATCACGCATGCACACGTCGGTCACTATCTCGGGCTCGCGCATCTCGGTCGCGAGGTCGCTTCCGCCGACGACGTGCCGCTGTTCGTCACGCCGCGCTTCGCCGCGTTCCTGCGCACGAACGCGCCGTGGAGCCAACTCGTCGCGCTCGATCAGGTCGACGTGCGCGAGGTCGAGCTCGGCGCAGCATTCGAGCCGCTGCCCGGGCTCTCGGTCGAAGCGATCCTCGTTCCGCACCGCGACGAGTTCTCCGACACGGTCGCGTTCAAGATCCGCGGCGAGCATCGCACGGTGCTGTTCGTGCCCGACGTCGACGGTTGGAACCCTCACGAAGGCTTGCTCGAGCGCTTGATGGACGGCGTCGACGTCGCGTACCTCGACGGCACGTTCTACGACGGGCGCGAGCTCCCCGGCCGCGATCTGCGCGAGATCCCGCATCCTCCTACCGTCGACACGATGCGCCGCTTGGCCGAGCACGCGCACGCGCATCCCGGCAGCGTGCGGTTCCTGCATCTCAACCACACGAATCCGCTGTGGCTCGATGCGGGTCTTCGGAAGGATCTCGAAGCGCGCGGCTTCGCGCTCGCGCGCCAAGGCGAGCGCGTCGAGCTGTGACGCTGGCATACTGAGCGCCTCACTTCTCTTGGAGGCTCCCGACAATGCTCTGCGCGACACTGCTCCTCTCCACACTCGCCGGCATCGCCGAGCGTCCCTTCTCCGACCTCAGCTTCGACGCCGCGCTCGCGAGCGCCCAGAAGTATCAGAAGGTCGTGATGATCGATTTCTTCACGACGTGGTGCGCGCCGTGCAAGCAGCTCGACCGGATCACGTGGAAGGATCCGAAGGTGATCGAGTGGCTCGAGAAGAGCTGCATCGCGTTGAAGATCGATGCGGAGGAGGAGGTCGCGCTCGCCAAGCGCTTCGAGGTGCGCGGCTATCCCACGATCTTGTTCGTGAAGCCCGACGGAACCGTGATCGATCGCTTGGTCGGTTTTCTCGACGCGGCGGCGTTCCTCGACTCGGCGACGAAATCACTGGCGGGGAAAACCGCGCTCGTGCAGGCGAAGGAAGCGCTCGCCGGCCGCGAGAACGATCCGATGGCGCGCAAGCGCTACGCGAGCGCGCTCGCGCGCGCGACGAAGTACGACGAGGCGCTCGCGGAGTACCTGTGGTGCTTCGACCAAGGTGCGCAGGCGAGCCCGAGCTTCACCGGCGTGCGGCTCTCGTTCCTGCTCGGCGACATCGTGCGGCTCGGCGATCTGCACCCGCCCGCGCTGCAAGCCTTGCGCGATCGGCGCGACGCGGCCGAAGCACGCATCGTCGCGGGCGCGGGGTCGGACGACGACGCGCAGGTCGCGTGCGCGATCAACCGCGACCTGGAGGAGGAGGAGCGCACCGTGGCGTTGTACGACCACCTGCGCAAGAAGGGTCCCATCACGGGCAAGCTGCGCTTCTCGCTCGGACGCGCGATGCTCGAGCCGCTCGTCGCTCAACGTCGCTACGCGGAAGTGTTCGAGCTCTACGACAGTCCGCAAAGCTACATCGACTCGCACATTCACGCGTTCGAGTCGCGGCCGAAGCCTTCGCCGCAATCGGATCCGATGTACCTCAAGTCGCTCGCCGACGCAGAGCCGTTTCTACGCGACAGCACCGCGGCGGACGCCGCCGTCATGTTCGAGGCGCTCGTCGGAGCGAAGCGCACCGACGACGCGAGCAAAGCCGCCGACCGATTGCTCGCATTCGCGAACACGGGCGCGACCTACGCGGCGCTCATCGACCGCGCCGCGCGCGCTGGCGATGTCGAGCTCGCGAAGAAGCTCGTCGAGCGCGGTCTCGCCTCGTTGCCGCAAGAAGAGCACGCGGCCGTGCGAGCGGCGCGCGAGCGGATCCCGAGCGGGAAGTAGCCGTGCGCGCCGCTCTGCCGTTCGTGCTCGGGCTACTCGGCGTGTCGCTCGCGGCCGTCGATGCGCGCGCAGGCGCGGTCAGCGCCGCGCAAGACGATTCCGAAGCGCTCGCTGCAATCAACACAGACATGCGGGCGCGAGAGCGTCGCGCCTTGATACTCGCATTCGAAGGCCGGCACGCCGCAGCCTTGCAGGAGTACCTGTGGTGCTACGACAACGGCGACAGGTTGGTGCCCGGCTACGCCGGCGTGCGGCGCTCGTTCTTGCTCGGGTACATCGCGCGACTGGCCAAGGTGCATCCGCCAGCGCTGCAGGCGCTGAACGATCGCCGCGACGCTGCCGCGTCACGGCTTGGATCCGGATCGACTTCGCGCGACGACGTCGCCGACGTCTGTGCGATCGATCGCACGCTCGAAGAGAAAGCTCGCACGATCGAGCTGTACGAATGGCTCCGCAGCGAGCGTCCGTTGCCGCAGTCCGTGCGCTGGACGTTCGCGAACGAGATTGCCGAGCCGCTGGCTACGGCGCAGCGGTACGCGGACATCCTCGAGATGATCGAAGAGCCGCAGGCGTACATCGAAGAGCAGCTGCAACTCTTTCGGTCGAGGGTCGACGCGCTGAAGGCCTCCAAAAACCCGCGTGAGGCGGAAGGTGCCGAACGCTTTGCGGCGCGCGGGGTCTCGAAGCTCGCTCCTGTCTTCGAAGCCTTGGCCGGGAAGCAGCGCAGGGAAGACGCCAATCGACTCGCCGTGCTTCTCTGCGAGTTGGCACGCACCGAGAACACGTACGTCGTTCTCGTCGAATGCGCGACGCGCGCCGGCGACGCGGTGCTCGCGCGGACGATCGCCGAGCGTGGCTTCGCGGACTTGCCCTTTTCGTCGAAGGGCCCGCTACGCGTAGCGTTCGACCGGCTCCCGAGCGCGAAGTGACGCGCCCGCGCGCACGGGCGTTGGCATACTGACCGTCATGCTCGGACTCCGAATGCCCGCCGCCGTTCTCGCGCTCTCCGTCATCACCGCTTGCTCGACCGCAGTCGAGGAGTCGCGCGCGTTCGCGCACCTCTCGTTCGACGACGCGCTCGCGGCGGCGAAGAAGGACGGCAAGGTCGTGATGGTCGACTTCTTCACGACGTGGTGCGGGCCGTGCAAGAAGCTCGACCAAGTCACTTGGCAAGATCCCCAAGTCATCGCTTGGCTCGGCGAGAAGTCCGTCGCGCTGAAGATCGACGCCGAGAAGGAGCTCGCGCTCGCCGCGCGCTTCGGTGTGAACGCGTATCCGACGATGGTGTTCGTCGAGCCGGACGGCCGCGAGATCGGACGCGTGATGGGATACCTCCCGCCCGCTCAGTTCCTCGATCAAGCGGGCAAGGTGATCGCCAAGCGCGGCGGCGCGTCCAAACCCGAGTGACGACGGGATGAGCGACGGGGCGGAACGAGCGAGGAGCGGGGGCCTCGGTGTCGGTGATGCGTTGCTGGCCTGGGGCGTGGCACTCGGGACGCGAGCTCAGCGCGGAGGAACTCTCCCTGCTCCCAGCATCTCAACTCGGGCGAGCACGGCCGGAAGTGCGGCACGCCGCGCATCGTGCGCGGCGTGCATGCAGTGATTCGAAGACGTCTTGACTCGAACGTTCAGGGCGTGTCTGGAATTGGACACGACGCGAAAGCCGTAGCGGTCGGAGCGGGCACGTCCGCCGGGCACGGCGGTACGACGGGCGAGGTGCCGCAGGCCGGTGGACAGTAACTCGATGGACCGAGGAATACGGTCACTCCGTTGTCGAGCGATAGGTTGCGAAGGTTGGAGGAGTTCAACGGTTGGCAGGCATTCGGAAGCGTGAAGTTGACCAATCCACACACGGGTCCAGAGAACCCGGAGGGCGCTGTGCAGCCACTGACGACCGGAGCGGTGATGCAACCGTCCGACGACGTGAACTGATTGCTCCCGATCCAGCGGTTGCCGTAGGCGTGGACTTCTTGTGGGCCACTGGAAATCAAGTCGACGCGCAGCATCGCGACCCATGCAGGTTGATCGTCTAACGTGCTGTACGGGAGAACGGGCGTGGCCATGCAGTTGTTGCTGCCGTTGATTGGCGGGAGCGTGTCCAACAGAAAGGCGTTGTTGCCCGGACTGTCGACAATGTCCTCTGGATTTGTCGCGTCGTAGATGCCGAAGTCGATCATGTTTGCCGCTTCCAAGAGAACCGCTGCCACCGAATTGTTCTTGAACACCGAGTTGCGCACGTAGATGTTTGCGTTCTTGTTGCGGTGCACGATCGCGCCCGTGGGGATCGCCGTGCCGACACTCGTGGACTGGTAGCCTCCCAAGCAAGCGGGCGCGTTGTAGTTCGACTGGAACCGGCAAGAGTCGACCACGATCGTGCAGCCACCCGCGCCGCTGCCCGAAACCGCTTCGATCCCGTTCTCGTTGCGTTCGAAGTCGCAGTCGGTCGTGCTGAGTTGGATGTCGGTCAGCGCGAAGCCTCCCGTGATGTCGGTCTCGATCGCATCGTGATTGCGCTCGAAGCGCGTACTGTTGACGACCAGGTTCACCACCGCGAGCTCGACCGGAGGACCGGAGACGCCGTTGTGCTTGACCTCGGCCCAGATGCCGGCGTGACCGTGGTCCTGCAAGAACACGACGTTGGACGGTTCGTCCTCGGCCGGCAGCGGGGCGTAGTCGAAGCCCGGGAAGCAGTCCGTGATCTCGCAGTCCTCGACGACGGCGCTCGTCTCCATTCCGCCTTCGTCCTCCGACGACTTCTCGAGGAACACGAGGCCGTCGTGCAAGTCCTTGACCACGCAATTCTTGATCGTGACGTCGACCGAGTCCTGGACGAAGATGCCGACGGTTTCGAGCGTCGTCTTGTGACGGTACGTCGAACCGTCGATCTCGAGGTTCTTGATCGTCACGCCATCCTCAGCAATGAAGTAGGGGCGTCGTGCGTTCGGTCGCCCAGTGAAGTCGTAACCGGTCGGCAGGACCCAGTCGTAGTTCTTGAACGATAACGAGTCCGGAATGATCTCGTTGATCGTGACGCGCGGACGGTTGCCGTTCGCGTCGGGCACGCCCTCGATGGTAACTCCGGCCGGAACCACGAACGGCAGCGCGCCGCACGGCTCGCGGCCGCACAGACCACCCGTATCGAGATCGCCGAAGTCGTCGGAACATCCGTGCGCCGCCGAACACGGCGAGCCCGCCGCACCGGGTGCGATCGGTCGCTGCGTGTAAGCGATCTTGATCTTCTTCACGTGGTCGGGATCGGTTCGAGCCACGTCCAGCGCGTGGCTGAGCGTTCTCCAAGGCTTCGAGATGGAGCCGGACTGGGTGTCGTCGCCCGTTTCGGCGTTAACCCACTTCGTGACGGTGAGGATCTGGGCGGATGCGGTGCCGCCGAGGTGAGCAATGAGCAGAGAAATGAACGCTAAGTGGGCGATCGACGCCAACCGATGCGAGACGAACTGCATGGGCGAGGGCCTTTCTACGGCGATGCGATTCACCTGAGAACCGCACGGTGTTTGGAAGTGTGAAGCCTCCGACTCGCTCTCCGGTGTCGGAACCTGACGACGAAGTCCTACATCTTCGTCACGCGCAGCGCCAGCCACGCCGTGCGTGTGCACGGCATGTTGGCTGGCACTCTTGATTCGCGAGCTTCACGATCCTTGGGTTGATCGAACGCACCGGAAGCGAAAATCCGACCCATCCGACCGAACTCCGGATAGTGTGGATATCCACGGAGGTTGGCAGTTTGCAGTTTTCGCTCTGGACTCCGAGTCGTCGTAGTCACATGTTCGTTCCGCTCGCGATCTCGCTCTCGGCTGCGCTGGCGCCGCCGCTGCTCGCGAGCTCGCACGACGGCGACTCTCTCGCATTGCGGCTTGAAGGTGGTCGCGTCCACTGCGAAGCCGCCGGCCATGCGAGCCTCGCGATCGAGCTTTCGGCGTGGGGCCGTGCCTCCGACCTCGTTCCGGCGGAAGACCCTGCGGTGCGCGTCACGGCACGCGGCGTCGAGCTCGAGCGCGGCAACCTGGTCGAGTGGTACGTCGAAGGCGCGCGAGGCATCGAGCACGGCTTCACGATCGCCGTGCGCCCGCTACCGAGCAGGGCGGATGAATCGTTGCTGCTGCGTCTTGCGTTTGGCGAAAGCTACGTGCCGCGCGAGACCGGCACGGGAGACACCGTCGCGCTCGATTCGGTCGATGGCAACGGTACGTTGCTCTACACGGGCCTGTATGCGCTGGATGCGCGTGGAACTCGGCTCCCGTCACGCTTGCAGGTCGACGGCGATCACGCCTTGATCGACGTCGATGACTGCGGCGCCGCGTATCCGATCCTGATCGACCCGTGGATCCTCGTCCAAGATGCAATCTTGTCCGTACCCAACGAATTGTTCGGGCGTAGCGTCGATCTCGACGGCGACACGCTCGTGGTTGGCGCGCAGGGCTACAACCCAGCGCCCCAACCCGGCGGCATCGGAGCGGCGTACGTGTATCGACGAGTCGGTTCGGCGTGGACGCTCGAAGCGCGATTGCTCGCGAGCGACGGCGTGCCGGGCGATGCGTTCGGCCGTTCGGTTGCGATCGACGGCGACACGGTCGCCGTCGGCGCCGGACTCGAAGACCACGACGGCTTCAACGCCGCCGGCGCGGTGTACGTCTTCGTGCGCAGCGGCGGCGTCTGGACCGAGCAGGCGAAGCTCGTGGCGTCAGACCCAGTGAACCTCGCCGGACTCGGAGGCACCGTCTCGCTCCACGGTGACACCGTTGTGTCCGGAGCTTCCAGTGCGCCCGCGCCAATCGGGTCCGGCGCGGTGTACGTCTTCGCGCGCGCCGCCAGCGTCTGGACGCAGCAAGCGAAGCTTGTGGCACCTACTCCAAGACTCGGCGAGAGCGTTGCGATCGACGGCGACACGGTGGTCGCAGGATCTCCGACGGATTCGTGGGTGATCTTTGGCGAGGGATCGGCGCACGTTTTTGTCCGCAGCGGAGCGTCGTGGAGTCCGCCCGCCCGGCTCGTCGCCTCGGACCCGCAGTTCAACGTCGCGTTCGCGAGCAGCGTCGACGTCGCCGGGGACACGATCGCGGTGGGAACTCCTGGATGGAACGGAGCCGACGGCGCGGTTTACGTGTTCCAATGGACCGGCAGCGCGTGGCGCGAAGTGCAACGCGTCAGCATGTCGATCGACGCGGGTCAGAACCCGACGCGGCTCGGCGAGTGTGTAGCGCTCTACGGAAACATGCTGCTCGCCGGTGGACCGCTATGGGGTCCCCCAGGTGTCGGACTCCAGTTCGCCGGACGCGCTTACCTTTTCGAGCGCACGCGGGGTCGCTATCGCGAACGTGCCGCCGTTCAAGCGAGTGACGCGACGGGAGCACAGCAATTCGGTACAGCCGTCGCAATCTCTGGCGATCGACTGGTCGTTGGCAACGACGATACGTCCACGCCGAACGATAAAGTGTACGTGTTCCACTGGGAGCCCGAGAGCACCTTCTGCTTCGGCGATGGCTCACTGCCGACGCCCTGTCCTTGCGCCCCGCCCGACTTCGTTCCGAACCCGAGCGGCGCTGCGGGCTTCGGTTGCGCGAACTCGTTCGATTTCCGGGGAGCGAACTTGGGGGTGGGCGGTGTGATCCATCCTGACACTTTGATCTTCCGTGCCGACATCGGCTCCGGATACAGCGGCTTCGCGATGATCGTCAAGGGTGACGCGACCGCGGCGCAGGGGATCGCTAGTCACGACGGCGTTCGCTGCGTCGACGGAGCGATGATCCGATTCGGTGGCCACATGGCGGGCACGCAGGGTGACTCGACCGGTTCGTGGACGTATCCGAACTCCGTGCAGACGATCGCGGTGTCCGTGAGCACGGGGCAAGGGCCAGCTCAGACCGCGAACTACCAGCTCTTCTACCGCAATGCGATGGCCGGTTTCTGCTCGCCGGCGACTGCGAACTGGAGCAATGCGGTCGAGATCATCTGGCCTTGAGCAATCTGTTGCCAACGTAATGAGCGGGGGAGAGACCGCGGCGAGCGCGCCGCACGCCGAGCGCGAGGCCGAAGGCGCGCAGATCGGCCGCTACCGGCTGCGGCAGAAGATCGGCGAGGGTGGCTTCGGTGTCGTGTGGCTGGCCGAGCAGCGCGAACCGGTCGTGCGCGAGGTCGCGCTCAAGATCATCAAGCTCGGCATGGACACGAAGCAGGTCGTGGCCAGGTTCGAAGCCGAACGCCAAGCCCTCGCGCTCATGGAGCACCCGAGCATCGCCAAGGTGTTCGACGGCGGCGCGACCGACGGCGGCCGGCCGTATTTCGTGATGGAGCTCGTGCGCGGCGCGCCGATCACGCAGTACTGCGACGACGCGCGACTGACGACGAAGGAGCGCCTCGAGCTCTTCGTGCAGGTGTGCAACGCCGTGCAGCACGCGCACCAGAAGGGCGTGATCCACCGCGACATCAAGCCGTCGAACGTCATGGTCGCGCTGCACGACGGCCTGTCGGTGCCGAAGGTGATCGACTTCGGTATCGCGAAGGCGACGAGCGTGCGTCTGACCGACAAGACGATGTTCACCGAGCTCCGGCAGATGCTCGGCACACCGGAGTACATGGCGCCCGAGCAAGCCGAGCTGACGAGCCTCGACGTCGATACGCGCGCCGACGTGTACTCGCTCGGCGTGCTCTTGTACGAGATCGTGACCGGCACGAAGCCGTTCGAGTTGCGCACCGTGATGGAGCGCGGCTACGAGGAGATCCTGCGCACGATCCGCGAGGTCGATCCGCCGAAGCCCTCGACGCGCATCAGCACGCTGGGTGACGAGCTGGACGTCGTCGCGGCGCGCCGTCGCACGGACGCGCGGCATCTCGGTCGCGTCGTGCGCGGCGATCTCGACTGGATCGTGATGCGTGCGCTCGAGAAGGATCGCGCGCGGCGCTACCAGAGCGTGGGCGAGCTCGCCGCGGACGTGCGCCGGCATCTGTCGAACGAGCCGGTGCTCGCGACTCCGCCGAGCACGAGCTACCGCGTGCGCAAGTACGTGCGCCGGCACAGACTCGGCGTCGCCGCCAGCGCCGCGGTGCTCGTGACGCTCGTCGCCGGGCTCATCGCCGCCGTCAGCGGCTGGCGCGAGGCGCTCCATCAGAGCGACGTCGCGTTCGCGCAGGGCGAGATCGCGCGAACGCGCGCGCAGGAGGCGCTCGAGCAGCAGCGCTTCGCCGAAGCGGCGCGCACCGCGGAGCAGGCGCAGCGCGAGCGCGCGGAGCTCGGCGAGCAACAGGCGCGCGCATCGGAAGCGCGCGCCAGAGCAGTCGCGGATCTGCTGCAGTCCGCGCTGGCCGCTGCGGACCCGTACAAGTCGAAGGGCAAGGATTACACGGTGCGCGATCTGCTCGATGGGATCGACGGCGAGATCGGCGCGCGCCTCGCGGCGGATCCGGAAGCCGAGCTCGCGCTGCGCACGACGCTCGGCGCGTCCTACCGCGGGCTCGCCGTGTACGACAAAGCCGAGGAGCACCTGACGCGCGCGGTCGAGCTCGCGCGGCAGACGTACGAAGGCGATCACGCTCAGCTCGCGACGCTGCGCTCCAACTTGGCGGCCGTGTTGGCCACGCGCGGACGCTTCGACGAAGCGCGCACGCATGCGCGCGAGGCGCTGGAGATGCAGCAGCGTCTCGGTGCGCGTGCGGACCAGGTCACGACCATGACCGTCCTCGCCATGATCGCGCGCGAGACGGGCGATCCGGTCGCGGCGGAGCGGATCCTGCGCGACGCGCGAGCGTTGATCGACGCGCTCGGTGGCGAGCACCCGCAGCTCGAAACCGTGCTGGAGGGCATCGCGGTCCTGACGGTGCAACGCGGCGACTACGCCGGCGCCGAGCCGCTCTTGCGCGACGTGATCGAGCGCATGCGCCGCAACCATTCCGGCGATCACCCCGACCTCGCGTTGGTGCTCTCGAACGCGGGTATCGCCTATCTGAACGTGGGCAAGACCGAGGAATCGGAACAGGTGCTGCGCGAGTCGCTCGCGATGATGCGCCGTCTGTACAGCGGCCCGCACCTGGACCTGGTGACATGTCTCAACAACCTCGGAACGCTGCTGTTCGACCGCAAGCAGACCGAGGAGGCCGCGCAAGCCTTCGCCGAAGCGCTCGACATGCTGCGCGCACTGAAGATCGAGGACGACTTCGCCGAATCCCAGCTCGCCAACAACCTCGGCGCGATCGCCTGGGAGCGCGGCGACTACGCCGGAGCCGCGACGCGCTCCGCCGACGCGCTCGCCGTCTATCTGCGGCGACATCCGCCGGAGGATCCGAGCGCCATCTTGATGCGGGCGAACGTGCTCAAGGCGTACGCGAAGGTCAACCAGCCGGCGGTCGCCGAGCCTCTGGCGCGGACGCAGGTCGATTCCTGCCGCAAGGCGTACGGCGACGAGCACGACCAGACGATCGCTGCGAAGGACACGCTGTTCGAGGTGCTGTGCGCCCTGGCTTGGGACGTCCGTGATCTCGAAAGCGGTCGAGAAGCGGAGGAGCTCGCGCGCGAGCTCCTCGCGCGGATCGAGTCGAAGATGGGCGCAACCGCACTCGAGACGGTGGAGTCGCGCGAGGCTCTCGCGCGGGCGCTACTCGCGCGGGTGCGTGCTTCGCCGACGGACCCGGCGCGCGAGGCGGCGCTCGGTGAGGCGCGTGCGCTCCTCGACCGCTGTTGGAGCGATTCGGACCAATTGAAAAACGTGCGCTCGAAGACGGCTCGCTCGCTCGCGCGGCTCTACGTGCTGTGGAACGAGCTCGCGCCGGACAGCGAGAAGCAAGCGCTGGCCGAGGAGTGGCGCGCGCAGTACGAGTCGCTCGGCGGGAAGAAGCCGTGAGCAGGAGCGAGTCGAGATGAGCGAGCGAAGCGACGGCGGATTCGATCGACGCAAGGCGCTGCACGTGCTCGGTGCGAACGCGGCGGCGTGGCTAGGAACCGCGTGCGGCACGACGAGCCGCAAGAGCGAGGGCACGGCGATGCCGGCGACGAGTGCTCCGATCGTGCGCGCGATCCCTTCGACGGGCGAGACGGTGCCGGTGATCGGTCTCGGCACGTGGGAGACGTTCGACGTCGGCGCGCAGAAGGACGACCGCGCGCCGCTCGCCGACGTGTTGCGCGAGTTCGTCGCGCAGGGGGGCAGAGTCGTCGACTCGTCGCCGATGTACGGCCGCTCGGAAGCAGTCGTCGGCGAGCTCGCGAGCGAGCTCGGCGTGCTCGAGCGCCTGTTCGTCGCCACCAAGGTGTGGACCTCGGGCAAGGACGCGGGCATCGCGCAGATGCAGGCGTCGATGAAGAAGCTGCGCCGTGCGCGCATCGACCTGATGCAGGTCCACAACCTCGTCGACGCGGCGACACACCTGGAGACGTTGCGCGCGTGGAAGAGCGAGCAGCTCGTGCGCTACATCGGCGTCACGCACTACACCGAGAGTGCGCACGCCGCCGTCGAGCGCGTGCTCGGCTCGCAGGTGATCGACTTCGTGCAGATCAACTACTCGGCCGGCGAGCGCGAGGCCGAGTCGACCGTGCTCCCGCTCGCGCGCGAACGCGGCGTTGCCGTGATCGCGAACCGTCCGTTCGGCGGCGGGATGCTGCTCCAGCGCTTGCGCGGAGCGCCGTTGCCGCAGTGGGCGGGCGAGATCGATTGCGATGCGTGGTCGCAGGTGCTGCTCAAGTTCGTCGTGTCGCATCCTGCGATCACGTGCGCGATCCCCGCGACTTCGAAGGTCGCGCACGTGCGCGAGAACATGCAGGCCTGCTTCGGCCGCCTTCCGGACGAAGAGCTGCGCGAGAAGATCGCGACCTGGATCGCGTGATCGCGGCGCGCTGCGTCCCTGCTACTCTGTCGCGTGCCCCCTCATCGCTCGGAGATCGACACACATGGAATACCGTCAGCTCGGCCGCTCCGGCCTCGACGTCCCGCTGCTCACGCTCGGAACGGGCACGTTCGGCGGCACGACGCCGCTCTTCAAGGGCTTCGGCACGACCGACGTCGCCGAGGCGACGCGCCTCGTCGACATCGCGCTCGACGCGGGGCTCAACATGTTCGACTCGGCGGACATCTACTCCGACGGAGTGGCCGAGGAGATCCTCGGCCAAGCGATCCGCGGCAAGCGCGAGCGCGTGCTGATCTCGACGAAGGCGACCTTCCGCAGCGGCAAGGGCGCGAACGACGTCGGCTCGTCGCGCTTCCACCTCACGAACAGCGTCGACGCCGCGCTGAAGCGCCTCGGCACCGATCGCATCGATCTCTTCCAGCTGCACGCGTTCGACGCGAAGACGCCGGTCGAGGAGACCTTGTCGACGCTCGACACGCTCGTGCGCGCGGGCAAGATCCGCTACGTCGGCTGCTCGAACTTTTCGGGTTGGCACCTGATGAAGTCGCTCGCGGCATCGGAGCGACACGGCTGGCCGCGTTATGTCGCGCATCAGGCGTACTACTCGCTCGTCGGGCGCGACTACGAGTGGGAGCTCATGCCGCTCGGCGTCGATCAGGGTGTCGGTTGCGTCGTGTGGAGCCCGCTCGGTTGGGGCCGATTGACGGGCAAGATCCGTCGCGGACAACCGCCGCCGCCGAACACGCGCTTGCAGAGCAAGGAAGCGGCCGACGTCGGCCCGCAAGTGCCGGACGAGCTGCTCTACCGCGTCGTCGACGTGTTGCTCGAAGTCGCGCGCGAGGCGGAGAAGACCGTGCCGCAGGTCGCGCTCAATTGGCTCTTCCATCGTCCGACGGTGTCGACCGTCGTCATCGGTGCGCGCAACGAGGAGCAGTTGCGCCAGAATCTCGGCGCGCTCGGCTGGTCGCTGACGCCCGAGCATCGGAAGCGCCTCGACGAGGCGAGCGAGACGGCGCGCGCGTATCCGTACTGGCATCAGCGTCCGTTCGAGGAGCGCAATCCGCCCGTCGTGTGAGCGCGGACGCGTGACGTGCGAGCGTCAGCGCTGCGCGGTTGCGCCGAACCGCTTCGCAAGCTCCGCCACGTGCTTCGGCCCGGTTCCGCAGCACGTGCCGACGAGCGTCGCGCCCGCGCGGATCCACGCTTCGGCGAGATCGGCGTAGCGCGCCGGACCTTCGTCGGGTCCGTTCTTCCAACCGATCGCATCGTCGGCGGATCCAGCGTTCGCGTACGCGCCGAACGGAACGCCGGCGTCCGCGAGGCGCTCGACGAACGCGAGCATCTTCGGCGCCGGCACGCAGTTCACGAGCACGGCCTTCGCACCGCGCTGCACGGCTTCGCGAGCACCGCGCTCGATCTCCTCGGGCGTCAGCAGATTCGCGTCGGGTCCCGCCGTGAACGACACCCACGTGTCGACGCCGGTCGCGACGGCTTCCTCGACTGCGACCAGCGCCTCGCCGACGTGCGGGAACGTCTCGCAAAGCAGCACGTCGCAGCCGATGGCAGCGAGAACGCGTGCGAGCTCGCGATGCTCCGGCCGCGGCTCGGCGGGGGAGAGGTCGGGTCGGTAGCAGTCCTCGAGCGGCGCGATGCTGCCGGCGACCTTGTGGTGCGGCGGAACGTTGTCGCGGCACAGGGCGACGGCCGCGCGCGCGAGCGCCTTCCAATCGCTCGGGAACGTGCGCTGCTTCGTGCGGAACGTGTTCGCCGTGTGCACGGTCGCGCCCGCGAAGGCGTAGTCGCGGTGGATGGCCGCGAGCACATCCGGCGCTTCGACGAGCGCGTGCGCGCTCCAGCCGGGCAAGCGCGTCGACACGCCGCGCGCCCACAGCTCGGTGCCGACGGGGCCGTCGAGGAGGGTGATCGAAGCCGGCGCGTGCACGGAACGAGGTTAGCAGCCCCCAGCGCGGCGGACCGTCGCGAAATCGATCGGATAGATCTCCCCGCGCGGCGCGTCGCGTCAATTACTCTTCGGCATCGAGCGAACCCCGCTTCGCGCCGCACACCAGTACACCGGGACGATACGACCATGCACACTCGACACGATGTGACACGATCCGTGACCCAGAGCTTGCTCATCGCGGCGATCGTGATCGGAGCACCGGAGCTCGCCCTAGCCGGCTTGCTCGGCTCCGGCTTCAGCGACGGCAAGCTCTACGACATCAGCACCGTGAACGGAGCCGCCACGAACCCGAGGAACCTAGGAACGGCTTGGAGCATCTGCTATTCGCCCGGCGGAACGCTGTACGGGGTCACGCAGTCCGGCGGCACGCCGACCGCGAACACGCTGTTCACGGTCAACGTCTCGAACGGCGCTTCGACTACGGTGGCGACGACGACGCCGGTCATCGGCACCGAGGGCGACATCGCGTTCGACCCGACGTCAGGCAAGCTCTACGCCGTTGATGGAACGGGCGTGCTGTTCACGATCAACACGTCGAACGGAGTCGGCACCGTCATTGGGTCGGTGCTCGGTGTGCAGGACTTCTCGGCGATGGCGTTCGACAGCCTCGGCAACTTGTACTGCGTGGACACGGCAGCGACGACGCTCGTCCACGTCAACAAGGCGAACGCGGCCGTGATCAACACGGTGAACCTCGTGCCGCCGCCGAACGGCGGCGTCGCGGGCATGGCGATCGATCCGATGAGCGGCATCGCGTACATCGCGAGCGGACTCGGCACGACGAACAACCTCTACACCGTGAACACGACGACGGGCGCGATGGTGCTCGTCGGAGCGCTGTCGGGCACCGCCGACGGGCTCGCGGGGCTCACGTTCACGCCGATTCCATTGGACGCACCGCCGTT
Organism: Planctomycetota bacterium; assembly: GCA_046160865.1. Classification (GTDB taxonomy): domain Bacteria; phylum Planctomycetota; class UBA1135; order UBA1135; genus JBJXHG01. The sequence goes on along the minus strand of JBJXHG010000040.1, from coordinate 60,562 downwards.
CTGCTCCGGCGACGGCTCGCTGTCGACGCCGTGCCCGTGCGCGTTGCCGAACGTCGTGCCCAATCCGAGTGGTCTCGCGAACCACGGCTGCGCGAACTCGTTCGATCTCGATGGAGCCGAGCTCTCCGCCGCCGGTTCGGTCGTGCCCGACACGGTGCAGTTCACGTGCGTGGTCGGTCCGAGCTACGCCGGCTTTGGGTTCCTCGTCAAAGGCAACGGCGCGAACTTCAACGGCATCGCGTCGGCTGACGGCATCCGTTGCGTCGACGGTGCGCTCGTGCGCTTCGGTGGCCACAACGCCGGCACCGGCGGCGCACCGTCCGGATCGTGGACGTATCCGAACACGCTGCAGACGACGGCCGTCTCGGTCGCAACCGGACAAGCTCCGGCGCAAGCCGGCTACTACCAGCTCTTCTACCGGAACGCGGCGGCGAACTTCTGCAACGCGTCGACCGCGAATTGGTCGAACGGCGTGCAGGTGCAGTGGCCGTGATGGCCGAGCGAATTCGCCGTAGTCGGGCCGGAGAGAGATTGGGCCGGTCGCAGTTATAGAACTGCGATGGTGGCGGCGCTCGCGTGATCGTTCGGCACGACCCCGTGACACCTCGGGCTCGCGGTGTGCGGATTGCTTCGATTCGCTCGGGAACGCGCGTCGCTTGGAGCGAAGCGCGTTCCTTGTGGGACGCGCGCTTCGCGCCGCCGCTTCGGCGGCGATGCGATCGTCGAGAACGGTGATCGCCTTTGCAGCGACGCGAACACGGTGCGTATCCACTCGGCTCCCGCAGGAGCGTTGCGCTGGGAAGTTCGCGGCGTTCGGACTCCCCATCTCACGTCAGTTCGGTCTGGCGGCCGACGACGACCGATGACGGGCGAAGCTGTGCACGGCCGACAGCCATCCATTCCGAGGAACTCGCTCGTCCTCGTGCGACGCGGTTCCCGCTCGCGCGCTGCGTCGGAGTCCGGCAGATCGTCACGGACACCCGGCGGGACAGGTGGCGCAGTTCGGACAGTCGGGGAACGGAACCGCGGTCGATGACGGCGCATCGGCCAAGCAGAACGGCGGTTCCGGTGTCAACGGAGGCAGCGGGCACGCCGGTGGACAGGCCGCGCCGAAGTGGATCTTGCCGGGGTAGGTCTGCGCGTTGAACGTCACGTCTTCGACTGTGAAGTTGCGCAGCACCGATGGGCTCAGGCCGGCTGCGGTGAGCGGCGGAGGCGCGTTCGTCGCGACGCACACCGTGCCTGCTTGGCCGCCGCAAGATCCGACAACCATGCAGCCGTCCGGGTTGCCCGCGTTCGTCGTGCCTTGGTTGTCGTCGATCCAACGATTGCCGCACGCCCACACCTCGGTGCCGCGCACGTGCATCATCACGACGCGCAAAGGCTGATCGTCTGGACTGCAGGCCGGAGCGGGAACGAGCGGAGCTGGAATGTGCAGCGCGCCAGAGCCGGCGAACGAATCGAGTAGAAACGAGTTGTTGCCCGCGTCGGACGGCGTCCCGAAGTCATACACGCCCGCAGGTCCGGCGGCGTGCAAGCTCTTGGCGCAGTTGCGGAACGTGCTGTTGCGCACCCACACGTTCGACAGCTTGTTGCGTCCCGACAGTGCGGCCGATGTGTCCGCGAAGCCTCCCGCCGCCGTCGCTGACTGATATCCGCCCAGGCACGACTTGCGATTGTAGATGTCGAGGAAGCGACACGCGTTGACTTGCACGTTGCAAGGTGCGCCGATGTCACCCGAGATCAGCTCGATCCCCGTCTCGCCCTCTTGGATCGTGCAGCTGTCCATCGTGAGATCGATGAGCGACTCGCTCAACCCGTCACCGGATTCGGTCTCCACGCCGTCGTGATTGCGCTCGAGCGTGCAGTTGGTCGCCGTGACGGCGACGGTCGCCGAGAGTGTCAGCACTTCCACGCGGATCGCGGCATGGCCGCGATCGTGACGCGCTGCGACGTTCGCAACGGTGTCCGCGGGAAACGGGTTTGGCGCAGAGCCGGGAAAGCAGTCGCTGATCGTGCAGTTCTGGATCGTCGCGGTGGTCGTGGTGTGCGGGTGACCCGGGTTCTCGTCGGTGAAGACGACGCCGTCGAACATGTCGCGGATGGTGCAGTCGCGAATCTGCACGTTGATGGCGTTCCGAACGTAGATGCCAACGAGCTCCTGGAACTGTTGTAGGTCCTTGTGCATGTACGTCGATCCATCGAGCTCGAGGTTCGAGACAACGCAGTTGTCGTGGGCGACGATCAAGGGTCGCCTTTTTCCAGAGGGCACGAATGCGCTGGTCCAACCGTAGTTGGTCTTGATGCTGGTCGTCCCTGGAACGGTCTCGTTGATCGACAGCCGCGGTTTGCGGCCGGTGCCTGGTTGTGGCACTCCAATCAGCTCTACTCCCGGTGGCAGATCGAGCGGGAAGGCATCGCACGGTTCCTGGCCCGGGAGTGCCGGGTTGCCGCCGTTCGCCGGATCGCCGTAATCCGGTGCAAGTGCACTCGCGGTGCACGTGAACGACGGAGTGCAGGACGAAGGTGCGTGAACGGAAGCAGCAGCCGACGCCGGCGCGATCGGAGTGTCCGTGTACAGGATGCGGATCCACTTGATGTTCGGATCGCAGCGGGCCTCGTCGAGCGCGTGCGTCACCGTGCGCCATGGGAACCGGAACGATCCGTTGTTCGTGAAGTCGTTGCCGGTTTCGGCGTTGACCCACTTTTCCTTGGGCACGTACATGATTGGCCCTTGGGCTTTCAATGGGATGATCAGCGAGAGGATCACGACAGCCAACATGGCGAAACGCGATCCGACGGCGGTGAATGCGAGCATTGAGAGATTCCTCCTTCGTCCGGGTGGTGAGTGTGCAACGACATGCGACGACACCCACACGGAGCCGAAAAGGGCGCAGGTTCAAATTTCCGGATCCACCGCTGGTTGCGGACACGATCCCGCTCGGGACGCTGTGGCAGGAGCACGGGAGCGTGGTCTGGCGTTGCTGGTATTCTTGGTAGTGCTTCGCTTCGACCTTCCACCTGACCGGAGGTTCTTCCGATGAGCTCCATCCTGCTCTTGCTCGCCTCGCTGGCGCCGTCGGTGAACGATCCGTGGATCCCGTTCGAGGAGGCGCGCTTCCTACCCGCAGGAACGGTGAGTGCGCGCTTTGCAACCACGGCGGCGATCTCGGGCGACACCGTGGTCGTCGGGGCAGAGTCGAAGGATCACTCTGGCTTCACGAACCCAGGTGCCGCATACGTGTTCACGCGTTCGGGCGCGACGTGGATCGAGGAGCCCATGTTGATCGCGAGCGATCCGGCGAACGAAGAGGTCTTCGGCCACAGCGTCGCGATCGACGGCGACACGATCGCGATCGGCACGCCGAATGCGAACCATTCGAACGCGAGCGATGCAGGTGCGGTCTACGTCTTTCAGCGCAGCGGTACGGCCTGGGTGCAGCAAGCAAAGCTCATCGCCGGAGACGTGGTCTCCAATGCAACGCTCGGCTGGAGCGTGGCGATTCACGGCGACACCATCGTCGCAGGCGCGCCGGGATTGTTCACACCTGGCTTCGGAGCGACGGGCGCGGTGTACGTGTACGTGCGCAGCGGAAGCACGTGGACGCAGCAAGCGAAGCTGCTCTCGATCGCGACTCGGATGGGCTGGACCGTGTCGCTGTGGGGCGACACGGTGGTTGCGGGGGCACCAGAGGACACGATCTCGATCTTCCACGAGGGCTCTGCGCGCGTGTTCGTGCGCAACGGCACGACGTGGTCGCAGCAGGCGCGCTTGAGAGCCGCGGATGACGACGCGGATGACGCGTTCGGCGTGAGCGTCTCCGTTCACGAAGATACAGTTGCGATCGGTGCGTGGGGTGACAACCAGGGGACCGGAGCGGTCTACTTGTTCGAACGCGTTGGTCAGGATTGGTCGCAGCAGACGAAACTCCTGCCGAACGACGCGACGTTTTCGAAGGGCTTCGGAGGCTCGACATTCCTGCGTGGAGATCGCCTCTTAGCTGGCGCGATAGGTTGGACCGTCAACGGATTCCCGCTTGCTGGCGCCATCTACGGTTTCGTGCATGAAGGAGGCACTTGGACGCAGCGGGCAAAGATCTTCGCGGGCGATCCCTTTGGCGATGCACGGTTTGGCGATGCGCTAGGAATGGATGCGAATCGACTGGTTGTCACCGCACCCGACGGCACGAACGTTCAAGGCCGCGCCTACGTCATCCGTCTGGATCCGCCGGTCACGTTCTGCTTCGGCGACGGTTCCCTTCCGACCGCGTGTCCGTGCGCACCACCGGACTTCGTACCGGCTCCCTCGGGCGGTCCGCGATCGGGCTGCGCGAACTCGTTCAGCAGCGCTGGTGCACGACTCGTCGCCTGGGGCACCGTGACGCCGGACAAGCTCTTCCTCGAAGCAAGCATCGGCGGCGGCTACAGCGGCTTCGGCGTGATGATCAAGGGCGATGGTCAGAGCGCAGCGGGAATCGCGAGCGCAGACGGAGTGCGCTGCGTCGACGGAAACCTTATTCGCTTCGGCGGACACAACTCCGGCCAAGGCGGCACGCCGCTCGGCACGTGGATCTATCCGAACAGCGCGCAGACGACATCGGTGACCGCGAGCACCGGGCAGCTTCCCGGTCAGACCAGCTACTACCAGTTGCTCTACCGCAACCCCGCCGCCGGCTTCTGCTCGCCGGACACGACGAACTGGTCGAACGTCGTGCAAGTTTCGTGGCCGTAGAGCGAGCGGTGGACACGCGGCCGTCTTGCGTGGGCTCTGCTTCGAGCCGAACGCTACTCCGATGAGCTCCATCCTGCTCTGCCTCGCTTCGCTGATGCCGTCGGTGAACGATCCGTGGATCCCCTTCGAGGAGGCGCGCTTCATCCCGACGGGTACGGGGAGCTCGGGCTTCGCGACCACGGCGGCGATCTCGGGCGACACCGTGGTCGTCGGGGCGTACGCGAAGGGCCACTCGGGCTTCGTCAACGCCGGTGCGGCGTACGTGTTCACTCGTTCGGGCTCGACGTGGGCTGAGCAACCGATGCTCACTGCGGGTGATGCGGGCAACAACGAGTACTTCGGCTACAGCGTCGCGATCGACGGCGACACGATCGCGATCGGCACGCCGAATGCGAACCATTCGAACGCGAGCGATGCAGGTGCGGTCTACGTCTTCCAGCGCAACAGTACGGCCTGGGTGCAGCAAGTAAAGCTCATCGCCGGTGACGTGGCCTCCAATGCATCGCTCGGCTGGAGCGTGGCGATCCACGGCGACACGATCGTCGCGGGCGCACCGGGCTTGTTCACGCCCGGGTTCGGAGCGACGGGCGCTGTGTACGTGTACGTGCGCAGCGGAAACACGTGGACGCAGCAAGCGAAGCTGCTCTCGATTGCGACTCGGATGGGCTGGACCGTGTCGCTGTGGGGCGACACGGTGGTTGCGGGGGCACCAGAGGACACGATCTCGATCTTCCACGAGGGCTCGGCGCGTGTGTTCGTGCGCAACGGCACGACGTGGTCGCAGCAGGCGCGACTGAAGGCCGCGGACGACGACGCGGACGCTGCGTTCGGTTTGAGCGTCTCCGTTCACGAAGACACCGTCGCGATCGGTGCCCCAGGGGACAATCAGGGGACGGGAGCGGTCTACCTGTTCCGGCGCTTCGGGCAGGACTGGCTGAAGCAGACGAAGCTGTTGCCGAATGATGCGACGTTCTCGAAGGCGTTCGGGCTCGAGACCTCCCTGCGAGGTTGCCGTCTTTTCGCCGGCGCATACGGGTGGACGGTGAACGGGTTCAACAATGCAGGAGCGTTCTACGGGTTCGTGTGTGAGGGGAACGCGTGGGTGCAGCGCGCCAAGGTGTTCGCGGGCGATCCATTCAGCGGTGCCTACTTCGGGCGTGTGCTCGCCCAGAGCGGCGACCGCGTCGTTGTCACGGCGCTGGACGGCACGAACGTTCAAGGCCGCGCCTACGTCATCCGTCTGGATCCGCCGGTCACGTTCTGCTTCGGCGACGGTTCACTTCCGACCGCGTGTCCGTGCGCACCACCGGACTTCGTACCGGCTCCCTCGGGCGGTCCGCGATCCGGCTGCGCGAACTCGTTCAGCAGCGTCGGCGCGCGCCTCGTCGCATGGGGCACCGTGACGCCGGACACGCTCTTCCTCGAAGCGAACATCGGTGCCGGCTACAGCGGCTTCGGCGTGATGATCAAGAGCGATGGGCAAAACGCAGCGGGAATCGCCAATGGCGACGGAGTGCGTTGCGTCGACGGCAACCTGATTCGCTTCGGCGGACACAACGCGGGTCGAGGCGGAGCGCCGCTCGGCACGTGGATCTACCCGAATAGCGCGCAGACGACTGCCGTCACCGCCAGCACCGCACAGCTTCTCGGCCAAACGAGCTACTATCAGTTGCTCTACCGCAACCCGGCCGCTGGATTCTGCTCGCCCGATACGACGAACTGGTCCAACGTCGTGCAGGTGGCGTGGCCGTAATTTGCCGCGACCGTCGGCGAACTCGACGCCGGGTCGCTACACCCTGACCGGCGGCATCCGTCGCTCGGCGCTCGTCGTCATGGGCGGCGTCACGAGTTGGCGAAAGCTGTCCACTTGGACGGCATCCTCGCGCGCTTGCGCTGCTTCGCGCAGCTCGCGCCGCTCGTCGTCGGTGATGACCTTCTTCGACACGGCTTCGTCGAGCAGCGCGAGTTCCGGTCCGCGCGGCAGCGTGCGCGCGCGGATCGCATCGCGCAGCTTCTTGCGCGCCGGCTCGGCGGCCACGGTGAGCGCGAGCGCGCGCTCGAGCCAGCCGAGGCCCTTCTCGGTGTGCTCGGGCACGAACATGTCGCGCGTGAGAGCGATGCGCGCCTCGCCACCGTCGAGCAACGCGCGCGCGGCGCGAGCGCACAGGCGGTCACTCGGCGGGTGCTGCCTGCGGCCGAGCGGGAACACGAACGGACGCGCGAGCGTCGCGGCAAGGCGGTTCGGCAGGTTGTCGATCACGCCGCCGAGCGCGGTCTGGATCTCGAACAGTGCCTGCTGCGACGTCCAGTCGACGAACGGCCGGTCGCGCTCGGGCGCGCCGTCGTGCACGAAGCGCTTGATCGTCGCGGACGCGATGTACATCCACGCGAGCGCATCGGCGAGTCGGCCGGAGAGCATCTCCTTGCGCTTCAGCTCGCCGCCGAGCGTGCCCATCGCGAAATCCGCGATCAGCGCGAACGACGCGCTGTAGCGTGAGAGCTGCGCGAGCACCTTGCCTTCACGTCCGGAGAGGGGCGTGCTGACGAGCGCGCCGCCGGTGAGCGCCCACACGCACGAGCGGGTCGCATTCTGTGCGATGAAACCGACGTGGCCGAAGAACGCGTCGTCGAACTTCGCGACGTCGCGCGCTTGCGCGGCTTGCATCTCGCGCAGCGCGAACGGATGACAGCGGATCGCACCCTGGCCGAAGATGATCATCGTGCGCGTCAAGATGTTCGCGCCTTCGACCGTGATGCCGATCGGAATCGCCGTGTAGCAGTTCGCGAGCGTGTTGCGCGGGCCCTTGCTGATGCCGGCGCCGCCTTGGATGTCCATCGCGTCGTTGACGACGCGACGCATGCCTTCGGTCGCGTAGTGCTTCGCGATCGCCGAGATGACGGCCGGCTTCTCGCCGGAGTCGACGGCGCCGGCGGTGAGCCAGCGCATGCAGTTCATCCAGTACGTCGTCGCCGCGATGCGCGCGAGCGGCGCCTCGACGCCTTCGAAGCGTCCGATGGCGAGGTTGAACTGCTCGCGCACGCTCGCATACGCACCGATCACGCGCGTGCACAGCTCCGCGCCGCCGAGCGAGTTCGCCGGCAGCGAGATCGAGCGCCCCGCGGACAGGCACTCCATCAGCATGCGCCAGCCTTGGCCGGCCATCTTCGGGCCGCCGATGATGAATTCGACCGGCACGAACACGTCCTTGCCGTGCAGCGGACCGTTCATGAACGGGATACCGAGCGGGTCGTGACGCTCGCCGAACTCGACGCCGGCCGTCTTCGCCGGGATCAGCGCGCACGTGATGCCCAGATCGTCTTTCTGGCCGAGCAGGTGCTCGGGATCGAACAAGCGGAACGCGAGCCCGATCAGCGTCGTCACCGGACCGAGTGTGCAGTAGCGCTTGTTGAACGTGAGACGAAGTCCCAGGACTTCCTTGCCCTCGTACGTGCCGTGGCACACGACGCCCTTCGACGTGATGCCGCCCGCGTCGCTGCCGGCGTTCGGCTCGGTGAGCGCGAAGCAGGGCACCTCGTCACCGACCGCGAGACGCGGGAGATAGTGCTTGCGCTGCTCGCTCGTGCCGTAGTGCAAGAGCAGCTCCGCCGGTCCGAGCGAGTTCGGAACCATCACGGTGACCGACGCCGTGACGCTGCGGCTGGATAGCTTCGCGACGACGGCCGAGTTCGCGATCGCGGAGAAGCCGAGGCCGCCGTACTCCTCCGGGATGATCATGCCCATGAAGCGCTTCTTCTTGATGAAGTCCCACGCTTCGGGAGACAAGTCGCCGCGCTGGTGGATGTCCCACTCGTCGACCATGCGGCACAGCTCTTCGCACGGACCGTCGAGGAACTTCTTCTCCTTGTCCGACAGCGCCTGCGGCTGGAAGTCGAGCAGCTTCTTCCAATCCGGATCGCCGGAGAAGAGCTCCGCGTCCCACCACACCGTGCCCGCTTCGAGCGCGGTGCGCTCGGTGTCGCTCATCTTCGGAAAGATGGGCGCGAGCATGCGCAGCACATGACGTGTGACGAGCGCGCGGCGGAGCGCCGGAACGCCGAACACGAACGCGAGCAACGCGAACGGCAACGCGAGGCTCGCGAACAAGATCGGCGACTCGATGCCTCTCCAGAACCAGTAGCCGAACAGCGCGGCGCCCGGTGCGACCCACGCCCAGAGCGCGCGGCCGGTGTAGAGGAGAGAGACGGCGATCAGGGTCGCGACGAGGAGAGCGAGTGTCGTCATGTGCGTGAGGTAGGGGGGCCGCGCCTTATCGAGAAAAAACTGCCGCCGACCTGAGAGCACGTCGTCCGGGTCGCCGTTCTACCCCTCGGCCGCAACGGTCGCGTTTTCGAGCGGGGAAGGCAATGCGGCGTGCTTCCGACGTGTGCGTAGCACCATGGGCCGATGGGGCACCGCACGCGTTTCGAGGTCGAAGCCGATGGGTGAACGCGGTTGTCGGGGCGCGGGTGTCACGCTCCAATCGCGCACGCATGACCTCCTCGATCATCCTGAAGACGACCGTCCTGCTCGTCCTGTCCAACGTCTTCATGACGTTCGCGTGGTACGCGCACCTCAAGAACCTCAGCCATCGAACCTGGCTCGTCGCGGCGTTCGTGAGCTGGGGGATCGCGCTGTTCGAGTACTTGCTGCAGGTGCCCGCGAACCGCATCGGCTACCAGGTGCTGTCGCTGCCGCAGCTGAAGATCCTGCAAGAGGCGATCACGCTCGCGGTATTCGTGCCGTTCGCGCTCTTCTACATGAAGCAGCCGCTGAAGCTCGACTACTTGTGGGCCGCGCTGTGCATCCTGGGCGCGGTGTACTTCATCTTCCGCTCGCCGTGATCGGGGCGAACGCGCCGCAGTCCGCGCGGATCACACGCGCGACGCGCGCGCCGGATTCGAGCGCGCCTTCCATGTAACCCGGGAAGCACGAGCTCGTGTGCTCGCCCGCGAAGTGCAAGCGTCCGAGTCCAGCGCGAATGCGCGGCAAGCGCGCCGTCACCTCGCCCGGCGCGGGGAACGAGTAGCCGCCGAGTGTCCAGGGCTCGCTCGGCCAATCCGCGAAGCGCGTGTCGACGAGCTCGCGCGCGTAGCCGGGGAACAGCGGTTCGAGCGCTTCGACGTATGCGGCGTGCAATGCGGCACCCGCGCGCGCGCGGAATCGATCGGCGGAGTCGGCGCTCGAGAACGCGCACAGCACCGCTTGCTCGCTCTTCTGGCCGTCGCTCGACTCCCACGTGAACGACACGTCGCCGTCGGTGAACGCGTCCGGTGCGAGCCCGGCGTCGCGCCAGTAGCGGCGCTTCACGCGCGCGAGGTACTTGATCGAGCGGCCCATCTGCGGCGCGAGGTCGTTCGAGAGCGGCGGCTCGACCTGAATCTTCGACCACACGGTCGGCGGAACGGCGAGCACGATGTGATCGGCCGCGTGCACGCGCCCGTCGGCAGCCGTGACACGCACGGACGAGCCGTGCTCGATCGCGATCACCGGACTGTGGACGCGCACGCGCTCGCCGAGCTCGTGCGCCATGCGCGCCGCGAGCTCGTCGTTGCCGGCGACGCAGCGCAACACCTCGCTGTCGGTCCAGAAGCGCTCGAGACCGCCGCCCTTCACCATCGCGAGCAGCGCGAGAGAGCTCATGCGCTCGACGGGCACGCCGTTGTCGGCGGTGAACTGCACACACAGCGCGCGCTCGCACCGCTCCGAGAGACGGAAGCTCGCGATCGTGGCGGCGACGCTCGTGCGATCGAGCTCGTGAGCGTTCGCACTGCGCCACGGCTCGTCGGCCTCGACCGGCGCGGCTGCGCGGTCGATGAGCGCGAGCGCCGCGCTCATCTCGTGGAAGAGCTGCTCGCCTTGCGCCATGGAGAGCCGCTCGCCGCCGAGCACGATCGGCGCTTCGAGTTCCTCCTCCGACTCCGACTCGCGCAACGGGAGATCGAACCGCTGCGCGAGCGCGAGCCAGCGCGGATGGTTCGTGCCGATGAACTCGCCGCCGGCTTCGATGCGAGCACCGGGCGCGAAGTCGTGCAGAGTGCGCGTGCGTCCGCCGGGCCGAGCGCGCGCTTCGAGCACGACGACGTCGCAGCCGCTCTCGACGAGATCGAGCGCGCACGCGAGTCCCGCGAGTCCGGCGCCGACGATCACGACACGCGGACGCGCGCCGTCGCCCGGGCGCGCGCGGCTCGAGCGGCACGCGGTGAGCCAAGCGCTCGCGGACGCGGCGAGAGTCGCCTGGAGGAAACGACGACGATCGAGCGTGTGACCGGCGCCGTGACGGCGCGCGAGACGTGCGTACAACGAGCGCGACATGCGCGCACACTACCGACCGAGAGCGATCTGGAGCCAGCGGAGTTCCTCGACGAAATCGGCTGCGACTCGCAGGGTCGTCACTCGAATCGTCGAGGAGGTGCGCTGGTTCCGGATCTCCGCATCGTTACTCGATCGGACCACCCAGCTACACTCGCCGGCGGTCAGGAGGAGAAGGAGGAGCAGCATGTCGTCGCGATCGGTGAGCTTCGCCCTGTCGTTGTGCCTCGCCGGAGCGTCGGCGCAGGCCGCGCAGGAGCCGGACCCGCACGAAACGAAGCACTACCTGCTGCACTCGATCGACGGTGCCGTGAACGAAGAGGACTGCGCAGCGATCCTCGAGCAAGCGTGGCCGGTCTTCCAATCGTTCTTCCGCGTGGAGCCCGAGCTGAAGGGCAAGGCGCGCTTGCGCATCGAGGTGTTTCCCGGCCGCGAATCGTGGCTCGCAGGTCCACACGCCGGCGGAAAGCCACCGCCGGCCGACTTGGAGACGACCTGGTTCGATCGCGACAGCCGCGTCGCATACGTCTGCCGGTCCGTGAGCGAGTACGAGACCCGCAAGCGCGTGATCTATGTCGCGTGCCAGCAGTTCCACGCGTGCTCGAAGTCCAAGAATCTCGACTTGGACACGTGGTACGTGCACGGGCTCGCCGAGTCGTTCTCGACACACGCGTGGGACGGCGAGAAGCTCACGCTCGCCGCATCGCCGCGCATCTGCATCTTCGACCATCCAGCGCGCGCGCGGGAAGCGCTCGGCGGCGCGACGATCGGTCTCGATGCGTTCGACGAGAAGCGGCTGGACAACCCGTCGGTTCGCTGGTCGGCGGTGCGCTTCGCGATGGAAGGCGCGGGCGGCAAGCACCGCGCACGCTTCGACAAGTTCGCGCTCGGCCATCGCGGCTCGAAATTGTCGGGCGAGGACTTCCTGCGCAGTCTCGGACGCGCGGAGAACATCTCGCAAGAGTTCGTCGCGTGGCTCGACGCCGCGCAGCTGCAGTTCGAGGTGCTCAGCGGCGGTTGGGAGGATCTGCTCGACGGACGCGTCGTCTGCCGCACCATCGCGCCACAGGTCGGGCTCGCGTGCGCGCGGCGCCCCGTGAGCACGCTGCAGTACAGCCTGCGGCAACGCGAGCTCAACTCGGGCTGCACGCTCGGCGTGGTGCTCGACGCAACCAGCGGTCGCGACTACCGGATCTTCCGCTTGCGGCCGCCGCACGCCATGGTCGAGCAGTACACGGACGGCGAACTCGTGTCGACCGGCGATCTCTTGCCCTTCGAGGGCTACGACAACGAACTCGTGGCGATCGAAGCGACGTCTGCGAACGGGGCGGTGACGATCAACGTGGACGGTCGCGTCTTCGGACCGTTCCCGGTGGAGAAGCCGCGCCTCGGTATCGCGATCCACGACGGTCCGATCACGTTGCAGCGTCTGCAGGCGCATTGAGCGCGCACTGCCGCGCGTCTGTCTTCCGACACGGACGGACGACGGGTGCGCGCGCAACAACTTCACGACGGATCGCCCACCCGCATCACTCACCCCACGCTGTTGCGCTGGTGCCAACATGGACAAGATCGACATCGCCGAGAAGCTCGCCCGCATCCGCGACCATTGGTCGCCGCGCATCGTCGCGGAGCTGAACGGACAGCACGTGAAGCTCGTCAAGTTCCCGGGCGAGTTCGTGTGGCACCGGCACGAGAACGAGGACGAGCTGTTCCTCGTCGTCGCGGGTCGCTTCCGCATGGAGCTGCGCGAGCGCGCGATCGAGCTCGGTCCCGGTCAATTGCTCGTCGTGCCGCGCGGCGTCGAGCATCGTCCGGTCGCCGACGACGAGGTGCACGTGCTCTTGTTCGAGCCGGTGTCGACTTCGAACACGGGCGACGTGCAGAGCGAGCGCACCGTAGAGACCCCGGAGTGGATCTGAGGACTGGCAGTCCGTGTTGCGAGTCAACCGGCGCGAGGACCGACCGTTCGCGCGGGCACGGCGTCGCTCGATGCACAGGGCCGATACGGACGGACTGCTCGCGCTCGAAGCACTGCCGCCACGGGCTGCTGGGCGTCAGACGCGGCTCGAGCCGTGCGCCCACTTCGCGAGCATCTGCTCGAGTTCCGCGAAGCGATACGGCTTCGCGAGATAGTCGTCCACACCCGCGTCGAGGCAGCGCTGCTCGTCACCGGGCATCGCGTTCGCGGTCAGCGCGACGATCGGGACGCGGCGTCCGCTGCCCTGCTCGCGCGCGCGTACTCGTCGCGTGGCTTCGTACCCGTCGGTGTCGGGCATCTGGCAGTCCATGAAGATGACGCGGTAGTCGCCGCACTCCGCCGCGGCCATCGCTTCGCGTCCGTTCACGGCGATGTCCACGCTGCAACCGAGCTGCTCCAGCATCCGCACGGCGACGCGGCGATTCACCGGGTTGTCCTCGGCGAGCAGCACGCGCGGTCGTGCGCGCAGTTGCGTCTCGGAGAGCGGCTCGCTCGCGCCCGCGGGTGGCCGGCGCGCCGCGCGCGGTCGCGCGGCCAGCGGATCGCTGCCGCCCAGTGCGAGGACCGCGCGCAAGCCCTCGAGCAGCTTGCCCGCGCGCAGCGGCTTCGTGAGGTGCGCGCAGAATCCGTGTACGCGCGCGTCCCCGATCGGCGCGCGCTCGGTGATCGAGCTCAGCAGGACGAGCGGCGTGCGCGCGATCGCCGGCTCCGCGCGGATCGCGCACGCGAGCTCGAGGCCGCTCGTGCCGGGCATGGCGTGGTCGATCAGCGCGAACGCGTACGGAGCGCCTCTCGCCGCTGCGGCGCGCAGTTGCTCGAGCGCGCTGCGGGCGTCCGCCGCGGCGTCCACGTGCATGCCCCAATGCGTCGCGTGCTCGTGAACCACGCGCCGGTTCGTGCGGTTGTCGTCGACGACGAGCAGCTGCGCGCCACGCAGCTCCTCGTCCGGCCGGTCGCTGACTGCGCTGCTCGCGGGCGGGAGCTCCACTGGAATGCGAAACCAGAAGCGGCTGCCGCACCCGAGCTCGCTGTCGACGTCGATCTCGCCGCCCATGAGCTCGACCAAGCGCTTGGAGATCGCGAGGCCGAGGCCCGTACCGCCGAAGCGTCGCGTCGTCGATCCGTCCGCTTGCGAGAACGCTTGGAACAGGCGCCCTTTCGCCTCCGGCGCGATGCCGATGCCGGTGTCCTCGACCAATACCTTGAGCCACGCGCGACCGTTCGTCGCTCCGGCCCGAACCGTGACCGCCACTTCGCCCACCGACGTGAACTTGATCGCGTTGCCGATCAGGTTGGTCAGCACGCGCGTCAGCCGCACCGGGTCGCACACGATGCGCTGAGGCACGGCGTGATCGATGAGGTGCGTGATCTCGAGCCCTTTGCGCTGCGCCGGCTCCGCGAGCAGGTCGACGACGTCGTACACGAGCGTGCGCGGATCGCTGTCGATGCGCTCGAGCTCCATGCGCCCCGCTTCGATCTTCGACAGATCGAGGATGTCGTTGAGCAGCGCGAGCATCGTTCCGGCCGAGGACTGGATCGTCTCGACGAACTCGCGCTGCTCGCCGTCGAGGTCGGTGCGCGCGAGCAGCTCCGACATGCCGATGACGCCGTTCATCGGCGTTCGGATCTCGTGGCTCATGTTCGCGAGGAACTCGCTCTTGAGCCGCGCGGCTTCGACCGCCGCCTCGCGCGCGAGCACGAGGTCGTCGACGCGGTGCGTCACCATCACGATCCCGCCGATGTCGCCTTCGGGCGTGTACCAAGGATGGATCGCCCAGCGCAGATACAGCCTCGAGCCGTCCGCGCGCTCGAACACGTCCTCGGGATCCGTCAGCACTTCGCCGGCCAAGCAGCGCGCGTGCAGATGTCTCCAGCGGTCGGGAACGTCCGGGAAGACTTCGTAGTGCGACCGGCCGATCAGAGGAACGCCGTGCAGCTCGTAGTCCGCGACCCAGCGCTCGCTGTGCGCGAGGTAGCGCATGTCGGCGTCGAACAGCGCCATCGCGATGGGCGCACCGACGATCATCTTGTGGAGCTTCGTGTGCTCTTTCTCGAGCGCTTCCTGGACGCGCTTGCGCTCGGTGATGTCGCGGAAGACGAGGACTGCGCCGTGCACGTGGTCGTCGCGTACGATCGGATTCAGCACGAACGACGCCGGGAGCCGCGTACCGTCGCGCCGTGAGAGCACGCCGTCCTCGTTGCGCAGCGTCGAGCCGCGCGTCACGTCGATCAGCTGCAAATTCGTGCAGCGCGCGAGCACGGCCGGATCGATCGCCTCGGTCGCCTCGAATCCGAGCAGACGGCGCGCTTCCGGATTCAGGTATTGGCACGCACCCTCGCGATCGAACACGCACAGTCCGTCTCCGAGCGAGGTGAGCACGGCTTGGAGCATGTCGCGCTCACAGAGCAGGCTCGCCTGCGATTCGCGCAGCGAATCGTCGAGGCCGATCATCTCGGCGGACAGCACGTTCAGCGCGTGCTCTTGCAACTTCCGGTCGTCGTCCGATCGACGGTAGGTCTCGTCCACGCGCGCGAGGAACCGACGCCAGGCTTCGAGATCCGGGACCTGGTCCGGGTCGATGACTCCGCAGCGGCGTAGCTCTCGATCGAGCAACGGATGTGAGAGCGACTTCACGCGGCGCGGATCGTCGTCGAGGTCACCGTAGGGTCGAGGAGGTCGCCGTGGCGAGACGCGTTGCCGTAGCCGTCGGTCGCGATCTGGAGCGGCCGCAGCGAGTGCTGGAGAGAGATGTGAGCGAGTTGCATGACCGGCTCCGCGCGGGGAAGTGTGCGCGAGCCGGCAGTGCCGTCGCGAAACCACGGGACTCGGGAGAGCGAATCGGGGCGAGTGATCGACGGCGGCGAGCGGGCGACTTGAGCGCAGTGGGAGCCCGTGGTGAGAGCCATTCGGCGCGCAAGTCGTCCGTAATCGCCGGCTCGGCGTCGCGCGATCCTCGGCGGATCACGAGGAGTCGCGCCCGGTCGCGCTCCTCGTGCCGACACGCACGGACGACCTTCGCGCTCGAAGCACTTTCATCACGGGCTGCCGTCCGCACGCGGTACGAGCGCCTTCTCCGACAGCTGTTGCTTCCGGCAGCCCGTGTTGAAAGTGGGCGGCGCGCTCACGGTCCGCATGACTTTCACCACGAACTCTTGGAGAATCGGCGGATCCATGGCGCGCTTCGCGACACTCCGCTCTCTCGCCGCAGCCCTCGCGCTCCTGCTGCTCTGGGCGTGCAGTGGCGGGGACGTGGAACCGCGCGCCGAGTCGGCCACGCCGCGCTCGAGCGCGCGCTTGTTGCCGACGACCGCCGCAGCGGCGGAGTTCCTCGCGCTGCTCGTGCCGGCCGAGCGGATCGTGGCGTTGCCCGAGCAGGTGGACGATTTTTCGAGCATGGACTTTCGCCGCGACGGCTTCGAGAAGCTGCCGCGCTTCGCGCGCTACGTGGCCGAGCCGCTGATCGCGCTGCGGCCGGATCTCGTCATCACGCATGCGTGGCAAGCGGCCGAGACGACGCACGTGTTGCGGCAGAGCGGCCTCGACGTCCTCGTGCTCGACTCGGCTTCGAGCTACGACGACGTGCGCGCCACGATCGCGAAGCTCGGCGAGCGGCTGGGCGTCGTGGAACGCGCGCGCCAAGTGTCGAGCGAGCTCGACGAGCGCATCGCGCGCGTGCGCGTCGGCGCCGCGGCGCGCGCGAGCTGGCGCGCGCTCGTGTACTCGAACGACGGCAGCGGCGGCTGGACCGCCGGCGCGAACACGACCGTGCACGCGCTGCTCACGATGGTCGGTGTGCGCAACGCGGCCGCCGAGGCCGGGCTCGAAGGGCATGTTGCGCTGGACTTCGAGCGCGTGGTGGCACTCGCTCCCGACGTGTTCGTCGTTTCCAGGCCCGGTCGAGGCGACGGCGACATCGCCACGATCGGCGTCCTCGAGAGCGCGGGGGCACTCGCGAACCTGCCCGCGATCCGCGAGCGCCGCGTGGCCGTGATCTCGAGCGCGCTCCTCACGGCGGACTCGCCGACCCTGGTGGATGCGGCCGAACTCCTGGCACGCGAGATCGATCGCTTGCGCTGACGGCGCGCGCACTCACGCCGCACGCGCACTGCGCGTAGCTGCGCCGTCTGGCGCGTCCGCGCCGCGCGTTGTAGAACCTTTGCGCTCGAATTTCGGAGGCACCCTTCATGCTCTCGTCCCTCGTGCTGCTGTTCCCCGCACTCGTGCAAGGCCCGCTGCTCCTCAACGCGGAGTTCGAGCAGACCGCGCCCGACGGGCTCCTGCCCAGCGGTTGGTCGATCGACATGGGGCGCGCGTACGGATCGGTCGAGCCGGCGTCCGTCGTGCGCGTCGACCGCGAGTTCCGGCACGGCGGCAAAGCGAGCGTGGTGATCGAGGCGGACGACACGACGCGCTTGTTCCGTGCGCTGCGCCAAGACCTGCCGGTGAAGGTGGGCGGTCTCTACAAGTTGAAGGCTTGGGTGCGCGCCCACGGCGTGCGCAAAGAAGTCGTGCGCGCCACCAAAGAGGAGCAGGAGGGCAACTGCTACCTCGGGCTCTTGTTCTACGACTGGAACAACGAGCTCATCGCCGAAACGCACCAGATGCCGGCGATCCCGCAGTCGGACTGGCAAGAGCTCAACATGTACTACGTCGCGCCGGAGAAGACGCGCAAGGTGCAGGTCGTCGCGTACTTGTCGATGTCCGGCCGCTTCTGGCTCGACGACGTCGAGCTGAGTCTCGACGGCGGTGAAGATCCGCCGCCCGTACGCGAGCACTTGAAGCAGGGCTTCGAAGACGAGAACGATCTGCCGCAAGGCTGGACTCGCGAAGTCGGCTTGCGCACGGGGAACGCGGCGCAGGCCTCGATCGTCGGCATCGATCCGACGCAAGGTGTCGGTGGCTCGTCGCGCTCGCTGCGCATGGCCGGCGACGAAGCGACGGGGCAGTGGTACGGCCTTTCGCGCCGTTTCACGGCCGCGTCGGGCGACGGGATCGTGCTGCGCGCGATGGCGAAGGCCGCGAACCTGCGCAAAGAGGGCATGCAGCACGCGAACTTCTACATCGGTCTGATGTTCGTCGGCGCCGACGGCAAGCAAGTCGGCGCGCCGTACAACGCGCACAGCGGTCCGGGCACGTACGACTGGAAGCAGGTCGAGGTGCGCGCGGTCGCGCCCGAGGGTGCCGTCGGAGTGATGGCCGGCATCTTCTGCTCGATGTCGGGCGAAGGGTGGATCGACGACATCGTGCTCACGAGCCAGCCCGGCGCGACGCCTGCGTACGTCGGCTGGGAGGAGTTGCGCGGCCAGCGCGTCGTCATGCGCTTTCCGCCGGATCACCCGGAGCGCTCGCGCCTCGAGTACTACGGAACGCGCCTCGATACGGCCTTCGAGAACGCGCACAAGAAGCTCGGGCTCTCCTACGGCGCGCCGATCACGATCTACATCTACGCGGACAAGGATCAGGGCCGAAAGCTGACGGGCCGCGAGATCGACTTCAACAATGCACAAGCGCGCGTCGTGCACCAGCTGCTCGAGAGCCAGCCGGGTCACGAGATGACGCACGTCATCGCGAACGCGATCGGCTTCCCGACGTCCGATCTCTTCAACGAGGGTCTCGCCGTGTACCTCGACGGGTCGCCGGCGAAGGAGCTGCACACGAAGGCCGCCAAGTTGAAGCAGGCGGGCAAGCTCGTGCCGATCGCGACGCTGCTCCAGCACTTCCACGCGGAGCCCGAGATCTTCGTGTCGGCCGGATCGTTCACCGGCTTCGTGCTCGAGACGTACGGCCCCGAAAAGTTCCGGCTGCTGTACACGATGCCCGACGTCGAGAAGAACGCGAGCAGCGTGCTCCCGGATGGGCTCGCCGCCGCAGAGCGGACCTGGCACGCGTACCTCAAGCAGTTCGAGGAGAAGAAGGCTCAGTGAGCGCCTAGCGTGTGGCGCGCCCGCGTCACACGCCGAACTGGCGTGACAGCCAGCGCGGCCGGCTGTAGTCCCAGTTCTTCTCGGCCATCGCCGCGACGAGCACGGGATAGAGCGCTTCGATCGCGCGCGCGCCGTGCTCGTCCAGGCCGACAGCACGACAGTACGAGTCGAGCGCGAGCGTCTCCTCGTCGCGCAAGCGCGCGCGGTCGCGCACCAAGCGCCACGCGCTGCCGGCGGAGAGTTCCTCCGCTTGCTTGCGTTCGTGCACCACGAGGTGCAAGAGATCGAAGTACGGCAATCCGCGCGGCTCGGCGGTGCCCCAGTCGAGGTATGCGTTCACCGCGCCATCCTCGTCGACCTGGACGTGCTTCGCGCGCAAGTCGGCGTGATACAGCACGAGCGGCATCGGGCGGCCGATCAAGCGCTCGCGCATCTCGTCGCGCAGCCGCCAGAGCTCCGCGATCGTCGTCGACACGGCTGCGTACCGTGCGACGATCTCGATCCGCTGCGTGACCTGCTCGTCGAAGTCCACCTCGGACAGCGGTTCCGCGGGCCGTACCACGAGCTCGGCGAAATGGCGTGCGACGTCGGCGAGCATGCGTGCGACGCGCACACGCTGTCCGCAGATCTGCGGTGCCGAAACGCCGCGCGCGCGCCGTTCGCAAGTCAGCTCGATGCCGTCGATCACGCCGGCGAAGAGCGGCTCCGGCACCGGCACGCCCGGGAAGCGCGCGCGCAGGGTGCCGAGACAATCGAAGTGCCGCCGGAACTGCGGCACGTTCTTCGGCGAGAGTCCGATGTGCAGCGTCCAGCGGCCGGCCGCGCCGCGTGCGTGTTCGAGACGCGTGTGCACGACCGCCGTGTTGCCGCGCGTCGCGACGATCTGATCCGCCGCCGGCGTGGGCTCGCCGATGCGCTCGGCGATCTCGGCGAGGATGCGATCGATGCGCGGAGCACGCGGCGCATCGCCCGCGCGTCGCCCCAACAGCACGAACGACGGCGTGAGCACGGGGAAGAGTCCCGCGCCGCGCGCGGCGAGCTTGAGACGGTTCTTGCGCTCCATCGGCCCGATCGTGAGTCCGGGCAGCGGTGCTTCGAGCGCAACGACGTGCGAGAAGTCGCGTGCGTCGGGATACAGCGCGAACGCTCGTGGGCGGACGAAGCCCGGCGGGGAGAGGAGCCTGCGATAACCGAAGAGCGTCTTCTCGCCGCTCGGCGGACGCAGCCCGCGCAGTGCGAAGCCGATCGGCGTCGCCACGCGGAAATCGCTGCGGCGTCCGCTCGAGCGCTTGTAGGCGAGGCGATTGTCGGCCGTCAGCACGATCTCGCCCGCGCACACGCGCAGGCATTCGTCGATCTCGTGGCGGAAGAAGTTCGACCGCCGCGGCAGTCCGTCGGCTTGCACGACGACGTCGAACGCGCGGTCGACGAACGGCAAGCGCTCGCCGTCCCCGCCGCGCAACCAGCGCATGCCGTGCGCTTCCGCGGCGCGTGCGCGCTCGCGCGCGAAGCACAAGCGCTCTAGCGACGGCTCGAGCACGGTCACGTCGAAGCCCCCGCGCGCGAGCGGCGACCACGCCCCCGACAACGCGTTGCCGAGGAAGAGCAGCCTCCCGCGCGACGCGCCGAGCAGCAGGAACCAAGCCGCGCGAGCTTCGCGCAAGAGCTGCATCGTGTGATCGGCGCGGCCTTCGGGCAGCCGCAGCAACAGCTCCTCGAGCGCCGCCTTGAACGTCGTGCGGCGCGCCGCTTCGGTCGCGTGGACGAGCTCGCTCGCCGTCAGCGGCGAGCCGTCTGCGATCCGCTCCGGACGCGCGCGCAGATCGAGGATGCCGTTCTCGCACGCAAACGTGCGGGCGCAGCGCGGGCAGGCGAGTTCGCTCGTCCCGTCGAGCGCGACGGCGCAGACGGGGCAGGATAGGTCGATCGGAGGGATCACGCGCGTTCGCCCGCTCGGTGGTCGACGGGCCGCTCGTTGCGGATGAGGACGAGACCGATCATCAAAGCACAAACCGAGAGGAGCGGCACGAGCGCCACGGCGAGCGCGCGCGCGGCGAACGCGCTCTGCAGCGCGAGCACGGCGAGCCCTGCGAGCACGAGGTCGCGCAGGTACGCGAGCTCGATGCTAGGCGCGTCGATCGGTGCGCCACCGGATTCGTGCTCGCCGGCGCGTGCGCTCCGAAGCGTCCAAACGAGTGCGATCGAACTCGCAGCGAGCAGTGCGCCGGCCGCGAGCATGCTGGCGCGCGCGGGCGCGAGCTCGCTGGCGACGCGCCACGCGAACGGTCGACCGGCGATCCCCGCGACGACCGCACCGATCGCGGCGAGCCGCGCGACGCGCGCGCGCATCGGCGCGGGTGCGCGCAGCACGAACAGCGCGAGCGACAGCGTGGCGAGCGGCCAGGCGCTCGGGAAGAACAGCGCCGACCCGCTCGCGCAGATCGCGCACAGCACCGCGGCGCGCCGGTCCGCGCGCCGCAACGCGCCGATGCCGAACGCGGCGCCTGCACCGATGCACAGCTCGTGCAGCGATCGATCCGGCTCGCCCACCGCGTCCGAGCGCAGCGCGACGATCGCGGCCAGACCGGCGACGAGCACCGCACGGCCGAATGGCGCACGGCGCGCGATCGCGAGCCCGTGCGTGACGAGCGCGAGCAGCGCGACAGCGTTCGCTGCGACGATCCACGTGCTCGCGCGCGCGAGCGCATCGGGAGCCGCGCTCAGCACCTCTGCGAGCGCTGCGGCGATACGGCCCGTGCCCGCATCCGCGCCGCGACGCAGTGCGGCGGCCGCGACGAGCAGCGCGCTCGCGAGGAGCAGCGCGCGCACCGCGACGGACGAGCGCTCGCGCGCGGGCTCGTGGCGCGGGACCAGCGCACCCGGCAGCGTCGCGATACGCAGCGTCGCGAGCAGTGCCCAGGGTGCGAGCAGCACGATCGCACTCGACGACAAGCCACATGCAGCGAGCACGCGCTCCTCGACGGTGAGCAGGATCCAGCCGAGGACGTGGCTCGTCGCCCACGTGGCGGGCAATTCCGTGAGCCGGTGCGCTCCTACCGAGCCGGCGGGTAGCAGCGAGAGCGCGACGCGGCCGGCGAACGCGGACGCGACGAGCACGAAGGGGGGGACGAGAGCGCCAGAGAGTTCCAATGCGGGCCGCGCGGATCATTCCGCACGCCGCGCAGCGCGTAAAGCGCGCGCGTCACGACTCGTCGCGCGCGCCAATGAAAAACGGAGAGCCGGCGATCCGGCTCTCCGTCCTCTCTCTGTCATCGGGCTCGATGTTCCTCGAACCTCGCCGTCCCTCGGGCCGCGGCAAGGTCTTCGGATGCGCTCAAATGGGCGGCAGCGGGTGTTCTTCCAGCTTCGGCGGGAGGTCGCCCTTCGGCCGGCCGGTGGGAGTGATCACCGGAACGTGCGGCGGCGCCATCAAGCTGTTGTCGGCGGAGTGTTCGGAGGCCGGCTCGATCGCCGCGGGCAGTAGCGTCGGTCCCGTCGCGAGCAGCGCGAGCGATCCATCTTGGTCGAGCCACGCGTGCGCGCGCGTCTTGCTCGAGCGAATCCAGACGAGCGTCGATGCGCGCGTGGCGAGCGGCGCGAGCTCGAGCGCGCCGGTGTCCTTCCACGCGCCATGCTCGAACGCGACGACTTCGAGCTGGAAGTCGACGAGCGCGCGCGCCGGGAACGAGAACGCGAGCTCGGCGCCCATGCGCAACGTCGAGAGCGCGATGCGGCCGGTCTGCGTCTCGCGGAAGACGAACAGGTGCGGAACCGCGGAGTAGCTGCGTGCTCGGAACTGCGTCGCCGTGATCGTGATGCCGACGTCCATCGGCTCGCTGCCGGGCTGGACGGTCAACGGATCGATGGACGGAAGCGCCGCCAAGAAGAGAGAACCCAAGAGGCTCGAAAGCATGGACCTATTCCTTCCGCTGCAAGTGCCCGACGGGGACGGTCAGGCACGGCCTGTATCGGAAGCCCCTTCGGACCTCTTGAGGTTCCCGGGCGCTCGGCGCGGCGCGGAGCAAAGGTGGGAAACGGTTTCCGTGCGTCAGTCGCGTCCGAGCAAGCGGAACGCGGCCCAATCGGCCGGCGGTGCGCCCGCGCGGCGCAGCAGCGTGCGCGCGTGAGCCGTCGCGCGCGACGGCGCATCTCCCGCGCGCAGAGCGCGATGGAACTCGATCGCGAACGTGCGCGCAGCACCGTCCTCGACGGGCCAGAGTGTGGCGAGCAGATTGCGCGTGCCGCTCTCGAGGAACGCACGCGCGACGCTCTGCAGTCCTTCGGCGTCGAGCAGATCGCCGCCGCCGGTCTCGCACGCCGAGAGCACGGCGAGCGGCAGCACGGGCCGGATCTCGAGGATCTCGTGCGCGGCGAGGCTCTCTCCGCGACTGAGCTCGAAGCCTACGTTCGCGAGCCGCCACGAGCGCGTGCCGACGCCGAACGCGAGGTGCGTCGCGATGTGGACGGGCTCGGTTCCGCGCAACGCGGCGATCAGCGCGTCGCGCGTGAAGTCGTCGTCGGAGAGCGTGCGCGCCGATGCGCACGTCGCGCCGATGCCCGCGAGCTCTTCGTGCGCGCCCGGCAACCGGCGCGCGCCGGACTCGTCGAGTGGCGAGCCGAGCAGCGTCCAGCTCGCATAGCTCGCGGCCGTCGGCGGTGATCCGGGAGCGCGCGCCGGAAGTCCGGGCAGCACGAGCGGGACGAGGTGCGTGTCGAAGAACGGCAAGGCTTCGATCGGCAGCGACTCGAGCACGCCGTGCAACAGCAGGAGCAGGCGGTCGCGCGCACCGTGCGCGGTGCGCTCGATCGACGCTTGCACGCGCGCGGGGAGGAGCACGTCCTGGATCTCCGTGCCGAGGCGCGCGATCTCGGCCGCATCACCGACGATGACCGCTTCGCGCAGTCGGCGCGCGGCGGCTTCGAGTTGCGCGCGCGGACGCTCGATCGTCGCCGCCGTCGCCGCGCCTTCGGGCGTGACGTGCACGACGACCGCGAAGTCGGCGCCGACGACCCAAGTGACGAGACCGCGCTCGAACGATTGCGACCACGCACGCACATCGTCCGTGACGATGCCGGTGCGATCCGGCGCATCGCCGCCGAAGAGCAGACCGCGCAGCGAGAGCGATTGGTACGCCTCGATCGCGCGCGCGGCCTCGAGATCTTCGCCGAGGTCTGCGTGCGCCGCGGCGAGCAGCGCGACCGTGTGCACGCCGACTTGCTCGCCGAGCACGTTCGGCAGCGCGCCCTCGGACGCGCTCTCGTGATCGCGTTGCATTTGCGTGCCGAGCTCGAGCGCGCGCACGAGCGGCTTCACCGCGGCTTCCGGACGCCCGAGCTTCCAGTAGGCCTCGCCGCGCAGCCAAGCGGCGCGCGCACGCTGCGACGAGTTCACCTCCTCGAACTCGGCGTGCTCGAGCAGCGCGAGCGCCTCGTCGGGGCGGCCGTCGCGCAGCGCGAAGCTCGCGAGGGCGAGCGCGGACTCCGCGTCGTGCTCGCCCGCAGGCACGAACTCGAGCTCGACGCGCGCGCCGTCGAGGTCGCCGGCACGCAGTAGGGCAGCACCGAGCATCCGGTGCCATTCGCCGAGCTCTTGCGGATCGCGCGGCGCGTGCGCGCGCAGGAATCTGGCGGCGTCGGCGGCGAGGTCCTGCGCGAGCAAGAGCTCGGCGTGGTTCTTCGCGAGCAACCACGAGGTCGATGGCGAGCGGATGCTCGCGAGCGCGCGCAGCAGTCGTCGCACACTGCCGAGATCGCCAGCGGAGTGCGCCAGCGTGGCCAAGCGCACGAGCGCGTTCTCGACGAAGGCGTCGCTGTCGACTTCGCGCGCGAGCTCGAGGCACGCGCGGTACGCGTCACCGGCTTCCTCGAGCGCGAAGTGCGCTTCGGCGATCTCGCCGAGCACGAACAGCGGCTCGAGCTCGGGCTTCTTCAAGCCGGCGCGCCGGAACAACGCGCGTGCTCGCTCGGCGTCGCTGCGCGCTGCGCTCCACAGCTCGGCCGCCTCGTCCGGATCTTCGGCGCCGATTCCGGCTGCGCGCCGCGCCGTGAGCCGTGCGCGCAGGCTCAGCGCGCGTGCCGCGGGGACGAAGTCCGGCGCGTCGAGGTGGCGCTCGACGATTCGCCCGAGCGCCGCTTCGATCGCTTTCCGCCGCGGCGTCCATTCCACCTCGGACATCGCCGAGGTGCGCGCCTCGCGCACCTCGTTCCACAGGCTGGCGAGCTCGCGATCGGCTGCGACACCGCTCGCGCGCGCCTCGTGCGACAGCGCCGCGTAGTACGCGAGCACGCGCTGCACGTCGCAGCGTGCGGCTCCGCGACACAGGCGTTCCGCGCGCGCGCTCGCGCTCGCGACGACCGAATCGTCACCGCCGCGCAGGCGCTCGAGTTCCGCAGCGAACGCGGCGAGCTCGGCCGGAGCGTCGATCGACGGCGTCGCCGCGGCGAGCTCGTTCCCGGCGGCGCCGCTCATGCGCGGGGACGCCGCCGCCGCGTGCGCGGCGACCGACGCGCGCCAACGCCACGCGACGAGCAGGCTTGCGCCGATGGCGAGAGCCGCGACGATTCGCGTCGCCGCCAGCCCGCATTTCTCACCACGTCCGCCGCGCGGTTGCGCCGGCGCATTCGGAGCAAGGCGTTGCATCGGAATCGACCGGAGGTGACCCGGAAGGTCGGCGAGGATCGATTCCGATCCAACAACGCCACTCCGAGCGAGTTGGCGCAACCGCAGCAGGACGTGGCGAGAAATGCGGGCTAGCAGCCCGTGGCGAAAGTCATTCGGCCCGAAAGCGGCCCATTCGCGCCAGCCCGGCGTCGCTCGATCCTCGGCGAATCTCGAGGATTCGCCTGCGGTCGCGCTCCTTGCGCCGGCGCGAACGGGACGATTTCAAACTCGAAGCACTTTCACCACGGGCTGCTAGACTCCGCGCGCTCGGCTGATCGCCGTCCAGGAGAACTCCGCATGTTCCGCCGCTCGTTGTCTTGCGTTCTCGCGTTGCTCTGCATCGTTCTGTCGGGCTGCGACGAGACCGACGCCGTCGCGATCCGGATCCGCTTGCGGCCCGACTTCGGGGGCACCGTGACGACCAGCGCGCTCGAGACCCCGCCGTCGTCGGGCGCTGTCGCCGACGCGACGCAAGGCGCGGAGTGGGATGCCCGAGTCCACGTCGCCTGCGCCAGCGGCAAGTTCGAGAGCCTGTCCGCGCTGCGTGTGGCGGACGTCGCGTTCCAAGCGGGCGAGGCGGGCGAGGGCCTGTGCTTCGTGAAAGTCACGCTGCCGCGCGGTCCGGCGATCCGCTGGGCGCAGGCACTCGTCCCGCTCACGATGGAGGAGCGCGCGCGCGCCGCGGCCGCGCTCGATCCGACCGGCAAGGCGCGCGACGTAGGCGCGACGGTGAAGTTCGAAGTCGAGCTGCCGGCGAACGTGATCGGCAACGGACTCTCGAGCAAGCCGCGCGGAACGAAGGCGAAGAGCGACGGCTCGCTCGCGACGTTGATCGTGCCGACGGAGATCGCGCTCGCCGAAGGCGACGCGATCGTGTGGCACCTCACGTGGCAAAAGTAGATTGCCGCGGCCCGGCGCCGAAACGCTCCAGGTAGCCCTTCACGTCGAGCTTTTTCGCCGTGCTCTGCGAAGTCATGCGGCGCACGGTGCCGTAGATCGGCTGCGCCGGTCCGAACGGCCGGTCGAATCGGCCGAGCGTCCAGAAGATGCCGCTGTAGGAGTTGGGATCGCGACCGTCGAGCGCGTACTTGTTGTTGAGCTCGATCAGCGTCGCGAGCGCGCTCTGCGGTGTCTGTGACCACTCGAGGATCTTCTTGCCCCACAGCATCCGCATGTAGTTGTGGATGGTGCCGGTGCGTACGAGCTCGCGCTGCGCCGCGTTCCACAGCGGGTCGTGTGTCGCCGCCGCCTCGAACTCGGCCAGCGTGTACACGTGCGGCCGCGGATCGCGCGCGTGCTCGGCGAGTGTCTTGCGCGACCAATCCGGCAGCGACTCGTAGCGATCGTAGTCGGGCCGATGGCGGCAATGGTGGAAGCCGAGCTCGCGCCACGTGACGAGCTGCTCGAGGAACGCTTCCGATTGCGGGCTCATGCGCCAGAAGCCTTCACGCTTGCCGGTGACGCGCGTGCCGAGCTTCGCGGGCGTCCAGCGCTCGCGCGCAGCGAGCGCGGCGAGCACCGCGTGCGTGCCGATGTGGCCGAAGTGCAAGTAGGGCGAGAGCCCGCTCGGCGCCTGGCTGTCCGGTTCGTTGCGATCCTCGGAGTAGCGCTCGAGCCCGCGCGCCAGGAAGCGCGCGAGCCGCGCGCGCGCGGCCTGCGCGCCGCCGCGCGCATCCGCCGGTGTGACGGCGTGATCGATCGGCAAGCGTGCGAGCGCGCCCGGCTCGCCGCCGATCTGCGCGTCGCTCGCGGCGGGCCAGCGACGCCGGATCGCCGGCAGTAGATCGTCCGGCGTGACGCGGGGCAGATGCTCGAGCGGTGTGGGCGAAGGCAGGTGCGCGAGATGGCGCGCGAGCTCGCGTTGCACGAAGCGGCGGAACGAATGCGCGGCGGTCGCGGCGGCGGTCGAGCTCGCGAGCGGGAGGAGACCGTTCGAGTCGACGGCTTCGAGCGCGACGTCGAGCTCTTTGCCGGCCGCCGCGATCATGTGCGGGTGGAAGAAGCACGGGAAGTCGTCGGTGACGACCACAGCCGCATGCTTCGCGAGCGCGGCGAGCAGCCCCGATCCGTCGCCGGCACGCGGCTCGACGTACGGGAAATAGAGCGTGCTCGCGTGTTTCGACAGAGTGGCGCGGTGCTCGCGCATGCCGTCGAGCACGAAGCGGTGCAGCCGATCGCTCGCCCAGCGGTAGCCGGCGCGCAGCGGCTCGAAGACGACCAGCGGCCGCTCGAGGACGCGCGCGTGCCTCACCGCCCGATCGAGCGCGAAGTTGTGCTCGAGGCGTCGCTGCGCCGTCATCCAGTAGACGACGTACGCGCCGCTCTTGCGCAGCGGCGCCGCGTTCACGGTGCGCACGCGGATGTCGGGAACGCCACTCATGAGCGCGCTCGCGTCAACGGTACGACTCGGGTGCCGCTCGGTACGCGAAATAGAGCGCGACGAGCGCCGGCACGAGCGCGAACGTCATGTGCACGATCACGCGCGGGAGCGTGCGCGTTTCGCTGCCGATCTTCGCGAACGACGGTGCCACGAGCGAGAGCGCGACGAGCAGGGCGGCCGACTGCGGCAGATCGCTGAACACCGTCGCGTTGATCGTGAGGCTCGCGAGTGCCGCGAGCACGACGGCCGCCGGAACGGATGCCAAGGAGAGGCTCGGGCGAGCGAATCCGGCGACCGCGAGGGCGCCGAGACAGGCGGCCACTCCGCCCGCGATCTGTGCGACCTTCGCGCTGTGCGTGAGCAGCGCGGCGATACTGAACGCGGAGACGCTAACGGTCCACGCTGCCGGCAGGCTCGGACCGTCGTCGCGCTCTGCCAGGCGGGCGGCAGCCCACCACGCGACGAGCATCGGTCCGCCGATCGTGAGCAACTCGCCCCACGGGATCGCCGGCTGCATGCGATTGGCGAACGACCGGCCGAGCACGAGCGACACGAGCACGAGCGGCAGCGCGTACCGCCGCGCGAGCGGAGAACGCGCGTCCGCGATCGTCGCGAGGATCCAGGAGATGGCGACGATCCACGGCAACCACTCGATCGCGGCGAGACGGCGATTCGCCCCGGGAAGAACCGGCGCGCCCGACACGGCGACGTACGCGATCCCGATGCCGGCCGCCACGGCTAGGCCGGTCAGTGCGGAAGCGACCTTCGACGGCTTGCTCCAAACGGCGACGCCGACGATTCCGCACACGAGCGCGGGCGCGAGGATGCCGAGCAAGAGATCCGCGATCGTGGGCATGGTGTGGAAGTGCGCGAGCGATCCCTGCGCGTCGCGCACGAATCGCTCTCACCGCACCGCCGTCACTTCGCGGCTTCGATCCCGATCATGAGCGTCACGTCGGTGCCGATCCCGCCCTGCCCGTAGTTCACGCCGAAGTCGGTACGCTGGATCGTGAACTCGGTGTAGAAGCCCGCGAGCTCTCCGCCCTGTCCGTCCTTCGCGACGCCGGTGACTTCCACGTCGATCGTGATCGACTTCGTGACACCGCGAATCGTGAGGTCGCCGGTCACGGCGAGCTTCTTGTCCTTGCTCTTGACGCTCTTGCTCACGAACGTCGCCGTGGGGAACTGCTTCGCGTCGAAGAAGTCCGGGCTCTTCAGGTGGCCGTCGCGCTTGCCATTCGCCGTGTCGACGCTCTCGGTCTTGATCGTGAGGTCGACCTTCGAGCTCTCCGGCTTGGCCTCGTCGTAGGTGATCGTGCCGCTGATGTCGTTGAAGCGGCCGAAGCCCCAGCTGACATTCTGGTGCTTCGCCTTGAACACGACCGAGGAGTGAACCGCGTCGATCTTGTACGCGTCGGCGGCGACAGGACGAACGACCACGGCGGGGCTCGCGAACGACGATGCGAAGATCACGCCGGCGATCGCGCCGGTCGCGAGGAAGATGCGAATGGGGGACATGGTTCTCCTTGCTGAGGGGGGCGGCCGCGCGTGCGGCGTTGGGACTCTCGGATCGAGAAGGCTCGCGTGCGCACGACCGGAATTCAAGACGGGCCGTGCACGAGAGTGCGCAACCCGGCGAGCGCCGGACGGTTTCAGCGACGACTCCGTGGCGTGCAAGTACGAAGCGCCGCGCGAATCGGATTCCCCATGCTGCGACGTCTCTTCGTTCCGAGGCGCGGCGAGGTCCTGTGCGGACTGCTGCTCGCGCCGATCGCTTTCTTCCTCACGTGGAGCCGCGTCTCCGGCTCGAGCGGCTTCGCCGTCGTCGAGGACGACGAGCTCGCGCTCGTCGAGAGCGGCCTCTCCGGCGAGCGCCGCGTGCACACGATGCCGGGCGTGTACCGCGTGCTGCCGTGGCTCGAGAAGATCTACCGCTTCGACAAAGCGCCGCGCGCGATCGAGATGAGCGGCGACGCGTCGACCGACGACGCGCACTTGCGGCGACTCGTCGTGCGCGCGAAGGACGGGTCGAGCTTCTCGTTCGGCTCGTTGACCGTGATCTACGCGATCCAGCCCGAGCAGGCGGGCACGGTGCTCGACGATGGCGGCGCGGACGGCGCACGCGTGCGCGAGCTCGTGCCGGCGTGCGCGCGCGCGATCCTCGCCGAGGAGTTCGGTCACTACGCGACCGAGGACGTCGTGCGCACCGAGGTGGTGCAGAGCGCATCGCGCGCGGCGTTCGAGCGCATGAACGCTGCGCTCGCACCGCACGGCATCACCGTGCTCGAGGTGTCGACGCCGCGGCCGACGTTCGACGTCGAGTACGAGACGCAGATCGGTCGGCGCAAGATGGCCGACCAAGAGGTCGAGCGACTGCGCGCCGAGTTGGAGCGGCTCGCCGGCGAGCGCGACCAGCGCGAGGCGCGCACGCGCAAAGAGAAGGAGATCGAGACGCGCGCTCTCGAGGTGACGCTCGTGCGCGACATCGCGACGGCGAAGCGCGAGGCCTTCCGCCTGCGCAGCGACGCGCAGACGTTCGCGCTCGAGCGGCGCAGCGCGGCGGCAGCCGTGCAGCAAGAAAAGGAACGCCAGGTCGAGGCGTTGCAAGTGAAGTACACCGGAGAGTGCGAGGACCTCGAGGCGGAGCTCGTGAGCCTTGCGCGCTGCGGCGACCTCGCCGTGCGCGAGGCGCTCGTGGAGAAGCTCGGACAGATCGAGATCTCCCTCGCGCCGTCGGCCGAAGCCGTGCGCGGCAAGGAGTGACCGCGATGCAATCCATGCTTTCGACGCTGTGGCACGCGCTGGCGGGCTTCGTGCACTGGACGATCCTGGGCCTCGCGCTGATCCGCAGCGGCGTCGTCCACGTCGCGACACCGATCCTGCGTTGGATCGCGGCGGCCGCGCGCACTGCGGCCGTCGCGTTCCTACCCGCCGTGATTGGCCTGGCGGCGGCGTTCCTGCTCTTCGCGCGCGTGCCGCCCGGCACGATCGGTGTGCGGCAAGCGAACTTCGGCGCAGCCGGCATCGTGCCGGTCGACGAAACGTCGGGGCTCGTCTTCAGCCCGCGCGTGGTCGAATCCTGGCACCACGTCGAGCGCACGACGCAGCTCCTGTCGTTCGGTGCGGACTTCGTCGCCGGCGCGCGCCCTCCGCTCGACGTGCGCACGCAGGACGGCAATCTCGCCAGCGTGTGCGCGAGTGTCGCCTACCGCGTCCGGGCGGGCGCCGGGCACCGCGTCGTGGCCGACGGGCTCAAGCAAGGCTACCGCGAGCGTGTGCGCGCGACGTCGGAGCGCATCCTGCTGCAGGAGCTCTCGAAGCTCTCGTCGGCACAGTGCTCGGACGTCGTCGCGCGCTCCGCCTGCGTGAAGGCCGCGCTCGACGAGCTCGACGGCGCGCTCTCCGCCGTGCACGTCGAAGCGCTCGACATCTGGATCGACTCGGTCGCGTTCGGCGCGGAGTACGAGAAGAAGCTGCAGAAGAAGCAGCTCACGCGGCAGACGTTGCTGCTGCAGCAAGCCGACGCCGCGGTCGAGCTCGAGAAGCAGCGAGTCGGCGTGTACGAGAAGGAGATCGAGCTCGCCGAGAAGCAGATCGCGGCTCGGTACGACCAAGCCATCGAAGAGCGTGCGGCGGCCGGACGTCGAGAGATCGCCGAGGTTCGCACGGCGGCGCAATTCGAAGACAAGACGACACGCGCGGCCGCGCAATCGGAGTACGACCGCGCCAGCGCGCTCGGCGAGCGCGCGGTCGCGCGCACCGAGCTCGAGAAGCGCGATCGCGAGCGGCGCATCTTGCGCGAGCACGGGGGGCGCATATGGCTCGCGCGCCGTGCCGCGCAGAACCTGCGTGTGAAGCAGGCGGCGTGGGACACGCGTTCGACGCAGGTTCCGCCGCTCTTCGACCTCGATGCGTGGGTGCGCCTGCTCGCCGGATCGCCCCCGTGATCGCTGGCTGGGTCTAGCCCGCATTTCTCACCACGTCCTGCTGCGGTCGCGCCACCTTGTTCGACGCTGCGTTGTTGGGTCGATTCCGATCCAACGCGTTGCTCCGAACGATGTGGCACGACCTCGCGACGGACGTGGTGAGAAGTGCGGGCTCGTGACACGCGCTCGGCGCGCGTCACGAGACCCAGCCAGCGATCACGATCCATCGGTGGGGCGAACGCGGTTCGGTTGCGTTCTGCTGCGAGCGTGCCGACACCCGTCGCGCGCACACGCGACAGGACGAGAAGACCGCGCGGGCGCGTCAGGCCCCGCCGATCCGCGGTGATCGGGAGAACCCGATCACCAGGCGAGCTCGAGACCGTTGGTCCAGTTCGTCGTTCCCGGCGAGCAGAAGCCCGGCGCCGTGTTGCGGTAGATGAGCTGGTACTCGGCGAGCTGTCCGGCGCCCTGCAACGTGGACGCCGACACGGACGCCGTCTGCGCGGTGTTCGGGAACGTCCAGAATCCGGCCGGTGCGCCGTTCGTCCCGGCGTTGTGTCCGCCGAAGCGCACGAGCGCTCCGTCGACACAGCGCACGCCGTCGCCGTTCGCGATGCCGTTCGCATTGACCGCGTTGCCTTTCACGAGGAAGCCGAAGCCCAGGTAGCTCGGACCGATCTCGCCCGTGAAACGAATCGTGTCGGGCACGGTGGTGCCGACGGCGGAGAGTTGCGCGCCGTTCAGATCGAATGAGTTCGCGCAGCCGCGGCCGGCCGCGCCGCTCGGCGAGGGCACGCTGTCGGGCGGTGCGCACGGGCACGGCGTCGCGAGCGAGCCGTCGCCGAAGCAGAACGGCGCGCCGGCGGGCACCTCGCACTCGTCGGGCATGCCGTTCGCGTTCGTGTCCTGACTGGTGCCGAGCGCGATGTCGCAGGCGTCTGGAACCGCGTTCGAGTTGCAGTCCGGTGCACCTTGCGCGAGCTCGCAGGCGTCGCCGACGCTGTCGTTGTCGCAGTCCTGTTGTCCGGCGTTCGGGATCGCGACGCAGTTGTCGCACGCATCGCCGACGCCATCGAAGTCGGCGTCCTCTTGGAGCTGGTTGTCGACCAGGTCGCAGTTGTCGAGGCAGTCCGGGAAGCCGTCGATGTCGGAGTCGATGTCCGAAACGCCGCAGCCACACGCGCCGGGCGCCGTTTTCGCGGGATCGTTCGGGCAACCGTCGATGCAGTTGGGTGTGCCGTCACCGTCGGAGTCGGTGTCGGGCGTGCCGCAGCCGCACACCCCCGGCGTCGTCTTGGCTGGATCGTTCGGGCAGCCATCCGTGCAATTCGGTGTGCCGTCGCCGTCCGTATCGGCCAAGTTCTGAGCGAGCGCGGCGGCATTGCTCGTCGCGGGGCCACACGCATTCGTGACGACGCAGTCGTAGCTGCCCAGCTGCACCAGAGCGACCGAATTGATCGACAGAGTCGCCGTCGTCGCGCCGGAGACGCCGCCGCCGTTCGACACGTTCGAACCGTTGCGACGCCACTGGAATGTGGGCGCCGGCGTGCCGGTCGCCGTCACGCTGAAGGATGCGGGCGATCCCACGCACACGGTCTGCGGACTCGGATGACCTGTGATCGAGACGGGGACGTTGACCGTCAGGGAAGCGGTCGCGCTCGTCGACGTTCCGCACGGATCGGTGACGACGCAGTCGTAGTTGCCGGCGTCGCCGGACACGACGGAGCTGATCGACAATGTCGGTGTCAGCGCGCCGGAGATCGTGCCGCCGTCCGAGAGGTTCGAGGCGTTCTTGCGCCACTGGTACGTCGGCAACGAAGCACCGCTCACGGCGATGCTGAAGCCCGCCGGGCTACCGACGCACGCCGTCGCGTTCGACGGCTGTTGCGAGAACGAGATGCACGAGTTCGAGTCGATCGTCAACACGCCGCTGATCGACGACGCCGTCTGCCCGTCGGGGTTGGTGACCGTGATCGTGCGCGCGCCGGTGGCCGCGCCGAGCGAAACGGTGAGGTTGAGCGTGATGTGCGTCGGATCGGTGAACGCGATCGAGTTCACGGTCACCCCGCCGCCGTTCACCGTCGCAGCGATGCGGTTGATACCCGGTTCCGTGTCGTAGAAGCCCGAGCCCGCGCTCGCCGTGCCGGTCAGCACGACGTTCACGTTGCTCACGCCTTGCGTGACGTTCGCCGGCACGCAGCTCGCCGGCGTCGCCGGAGGCGGGGCGAGCAACTTGATCACGCGCACGCCCCAAGAATCGTTGGCATTGCAGTACTCGGCGAACGCCCACATCGTCTGGTCGTCCGTCGGATCGACCATGACGACCGAGTAGTCGCCCCAGCGCTGCGCGCCGCCGCCTTCTACGTCGTAGGCAGTGCTGCTGGTGATCGCGAGCGTGGGTGCCTGCGTCGTGCCGAGCGTGTCGCCCGACAAGCGTCCAGCGACCGCGATGCCGACGCGCTCGTTCGTTCCGGCGAAGCTCGTGCCGAGCGCAGCGTGGCCTTGGCCGCTCATCGCGATGCTCGGGATCCAGTAGCCACGCGGATTGCTCGCTGCGTTGTCGAACAGCGTGCCCGATTGGATGAGCGACGGAGTCGTCGTGAGGTTGCCGATCTCGTACCAACGCGAGCCGTTGCGGCTGCCCGATCCGCTGCCGACGCCGCTCGAGTTCACCTCGATGTTGTGCGCGGTCCACAAGCTGCGCACGCCCGTCAAGCGATTGCGGTGCATCATCACGTGGAACAGTCGGTCATCGAGCGGATCGAGGCTGCCAGTCGTGCCGAGCGCGGGCTGGTTCTGCGGGTTGACGGTCGTCGGCACGGTGATGTTGAGGTTGCCCGAGATCGTCGGCGTCCCGCCCGGATTGCTCACGCGTCGCACGACGATGCGGCTGAACGTCGCGTTGTCGACGCCGACGATGTAGCCCTCGGTCGCGGCGGGATCGTCGTTGTCGACGCCCATCGGCGAGTACGGACCGTTGCCTCCGGCGCTCGCGAGGCCGCGGAACGCCGTGACGATGATCGGCCCGGCACCGAGCACCGAGCTCTTGCGCACCACCCAGGCCGACGTGCCCTGGTAGCTCGCCGTGAACATGTTGCAGCCGATGTAGATCGCGTTCGCGTCGACGCCGGTCTTCGGATAGTCGGCGAATTGGTTGGTGTTCCCGGCCGGCGCGACGAGGTTCTGCTGGAAGAAGAAGAACGTGAAGCTGCCCGAGCCCGTGATCGTCGGGCCGCTGCTGACCGCGAGCATGATGCGGTTGTTGGTCGACGTGAGATTGATGATCGTCACGATCCAGCGCTGGCTGATCGGGTCGTACTTGACTTGCGGATCGGACGCACCAGCGCCATTGCTCACCGACGTGAAGAAGTTCTCCGTCGTCGTGTTCAGCGGGCCGAGCACTCCGCTCTTGTCGTGCACGCGGATGCGTCCGTTCGCACACGTGAGGATTTGCGTCGGGCCGACGGCGCCGCACGTGTCGGGCGGAATGAAGCCCGAGTTCGCGATTGCCATCGCGAGGTAGCTCGTGCTGACTGCTTGCGGCGCGGTGAGCGGTCCACCGTGCGCACCCGGCGGCGTCGGACGCACGGGAGTGTGCGACGGCGGCCACGACGAGACCGCGGGCGCGTTCGGGTCCTGCGGCAACTGCGTGCGATCGACTTCGGGCTCGCCTTCTTCCTCGCGATCCTCGCCGCGCCGCAATCCCTGCGTCGGATCCCACGGCTTGAGCAAGCGGTCGCGACGCATGATCTCGTCGACGGTCTCGGCGACGCCCATCTCGCCCACCCACGGCTCGACCCGTTCGCTCTGCGCTCGGGCTGCGACCGCGAAGACGGTGGCAAGCGCGAAGGCGAGTGCGATGCGTGCCTGGGATCGGGCGAACGGACGTGTGCGTTGGTGCGTGTGCGTCATGGGGTGGTCAGAGCGAGAAGGAGCCGGGCGAGGCGGTTCATTATGACCCGCGCGCGAACACTGTGTTTGCAGTTTCATGACAGTGCTGGTGGCCCGGTGCACGTCGGCGGCGCGGGCGAGCACCATTTAATGCTAATGCGTCCGGGAGACGCTCGCGCCGGGCGCGCGGGTAATCCGCACTTCGACGTTGTAGTCGGGGACGCCGCCGTCGCGGTCGGTGCGACCCGCCGGGATCAGGATGTTCACTTCCGGCCAGTGGCCTTGCAGCGTCCCTGGCGCGACGTCCGCGACGAACGCGCGCGCGTCGTACGAACCGACGGCGCTCTCGAGGCGGATCGCGTCGTCTTGGCGCAACCCCAGGCGCGCGGCATCCGCGGCGCAGATGAAGACGTGGTCGCGGTACGCGCCCGTCAACGGATCGCGATCGCGGTGGATCATCGAGTTGAACTGCTTGCCGCGTCGCGTCGCGAGAACGAACGTGTCGGCTGTGCGCGCGCCCGCGCGCCCCCGTTGATCCAACGGGACACGCACCGGCTGGAAGTGCGCGCGACCGTCGCTCGTCGGGAAGCGGCGGTCGGTGCAGAGGAGCGCGCCGCCCCACTGGAACTGATCGCCTTGCTTCGAGAGCGCGGCGATGCCGCGGTAGAACGGCACCGCGCGTTCGATGTCGGCGCGG
This sequence comes from Planctomycetota bacterium, assembly GCA_046160865.1. GTDB lineage: Bacteria > Planctomycetota > UBA1135 > UBA1135 > JBJXHG01. The sequence goes on along the minus strand of JBJXHG010000040.1, from coordinate 24,059 downwards.
ATCGCGGCGCCGCTCTCGAAGTGCACCTTGTCGTAGCGCGTTGGATCCACCGCGCGCGCGAAGTCGAGCAACATCTCCCACTCCGATCGCGCTTCACCCACATCGTGGCCAGGGATGTACGGCGAGAAGATCACGCGCCGCTCCGTCGTCGTCTCCGTGCCGCCGTCCTTCTGCTCGTAGCGTGTGCGCGCGGGCAACAAGTACACGCTCTCCTTCGGCTCGACGAGCATCTGGGAGGTGACCACCAGGTCGCTGAAGACGCGCAGCGGAATCGCGTGCAACGCGCGCTCGACCCGCGCTGGCTCGGGCAACGTCTCGAGGAAGTTGCCGCCGATGCAGTACAGCCCGTCGATCTCGTTGCGCGCTGCCGCCTCCAGGACATCCACCGTTGCGAGCCCCGGCGCCGACGGAACGTCGAAACCCCACAAGTCGCTGAAGTGGCGCGCGCTCGCCGCGTCGATGGGCACACCTCCGGGCAGCGCGGTCGCATACGCGCCCATCTCTGCGCCACCTTGCACGCCGGAGTGGCCGCGGATCGGCATCAAGCCCGTGCCCGGGCGACCGACGTATTCGCGCAAGAGGCCGAGGTTCGCGATCGCGCGCACCGTGTCGGCGCCGTGCTGGTGCTGCGTGATGCCCATCGACCAAACGAGCACGCCGCGGTCGGCACGCGCGAGCTCCTCGGCGAAGCCCTCGACCTCCGCGAGCGAGACTCCCGCTTGCGCGAGCAACTCGTCCATCGATTGTGCGTCGAGCGTCGCACACAGCGTCTCGTAGCCTTCCGTTGCCGCCGCGATGAAGTCCGTGCGCACCGCACCGCGCGCGATCAAGACCTTCGCGGTCGCGTTGAGAAACGCGAGGTCGCCGCCGACACGCACGAGGAAGGTGCGATCGCACAGTTGCGTGCCGAACAGCGCGGAGTCGAGATCGGAAGGGATCCAGTAGCGCTCGAAGCCGGGCTCGCGGTAGGCGTTGACGGAGAGCACACGCGCGCCGCGCTTGCGCGCGGCGGCGAGGTACTTGGTCGTGACCGGCTGGTCGTTCGCCGGGTTCGAGCCGAGGAACACGATCAGCTCGGCGTCGTACCAGTCGCGGTACGAGCACGTCGTCGCCGCGACACCGATCGTCGACTTGAGACCGCTCGTGCTGGGGGAGTGACACAAGCGCGCGGAGTTGTCGACGTTGTTCGAGCCGAGGTAGCGCATCACCTTCTGCGCGGTGTAGTAGACCTCGTTCGTGATGCCGCGGCTCGTGACGTACATCGCCGTGCGCGCGGGATCGAACGTCCGCCAGCGCGCGCCGACGTCGCGCCACAATTCGTCCCACGCGACGCGCGAGAACCCGGATTCGCCGCGTCGGCGCCGCATCGGATACGGAATGCGGCCGAGCGCGCGCAGCTCCTTCGACGTCATCCGTCGCAACCGCTCGACGTCGGCGAGCGCGTCGTGCGCTTGCGCCGGCATCGTGTTGAGCCGGAGCAGCTCGAGGCGCACCATGCACAGGTGCGTGCCGTCGATCGTCCAATCGGAGAGCCCCGTCGTGCCGAGCGCGCATCCGTCGCATACGCCGCGCGTCAGCACGCGCCAGGCGTACGCGAGGTTGTCGCGGTTCTCCCACGCGATGCGCAGCATGTCGCGAAAGTGCTTGGGCTTCGTGCTGGAAAGACCGAAGGGGATCCACGATCGGAATGCGCGCGTACCGGAACTCATGCGGCGAGGAGGATAGCGGCCCGTCCGCGGCGCGACGAGCGTTCCCTCGCGGAGCACGCGTGCTAGCATCCGCGCGATGAACGACGTGTTCGCGACGCCGAGCTCGGCGCCCTTTCGCATCGATGCGCGCGACGTCCATCCGGAGCACGTGGCGTGCCCGGTCTGCGGCCGCGACGAGCCGCGCGCCTACCGCGCGGACATGTACTCGATCTCCGGCGTGCGCTTTCCGCTCGTGCGCTGTCCGTGCGGGCTCGTGTACGTCTCACCGCGCCCCGACGGCCGCACGCTCGGGCGGATGTACGACGATCCCGACTACTACACCGAGGGCTACAACCTCGGCGTCGAGACAGAGAACTATTTCACCAGGCGCACGGAGCTCGTCGCGCAGTACGAGGCGACCGCGCGCGAGCTCGCACGCGCCGTCGGCAAGGCCGGCGATCTACTCGAGCTCGGAAGCGCGGGTGGATTCTTCCTCGAGGGCGCGCGGCGTGCGGGTTTTCGCGTGCGCGGCATCGAGCTCTCGCCGTCGGCCACGGAGTACGCGCGCCGCGAGCTCGGCCTCGAGATCCATCACGGGGACTTGATGGAGGCCCCTTGGCCCACTGCGTCGTTCGACGTCGCGTACGCGGACAACGTGCTCGAGCACACGACGGATCCGGTCGCGGTGGTGCGCAAGCTCGGCCTGTTGTTGCGCGCCGGAGGACTCCTCGTCGTGATCGTTCCGTCGTACGTCAATTCGCCCTGGTTCCGCGCGCTGCTCGCGGCGCAACGCGGCGTGCCGCGCCGATTCCTCGGCCGAGAGCTCGTGCGTATCCTGAAGATGGACGCGGAGTCGGACAGCGGACATCCGTACCACATCCTCGAGTTCGATCGGACGACGCTGTGCGACGTGATTCGTCGTGCTGGGCTCGAGATCGAGAGCGTCGAAGGCTCCGTGCCATTGCCCGCGCACCTGTTCAAGGCGCGACACGCCGATCTGCGGACGCACTGCTTGCGCGCGGTGTTTTCGACGCTCGACTTCGGGATGCGTCACCGGTTGTTGCCGCCGGCGCGTATCACGTTGCGCGCGCGCAAGCCCTGAGCGTCGCGCGCGCGACCCGCAATCCATCGGTGCTCGCATTGGCGCGGACGTCAGTGTCCGCCGCCGTCGATGCCTTGGAGGAATGCGCGTTCCTCTTCCGCCGTGCGCTCGTGGCCGAGCAGCGCGGCCTTCTCGCGCGCGTGCCGACCGTACATGTGACGCAGTCCCGTGCCGAAGCCGCGACAGAAGTCGGCGCGCATGGATTCGGGCACGAGCGCGCGCCACTCGCGCGGCGCGCGTGCAGGCTCGACTCCGTCAGCCGCACCCGCACCCATTCCGAAGTACACCTGCGCGTCGCGACCGGAAAGCCAGGTCTCGATGGCGCGACGATCGCTCTCGATGCCGCGCGCGAGCAAGCGGCCGCAGTACAAACCGCAGCCGCGCGCGCTCGCGTCGCGAAACGCGGGCTCGCTCGCCGCGAGCAGCCGCGCGTTGCCCGCGAAGATGAAGGGCACGAGCGACACCATCGGCGGCTCGACGCCGGCCATGCACGTGCCTTCGGCCACGGCGAGCGCGAGCGTTGGGTCGGACGCGTGCGCGGCACGCAGTCCGCGCGCGAGCTCGTCCTCGGCGCCGGATCCGGTCGCCGCCGAGAAGCGCAGCGCCGCTCCGAGCCCGCGCGCGAGATCGACGTGCAGATCCTCCGGGTAGCCCTCTACCAACGCGCGCAAGTCGATCGGCGCGCCGTCGGGATGCTCGCTGCGCGCGTGCTCGATCTGCTGCGTGCCGAGATTGAAGCCGATCGAGCCTGCGACGCGGTGCCGCAAGAATGGTGGAAACGTCGACAGGTGCGTCAGGATCTGCTCGCGCGACAGCGCGTTGCGACTGGCGATCAGCGCGCGTCCGACGCCGCCAAGGTTGTAACCCGTGTAGCGGCGTCCGAGGTCCGTCTGTGTGAACGTCCAGTCGATGAGCGCGAGATTCGACGTCCCCGCGCACAGCGGCGCGGCCGCGAGCAGCACGCCAGCGATGCGCCGTGCGCCACCGCGCTCGATCCAGCGCGCAGCGACGATCGCGACGAGCACGAGCGCGAAGAGCAAGTGCGGGAGGAAGTAGCGATAGCCGGCGACCACGATCGGCGGGGCGTGTCCGCCGATGCGGAAGTTCGACACGCCGAACGCGAGTGCCGCGAACGGCAAGTACAAGACGAACGGCACGAGCTTCGCGCGGTCGAAGCGCGCGCGCGAATCCGACGTGGAGTCGAAGAGGCCGCGTGCGAGCGTGACGAGGCCGCCGAACGCGCTCGGCAAGCTCGTCGCGTATGCGACGAGGAATGCACCCAGGAAGAGCGCGGAGAAGACGCTCGCGCCGATCGCTCCGAGCGACTCGTACACGGTCGACACGGGTAGGTCCTCGAGCAGGAAACGAACCACACGTGTCGAGACGCTTTCGGAACCCGCCGCGGCTCGCGTACCGCCGAACTTCGACTGCAAAAAGCCGACGCCGCGCGCGCCGGACGCGATATTGATCCACACGAGCGGCGCGATGCCGACCGCGAAGCCGGGCGCCGCGCAGCGCAAGTCGCGCAGCGTGCGCCGCAGGCCGCGCACACCGGCGTGCACGCCGGCGCAGAGCGCGATCGGAATCAGCGCACCGAGGAACACGAACAGCGCGAGTCCCGCGGTCACCCCGCTGAGAAAGAGCCAGCGCATGCGTTCGGGCTCGCGGTGGAATCGATAGAAGCACACGAGCGCGAGCGTCGTGAAGAACAGGTTCTCGAAGTGGTTCCCGGAGTTCATCAACGAGTACTTGACGATCGTCGGGGGGCCGAGCGCGAACAGCCACGCGCCGAGTGCGCCCGCGCGCGGCGAGAAGTTCTTGCGCAGGAGCGACCACACGAGAACCAGCGTGAGCGCGCCGAGCGTGAACGGCACGAGCTTCAACGCGAGGTACGACGGGCCGAGGATCGCGAAGTACGGGACGGTGAGCAGACCGATCAAGAGCTGACCGGCTGCGTTGTCGTAGAGGTACGAGAGTGGCAGCGACACGCCGCGCCGCACGAGCTCCGCAAGCGTTCCCATCGGGAACAGCTCGTACATCGGCATCGCGGTCGAATCGAAGGCGGTCCAGAGGATCGAGCCGCGCACGAGCGCGTACGCGATCAGCGCACCGATGAGGCCGCCGCGCCCGTCGAACGAGAGCCGCTTCATCGCGTCAGAGCTTGCCGCAGACGCTCATCCAGCGCAGCTTCAGTACGGTCGTGTAGCCCTGCAGCAAGAGTCGCATCGTCAGTGTCGATTCGCCGTGACGACGGTTCGCGAACTGGATCGGCACTTCGGTGATCCCGATGCCGGCGCGCGCGGTCTTGAACAAGAGCTCCTGCACGATCGCCGGACCCGGCGAGAACGCGTTCTCGACGCGAATCGTCTCGAGCGTGCGGCGGCTCCAGCAGCGAAAGCCCGAGTTGCAGTCGCGCACGCGCACGCCCAGCAGCATGCGGATGTAGAGATTCGCGGCCTTCGTGATCGATCGGCGGACGAAGCCGCGATCCGCATCGCGTCCGCCGGAGATCGAGCGGCTGCCGAGGACGAGCCCGACCGCGGGGGCGCTTGCCTCGAGCTCGGCGACGAGCGTCGGAACATAGGCGGGATCGTGAGAAAAGTCGGCGTCCATCTCGACGACGATCTGCGCTCCGCGTTGTAGGGCGGCGACGAATCCGTCGCGTCCCGATCGCCCGCGCCCGCGATCGGAGCGCCGGTCGATCAAATGGAGGCGCGGCTCGGTCTTGGCCGCTTCGCCGACGATCTGCCAGGTGCCGTCGGGCGAATGGTCGTCGATCACGATCACTTCGAGGTCCGGGCGCAGCGCGAGGAGCGCGCGGCAAAGCGGAAGAATGTTCCCGCTCTCGTTGTACGTCGGGACGGTACAGACGATCCGCGGCGGACTGCCGGCGCGCGGCGTGGCCGCCGGCGAGCGCTCGACGTTTGGATTCGGAACCGGCGGGGGCACGTCGGAAGCGGGGCGGCTCGTTGCGGTCGAAGGATAGCCCCACGTGCGAGCTCAGGCAAACGCGCACGTACGCCGCCGCGTGCTCAACCAGGGATGGATCGCGCTCCGATATCAAGCCGGACGTTCGCAGGACCCGCCCACGTGGTGACGGCGTTTCCGCGCGCAATCGTCTTCCATTCGACCGTGAAAGCCACGAGCTATCCCATCCAGAAGCGCACGCCGCTCGGCGAGCTCCTGATCGCCGAAGGGTTGATCACGGCGGCCGAGCTCGAGGCCGCGCTCGACTTTCGCCAGGAGCGCGGCATCAAACTCGGTCAAGCGCTCGTTGCGCTGCACTTGGTCACGCAATCGGATCTCGCGAACGCGCTGCGCGCGCAGGGCAAGATCCACTGCATCCATCTGACGCCGTGGATCGTGCAGCGCGACGTCGCCGAATTGCTCGGCGAAGAGCGCTCGCGCAGCTTCCAAGCGGTGGCGGTCAACCGGGTCGCCGGCATCGTGACGGTCGCGATGGAGGACCCGACGGAGATCTACAACGTCGACGCGATCAGCGTGCACTTGAACTGTCCGGTGTTCGCCGTGCATGCGGAGCCGGCGCACATCGAGGAGTGCATCGAGACCCTCTTCCGCAAGCCCGCCCCGCCGATCGCGGCGTCGAGCGATCCGACGGTCGAGACGGAGACCGGGCGCGCGGGCGATCAAGTGCGTCTCGAGATTCCGGCCGAGTCCGACGACGACATGGCGTGCCTGCGCTCCGACGAGGACGTGGTGCAGATGGTGCGGGCGCTCCTCGACGAAGCGTTCGTCGCGCCCGCGGCGAGCATTCACTTCGAGCCGAAGCCGCAAGGCGTGCAAGTCCGCTTCCGGGTCGACGGTGGGATGACCGAGCGCGTGTGTCTCGCGCGCGGCTGGCTCCGGCCGATGCTCGCGCGCCTCAAGGCGCTCGCGAACTTGGATCCAGCCGTGTGCAACCGCCCGCAGCGGGGTCAAGCACGTGCGGAGATCCGTGGACATCCCGTCGACTTGCTCGTCTCGACCGTTCCGTCCCTGAGCGGCGAGTCCGCTGTCGTGAAGCTGCGCGATCTGGCGCGCAAGCCGCTCGGCGTGGAGGAACTCGGGCTGCGCGCGACGGATCTCGCGAGCGTGAGCCGCATGATCGAGTGCGGCGACGGACTCGTCATCGTCGCCGGTCCGCCGGGACACGGACGCACGACGACGCTCTATGCGCTCGCGCAACACTTGCAGTCGCCGCGTCGCAAGATCGTCACGGTGGAGGATCCCGTGGAGCAGGCGCTCGAAGGGATCACGCAGATCTCGATCGATCGTCGCGCCGGGCTCGGGTTCGTGCGTGGCCTGCGTGCCGCCGTGCGACAGGACCCGGACGTGCTCCTGATCGACGAGGTGCGCGACGCGGAGTCGGGCGAGGTCGCGCTCGAAACGGCGAACTCGGGCCATCTCGTGCTCGCGTCGATGGGCGCGCTGTCGACTGTCGACGTTCCGCGACGGTTGTGCGACTTGGGCGTACCGCCGTTTCACGTGTCCGACGCCCTGCGCGGCGTGATCTCGCAGCGACTCGTGCGGCGCTTGTGTCCGCACTGCAAGCGCGGCGCCGATCCGCGTCCGGAGATCCTCGATCGCTTGGGCTTGCGCAACGACGACGGCCCGTTCTTCGAGGGACGCGGCTGCGCCGAGTGCGCGAACACGGGCTTTCGCGGACGCCTGCGGCTGTACGAGATCCTGCTCGTGAACCCCGAGCTCGCGGAGATGATCCGCTTCGGGCGCGAGGCGAGCGAGTTGCGCACGCTGGCGCGGACCGAGGGCATGATCACGTTGCGCGAGGACGGCATTCACAAGGCACTCGCTGGGGAGACGTCGCTCGCCGAGGTCTACACGAGCACCTGGAGGGAGTGAGAGTCATGCAGGAGATCTTCCTCGTCCACGACCAGCAGGAGAGCGCGGCGGCGCGCAAGAGCTTCCTCGAGATGTCTGGATACCGCGTCGTGCTCTTCGATCGCGGCAGCGACTGCATCGCCGAGCTGAGCAAGGGCTTGCCGGGGCTCGTGCTCATGGACATCTTGATCGAAGGTCCGACTGGCTTCGACGTCACGCGCGAGATCCGCGAGCGCTTTACCGCGCAACAGCTGCCGGTGATCCTGACCTCGACCATCTATCGCTCGCGCGTTTACCGCGAGGAAGCGTACGCGTGCGGCGCACAGGCCTACATCCTGCGCCCAGTGAAGCTCGAGGATCTCGTGCAACAAGTGGGCGAGGTGTTGAGCCATCAAGTCGCGCCGGCGGCGCCCGTGCCGGAAGCGGCGTAGCGAAGCGCGCTCTGCGCGCGGAGCGTGTTGAGCGGCGGGGACCCGTTGCAGTTGCGAACGCGTGACTGTGCGGTTGCGGATGGCCGTTGCTCTCCACTCGCCTCGTCGCCGATTTGTCAGCGACGAGCGAGAGTTCGTCACCACTGCCGAGCACGTCGAACGTCGCGCTCTGCGCAAAGGCAACCGAGCAGCAACGGCAATCCGCCACCGCACAGTGGGGCGCAGGCAGTTGCGACGGGTCCCCGCCGTTTAAAGCGCGTGGCGCGAAGACGCGCCACGCGCATCAGGCATCCGCAGCACCCGCGCGAGGAACGCCCACTGGTCCGCGAACTCCTCGATCTGCATGGCGGTCGGCTTGCCCGCCCCGTGTCCGCCGCGCGTTTCGATGCGAATGAGGATCGGATTCGCTCCGGCCTGTGCGCGTTGGAGCGCCGCCGCGAACTTGAAGCTGTGCGCCGGGACGACACGGTCGTCGTGATCGCCGGTGGTGATCATGGTCGGCGGGTACGCGACGCCCTCTTTCACGTTGTGCAACGGCGAGTAGCGCCTCAGCACGTCGAACAACGCCGCATCGTCGGCGGTGCCGTAGTCGGACGCCCAGCCCCAGCCGATCGTGAAGCGGTGGTAGCGCAGCATGTCGAGCACGCCGACCGCGGGCAGTGCGGCGCCGAAGAGTTCGGGCCGCTGCGTCATGCAGGCGCCGACGAGCAAGCCGCCGTTGCTGCCACCGCGGATCGCGAGTGACGGCGTCGAGGTGTAGCCCTCGCGCACGAGCCACTCGGCGCACGCGATGAAATCGTCGAACACGTTCTGCTTGCGGGCCTTCGTTCCGGCTTCGTGCCATTCGCGGCCGTACTCGCCACCGCCGCGCAAGCACGGCACGGCGAATAGGCCGCCCATCTCCATCCACACCAAGCTCGCGACGTGGAACGAGGGTTTCATCGGGACGTTGAACCCGCCATAGCCGTAGAGCAGCGTCGGCGTCGTCGCCGACGGCTTCACGCGCGCGTGGTGACTCACGAACATCGGCACGCGCGTGCCGTCCTTGCTCGTGACGAAGACTTGGCGGGTCACGTAGTCTTCGGGGCGGAACGCGACGCGCGGCGCGCGGACGACGGCGAGCTTCTTGGTCGCTACGCGGTAGCCGTAGATCGAAGTCGGCGTCGTGAAGCTCGAGAACGCGAAATAGACCTCGTCGTCGTCCGCGCGCCCTGTGATCGTGGCCACGGAGCCGAGTCCCGGCAGCGCCAGCGTGTCGTGCGCCCGCCCGTCACGCTCGAACACGCGCAGTTCGTTGAACGCGTCCTTCATGTAGCAGACGACGATCCGTCCGCCGGCGACGAGCGCGCTCTCGATGGTCTCTGCCGTCTGCGGAACGACCGCGCGCCAGTGCTCGCGCGTCGGCTGCGCGAGATCGATCGCGATCACACGGCCGCGCGGCGCATCCAGGTCGGTCTTGAAGTACAGCTCGGTGCCGTGCTTCCCGAGGAAGTCGTACTCGGCGTCGAACTCGTCGCACAGTTTCTGCACCGGCGCATCCGCGAAGCGCAGATCCTGGATGTAGACGCGATTCCGCTGCTCCGTGCCCTGCCACACGTGGATGACGAGGTATTCGCCGTCGTGCGTCACACGCCCGCTGAAGCCGAGATCGGGCTGATCCGGAGCGGAGCACACCAAGCGATCCGCCGATTGCGGCGTGCCGAGCGCGTGGTAGCGCAGTTCGTGGTGCTTCAGCGGCTTGGTGCCGCTCGTGTCGTGATCGGGGTACGTGCTGTAGAAGAACCCGCGCCCGTCCTTCGACCAAGCCAGGTTGGAGAACTTGACCCACTGCACGCGATCGTCGAGGTCCTGGCCGCTGTCGATGTCGCGCACGCGCACCGTTTGCCAGTCCGAGCCGGCCTCCGACAGCGCATACGCGAGGTAGCGTCCATCGTGCGTCAACTCGGTGCCCATCAAGGCGACCGTACCGTCGGCGCGCAGCGAGTTCGGATCGAGGAGCACGCGCGCGCCGCCTTCCAGTCCGTCGGCGACGTAGAGCACGGCTTGGTTCTGGAGTCCGTCGTTCTTCGAGAAGAAGTACCGGCCTGCGGTGTGCTCCGGCACGCCGAAGCGCTCATAGTTCCACAACTCCGTCATGCGCTGCTCGATCGGTTCGCGCAGCGAACACTCCGCGATCCACGCGCGCGTGATGCGATTCTGCGCGTCGATCCAGGCGCGCGTCGCCGGCGCATCGGGATCCTCGAGCGGCCGGAACGGATCCGCGACGCGCTGGCCGTGATAGTCGTCGACGACGTCGGCGTGCGGTGCTGCCGGATACGCGAGACGCGTCGCATGCTCGGGGGGATCGGCGGGCGCAGAAGCTTCGGTTCGACAGGCTTGAGCCATGGAGAGAATCGCGAGGACGGAGACCGTGTCGTGGATCTTCGACATTGGATGGCGTTCGAGGAGAGGGTCGTGAGGCAGCACAGGGCTGCGACGTGGACGACGAGCGACTCTGGGGATGATAGCGGTCCCAACGCGAGGTCGTATCCCGGCGCGCGCGCGACGACGACCCAGCAGCCCGTGGTGAAAGTCATTCGGTCCGAAATGGGCTGTTCGCGCCGACGCTGCGTCGCTCGATCCTCGGCGAATCCCGAGGATTCGCCTGCGGTCGCGCTCCTTGCGCCGGCGCAATCGGACCCGTTCCAAACTCGAAGCACTGTCACCACGGGCTACCAAGGCGTCGTGCGACGGAGAGCGCGCTCTCCGTACACGAAAGAACGTTTGCGGGAGCCGGCGCGTGCGCTAGCGTGCCGACGCGAAAGCCGAATCGATCGGCGAACCGCGTGATGCCGGTTCGCGCCTGATGCAAGTGGTGGACGACACACGAGCCCTCTCTTGGCGCGAGCGCCTCGCGCTGCACCGCCCCGAGCTCGTCGCGTGGGCGCTGTACGACTGGGCGAACTCGGCACTCTTCACCGTCGTGATCACGGCCGTGTTCCCGATCTTTTATTCGAGTGTCGTCGCGCACGGCCTTTCCGACGATGCGAAGCGCACGAGCTTCGGCTTCGCGACGACACTGAGCCTGCTCGTCGCGGCGTTGATCTCGCCACCGCTCGGCGCGTTGGCGGACTTCCGGCGCATCAAGAAGCCGTTGCTCGCGGTCTTCTTGACGATCGGCGTGCTAGCGACCGCGGGGATGTTCGCCTTGGGCGAGGGCGACGTGACGGCGGCGCTCTGGCTGTTCGCGCTCGCGAACGTTGGCGCGGCCGGCAGCTTCGTGTTCTACGACGCGTTGTTGCCACACGTGGCGAAGGACGACGAGCTCGACCGCTTGTCCACGACCGGGTACGCGGTGGGCTACCTGGGAGGAGGGATCGCGCTGCTCGTTGCGATCGCGTTGATCCAGCACCCGAGCTGGTTCGGTGTCACCGACGTTTCGACCCGGAGCGAAGCCTCGCTGCCGGCACGCGTTGGATTCCTCCTCGTCGCGGTGTGGTGGGCCGTGTTCTCCATTCCACTCTTTCGCGGCGTGCGCGAGCCGGAAGTGCCCATCGAGCGCGACGAACGCGCGGGCGACGCCGGTTTGCGCGTCGCGTTCACGCGGCTCGCGGAGACCTTTCGCGAGCTCCGGACGTATCGCCAAGCATTCCTCTTGATGATCGCGTTCCTGATCTACAACGACGGGATCGGGACGATCATCCGCATGGCGACGCTCTTCGGCGACGAGCGTCACATCGAGCGCGACACGATGATCGGCGCGGTACTGCTCGCGCAGTTCACCGGCGCTCCCTTCACGATCCTGTTCGGCAAGCTCGCCGGACGCATCGGCGCCAAGCGCTCGATCCTCTGCACGCTGGTTGCGTACATCGGCATCACGGCGCTCGCGTATCGAATGGAGACCGCGCCCGAGTTCCTCGCGATGGCGGCCGGTATCGGCATGGTGCAAGGCGGCGCACAGTCGCTCTCGCGCTCGCTGTTCGCGAGCCTGATCCCCAAGCACAAGTCGGGCGAGTTCTTCGGGCTGTTTTCGACGCTCGAGAAGTTCGCGGGCGTGCTCGGGCCGCTCGTGTTCACGACGGCAGCGACCAGCGGCGCCGGCATCCTGTCACTGATCGCGTTCTTCGTCGTAGGCGGAATCGTGCTCTTGTTCGTGGACGTGGCGAAGGGTCGCGCAGCCGCGATCGCGGCCGAGCGCGCGCACGTCGGGGACGCGTGACGGCGAGCGACCGAGCACTCGTCTCGACAATCTCACCGCGCCGCGGCTACGACCGCGCGATCACCGTAGCGCTCGCCGGCGTGGTGAGCGCTGCGAACTGCTACGTCCCGCGCGCCTTCCCGCACTGACCGCAGAATTTCGCGTCGGGTGCCATCGCGCTCCCGCACGATGCGCAGAACGCCGCTGTCGCGGATTGCGGCGCGAGCTCCGATCCGCATGCGCTGCAGAACTTGCCCGGCGCGACGCTCGCGCCGCACTTCGCGCACACGACGCCCGGTGCGGCGGGTGCGAGCGTCTGTCCGCCGCGTCCGTCGCGCACGAGCATCTGCGCGAGCCCGATGCCGACGCCCAGTCCCGCTCCGCCGAGCAAGGCGGATCCGCCTTCGCCGCCGCCGCCCTTCGCCATGCCTTCGCCGGCGCCGAGCATCGCCTTGCCCGCGGCGAACTGTTGGTAGTTGCCGATTCCGCCGACCGTCTTCAAGTACGCCGCGTCCGTGTACAGACGCTTCAGGTTGCCGGCGTCCTGCTCGTCGATCGCGACGACGAAGTTGCCGAGACGCACGATCTGGATGCCGTAGCTCTGCACGTGCTGCGCGACGCCCTGGAGCACTTCGGCCTCGATCTCCTCGGTGTACGCGCCGGACGTCACGTCAAGCAGCGGCCACTTGTTCTTCACGAAGAGCTGCGCGATCCGGTCACGGATCACCTTGAGCACCTGTTCCTTCATCCACGAGCGCACTTGGTACGACTCGGCGCGCCCCATGCCGACCAAGCCGACGATGAGCTGCTCCGGCTGCGTCACGCGGAACGAAAACTCGCCGTGCACCATCGTTTCGACGGGCACTCCGCTCTTCGGATCCTCGACGTGGCCGATCGGACCGCCGAACTTGATGCCGGTGTTCTCGCGGATCGTGACGAAGAAGACTTCCGCGATGAAGACGTTTCCGCCGGTGAAGCTGTCGACGAGATTCGAGAGGAACGGCAGGTTCGCGGTGTCGAGCGTGTGACGGCCGGCGCCGAGCGTCCCAACCACCTTGCCGTCGCGGAAGAACACCGCCTGCTCGTCGGCTTCCACCGTGAGCTGGCTCTTCATCGGGATGGTCGGATCGGGATGCTTCCAGACGACGTGCGCCTTCGCGTCGTCGGGGCGAGCGATCATCATCTCGCCGACGCCGCGCTTGAACCAATCGATCACGCCCATGTGCTCATGCTCCTCGAGTTCGCTCGCCAGAATCAGCGCGGCAGCGGCCGCGCGATGCGGAGCGCGCGCTACGCCCACGATACGAGTCCATTCAGCGCCGAACCACAGCGAGCTCGGCTCTTGAAGGTGGAGGGGGATCCGTCGTAGGACGGCAGCACTTTGGATGCGCCGCCGCCGATCCCCGTGAGCCCGCCCGACGGCGGACTGTCTTCCGCGCGCGACCGTTCCGCGAGCCTCGCCTTTCCGTGCCAGCGCTGCGGCGCGCAGATGGCGTGGGATCCCGACGCCGACGCGCTCGCATGTGCGCATTGCGAGACGAGCGTCGCCGTCCCGCGCGCGACGGGCGGAATCGTGGAGTACGAGCTCGCCGACGCGGGCGCCGCGGCTCGCGGTTACTCCGACGACGCGCGGAAGTGCCGCTGCAAGTCGTGCGGAGCGGAGGTCGTCTTCGCGGGCGCACGGACATCGGAGCGCTGCGTGTTCTGCGGGTCGCCGCAGGTGCTCGAGCAGGATGCAAACCGCAACGTGATCCGGCCGGAGTCGCTGATCCCGCTCGACGTCGGGCGGCCGACGGTGGAACGCGAGTTCCGCGCATGGCTGAAACGGCTGTGGTTTCGTCCGTCGGCGTTGATGCGCACACGGTCGTTCCAAGCCAGCGGCGTGTACGTGCCGTGCTGGACGTTCGACGCGCACGTGCACTCCGATTGGTCGGCGGACGCCGGCCACACCTATTGGACGACCGAGACTTACGTGTCGGTCGAGAACGGACGGCCGGTCGTGCGCACGCGGCCCGTGCAGCGCATCCGGTGGGTGCCGGCGTGGGGACAGCGCGACGATGTCTTCGACGACGTGCTCGTGCCCGCGTCGCGCGCGGTTCCGAGCGCGCTCTTCGCGAAGCTCGGCGCGTTCGATGTGAAGGCACTCGTACCGTATCGCGCGGAGTACCTAGCGGGCTGGCAGGCCGAGGAGTACGCGCTCGACCTCACGGGCGGGTGGGCCGCAGCGCAAACGACGATCGAGCGCACTCAGGAACAACGTTGCGCCGGAGACGTGCCGGGGGACACGCACCGCTTCCTGCGCGTCGCGAACAACATCTCCGGCGTGCGTTGGAAGCACGTCCTCGTTCCGGTGTGGTCGCTGACGTACACGTGGAACGCCAAGAGCTACTCCGTGCTGATCCACGGCCAGAGCGGGCGCGTCGTCGGTGACGCGCCCCTGTCGTTCGCGAAGATCGCCGGGGCTGTCCTTGGTTTCCTCGCGATCGCTCTCGTCGGGCTCGCGATCGTCGCGCTGGTCAGTTCATGACATCGACGAGCTCGACGTCGAAAATCGTAACGGCGTTCGGCGGCACCGACCGCGATCCTTTCGGGCCATAGCCGAGCCCGGACGGAATGATCAGCTTGCGCTTGCCGCCGACCTGCATCGTCGAGAGTCCTTCTCGCCAGCCGACGATGACTTTGCTCAGCGCGAGTTCGACCGGCTCGCTGCGATCGCGCGAGGTTTCGAACCGGGTTCCGTCGACGAGCCAGCCGGTGTAGTGCACCTTCACTTTGGCCATCGGATCGCGCGGCTTCGCGCCGGTGCCCGTGACCAGGTCGTAGTAGAGCAGCCCCGTGGTCGTCTCGGTCCACTGGCCGTCGACGGGTTCGCCCGGAAAGCGCGGGACGTCGATCGTCGACGCGATCTCACCCGACTGTCCGTCGACGTCGACGCGCTTGCACGCGCCGCCGCCGTAGATCCACACGCGGATCATCGGCTTGCCGTTCGCGACTTGGATCTCGGCCGAGCGTGCGATGCCGCCGGCCGCCTTGACGGCCGTGTCGACGGCCGCCGCGAGCGGAACCGTGCAGACGGAAATGTCCTTCTCGACGTCTGCGGGCCGCGGAGGCAGAGCGGAAAGCATGAACTGACGCGGCGGGGGACCCGCGACGGGGTCGCTAGGGAAAAGGAAGCAAAGCACGGCCGAGAGGAGCAATGTGCGCATGGTCGAGAACCTTCTTCCGAGATGGGTATGCGCGCAGCGTAGCGGTCGCTCGCGGCCGTACCCAGGTCGCATCCGGCGAGTTCACCTCGATCGGCCCAGGTTCCGATAGACGCCCGCGTGGAACCTCCGGCAGGAAGGGTTCCTGCGGTCGGGCAGGCAACTCCATCGATTCTCGAGCGACGCGAACGACATCTCGTTTGTCGCGCGTGTGCCCGGCAATACGACGTGACGCACCTACAGACGGGAGACTCGGTGCGCTGTCTGTGCGGGCACGCGTTGCGTGTCGAGGCTCCCGTTGCCCGAGCACCGCGACGGCTCCGCTGCGGATCGTGCGCAGCGCACCTGCGCACCGACGCGCGCTCGTGCGAGTACTGCGAGTCCGAGATCTCGATCGAGGAACGCCTCTTCGCCGGCGTGTGTCCGGGCTGCTTCGCGCGCCTCCTGACGCACGCGCGCTTCTGCATGGAGTGCGGCCTCGGGACCGCGCCGCAGGTGCTGTCGACGGTCGCCGAGACCAAGTCGTGTCCGCGCTGCGCGGGACGCCTGCGGGCGCGCAGCGTCGGCGCGCTGCACTTGATCGAGTGCGCACAGTGCGCGGGCCTGTGGCTCGACCCCGGCGTGCTCGAAGCGCTCTGCGACGAGCGCGAGCGAAAGTCGCTCGTGCAGCAATTCCTCGCGGCGCAGACCGGGAGCGCAGCGGTGGACGCGAGCGCCCGCCCCGGTCCGATGTACCTCGCGTGTGCGCTGTGCGACGAGCGCATGCATCGGCGCAACTTCGGCGGGACGTCGGGTGTCGTGATCGACACTTGCAAGGACCACGGGCTGTGGCTCGATCACGGCGAGCTCACGCGCATCCTCGTGTACGTGCGTCGCGGTGGCCTCGAGACGGCCCGCGAGCGCGCAGCGGCGCGCCGGATGCGCGAGCTGTCGCGTGCAGCGGATGCACGGCCGTACTCGGGGGACTTCGAACGCGATCTCTTCGCACAGGCGCACGACGGATCGGAACTGGGCGCGGTCGTGCGTTGGCTAGCGGAAGGTCTTTCGGTCTGGACGCGGACGGCGAAGTGATGCGCGCACTCGCATCGGTGGCGCGCGGGCCGAGCGAACGCGTGAAATGCAAAATCGTGAAATGGCCTGGCTTTTGGCTGTACGTGTGGTAGACTGGTCCGCTTTTTCGTGAGTGGCACACGCGCGAACCGCCTCGGCAGGGGGGGCCGCGCAGGCAAGGGGAGGCAGGCATGTTCAGGCGCGCACGGCGCACTCGGCAGGGTTTCACCCTGGTCGAGATGATGATCGCGATCACGGTTCTCGCCGTCGCGGTCCTGTCCACGTTCATCACGCAGATCTCGTCGCACAACCTGATGCGCACGAGTCGCGAGACGAACGTCGCGATGGCGGACGCCGAAGCGGCGATGGACCGATTGCTCCTGCTTCCGGTCGACGAAATCCCCGTCGCCGGCAGTCTGTTCGCCGCGGGGCAACCCGTGGCGGCGTTCACGAATCTGCACCTCGACAACGAGACGATCGTGCCGACTTATCCGGGCTTCGCAGGTGTCGGGGCGATTCCGGACCCGTTGCAGATCGTGCTGACCGTGACTTGGAACGACTACGCAGGACGGCAGCGCATCATCCGCCTGTCGAGCATGAAGACGCGATGAAACAGCTCCATTCGATCCAGCACACAGCGCGCGCAGGATTCAGCCTCGTCGAGATGGCGATCGGCGTCGTCGTGCTGTTCGCGCTCGCGGCCGGGCTCACCCAGTCGCTGTCCGCCTTGCGCGGCGGAACCGTCAGCGGGTCGGTGGAGAGCCGTCTGCAGTTGATGGGTGAACGCATCATGACCGCGGTGCAGGCGGACCTGAAGCGCTCCGGATTGCGCGATCTCGGCGGCGGCGCGAACCTCCCGTACTTGTTCGATGAAGGCAACGCGCAGGGAGCGTTCGCAATGCACGCGCACCCGCCCGCGCCGCACGCAGCCAACATCGGCGAGTCCGACTACGGTCGGACCCGCGCGATCGTCTTCTCCCTGCCGCTCGATGTCGACGATCGCGATCCTGCGACGCTCGTGCCGACACCCGATGGCATTCCCGACATCGACGGCGACGGCGCGCTGGTCTGGGATCCGATCCAGTACAGCTTCGTCGTCGTGCGACGTCCGGACGGGATCAACTATCTCGAGCGCCGCGCGAATGGCGGCAACGGTCGGGTCGTGGGCCACCACGTCGAGCGCTTGACGTTCGACACGAGCACGACGGATCCAGTGAACATCCCAGTCGGGGCCTGCCGTGTGCGGGTCTGGCTGCGTGAGACGGACGAGGGGGGGACGCTTCACCGCCACTTCTTGGAGTCGGTGGTGAAGCTGCGCAACGGAGGCGGGCTCTAATGAAAATCAGAATCCAAAGACGGCGTCGCGGCGAAGCAGGCGTGGCGCTTTTGTACTCGGTGTTCGCGGCTTTCGTAGCCGCGAGCATGGTGTCGGTCATGCTGACCGTTTCGGTCGTCGCGGACAAAGTGTCCGGCGTCAATCGCTACGGGGGCCAGGCGAAGTACCTGGCCGAGGGCGCGGTCGAGGCGGCGAAGAAGGAGATCCAGGAGTCGATCGCGAACTGGACCGCGGTGCCGGCGAGCGGCAGCGCGACGATCAACGGCATTCAAGTGCCGTACACCATCGTGCAGACGGGTTTCGCGGCCACGGACACGGATCCGTCGGGCATCGAGACGCTCGTGACGGGCTACCAGATCACGGCGACGGCGACCGTACAGGGCAACCAAGCCACTGCGAGTCGCATCGTGAACTCGGAGGCGACGCCGATCTTCCAGTTCGCGGTCTTCTACAACAACGACCTCGAGATCAACCCCGGCCCGCTGATGAGCGTGCTGGGCCGCGTGCACAGCAACGGCGACATGTACCTGGGTTCGCAGAACACGACGCTGACGCTGAACACGAACTACGTGCGCGCGGTCGGCGACATCTTCCGTCACCGCAAGGACGACCCGAACGCGTCGCAAGGCACCGTGAACATCCGTCGCTGGGTTTCGAACCCCTTCAGTGGCGCGGAGCCGAGCGAGTACGTGACGATGCGCAGCCAGGGCCAGATGAACAACGACGGAATCACGTCGACGAGCGGTTACGACAGCAACTTCACGGGCGGTTGGGACGTGAACCAGAACGGCGACTACACGGAGACCGGCGACGCGCTCCCGTGGGGGCCGGGTGCTCTCGAATATTGGTCGGAGCCCGAAGGCTACGCGAACGGCGGCGGCCACACGGTGCTGTCGGCGGACCATGGGATGACGGAAGCGGTGACGCCGCACATCGGCTCGATCCAGATGTACGAGTCGGTCCAGGGTGGTGACTTCGTGTTCGATCCTGGCACGCGCCAATACGTGGCGACCGCGCCGGGTACGGGCACGCACAACAAGGGCTACTACCACTCGAACGCCGGTCTCTCGATCATCGTGGCGAACAATGGCACGTGGAAGGCGTTCGACGGCGCCGGCACGAATGTCACGTCGCACCTGACGGGCGTCGTCAGCTTGAGCCAGATGTACGACGCGCGGCAAGCGAATGGCTCCACGAGCAAGATCTGGGTCGCCAACGTCGACGTCGCTGCGTTGAACGCATCTGGCCACTTCCCGTCGAACGGATTGCTGTACGCCGCGCACTACGGCGCCGGCACCGGTTTGAACGCGAAGGGAATCCGCTTGAAGAACGCGGCCGTGCTGAACAGCGCGCTCACCGTCGTGTCGGAAAACCCGCTCTACGTGTGGGGCGACTACAACGTCGGCGACGCGACGCATCCGCAGCGCGGAGCGGCCCTCATCGGCGACGCGATCAACCTGCTGTCGAAGTCATGGGACGACGCGAAGGTGAAGGGCGTGCTGCCTTCCGCTGCGAACACGACCTACAACGCGGCGCTCATCGGTGGCAATCAGGAGTCGAGCGTGGGCCAATACAACGGCGGTCTCGAGAACCTGCCGCGGTTCCACGAGAACTGGAGCGGCAAGACATGCGCGTTCAAGGGCTCGTTCGTGAACGCGTACCACTCGCGGTTCGCGACCGGCAATTGGCTCTACGGCAGCGATCGCTACGAAGCGCCGAATCGCGTGTGGACCTACAACACACGCTTCAACAATGTCGCCAATCTTCCGCCGTTCACGCCGATGGCCGTCTCGGCGCGTGATGTCGTGAGCTGGTAGTCGTTGCAGGACGCGCATGCAGGCGCCGGCGCTCGAAGAGAGCCGCCGGCGCCGCGCCATTTGTCGGGCCGGCATCGGTGCGGCGCGCGTGACGGCCACGTGTGAGACGCGAGCAGCGGTTTCGCACGCCGGTTGAAAGCCCGGAATTCTCACCACGTCCTGCTGCGTTCGCGTCAACTCGCTTTCGCCCTCGTTGTCGGATCGGAATCGATGCTCGCTGACCTGACAGGAGAGCTCCGGTCGATTTCGATGCACCGCCTTGCCCGAAGCGAGCTGTCACGCCCTCGCGACGAACGTGGTGAGAAATTCAGGCTGAGGGCCGGCGCGCGGCACCGCACGCCGACCGTCACTCCTTGCGGAGGAAGTCGACGAGATCGCGCTCGAGCTCGGCCAGGCCGTAGTCCATCACCGTCAAGCAGCGGTAGACGATGCGCGCGAGCGGCTCCGGCGTGTTCGGATTCATGTCCTTCGGCGGCGGGTAGCTGAGGAAGTACGAGAGGCTCATCCGCTCGACCTCGCCACCTTGCTCGCGACCCGCGTAGGTCCACGGCACTTCGTCGAACGGCAGAACGCCCGTCAGGATCTCGTAGAGCATCACGCCGATGCCCATCACGTCGGCCTTGCTGTCGCGGAGCAGCAGCGGGTTGTAGTGCGGCGTCGTCGTGATCACACCGCGCTCGTCGACGCGCATCGCCGGATCGATCATCAGCACGCTGCCGGACGGCTTGATCAGGATGTTCTCGGGCTTCAGGTCGCCGTGGTATGCGAGCTGACCGGCCTTGTTCAGCTTCTGCAGCGTGCGGACGATCGTGAGGAACCAGTTGAGGCGGATGCCCTCGAGCCCGCGGATCTTCTCGCGCAGTGTCTTGCCGCGTGCGAACTCCATCGCGAGCACCGGCCGGCCTTCGTGCGTGAAGCACTCGCGCACTTGCACGACGTTCGGGCTCTTGATGTCGCGCAGGAGACGCGCTTCGTGCTGGAGCAGTTCGTCGATCTCGTGCACGTCGAGGAAGTCGATCCGCACGCCGTCTTGGCGGAAGAAGATCGCTTCCGCGGGAGTTTCGTCGGGGCTGATGCCTTCGGGCCGCCGTTGGCTCGTGATCTCGAGGAACCGAGTCACGTACCGACCACCGCCGGCGACGTCGCCGATCTTGAGCGCCACCTTGTGGCCCTCGGCGTCCTCGGCCAAGTAGACGAGTGCGAATCCGCCGCGAGCCAGGAACTCGAGAACGCGGTAGGAGCCGATGCACTCGCCAGCTTCCAGCTTGATCATGTCGCAGACCCGATGAGGAAGGGGGAAGAAGGGGATGTCCGGCGGGGCGCGCCGACCCGCCCCTTTTCGAGCGTTCGGGTGAATGGATTGAGACATTCCCCCGGCCGCGTGGGCCGTTCTCCGAGGAAACGCTCCGTCGCGGAGCAAGGAGTCGCGAGAATCTTGCCTGCGTCGCTCGCGGGCTCACCCACGCGGAACGCGCTCGCGTTCGGAGCCGTTGCGATCGCCGGGCGCACGATGCGCCGCAGAGCGAAGGTCCGCGCGCGCTCTACTTCGGAGCGACGGCCGTCGGCGGCCGCAAGTCGTCGATAGCGAGCTCCACGAGCTCGATCTCGCCCTCGATTGCGAAAATCAGCGCCGTGGCATGCGCGACCGTGCCAGTGCCCAGCAATTTCGGCTCGCGGCTGTGCAGCACGTAGCGCCACGCTCGGCCGTGCACGTCGACGAGGCCGAGATCGTGCTGCTCGTGATCGCGCACGACGAACAACGCGCGTGACGGATCCACGGGATCTTCGTAGCGGACGAGCGAGCCGAGCGTGCGCTCGCCGGAGCGCACCGCCCACGCACGCACGGGCATCGCGCGCGCGATCGTGAGCCCCGGAGCGCTCTCTTCCGAGCGCGTCGTCGACGTGCGACAGGCCGTCGTCGCGACTGGCGCGAGCGCGACCAGCACGGCCGCGATTCGACGCGCGGTGAGCGGATTCGTGCCGAATCTCCGCGTCGTCGCGGTCACGCTAGCCCGCATTTCTCACCACGTCCGTCGCGACCGCAGCAGGACGTGGTGAGAAATGCGGGCTCGGTTCGGCTGGAATCATCGCGCGAAGGTCTCGAATTGCCGCGTTTCGATCAAGCCCGTATCCTCGACCGCGTGGATTCACACGCGCTGGAGTGCTTTCGCAAGGCAGGTCGCATCGCCTCCGAATGCCGAGAATGGGCCAAGGATGCGATTCGTCCGGGCGTCGCGATCCGAAACGTGCTCGAGTCGATCGAGCAGAAGATTCGTGATCGGGGCGCCGAGCCCGGCTTTCCGGCGCAGTCGAGCCGCAACCACGTCGCGGCTCATTATTGCTCGAGTCCCGAGGACGCGCAGACGTACGAGACCGGAGACTGCGTCAAGGTCGACATCGGCGTCCACGTCGACGGATACATCGCAGACACGGCAGCGACGGTGGATCTCTCCGAAGACGGTCGTTGGAAGAGCTTGATCGACGCGGCGCGCGACGCGCTCGATGCTGCGATTGCGACCGTGCGCGAGGACGTGCCTGTCGGCGAGCTCGGCGGTGCGATCGAGAGCACCATCGTCGCCGCCGGACATCAGCCCGTGCGCAACTTGACGGGACACGGGCTCGGGCGCTGGAAGGTGCACACGCCGCCGCAGATTCCGAACTACGCGGAGCGCGGCGGCGGAAAGCTGCGCCGCGGGATGGTGTTCGCGATCGAGCCGTTCGCGTCGACGGGGCGGGGATACATCCGCGAACTCGGCAAGGCCGAGGTCTTCATGATGGTGCGGCCGCCGTCGAAGGCACGCAGCATCGATCGGGAAGTGCTGCGCGCGATCGAAGCGTGGCGCGGCTTGCCGATCGCGCGGCGCTACTTCAAGGATCTCGATCGCGACGCGGTCGAGGACGCGCTGCTGCAACTCGCGCGACAAGGCTCGCTCGTGCGCTATCCGCCGCTCGTCGAAGACGACGGCACGATGGTCGCGCAATACGAGCACTCGCTGTACCTCGGCCCCGACGGCGTCGAAGTGCTGACGCGCTGAACTCTTCGCGCTGTTCCGGCGCACGCGCGGAAACAGCGCGAAGAGCGCATCCATTCGGTAGGACCTTTGCTCTGCGGTGGCCGCTCGATCCGCGTGCAGGCGCTCGCCCGCATTTCTCACCACACCGCGGCTGCAACGGCGCAATTGCTGGCGTCTGCGGCGTCGAGCTCGGTCACGCTCCTCGGCGACCTACCAGGTCGCCTCCGGTGCGCTCGGTCGTTCGACTTGCATCCACCGACACTTGCACCGTTTCGCTCGCGGCGTGGTGAGAAATGCAGGCTAGCCTCGCTCTTCGCGGACGCAGCCGTGCAATGTGGACGCAAAGTGTGCACCGGTGCGGAGCGCGCGGAATTCCAGCGGGCGACGCTGCGCGTGTGACCGCGTCCGCATAGCGTTCTAAGGAGCGCAACCCGTTGCTGCTCTACTTCCACCGCCCTCGAGAGTTTTCCCCATGAAGTCGCTGGCTCCGCTGCTCTTCACGTCGTTCGCGTTCGTCGCCTTCGCTCCGCTCGCCGCCGCGCAAGGCGGCGTCACGCGCTTCTGCACACCCGGTACGAACGGCTCCGTCATCACGGCTGCCGGCAGCGCCGACTTCACCGTCGCGGGCGGCTCCGGCGACCTCGTGCTGCACGCGTCGAACGTGCCCGCGGGCAACTTCGGACTCTTCTTCTACGGCAGCGCGCAGATCGCACCGACGCCGCTCGGCAACGGAACGCGTTGCGTCGGCGGAACGCTCTTGCGTCTGCCCGTCGTGCAAGCGCAAGCGGGACAGCCGACGGTCGCGTTTCCCGTCGACTACCTCGCGCCGCAGAGCGCCGCGGGCCCGATCGCGCCCGGCTCGACGTGGAACTTCCAGTTCCTCTTCCGCACCGGCGCGACGTTCGATCTGAGCGACGCGATCGGCATTCACTTCGGATTGCCGGAACCCACGGGCTTCACGACGCTGTTGCAAGGTCCCCGGACCGGACATCCGACCGGTTGGCAGTTCGAAGGCGGCACGCAGGTCGTCACGGACGCGGCATCGTGGACCGCGTTCTGGAACCTGCACACGACCGGCATGACGCCGCAGCCGCCCGAGCCTGCCGTCGACTTCGCGCAGAACGCCGTCCTCGCGGTATTCGCGGGCCGCAAACTCTCCGGCGGACACTCGGTCGCGGTGAAGCGCGTCGGTCTCTCGATCGCGACGCTCGGCGTCACGAGCGTCGAACGCCAGCCGGCGCCGGGTTGCGGCTCGACCTTCGGCGAACAGCAGCCGTTCCATTTCGTGCTCGTTCCGCACGTCGATCATTTGGTCGGCGGCGCGTGGACGAAGGTGGTGGACGTGTACACGTGTCCGTGAAACTCGTGTGCGAGTGAGTCGAGCGCGCAGCCCCGCAACGAC
>JBJXHG010000039.1:0-122652 GCA_046160865.1 Planctomycetota bacterium | reverse complement strand
TCTCACCACGTCCGTTGCGAGGGCGCGACAGCTCGCTTCGGGCAAGGCGTTGCATCGGAATCGACCGGAGCCGACCTGTTAGGTCGGCGAGGATCGATTCCGATCCAACAACGCGGGCGGAAGCGAGTTGACGCGACCGCAGCAGGTCGTGGTGAGAAATGCGGGCGAGACGCGGAGACGCAAACGGGGCCGAGCACGTGCTCGGCCCCGATTCATTGGCGAAGTGCGCAGCGGAGGTGACAGCGCCCGCGAGATGCGAGAGACCATGAGCACAGGCAGCTGCAACGGGTCCCGCCGTTTGATGCGCTGCGCGCGGCAGACCGCGCTACGCGCTAGGGGCGCTCACGGAGGCCAGCTCAAGCGCACGCCGTTCGTCCAGTTCGTCGTGCCCGCGGAGCAGAAGCTCGCGGCCGCATTGCGATAGAAGAGCTGGTACCACGCGTCTTGACCGGCCGGTTGACTGGTCAGCGTCGCGATCGCGGTCGTCTGCGCCGTATTCGGATACGTCCACAGACCCGAGGCCGCGCCGTTCGTGCCGGCGTTGTGACCACCGAAGCGGATGAGCGCGCCGTCGACGCAACGCAGTCCGTCGCCGTTCGCGATACCGATCGAGCTCCGCGCATTGCCCTTCACGAGGAAGCCGAAGCCCGCATAGGCCGGACCGATGTCGCCCGTGAACACGACGGTGTCGGGGCTCAGCGAGCCAGCGGCCGCCAGCAACCCACCGGACAAGTTGAACGAGTTCGCGCAGCCGCGGCCGGCCCCGCCGCTCGGGCTCGGAACGAAGTTCGGCGGCGCACACGGGCACGGCGTCGCGAGCGAGCCGTCGCCGAAGCAGAACCCAGTCCCCACCGGTCCGCCCCCGCACGAGTTCGGGATGTAGTGGATGTACGAGACCCAGTCGCCCGTCACGCCGAGCGCGCACGCGTTGAACCAGCCGCCGGGCACCGCCTTGACGACGTTCTTGCCGGCCTGGCAACCGTTGCCGTCGTGGACCGCCGTCGGCGCGAACGGATCGTTCACCGTCGAGTTCGCGAAGCGCAGCGTCACAGTGAACGGCTGCGCGGTCACCATCCAGTTCAGCGGCGTGACGTTGAACTCGTTGAGGAAGCCGTCGGTCAGCGCCGGACCCGCGACGCTGTGGATCGGCGAGCCCGGATTCGGCAAGCCCGCGCCGTAGACGTTGAGCGAGTCCTCGAGCGTCTGCCCCTGACCGGTGATCGCCGAGCCCCACGCGAAGCCGATCTTCGTGATCTGGATCGGAAAGTGCGCCGCCGGAATCGTGTTGAAGATCGTTCCGAACTCTTCGTTCGGCACGAAGCACGGACACGCAGTCGTGCCGGCTCCAGTCCAGTACTGCACGGGACCCTGTTCGGGACATTGCGCGCGCGCGGTAGACGCGAGCGCCGCGACGACGAGTGCGACGGAGGATGGAAGAGCGAAGCGCAGGGATGCCAGAGCCATGGAGAGTGCTCTTTCTTGCGTGCCGTCCGACCGATCGGTGCGCACGTCCGGGGATGGACCGAGGATGAGTTCGAGGGTGGCAGCGCTCGCCAGGGGCGTGCGGGCCAAATGCAAGCTATGGGCGGAGGCGAAAACCGTCAAGGCGAGCGCGGCTCTCGACGCGCCGCGCACACGCGCTACGCATCGGTGTCTCCGCGTTCGCGCGTCGCACGCGACCCAGCGACGTCACCAATCGATGTGCACCGCGTTCGACCAGTTCGTCGTGCCCGGCGAGCAGAAGCCCGGCGCGGCGTGACGGTAGAGCAGTTGGTAGTACGCGGTCTGTCCGGGAGCTTGCAGCGTGGCCACGCCGACCGCAGTCGACTGCACCGAGTTCGGATACGTCCACGTACCCAACGCTTCGTGCGCGCCAGCGAAGTGTCCGCCGAAGCGGATCATGTTGCCGTCGACGCAGCGCACGCCGTCGCCGCTCGCGATGCCTGCGAGGTCGCGTGCGTCGCTCTTCACGAGCAGCGCGAAGCCGCCGTAGCCCGCGCCGATCTCGGCCACGAAGCCAAGCGTGTCCGGACTGACGAGCCCGCCGACTTCGAGGCGCGCGCCAGCCGCACTGAGCGCACTTGCGCACCCCGAGCGCGCGCCACCGCTCGGCACCGGTACGAAGTCGGGCGGCGCGCACGGACACGCGGTCGCCAGAGATCCGTCGCCGAAGCAGAAGCCGCTCGTCTGTTCGACGCGGAAAACGTAGGCCGAGTCGCGGTTCGTACCCGCGACGACCGTGTCGCCGGACAGCGCAATCGAATTGCCGAGCATGAGGCTCGGAACCGGGTCCGATGCACGGAAACGCGCTTGCTGCGTCCAGCCCAGCGGACCGCGGCGGAAGAGATACGCTTCGCCAGCGAAGTTGGCGCCGGGAGCATGCGGCGAAGTGTTAGCAGCCACGATTCGATCCCCTTCGACGTCGACGCTCGATCCAAGGCCGCTAGCGCCCGTGGGAGCGACCGACCCCAACTTCGCTTCTTTGATCCACGCGCCCCCCACGGGGCGAAAGACGTACACCGCGCTTTCGGATCTGGCGCTCACCGCGACGACATCGCCGTGCACGGCTACGCTGCGGCCGAAGGCGTGGCCCACACCCAGCACGTCGGCGCGCAGCTCGAACGGCGCGCCCCACTCCGTTCCGGTTCGCCGGTAGACGTAGGCCGTGCCCGCGCCGGTCACGAACTCCGGCGACGAATCCGGCGCACCCGCCACCAACACGTCGCCGTGCAGCGCCAAACTGTCGCCCAAGTCCGTGGCCCACGGAGGTGACCCGAACTTCGTCTGGAGCGTCCACGTCCCCGCGCTCCGCACGTACACGTATACCGCGCCGCTAGCTCCCAACGACCCAGGCGCTTGGCCCGGAGCGGACACGGCCAGCGTGTCGCCGTCGAGCGCGACGTGCTGGCCGAAGAAATCGTCGGCCACGAGATCGGACGCGACGAGCTTCTCTTGCTCCTGCCACACGCCGCCGATGCGCTCGAACACGTACACCGCGCCGGCGTTCGCACCTTGCTGATTGTCGTCTCCCTGGGCGCCCACGACCGCAGTGTCCGCTCCGATCGACAGACCGAATCCGAAGGCATCCCCTGCAGCCGCGTCGCTCGGCCTCAACGCGGCGGTGAGACTCCATGCGCCTGCTGCTCGCTCGAAGATGCGTGCTTCCCCAGCGTTGATGAGCCCGCCAGGATCTGCAGACGGAGCACCAACCAAGACGGCTTCGGCGGACACGTCGACGTCGAAACCAAACGCGATCGAAGTCGGTCCTCCTCCCGTAAACTTCGCCTCTTGCACCACAATCCACGGATCGACGGTGATCGGATAGACCGCGACTCGATCGTCGACCAGGATCGCGAGACCTGCTTCGGTGCGCTCGAGTCGAGCATCGACAGCGGAACCGGTCACGTCCCACGCGACGAGGCCTTCGTAGTAAATCGTGATCCCGTCGCTGGCGCGAAAGACGGCGTCGCAACCTTGCGCAGCGACTTCGACGTCGAGTTGCGCATCTACCGCGAGTTGCAAGCGAACGGCAGCACCCGTTTCGCACGCCGACTCCGGCGGTCGAAGCAACGTGAACCCATGTTCGATCGCGTCGCCGCCGATCTCGTACCACTCGACGATGCCGTCGCGGTCGAGCGCGCGCCGCGAGCCGTTCCAGCTCACGCGCGGCGTGCCGGCCAGGACGAGATCTTCGCCGCGGCCCCACGCACGCAGCGACAGCGTGAACAGCGTGTGCTCGCCCTGGGCATCGAGCACGTGCAGCGCGTCGTCCGTCCAGCGGTGCCGCACGCACTGCGCGCTCGGCGGCGCAGCGTGCGCGGGGGCGCTGGCGACCACTTGAGCAGCGGCCAGCTCACGCGCACTCAACAACAGCGCCGGCAGAGCCAGCAACGCGGCTGTGCTGGCGAGCACACGGAACGCTACGATCCGCATGCGCGCGCGGCACCGGATCGGCCGGATGCCCTGGCGCGACTTCTTCCCAAAAAGTTCCGCAGCCCGCGGAGCTTCGCTTCGTGAGAACTCGATCATGATGCTCTCCCCGACTCGCTCTCTCCTTCGCAGTCTACGACACTTGGCTCTGCTAGCCATCTTGCCGTGTATGGCAGCACCGGCGTCGGCCCAGATCGGCGGCGGCGGCGGGCACTCGCCCTGGATCACACGTTGGGTTCACCCGGACTCAGGCTCGAATTCCAACCCAGGCACACGCGGGAGCCCGTGGCAGACCGTGACACACGCGCTCGACCAGGCGCGCGCCAATCCGTCGATCAACGTGATCAAGGTCTGGCACAGCGTGCGGCCGATCGCGCCGTTGCTGTTCGGCGAGGACGAGAGCAATCCCGCGCTGCGAGGATTGGAGCCGAGCTTCCCGCTGATCTTGCCTGCGGGCGTGCAACTCGTCGGCATCGCGAGCGGCGCGAACAAGCCGCGCATGCTCGTCAACGAGACGCGGCCGGTTGGCGATCCTGTGCTCTACGACTTCGTGGTGCCAAGCAACTACACACTTGCAAGTCCACCGCCGCCGCCCCCGCCGGCACCGCAAACCGTTCCCTTCCGCAACGCCTACGTGCTCGCAGCTTCGAATTCTTCGGTCGATGGCTTCCTGCTCGACGGCACCAAGTTGCGGTTCAAAGCGGACAACATCGACGGTTGGAACGTCGGCCTCCTGGCCGAGAACTACCGCGTCGACGTCGGCGGCGGAGTCATCGAAGAGCGCGATGTGATCGGCTTCACGATCGCGAACTGCACGATCGCCGACCTGTACGACGGCATCGTGTGGAGCCGGCGCAATGCCGGGACGACCAGCGGCAGCGTGCGCGACACGGTCGTGTCGGATTGCTTTCCGCACCGCAAGATCGACGCGATCACCGATCCGCTCGACCCGCTCTTTCACGAGCAAGGCCACGCCGCGGTGTGGCTCGAAACGCACCGCCCGACGCCCGGCAACAGCGGTGCGATCCTGGTCGACGTCGACACCACCGGCTGCACGTTCGAGCGCAACCACGACGCCGTCGAGACCGGCGGCGATCCCGGCATCAGCGACGCGACGATCCGCTACTACGCCTTCGACTGCACGTTCCAGTGCAACGAGAACGGCATCGAGGCCGTCGGTCCGGCGACCTGCGACATCGACATCCAGGATTGCCGCTTCCTCCGCAACGTCAACCGGCCCGACGCCGAGGGCGGGTATCGCTTCACCCCCACCGCCGCGATCATCACGCGCCTCAAGCCGGCGAGCATCACCGTGCGCCGCTCGATCTTCCGCGACAACGCGATCTCCGTGCTCGCCGGCAGCGCCGCGACGACGCTCGACTTCGGCACGTTCGTGGACAATCCGGCACCCGAGCCCGACTTCGTCGATCCCGGCCTCAACTCGTTCTCGTACACGCGCGACGCCTTCGGCGAGCCGATCCCGGAACTCGCGCTCGAAGTCGTGACCGATCCGAACCGGCGCTACTTCGTCAATGTCCACCTCATGCGCGACGCGCAGATGACGGCCTACGGCAACCGCTGGTTCGGAAGCAACCAGGACTTCGACCAAGACGGTCTGATCGCACCCTCGCTGGGCCTCCTCTGCGCGCAGGACAGCAATGCGCAGCCGGGCGTCAACTGCGAGTCGTACCCGGATCCCTCGACGCACGACGAGTTCTGTCTGCCGCCGCCCTCGACGGCGAAGTTCGCCGCCGCGCGCAACTTCGCGCTGTCGTGGGAGGCGTGCATCGACTTCGGCGCGCTGTTCTCCGCGCCGGGCTGTCCGTGGAGCTCGTTCCCCGTGTGCGATGACACGCCGACCGCGGCATGTCCGTGCTTCGTGCCGCCGGCCGGCTGTCCGCCGGGCGGATGACGCACCGGGCGCGAGCGTGCGACGCTATCCTCTCGCGCTCCCATGATCCGCGTCGAGCACGTCACGCGCCGTTACGGACCGATCGTCGCCGTCGACGACGTCTCCTTCACGATCGAAGCGGGCGAGATCGTCGGCTTCCTCGGGCCCAACGGCGCGGGCAAGTCGACGCTGCTGAAGATGATGTCGACGTATCTCGCGCCGACGCGCGGCTCGATCGCGATCGCCGGTCACGACACGGTGCGCGCGGCGCTGCTCGCGCGCGCGTCGATCGGCTATCTCACCGAGCACAACGCGCTGTTCGAGGCGATGCACGTCCGCCGCTTCCTCGACTTCATCGCACGCGCGCGCGGGCTCGCGAGAGAGCGGCGCGCGGAGCGCACGGCCTGGGTGATCGAGCGCTGCGGCATCGCGGGCGTGCTCACGCAGCGCATCCGCGAATGCTCGAAGGGCTACCGGCAGCGCATCGGCCTCGCCGCCGCGCTCATCCACGATCCGCCGGTGCTCCTGCTCGACGAGCCCACGCACGGCCTCGATCCCGTGCAAGTCGTCGCGTTCCGCGAGTTCCTGCGCGAGATGGCGCGGGGACGCGCGATCCTGTTCTCGAGCCACATCCTGGCCGAGGTCGTGGCGATCAGCGATCGCTTGCTCGTGCTGCAATCGGGCCGGCTCGTGCTCGACGCGACGACCGCCGCGCTCGCGAAGCGCGCGCGAGCGGAGCAGACCGGCGTCGAGGAGATCGTGCTCGAGGCGGTCCGGGCGGGCGTGCCCACGGCGCCGGCGCCGCGCTGAGGGCCCGTGTCAGCGGGCTTTTCGAAGGCCTGCTAGATTTGGGAGTGCATGCACGGAGAGCCCGCATGAAGACGCACCAGGGAACGATCGAGAGCGTGGCGGAGCTGCCGCCGCTCGCATCCTCTACCGCGCCGCGCGCGGAGGCGATCGCGCCCACGCCGGAGCGCTTCTCGCCGGCCGAAGCCGGCGCGCCTGCGCACGGTCTCCTGGCGTCGGAGCTCGAAGTCCGCGACGCGCGCTGATGCCGCTCACGCACGCGCGCCGTTGCGGCCACCCGCGCGCGCAAGGCACACTCTCGCGGTGACGCCGCGCACGCCCACCGCTTTCGGTCCGTCCGTGTCGACGGTCTTCGGCCGCGAGCTCTTCGCCCTGTTCGATTCGAGCATCGCGTACGTCGCGTGCGTCGCGGCGCTGCTCGCCACGAATGCGGCCTTCATGAACGAGTTCTTCCTGACCGGGAAGCTCGACATGACGCCGTTCTTCGACCGGCTGCCGCTCGTGCTCGTCCTGTTCCTGCCGGCGATCGCGATGCGCGCGTGGTCGGAGGATTTGCGCACGCGCACGTTCGAGCTGTGGATGACGCTGCCGATGCGGCCCGTGTCGGTCGTGCTCGGCAAGTTCGCGGCGGCGCTCGCGCTGTACGCGCTGTTTCTCTGCGGCACGCTGCCGATCGTCGTGATGCTCGCCGCGCTCGGCTCGCCGGACCTCGGACGGATCGCCGCGGGTTACGTCGGAGCGCTCTTCCTCGGCGCGCAGCTGCTCGCGCTCGGCCAGCTCTTCTCGAGCCTCACGCGCGACCAGATCGTGGCGTTCCTGGGCACCGCGTTCGGCGCGTTCCTGCTCGTGTTCAGCGGCGAGGAGCGCGTCGTGAGCGTGCTCGACGGCCTCGCGCCGCGCTGGACGCTCGGCACGTACGTCGCGGACTTCTTCTCGGCGCTGCCGTCGTACGAGAGCTTCGTGCGCGGCGAGCTCACACTGCGCGCGGCGACCTACTTCACCGCGTTCGCCGCGGCGTTCCTGTGGATGACGACGCTCGCCGTGGAGCGCAACCGGACGTGAAGCCGAAGACGGCGCTCTGTGCGCTCCTGCTCGCCGCGCTCGTGGTACTCGCGGCTGCGCTGGCCGGGCGCCTCGCGGGCCGCATACCGCTCGCGGCGGAATGGTCGCGCACCGGCTCGATCGAGCCCTCGCCGGCGATGTGCGCGCGCCTCGGCCGATTGGACGGCGAGGTGCTGCTGACGTGGTTCGGATCGGACCGCGCTCGGATGCCGTCGAGCTTCCGCCACGTCGAGAGCACGGTGATGGGACTCTTGCGCGCGCTGGAAGCCGCAGCGCCGGACAAAGTGCGCGTGCAGCGCCTCGATCCCGATGCGGATCCCGAGATCGCGCGCTTCGCTTCCGCGCTCGGCATCGCGCCCATACGCGCGCGCACGGTCGCGAGCGACGGTTACGCCGAGCGCAACGTCTGGTCCACCTTGCGCATCGCGTACGGCGCGCACGGCGCGACGTCGATCCGCGCGGTGACGCCCGAGCATCTCCCGCATCTGCAAGCTTCGATCGCGGCACAGCTCGACGAGCTCGAGACACCGCGGCGGCCGAGCGTATTGATCGCGGCGCCGAGCGAGTTCCGCACCGTGCGCAAAGCGCTGCGACGCGGCACGGACGTACGCGAGTCGGACTTCGAGACGAGCGCGCGCATCGAAGCCGGCTCCGACCTGCTCGTGTGGATCGATCCCGGCGCCGCGTCGCCGGCGCATCTCGCCGCGCTCGAGCGCTTTCTCGCCGAAGGCAAGAGCGTGATCGTCGCCGGCAGTGGCGTGCGCGCGGAAGCGACCGCGGCGGGCGGCGCGAGCGCGATCCGCTTCGCGCCCTCGTCGTATCCGGCGGATGTCTTGCTGCCGCACTTCGGCCTGCGTCCGATCGACGGGCTGTTCCTCGACGCGCGGCGCAACGAGACGACGCCCGAGAGCGGCGAGCCGATCGCGACGCAGCGCGTGCGCTCGAGCGGGCTCGACCAGGATTTTCGCTCCCTCGCGTCGCAGCCGAACGGCAGCTTGTGGTTCGAAGCGCCGACGGCGTTCGAGCCCGTCGCCGCGCGCCTCGCGGAGCTCGATCTCGCGTGCACCGTGCTCGCGACGTCGTCGGAACGTTCGTGGACGCGCGCACTGCCGGCCGAACCGATCTCGCTCGGCGCGCTGCAACCGGACGAAGGCACGGTGTTCCTCGGGCGGCGCCCGCTGCTCGCGATCTTGCGGCCGGGTGATCCTTGGCGCGGCAGCGCGGTCTTCGCCGCTTCGTCGTCGTTCCTGCGCGACGAGTTCCTCGTGCAGGAAGGCGCCGCCCACGAAGTCCTGCTCGCGATCCTCGTCGGCGAGCTCGCGTCGGCCGAGCGTCGCGCGGCGAGCCGCGTCGCGCAAGAGAGCCCGGCGCAGCTCGCCGAGCTCACGTCCGCCGAGCGCACGAGCTGGCGCGCGTTCGTGCTGCTCGCACTCCCGCTCGTCGCGACGATCGGATTCTGGCTGCAAGGCCGCCGGCGCGTGCGCATCGCCGGCGATCGAACGCGCGTGCTCCTCTTCGTCGCGATCACGGCCGGCGCGCTGCTCGTCGCCGCGTTGAACGCGCGGATCGCGCCGGCGCACGTCGGGTTCGACTGGACGCGCAGCAACGCGAACGAGCTCGCGCCCGCGACGCAGGCGCTCATCGCAGAGGTGCAGCGCGGCTCGCAGTCGATGGAGATCGCGCTCGCGTTCAGCGAGCGCGCCGATCTGCCGCCGCAGATGCGGCCGCTCGTCGTGCGCGCCGAGGACCTCGTCCGCCGTGTCCTCCGCGCGGGCGGCGACGACTTCGTGCTCACGCGCGGCGCAGCCGTGCCGAAGGTGCGCGTCACCTCGCACGAGGACGAGGAGACGGTCGTGCGCGAGATCGAGAGCGCGATCGTGATCACGTACGGCGAGCGGCGCGAGGTGCTCTCGTTCCCGACCGCCGCGAGCTTCGACGAGCTCGAGTTCCGCGTCGCGTTCGCGCTGCAACGCTTGCTCGCCGGCCGACGGCCGCGCATCGCGCTCGCGTGCGACGTGCCGCGCCTCTCCCCCGCCGAGGCGCTGACCCAGTACCAGAAGAAGGGCCTCTTCGCGCCGAGCGAAGGCAATGCGTACGGCGAAGCGCGCGACTTGCTCGCGGCGCACGACTTCGAGGTGCGCTCCGTCGATCCGCGCGATCCGCACATCCCCGAGGACTGCGATGCGCTCGTGTGGCTGCAGCCGCGCCGCGAAGCGCGCCCGATGATCGCCACGGCGGCCGCGTTTCTCGCTCGCGGCGGGCGCGTGATGATCGCCGCGCAGCACTTCGACGTGCGAACGCGGCAAGCGCGCGCGAAGGATCTCGGCGTCACGCTCTGGCCGCAGCCGCTGTTCGGCGACCACGATCAGTTCTACTTCCCGAAGCTCGGCATCGAGAGCGCGCGCGTGCTCGTGCTCGACGAATTGTGCGCCGCTGCGGAACTGAAGAGCGAGGTCGAGGAGCAAGGCCGAACCGCGCGCGTCGCGTCCGCGCCGGCCGCGAACCCGCTGCTCATCCGCGCGTCCGCGGCGAGCTACGCACCGGGCTCGCCGTTCGTCGCGGGCCTCACCGACTTGTCGTTCCACTGCGGCGCGCCGGTGTCGTGGAATCCGCTCGCGCTCGCGTCGCACGGCATCACTGCGACGCCGTTCGTCTTCTCGTCGCCGCGCACGTGGACCTTCGATTGGCGCGGCGGCGATCTGCCGGCGGAAGTCCTCGTTCCGCCGGATGGCGTGAGCACGGGCTTCGTCGGACGATTGCCGCTCGCCGTGCACTTCCGCGGCCGATTTCCGGGCCCCGAGATCGATGAGCGCCTGGCGGAGTTCGTGCGGCCGGTCCCGACGCCCGCGCGCGCGAGCGGGCCGAATGACACCGGCGACGCCGGTGGAAGCGGCGAGCTCGTCCTCGTCGGCGGCGCGGAGATGTTCCAGAACGGGCGCTTGGGCGAGCGCGCGTACGACCACCGCGCGTTCTTGCTGCGCACGGTGACCGCGCTCGCGTGCGGACCCGAGCTCGCGTCGACGATCGCGCGCGGACCGCGCGAGCCGGGGCTCGATTTCGTCGCACCGCGCGAACGCTTGCGCTGGCGCCTCTTCGTCGTGCTCGCCGCACCCGCGCTCTTCCTCGCCTGCGCGCTCGCACGCGGCGTACTGCTGCGCGTGCGCACGGGAGCGGCGGCATGATGCGCGCGCTAGGGCTCGCCGCGACGCTGTGCGCAGTGCTCGTGGCGGCGGATGCGTTGCTCGCGCTGCGCTCGAAGCACACCGCGCGCGCGGATCCAGTGGTCGAGCGCTTCGTCGATCCGTCGGAGAGCACCGGCAAGACGGTCGCCGCGCTCACGCTGGCGAAGGCCGGCGGCGACACGTTTTTTTTCGTGCGCTCGAAAGGACTGTGGCGCAGCGTCGAGGCGAACGGCGCGATCGTGGAGCGCGCGCACATGGAAGCGCTGCTCGGAAGCCTCCTGCAAGCGCGCGGCGTCGTGCGCACGACGGACCCTGCGCGCGCGGACGCCTACGGATTCGCGGACCCGCTGCACGTCGTGTTGCACGGCCCCAAAGTGATGTCGGATGCAGGACGCGACGTGCTCTTCTCGTTCGAGCTCGGCACGCCGCGCTTCGCGCGCCGCGCCGGTGACGCGCGCATCCTCGAGCTCGATCGCGATCCGCGCGAGCTGTGGGCCGGTGATGGCTCGCCGCTCGCGTACTTGCTCGATCGCACGCTCATCGCCGGCAGCACGGAGGACGGCTTCCACGGCTTCCGCTCGTTCGAGTTCGAGTTCGCGGCCGGCGGCTCGTTCCGTCTCGAGAGCCAATCGAACGCCGTCGAGGACACGCCCTGGATCGCCGCTGTTCCAGGTTCACTCGGGGGCGCGCGCCGCGAAGTCCCCGCGTATCGCATCGGCGGCTACATCGGCCTCTTGCTGCGCGAGAGCTTCCTCGAGACCGAGCCGCCGTCGCGCGCGGCGGACCTCGGGCTCGTGCCGCCCGCCGTGCGCATCACGATGACGCCGAACGTCGGACCGCCGATCGTGATCGAGGGCGCGCCGTCGACGCGTCCGAACCGCGCGTACTTGTGGAACAAGAACACGAACGTGCTGATGGTCGTGTCGAGCGACGTCTATGCGCTCGCCGCTCCCGATCTCTTGATGCTCGCCGACGCGGATCGCCCGAATCCGTGGGAGTCGTATCTGGGGCGTTGAGGGGTGACGCGACGCCGCAGCCGTCACTCCCCGAGCCACCACCTGCGCTTGCGCTCTTCGCGCGGCTTGAGATCGAACTGCAAGGTCGCCATGCGGTTCACGATCTCCATCGCTTCGTCGGGCGAGTCGGTGAAGTGCACGCGCGCGACGTCCTCCTCGTCGACCGTGCGCTCCGCGATCATGCGCGCGAGCATCTCGCGCAGCGGCTTCCAGTACTCGACGCCCATCACGATGAGCGGGAAGTTCTTGATCTTGCCGGTCTGGATCAGCGTCGCCGTCTCGAACACCTCGTCCAGCGTGCCGAAGCCACCCGGCAGCACGACGAACGCGTACGAGTACTTCACGAGCATCGTCTTGCGCACGAAGAAGTAGCGGAACGTGACCCAGCGATCGAGGTACGGATTCGGCCGTTGCTCTTGCGGCAACGCGATGTTGCAGCCGACCGAGCGCCCGCCCACGTCCTGCGCGCCGCGGTTCGCAGCCTCCATGATCCCGGGACCGCCGCCGGTCATCACGGTGAAGCCGGCGCGCGCGATCCGACGGCCCATCTCGCGGCCGAGCTCGTAGTACGGATGGTGATCGGGGAAGCGCGCGGAGCCGAAGACGGTGACGCACGGACCGAGGAAGTGCAGCGAGCGGAAGCCGTGGATGAACTCGCCGAAGATGCGCAGCGCGCGCAGGAGCTCGGAGCCGCGGCGATCCGGTCCTTGCAGGAACTTGATCTCCTGCTCGTCCCGCGGCGTCTTCCCCCACTGCGCGCGCGGCTCGGCGGGCGTGACCTCGCGCGCGAGCTGTGGATCGACGGTCGGCGGTTCGGTCACGGGCCTCGGTTCACGCGCGTCGGAAGCGCGC
Source organism: Planctomycetota bacterium (assembly GCA_046160865.1). Taxonomy (GTDB): domain Bacteria; phylum Planctomycetota; class UBA1135; order UBA1135; genus JBJXHG01. The sequence continues at coordinate 109,912 of JBJXHG010000039.1, read as the reverse complement.
GACGAAGCCGCTATACTGCCGCGCCTTTCGCGCGAGAACCACGCCCATGATCGTCCAGAAATTCGGCGGCACTTCCGTCGGCGGCGCCGGGCCGATCCGACGCTTGGGCGACATCGTCGCGACGAACCTGCACCGCGAGCCGCTCGTCGTCGTGTCGGCGGTCGCGGGCGTCACGAATCGACTCTTCCGCTGCGCGGAGCTCGCGCGCACGCGCGGTGATTGGCGGCGCGAGCACGCGGGCCTCGTCGAGCTGCACGCCGGTCTCTGCTCGGAACTCGAGGTTGACTTCGACCCCGCGCGCGCGTTGCTCGGCGACCTCGAAGGTCTCCTGCGCGGCATCGAGCTGCTGGGCGAGTGCACGCCGCGCTCGCTCGACTACGTCGCGAGCTTCGGCGAGCGCATCAGTGCGCGCATCGTCGCGGCGCACTTGACGCAGGCCGGAATCCCGGCTTCGGCGCTCGATGCCTGGGACGCGGGGCTCGTCACCGACAGTCGCTTCGGCAGCGCACGTCCGCTCGCGACGACGCCGGACTCGATCCGCGCGGCGCTGCGCGATCGCAAGGGCGTGAGCGTGATCACCGGTTACGTCGCGCGCGACGCGCACGGCGTCGTCACGACGCTCGGCCGCGGCGGCAGCGACTACTCGGCTGCGATCTTCGGCGCGGCACTCGGCGCCGAGGAGATCCAGATCTGGACCGACGTCGACGGCGTGATGAGCGCCGATCCGCGCATCGTTCCGAGTGCGCGCCACCTCGGCAGCTTGTCGTACGCCGAAGCGGCCGAGCTCGCGTTCTTCGGCGCGAAGGTGCTGCACCCGGCGACGATCGTGCCGGCCGTCGAGCGCGGCATCCCGATCCGCGTGCTCAACAGCTACCGGCCCGACTTCGAGGGCACGTGCGTCACGACGAAGGCCGAGTGCACGCCGCAAGGCTTGAAGTCCATCGCGACGAAGGACGGCATCGCGGTCGTCAACATCGTTGCGAGCGCGATGATGCTCCAATTCGGCTTCCTCGAGCGCATCGCCGACGTCTTCGCGCGCCACCGCATCGTCGTCGACGTGATCGCGACGAGCGAAGTCAGCGTCGCGCTGTCGACGGACGAGTCGGCGCCCGGCCTCGACGACGCGGTGCGCGAGCTGTCCCTGTTCGCGCAGGTGAACGTCGTGCGCGACCTCGCGCTCGTCAGCCTCGTCGGCGCCGAGCTCAGGGCACGCTGCGACCTGCTCGCGCGCGCGCTCGGGGTGCTCGCCGAGCGCAACGTGCAGCCCGAGATGCTCTCGTACGGCGCGACGCGCAACAACCTGTCGATCGTGCTCGCGCGGTCGAAGATGCGTGCGACGGTCGAGGCGCTCCACTCGGCCCTCCTGACCTGACGCAACGCTCGCTCGCGAGCGTTGCGTCAGGTCAGGAATGAACACGGTGGGCCCGTACGCCGCTCGGATACCGTCTCCGTGACGGTTGCCGCATCCCGGCCGAGGCGCTTGCGAGCCAACGGCATGCTGCGAGCTCCAGTTGAGCGTGCGGCAGCTGCAACGACACCCGCCGGTCAACGCGCTGCGCGCGAGGACGCGCGACGCGCAGGGCGTGACGAGCGATGCGCGCTACTTCCGTGCGAGATCGGCGCGGTCGAGGTTCATCACCTTGTCCCACGCCGCCACGAAGTCGAGCACGAACTTCTCCAGCGCGTCGGAGCTCGCGTAGACCTCGGCGATCGCTCGCAGCTGCGAGCTCGAGCCGAACACGAGATCCACGCGCGTGCCGGTCCACTTGACCTTGCCCGTTTTGCGGTCGCGCCCTTCGTAGATGCCCTCGGCGCTCGCGGACGGCTTCCATTCCGTGCGCATGTCGAGCAGGTTGCCGAAGAAGTCGTTGGAGAGCGTTTCCACTCGCGCGCTGAAGACCCCGTGCTTGGAGCCGCCGACGTTGGTGCCCAGCATGCGCAGGCCGCCGATGAGCACCGTCATCTCCGGCGCCGTGAGCGTCAGGAGCTGCGCCCGGTCGATCAACACGTGCTCCGCGTCGACGCCGAGCTTGCCTCCGACGTAGTTGCGGAAGCCGTCCGCAACGGGCTCGAGCACCGCGAACGACTCGACGTCGGTCTGATCCTGTCTGGCGTCCGTGCGTCCTGGCGTGAACGGGACCTTCACCTCGACCCCAGCGTTCTGCGCGGCGCGCTCGACGCCCGCGCAGCCCGCGAGCACGATCAAGTCGGCCAGGGACACCTTCTTTCCGCCGGAGGCCGACGCGTTGAATCCCTTCTGGATCTCTCCGAGCGTCCGCAGCACCTTCGAGAGCTCGGCTGGCTGGTTGACCTGCCAGTCTTTCTGCGGCGCAAGGCGGACGCGCGCGCCGTTCGCGCCACCGCGCTTGTCGGAGCCGCGGTAAGTGGACGCCGACGCCCATGCGGTCGAGACGAGCTGCGACACCGACAGACCCGAAGCCAGCACCTTGCTCTCGAGCGCGGCGACATCCTTCGCATCGATCAGCGCGTGATCGACGGTCGGAATCGGATCCTGCCAGATGAGATCTTCCGCCGGCACCTCCGGTCCCAGGTAACGCGTGCGCGGCCCCATGTCGCGGTGCGTCAGCTTGAACCAGGCACGCGCGAAGGCATCGGCAAAGGCTTGCGGGTCTTCCAGGAACCGGCGCGAGATCCTCCCGAACTCCGGGTCGAAACGCAGCGTCAGGTCGGTGGTCAACATCGTGGGCTTGTGCTTCTTCGTCGGATCATGCGCGTCGGGGATGATCTCCGGCGCATTCTTGGCGACCCATTGCTTGGCGCCGGCGGGTGACTTGGAGAGCTCCCATTCGAACTGGTAGAGGTTCTCGAGGAAGTTGTTGCTCCACTGCGCCGGGGTCTTGGTCCAGGTCACTTCGATGCCGCTCGAAATCGTGTCGGCACCGTGCCCCTTGCCGTGATCGCTCATCCAGCCGAGTCCCTGCGCTTCGAGCGGCGCGCCCTCTGGCTCAGGACCCTTGTGCGACTCCGCGGCAGCGCCATGGCACTTGCCGAACGTGTGTCCGCCCGCGATCAACGCGACGGTCTCCTCGTCGTTCATCGCCATGCGGCCGAACGTGGCACGGATGTCCTTGGCGGCGGCCATGAAGTCGCCGCTCGCGTTCGGCCCCTCCGGGTTGACGTAGATCAATCCCATGTGCGTGGCGCCGAACGGCGGGTCGAGATCGCGATCGCCGCGGAAGCGCTTGTCCACGCCGAGCCACGCCATCTCGTTGCCCCAGTTCACATCCTCGTCCGGCTCCCACACATCCGTTCGGCCGCCCCCGAAGCCGAAGGTTCTGAAGCCCATCGACTCGAGCGCGACGTTGCCAGCGAGGACGATCAAGTCGGCCCAGGAGATCTGCTTGCCGTACTTCTGCTTGATCGGCCAGAGCAGGCGGCGCGACTTGTCGATGTTGACGTTGTCGGGCCAGCTGCTGAGAGGCGCGAAGCGCTGCTGCCCGCGCCGGGCGCCGCCACGGCCGTCCGTGATGCGATAGGTGCCGGCCGAGTGCCAGGCCATGCGGATGAACTGCGGCCCGTAGTGGCCGAAATCGGCCGGCCACCAGTCCTGCGAGTCCGTCATCAGCTTGACCAGGTCCCGCTTCAGCGCTTTGTAGTCGAGGCTCTGGAACTCTCTCGCGTAGTCGAAGCCTGCGCCCATCGGATCGGACTTCGATGAATGCTTGTGCAGCAGCTCCAGCCGCAGTTGATTCGGCCACCAGTCGCGGTTCGTCCGGCCGGCGCCGGCGATGTGGTTGACGAGGATCTCGCGTTTGGCGTTCGTGTCCATTGTGGCTCCTGGGGTGCGTCGTGACCGACGCAGAGAGTATCGAGGCGGTCGTACGGCGTCGCCGGCCTGCGTGCATAGCAGCCTGCGATGAAAGTGCGTCGAGCCGCTCGGAGTTCGCCGTCTTCGTATGGCGCGCGCGCAACACGCTGTGCCTCGCGTGCGCGCAGTTGCCCGGTTCCGGACCCCATGACAGAATTCGAGCGAGCCCCGCCGGCGTACGACACGGATGAGAACGGGCCTTCGCGCGCGGAGGCCCGTTCTGTTCTTCCGGACGAGCGCGCTCCCATCGCTTGAACCCGCCGCTCGAGATCTCCACACCCGCCGCCGCCGCGCGTCACCGGCTCGCGTGGGCCGCGTGGCCGGCCGATCTCTCGACGCCCGTGCGCTTGTTCCTCGCGCTGCGCGCCGCCGGACGGCAAGTCGTGCTGCTCGAATCGGTCGAAGGTCCGGCGCGGCTCGCGCGCTACTCGTTCCTCGGTGTCGATCCGCGGCTCTCGTTCCGTGCGTCGCGCGGTGAATGCCGCTTGCGATCCGCGAACGGCGAAGAAGTCGTGCGTGGCAAGCCGCACGAGGTCCTGCGCGCGCGAACACGACGCGCCGGTCCGCCGCCGCCGGGCTTGCCGCCGTTCCTCGGCGGATGGATCGGTTGGTTCGCGTACGAGTGGGCCCTGTCGCTCGAACCGCGCGTCCAACCGCCCGCGAACGATCCGTGGCACGTCCCCGAAGCGACGTTCGACCTGTACGAGGACGTCGTCGCGCTCGACCACGCCGCGCAGAAGATCCTGTTCGTCACGCGCTGCGAAGCGGACGGCGTCGCGATCGAGAAAGCGCACGCGGCCGCGCAAGAGCGTCTCGCCGCGATCGCCGCCGACGCGCTCTCCGAGGATCCTGCGCCCAGCCGCGACTTCACGCTCGCGGGCGACTTCAGCGCGTGCACGGAACCGGCCGCGTTCCGCCGCGGCGTCGAAGCACTGAAGCACTCGATCGCGCACGGCGAGGTGTTCCAAGCCGTGCTCTCGCAGCGTTTCGAGCAGCGCTTCCGCGGTGATCCGTTCACGCTGTACCGCGTGCTGCGACTCACGAACCCGTCGCCGCACATGTTCTACTTCGAAGCGGACGGCGTGACGCTGATCGGCTCGTCGCCCGAGCGCCTCGTGTCCGTGCGCGCCGGCCGCGCCGAGAACCGTCCGATCGCCGGAACGCGCCCGCGCTCGAGCGATCCGGCCGAGGACGAGCGGCTCGCGCTCGATCTCAAGGGCGATCCGAAGGAGCGCGCCGAGCACGACATGCTGGTCGATCTCGCGCGCAACGATCTCGGCCGCGTCGCGCGCATCGGCACCGTGCGCGTGCGCGAGCACGGCCTGCTCGAGCGCTTCGCGCGCGTGCAGCACCTCGTCAGCCGCGTCGAGTGCGAGCTCGCGAACGGCTGCGATGCGCTCGACGCGTTGGCCGCGAGCTTTCCGGCCGGCACCGTCTCCGGCGCGCCGAAGGTGCGCGCCATGGAGCTGCTGGCGCAGATCGAGACCGACACGCGCGGGCCGTACGCCGGCGCGTTCGGCTACGTCGACGGCGCGGGCAACCTCGACATGGCGCTCGTGATCCGCACGTTCATCGCGCGCGGCGAGACGCTCTCCGTGCAAGCCGGTGCCGGCGTCGTGTTCGACTCCGATCCCGAGCGCGAGTACCACGAGACGCTGCACAAGGCGTCGGCGCTCTTCGAAGCGGCGAAGCTCGCCGACACGGCGGCGTTCCGCGCGCGCGCGCCGCACGGCACGACGCGCGTCGAGAAGAAGGTCCAGCCGTGATCCTGCTGCTCGACAACTACGACTCGTTCACGTGGAACCTGTACCAGGCGATGGCGGCGCTCGGCGTCGAGGTCGAGGTGCACCGCAACGACGCGCTCACGGTCGACGACGTGCTCGCGCGCGAGCCGAGCGCGGTCGTGCTGTCACCCGGGCCCGGGCGACCGGCGGACGCGGGCATCCAACCGGAGCTGCTGGCACGCTTGCCGGCGAAGACGCCGCTGCTCGGCGTGTGCCTCGGGCACCAAGGACTCGTCGAGCACTACCAGGGCGAGCTCGAGCGCGATCCCGCGCCGACGCACGGCAAGAGCTCGCTCGTGCACCACGATGGCGACGAGCTGTTCGCGGGTCTCGCGAATCCGTTCCCGGCGGGACGCTATCACTCGCTGCGCGCGCGCCGCGACCGCTTGCCGAAGGAGCTGCGCCTGACGGCCTGGACGCCGGACGGACTCGTGATGGCGGTGCGTCACGCCGAGCTGCTGCGCTTCGGCGTGCAGTTCCATCCCGAATCGATCCTCACGCCGCAAGGCGCACGCATCCTCGCGAGCTTCCTGCGCCTGTCGGGCGAGCCGATCCCTGCACGCGGTTGACGCGCCGGACGCGAAGCGAACGCCCATGGAATTGCGCGAGGCGTTGAAGCGAGTCGTCTCCGGCGGAACGCTCGCGCGCGCAGAAGCCCGCGCGACCTTCGCATCCGTGCTGTCCGAGGCGAGCGATCCGCTCGCGCTCGCCGGCTTGCTCGGCGCGCTCGCGACGCGCGGCGAGAGCGCGAGCGAGATCGCCGGCGCGGCGCAGGCGCTGCGCGACGCCATGATCCCGTTCGAGCACGACTTCCCGGACGCGATCGACACGTGCGGAACCGGCGGGGACGGCCTCGGCCTGTTCAACCTCTCGACCGCGGCCGCGATCGTGTGCGCCGCCGCAGGTGCGCGCGTCATCAAGCACGGCAACGTCGGACTCTCGTCGCGCTGCGGCAGCGCCGACTTGCTGGCACTCGCGGGCGTGCCGCTCGATCTCTCGCCGCACGCTGCGCGCGCCGTGCTCGACGAAGCGGGCATCACGTTCCTGTTCGCGCCGAGCTACCACCCCGCGCTGCGTCACGCCGCGCCCGTGCGCAAAGCGCTCGGTGTGCGCACGCTGTTCAACTTCCTCGGTCCGATCGCGAACCCCGGCCGCGTGCGCCGTCAGTTGCTCGGCGTGCCCGAAGCGCGGCGCGTGCCGCAGATCGCCGAAGCGCTCGGCGAGCTCGGCTGCGAGCGCGCCCTCGTCGTGCATGGCGCCGGCGGCGCCGACGAGCTGACGCTTGCGGGCACGAACCTCGCGCAGGCGGTCGGCCGTGCGCCCGAGCACACGTTCGATGCCCGCGCGCTCGGGCTCAGTGCGGCGCCGAACGACGCGCTGCGCGGCGGCGACGCGGCCGCGAACCTCGCCATCCTCACGAGCGTCCTGGCGGGAACGGCGAGCGCGCACCGCGACGCCGTGATCCTCAATGCGGCCGCGGCACTCGTCGTCGCCGAGATCGCGCGCACGCCCGCCGACGGCGTCGAGCGCGCGCGAGAAACGATCGACAGCGGCCGCGCACGCGCGACGCTGGCGCGTTTCGTCGACGTCGCGCAGAAGAGACGGAGAGCGTCGTGACGAGCACCGGCACGAAGCTCGATCCGATCATCGAGAAGGTGCGCGCACGTGCAGCGGAGCGACGCCGCAAACAGCCGCTCGCGCGCCTCGAGGAAGTCGTCAAGCCGGATTCGTGGCGGCGCGAGCGCTTCCTCACCGCCTTGCACGGCAAGAACCTCGCGTTCATCACCGAGATGAAGCGCCGCTCGCCTTCGGCGGGACGCTTGCTCGAGGAGCCGAGCGATCCGCGCGGCTCCGTCACGACGCGCAGTCCGCGTCCGGGTCCGCGCTGGCACGCGCTCGCCGAGAGCTACCTGCGCGGTGGCGCGCACGCGCTCTCCGTGCTGACCGAGGAAGACCACTTCGAAGGCACGCTCGACGACTTGCGCGCGGTCGAGTTCACGCGCCTGCCGCGCTTGCGCAAGGACTTCATCCTCGACGAGGGCATGGTGATCGAGAGCGGGCTGTACGGCGCCGATGCCCTCTTGCTCTTGCCGGTGATCCTGTCGGATGCCGAGCTCGCCACCGCACGCAACGTCGCGCGCGAGTACGGCTTCGCCGTGCTCATGGAAGTGCACGACGAGGCCGAGCTCGAGCGCGTGCTGCCGCTCGAGCCCGAGCTCGTCGGCGTCAACGCGCGCGACTTGAAGACGCTGCACGTCGACCTCGCGACGGTCGAACGCTTGCTGCCGCTCGTGCCCACCGGTCCCAAGGGTCCGCTGCGCGTCGCGGAGAGCGGCATCAAGACCGCCGACGATTTGAAGCGCGTGCGCGCCGCGGGCGCGGATGCCGTGCTCGTCGGCGAAACGCTCGTGCGCGCGGTCGATGCGGCGGTCGAGCTGAAGCAGTGGCGGGAGGCGCTCGGTGGCTGACGCGCGTGCATCCCCGCGCTTCGCATTCCCGTTCATCAAGGTGTGCGGCGTGCGCACGGGCGCCGACGTGGCACCTGCGCTGCGCGCCGGTCTCTCCGCAGTCGGCTTCGTCGCGCACCCCGCGTCGCCGCGTCACGTCAGCTTCGATCGAGCGTCGGCCGTCATCGCGACGGTGCCCCGCTCGATGCTGCCGGTCGTCGTGCTCGTCGATCGCGAGCGTGCGTTCGCGGAGCGCTGGATCGAGAACACCGGCGCGCGCGCGGTGCAGCTGTGCGGTCACGAGGAGCCGGCGCAGTGGACCGGCTTCCGTGCGCCGATCCTGCGGCGGATCGCGGTCGAGGCCGGCGCCGAGCGCGAGATCGACGCATGGCGTGCGGTCGCGGCGCTGTTCGTGCTCGATCATCCGGCTGCGCCGGGCGGAACGGGCCAGGCCGTCGACTTCGCGCGCGCCGCCGATCTCGCCGCGCGCGCGCCGTGCCTGCTCGCCGGTGGCCTCGATGCGAACAATGTGGCCGAGCACGTCGCGCGCGTGCGGCCGCACGGCGTCGACGCGTCGTCGCGCCTGGAATCGGCACCCGGCGAAAAGGATCCGGCACTCGTCCTCGCGTTCGTGCGCGCCGCGCACGCCGCGCTCTCCGCACTCGAGAAGACAACAGGAGAATCGTCATGACTCCGGCATCGACCGCTCGCTTCGGCACGTTCGGCGGACGCTACGCGCCCGAAACGCTCATGGGGCCGCTGATGGAGCTCGAGAGCGCGTGGGAGCGCTGCGCGGACGATCCGCACTTCTGGCGCGAGTTCACGGAGACCTTGCGCACGTTCGCGGGCCGTCCGACCGCGCTGACGCACGCGCGACGCTTGTCGCAAGAGCTCGGCTGCGACATGTGGCTGAAGCGCGAGGACTTGTTGCACACCGGCGCGCACAAGCTGAACAACTCGCTCGGCCAGTGCTTGCTCGCGCGCAAGATGGGCAAGCGCCGCATCCTCGCGGAGACCGGCGCGGGACAGCACGGCGTCGCGACGGCGACGGCCTGCGCGCTGCTCGGGCTCGAGTGCACCGTGTACATGGGCTCGGTCGACGCGCAACGCCAGCGCATGAACGTCCTGCGCATGGAGCTGCTCGGTGCGCGTGTGCACACGGTCGAGAGCGGCAGCAAGACGTTGAAGGACGCGATCAACGAAGCGATGCGCGCGTGGGTCGCCGATCCCGAGCGCACGCATTACGTCCTCGGCAGCGCGCTCGGACCGCACCCGTTCCCCTCGATCGTGGCCGGCTTCCAGGAAGTGATCGGCCGCGAAGCGCGCGCGCAGATGCAGACCGAAGCCGGCGGCTTGCCGGACGTCGCGGTGGCGTGCGTCGGCGGCGGCAGCAACGCGATCGGGCTCTTCCGCGCCTTCCTCGATGACGCGTCGGTGGCACTCGTCGGCGTCGAAGCCGGCGGCGACGGGCCGACGGAAGGCGGCGGCGGCCGTCACGCCGCGCGCTTCGCGGGTGGCGCTCCGGGCATCCTGCACGGCTGTAGTACCTGGCTTCTGTCGGACGAAGAGGGGCAGGTGCTCCCCACCCACAGCATCTCGGCCGGGCTCGACTACCCCGCAGTCGGGCCGGAGCACGCGCATCTGCGCGAGCAAGGCCGCGCCACCTATTCATGGTGCACCGACCGCGAAGCGCTCGAGGGCTTCCGCGCGCTCGCACGGCTCGAAGGCATCTTGCCGGCGCTCGAGAGCGCGCACGCCGTCGCGTGGACGCTGCGCGAGCGCCACTCGCTGCGCGGCAAGCGCGTGCTCGTGAACGTGTCGGGACGTGGTGACAAGGACCTCGACACGATCGCGTCCGCCTTCGCGCGCAGTGCGAGCGACGCGCGCCCCGGCGGGAACGCGCAGACGGCGCGCGCTACGTGAAGGAGCCGAATCGTCTCGTCCGCGAGCTCACGCGCTTGCGCGCCCGCAGCGGCCGCGCGCTCGCGCCGTTCGTGACCGCCGGTGACGGCGGCCTCGACGTGACGCTCGCCGTGCTGCGCGCGCTGGCGAAGTGCGACGGCGTCGCGTGCGTCGAGCTCGGGCTGCCGTTCAGCGATCCGATCGCCGACGGTCCGCTGCTGCAAGGTGCCGCGAGCCGCGCGCTCGCCGCGGGCACGACGTTCGACGGTGTGCTCGAGATGCTGATGCGCTTCCGGCGCGGCAGCGACGGCAAGCTCGGCAGCGATCTGCCGCTCGCGATCATGTCGTACGCGAACCCGCTCGTGCGCCGCGGTTTCGACCGCGCGCTGCCGGCGCTCGCGCGCGCCGGCGCGGACGCGCTGCTCGTCCCGGACATGCCGGTCGAGGAAGCGGGGTCGATGGAGGCGCACGCGCAACAATGCGGTCTCGCGCCGATCTTCTTCGTCGCGCCGACGACGAGCCCGACGCGCATGGCGAGCGCGATCGCGCACAGCCAAGGCTTCGTGTACGCGATCGGACGTTTCGGCGTCACCGGCGCCGCGACCGAGCTCGACGACGGTGCGCAGGAGTTCCTCGCGCGCGTGCGATCCGCCGCGAAATCGCTGCCGGTCGCGGTCGGATTCGGCATCGCCACGCCGGAGCACGTGAGCGCGGCGACGAAGCACGCGGATCTCGCGATCGTCGGCAGCGCGCTCGTCGAGCACATCCACCGCGCGGTCGTCGGCGCGCCCGATCGGCGTCTCGAGGCGGCTTCCGCGGCTGCGCAGGAGCTCGTACACTCGCTGTCGACCGGCCTGCCGAGATGAACGCGAGTCAACGGAACCAACTCAAAGCCGTCGATCGTGCGCTGCTCGCATTGCTCGACGAGCGCGCACGCCTGCTCGAGCAAGTCGACGAGCACGACCCCGCGCGGCGCGCAGCCGTCGACGACATGCTGCGCCGTCACACCGGCCCGGTGTCCGCCGCAGCGATCCGCGCAATCTTCGGTGCGATCGACGTACACGCTGCGTCGTCCGCGCGAGGCGAATCGTGATCGTGATCCTCGCCGCCGGCACGGCCGAAGAGGTCGTGCAGGAGCTCGTGCACGCGCTGCAAGGCCACGGCCTGCGCGTGATGCGCTCGCGCGAGAATGCACGGCCGATCCTCGCCACCGCCGGCAAGATCGAAGCGCGCGCGAAGAAGGAGATCGAGAGCCATCCCGCCGTCGAGGCGATCGTGAAGCCGATGGGCGACGTCCTGCTCGTCGCGCGCGCGATGCGCGACAGCCCGAGCGTCGTCGAGATCGGCGACGTGAGGGTCGGCGGCGGCGAAGTCGTCGTGATCGCGGGTCCGTGCAGCGTCGAAGGACGCGAAGCGGTGCTCGAAGTCGCGCGCACGGTGCGCGACGCGGGCGCGCACCTCTTGCGCGGCGGCGCGTTCAAGCCGCGCACGAGCCCGTACGCGTTCCAAGGCTTCGGCGTCGAAGGCTTGCGTCAGCTCAAGGACGCGGGCGAGGCCGTCGGCTTGCCCGTCGTCAGCGAGATCATGGACGCATCGGACCTCGCCGCGTTCGTCGAGCACGACATCGACTGCTTGCAGATCGGCGCGCGCAACATGCAGAACTTCACGCTGCTCAAAGCGGCCGCGCGCGCGGGCCGGCCGGTGCTGCTCAAGCGCGGTCTCGCCGCGACCGTCGAGGAGTGGCTCTACGCCGCCGAGTACCTGGCCGAAGGCGGCTGCGAGCAAGTCATCCTCTGCGAGCGCGGGATTCGGACTTTCGAGAAGGCGACACGCAACACGCTCGATCTCACCGTCCTGCCGCTGATGCGCGAATGGACGCACCTGCCGATCATCGTCGATCCCGCGCACGCAGCCGGCATCGCGCGCATCATCCCGCCGCTGTCGCGCGCGTCGATCGCGGCCGGCGCCGACGGTGTCGCGGTCGAGGTGCACTTGAACCCGGAGGAAGCGCGCAGCGACGGTCCGCAAGCGCTCTTGCCGGCCGAGCTCGTGACGATCGTGTCCGAAGCGCGCATCCAAGCCGCGGTGACGGGACGGCGTTTTCATGCGCCCGCGCGAAGCGCGTCTTCGCGCGCAGCGCATTAACCGGCGGGTACCCGTTGCAGCTGCCTTGCGCTTGCTGTGACTCGCAGCTCGCGTTAGGTGACGGCTGCCCAGTGCTTGGTTGCGACGACGTTCGGTTCGACAGCGAGTCAACCGCGACTCGTCGTCGCAACCGCGCCCAAGCAATCGAAGCGCAACGGCAAGCTGGACGTCACCGCGAGTGCAAGGCAGTCGACACCGGTCCCCACCGTCGTTCCATGCGTGCGGTGTGAGGACCCGTCGCACGCAGGCGCACGACGCGCTACGCGCATGCTAGCGCGGCACACGCTTGGCGGGCGAAGGGCCGACGCGCAGCTTCGCTTCCGTCACGTTGTTCCACGGGATCGACACCCACGGCGTGACGGGAAACAGCGGGTTGTTCGTGCGCAGCCGCGCGCGCCAGTGGAACACGCCGGCACCGACTTGCTGTCCTTGCCCGAATGGAACGGGGACGAAGGCCGGATTCGCGAACTCGACGAACTCGTCGAAGTCGAGCGGCAGTCCGTTGATCGTCTGCTCCGCGCCGGTTTCGAGCCCGTCGCCATCGAATGCCTCGCGCACGTGCGCGATCTCCCACTCCAGTCGCGCCGTCGGATCTCGGCCAGTAGCCCAATTGAACCCTGCGAGAGCGCGCTCGAATCCCAACCGGATCCGGAACCCTGTCGTCGAGTTCGATGCGCACAAGAGGCTGATCGGCACCGCGCCGCTCGCCTGTCGTTGCTGCGGCGCGCGCGTCCAACCGCCGCGGCCGTCGTTGCCCATGTACACGAATGCGGCGCCGCCAACCCAAGTCGCGCCGTCGTACAGCGGTGCTCCGACGATGACGTCGCTGTACCCGTCGCCGTCGACATCGCCCGCCGTGGCAACCGAGTAGCCAAGCATCGCGCCGTCGTTGTCGCCCTCGACGACCCAAGCCGGGCTCGACGCGAGGCCCGTGGCCGAACCGAAGTAGACGAACGCGCCACCCTCGTGCGTCAGATCGGTGTCGTATCGGTCGGCACCCACGATCACATCGCTGTAGCCGTCGCCATTCACGTCGCCCGCACTCGCGACGGACACGCCGAACCGCGCGTCGTTCGCGCCGCTCTCCGCCGTCCATGCGGGATTCGGCGCGAGCCCGCTCGACGATCCGAGGTAGACGAATGCACGCCCCTGGAGCGTGTTGCCGTACGTCCATGCTCCGACGATCACGTCGCTGAAGCCGTCGCCGTTCACGTCGCCCGCGGACGCGACGGATTGGCCGAAGTTCGCGTCTGCCCAGTTGCTCTCCGCCGTCCACGCCGGCGCCGTCGCGAGACCGTTCGCCGAGCCCATGTAGACGAAAGCCCGCCCTTCGGCGTCTTGGCCATTGTCGTACCTGGACGCGCCGACGATGACGTCGCTGTAGCCGTCGCCATTCACGTCGCCCGCGCTGGCGACGCCGTCTCCGAAATGGGCTCCGGGCTGGAACGACCACGCGGTCCACGCCGGAGCGTTGGCGAGCCCAGCGGCGGACCCGTTGTACACGTAGGAGACGCCGGTGCCGGCCAGTGTTGGCGCAGCGAGGATCACGTCCGCGTAGCCATCACCGTTGACGTCGCCGGCCGTCGCAACCTGCGACGCCGACACGCTGGGCGCCGTCCAGGCCGGTGTGGTCGCGAGTCCGCTCACCGACCCAAGGAACACGATGGTTGGATTCGGATACTGCTGCGCGACGATCACGTCGCTGTAGCCGTCGCCGTTGACGTCACCCGCGGTCGCGACGGTCACCCCGAGCCAGTCGGTTGCTTCGCTGCCGATCACCGTCCACGCCGCGGTCGACGCGAGCCCCGTCTCCGAACCGAGGTACACGAGTGCACGCCCGTGGTTGTTGAACGCGGCGTCGTATCCCGGCTGACCCACGATGACGTCGCTGTAGCCGTCGCCGTTGACGTCGCCCGCAGTCGCCACCGAGTTCGCATAATTCGCGAACGGTTGATCACCTTCGGCGCTCCACGCGCGAGTGATCGCGAGCCCGTGCGCCGAGCCGCGGTACAGGAACGCGCGACCTTCGTCAGCCTCTCCGTTGTCGTAGTACGCCGCCCCCGCGAGGACATCGCCGTAGCCATCGCCATCGACATCGCCCGCCGTCGTATTGGAGAACCCGAGCAGGGCGCCGCTCTGATCGCTCTCGATCGTCCAAGCCGCGCTCGGCTCGAGCCCGCCGGCCGTGCCGAGGTAGACGTAGACGCGACCTTCGTTCGACTGCCCGTTGTCGTGATACGGCGCTCCGACGATCACGTCGCCGAAGCCGTCGCCGTTGAGGTCGCCCGCCGTCGAGGCCGAGTACCCAAACAGCGCCGAGGCCTGATCGCCCTCGGCCGTCCAGGCCGGGCTGCTTGCCGGGCCGCTCGCCGATCCCAAGTACAGGTACGCGCGACCCTCGTCCGTTTGCCCGTTGTCGTAGTACAGCGCGGCGACGACCACGTCGCCGTAGCCGTCGCCGTTCACGTCACCCGCCGTTCCGACCAAGCCACCGAAATCACCGCCCGGTTGATCGCTCTCGGCAGTCCAGGCGGCGCTCGACGCGAGACCGAGTGCGGAGCCCAAGTACACGAAGGCGCGGCCTTCGTCCGCCTGCCCGTTGTCGAAGAAGTTGGCCCCGACGCTCACGTCGCCGTAGCCGTCGCCGTTCACGTCGCCCGCTGCGCCGACGTGGTGGCCGAAGAGCGCGCCCAGCTGATTGCTCTCGGCCGTCCACGCGGCGCTCGCCGCGAGGCCGCCTGACGAACCGAGGTACACGAACGCGCGGCCTTCGTCGGACTGCCCGTTGTCGTACATGAACGCACCGACGATCACGTCGCTGTAGCCGTCGCCGTTCACGTCGCCGGCGGTGGCCACGGAAGCACCGAAGTGCGCGCTCGCTTGATTGCTTTCGGCGGTCCAGGCCGCGCTGGTCGCGAGACCGCCCGCAGAGCCCAGGTACACGAACGCGCGGCCCTCGTCCGTCTCGCCGTTGTCGTAGGCGTACGTTCCGACGATCACGTCGCTGTAGCCGTCACCGTTCACGTCGCCTGCCGTCGCGACCGAGACGCCGAACAGCGCGTTCGCCTGATCGCCCTCCGCCGTCCACGCCGCAGTCGTCGCGAGGCCGCTCGCCGTTCCCAAGTAGACGAACGCGCGACCTTCGTCCGTCGCGCCATTGTCGTACATGCGCGCGCCGACGATCACGTCGCTGTAGCCGTCGCCGTTCACGTCGCCCGCCGCTGCAACGCAAGCGCCGAATTCGGCCCCGGTCTGATCGCTCTCCGCCGTCCACGCGGGTCCCGTGAGCAGCGGGTCCACCGTCAACGGGTAGATCGCACCCGCGTCGTCGATCTCGATCCCGACGCCGTTCGCGCTCGGCGCGAGCCGTGCGCAGAGTTCGCGTCCGCTCGCGTCGAAGACGACGAGATCGCGGTAGCGCATGCGCGCCTCGCCGCTCGCGTCGACGAGCACGCCGGAGCGCTGGTCGTCATCGATGCGCAGGCTGAGATCGCCGCCGAAGTGAAGCCCGATTCGCAGCGACGCGTCGCCGCGCGGCCGCTCCGCGATCGTGTAGCCGTGCTCGATGCCGCGCGCGCCGTTCTCGAACCACTCGTTGAGCAGACCGTGCTCGAGCTCCGCGCGTGCTCCGCTCGTCGAAACCGAAGCCAGGCCGAGCGCGCGCACGTCGCCGACGCGCCCGAAGCTCGTGGTGCGCAATCGAAGCTTCCATTCCGCACCGACACCGTCCGCGCACGTCGCGCGCGGAAACACCTCCAAGCCGTCGATCGACACCCGACTGCGCAGCTCTTGCGAGCGATTCGGCGCCGACCACACGGCGGACTCGCCGTCGAGCCTGGCGAACGCGTACTCAACTTGCTCGAGGTTACGCGCGAGCTGCGCGACGCGCGGCTCCGCACCGGGCGCGAAACCCGGTGCAGGCGACGTGAGGCAGAGAAGAGCGAGTGCGATGGCGACGTGCATCCGTGTGCTTTCGATAGACGTGTGGAGGAGGGACCCGCGCGCTGCCAGCCCGGTTCATTCACCAGGACGGAACGCGATCCGCGAACGTGTCACGAATCTCATGGAAACTGCGCTGAGCCCGTCCTCGCGCTCAGCGCTCCAAACGGCGGGGACCCGTTGCAGCTGTCTACGCTCGACGGGACATGCACAGTATGCCGTTGGATCTCGATCGCCGCGGCGCGGATATCACACCGAGTCAGGCTGACTTGGTGCGATGGACTCTTCGCGAGCACCGTCGCATCCACGCAACGGGAACCTGTCATCGCACGCGAAACGCAAGACACAGCGAGCGTAGGCAATCGACACGGGTCCCCGCCGCCGTTTCATGCGTGCGGCGCGGGACACGCCGCACGCGGGCGCTTCGCACGTCGTGCTGACGCACGACATGCTTCGTGCATGCGATCGGCGCTAGCGCGGCGCTAGCGGACCGCTCATCTCGATGGAAGTCGCACGAAGCTTTGTCTCCGTCGCGTTGCTGCCGGGGAGCGTCATCCACGGACTCACCGGGAAGACGGGGTTGTTGTTGCGCAGGCGCAAGCGCCACGCGAACGGACCGCGCGTGAGATCGACGGGGAGCACGAGCGCGCTCGGAAGCGACGTGCTCGTGCCGGACTCCGTGAGCTCGCTGAACACCGGGAACGGAACGCCGAGTCCGCGGCCGTCGCCGGTCGAGAGCGGCACGCTTGCGTACGGAGTGCCGAGCGGTGCAACTTGCCATTGCAACGCCGCACCCGGCGCGCGCGGCGTCGCCCACGTGAACACCGACACGTAGTGCGCCGACGCGAGCTGCACGCGGAAGTGGTTGCGCGAGTCGAACACGCACAGCGGACCGATCGGCGCGCCGTTGCGTGCGCGACGCTGCTGCGGAGCACGCGTCCAACCGCCGCGTCCGGCGTTGCCCATGTACACGAACGCGCGACCTTCCTCGTCCTCTCCGTCGTCGAAGAGATCCGAGCCGACGATCACGTCGCCGTAGCCGTCGCCGTTGACGTCACCCGCGAGCGACACGCTGATGCCGAAGCGCGCGACGTCTTGTCCGCCGGCCGCGGTCCACGCCGGAGTCGACGCGAGTCCGCTCGCCGCGCCTTGATAGACCGACGCGCGGCCTTCGTCGAGTGAACCGCCATCGAACACCCACGCGCCGATGATCACGTCGCTGTAACCGTCGCCGTTCACGTCGCCCGCGGACGCGACCGAGTGCGCGAAGTTGCCGTCGGTCTGATCGCCCTCCGCCGTCCACGACGGCGCGAGCACGAGCCCGCTCGCCGAGCCGTGGTACACGAACGCACGACCTTCGTTCGTCTGGCCGTCGTCGAAACGCGCCGCGCCGACGATCACGTCGCTGAAGCCGTCGCCGTTGACGTCCCCGGCCGACGCGAGCGAGAACGCGAAGTCCGCGAACGATTGGTCGCACTCCGCCGTCCAGTCGGCGGTCGCGGAGAGGCCGCTCGCGGAGCCGCGGTACGCGAACGCGCGACCTTCGGAGCTCTGCCCGTTCGTGAAGCGCCACGCGCCGACGAGCACGTCGCTGTAGCCGTCGGCGTCGACGTCGCCCGCGCTCGCGACCGCGTTGCCGAAGCGCGCGGACGACATGTCGCTCGCGGCCGTCCACGAGGCGCTCGCCTGGAGCCCCGTCAGCGAGCCCTGGTACACGAACGCGCGGCCTTCGTCGGTCTGACCGTCGTCGTACAAGTCCGCGCCGACGATGACGTCGCCGAAGCCGTCTCCGTTCACATCGCCTGCCGACGCGACGCAGATGCCGAACTCCGCGCCGCTCTGATCGCCCTGGATCACCGTCGCGGGCGCCAGCGCGAGGCCTGCGGGAGAGCCGTGGTACACGAACACGCGCCCGACATCGCTCGGTCCGTAGTACGGCGCGCCGACGACGACGTCGCCGAAGCCATCGCCGTTCACGTCGCCCGCGGACGCGACCGAGCTCGCGAAGAACGCGGCCACGTCGTCGCTCTCGGCGAACCACGCCGGCGTCGTCGACAGCCCGTTCGCCGAGCCGTGGAACGCGTAAGCGCGGCCTTCGTCGAGCTGCTCGTCGTCGAAGCCGGTCGCGCCGACGAGCACGTCGCTGAAGCCGTCACCGTTCACGTCGCCCGCGAACGCGACCGAGCGGCCGAGGATCGCGAACGCTTGCTCGCCGCTCGCGGTCCATGCGGCACTCGCCTTCAAGCCGTCCGAGGATCCGTGGTGCACGAACGCGAGGCCTTCGTCGAGCTCGCCGTCGTCGTCGAGCGGCGCGCCGACGAGCACGTCGCTGTAGCCGTCGGCGTTCACGTCGCCCGCGAGCGCGACGCTCGCGCCCAGGCGCGCGTCGGCACGGTCGACTTGCGCGATCCACTCCGGCGTCGCCGCGAGTCCGCTCGGCGATCCGATGAACACGAGCACGCGACCTTCGTCCAGCTCGCCGTCGTCGAACAGCGGTGCACCGACGACGACGTCGCCGTACGCATCGGCGTTCACGTCGCCCGCGCTCGAAGCGGCTGCACCGAACCGCGCATCGGTTTGATCGCTCTCCGACGTCCAGTCCGGTGAAGCCGGAAGCCCGAGGAACGAACCCAGGAACACCGACACGCGACCCTCGTCCAGCTCGCCGCCGTCGAAGAGCGGTGCGCCGATGATCACATCGCAGAACCCATCGCCGTCGACGTCGCCCGCCGTCGCGACGCAGGCGCCGAAACGCGCGCCCACTTGATCGCTCGCCGCCGTCCAATCGGGCGCCGACGAAGGCCCGGTCGCCGAGCCGAAGAACGCGAACGCGCGGCCCTCGTCCAGCTCGCCGTCGTCGAAGAGCGGTGCGCCGACGGCGACGTCGCTGAAGCCGTCGCCGTCGACATCGCCGCAGTTCGCAACCGAGGAACCGAACTCCGCGCTCGCTTGATCGCTCTCCGCGGTCCAATCCGGCGTCGCCGAGAGTCCGACCGCCGCGCCGAAGTACACGAACGCGCGGCCTTCGTCCGTCTCGCCGTTGTCGAACAGACGCGCGCCGACGACCACGTCGCTGAAGCCGTCGTTGTTCACGTCGCCCGCCGTCGCAACCGCGCCGCCGAACTCCGCGCCGGCTTGATCGCTCTCCGCGGTCCAATCCGGTGTCGCCGAGAGTCCGGTCACGGAGCCGTAGTACACGAGCACGCGGCCTTCGTCCGTCTCGCCACCGTCGAACAGCCGCGCGCCGACGATCACGTCGCTGAAGCCGTCGTCGTTCACGTCGCCGGCGAGCGCGACGGCAGCGCCGAGCTCCGCGCCGGCTTGATCGCTCTCGGCGGTCCAATCCGGTGTCGCCGAGAGTCCGAGCGCCGAGCCGTAGTACACGAGCACGCGGCCTTCGTCCGTCTCGCCACCGTCGAACAGCCGCGCACCGACGATCACGTCGCTGTAGCCGTCGCCGTTCACGTCGCCGGCCGTGGCGACCGCGCCGCCGAACTCGGCGCCGAGTTGATCGCCCGCGGCGGTCCACGCGGGACCGGTCAGCACGAGCGCGACCGAGACGGGATACGTCGCGCGAGCGTCGTCGATCTGGATGCCGGCGCCGTGCGCGCTCGACGCAAGCGTCGCGCAGAGCTCGAGTCCCGTCGCGTCGCGCGCGAGCAGATCGCGATAGCGCAGACGCGCTTCACCGTGCGCGTCGACGAGCACGCCCGAACGCGCGCCGTCGTCGATGCGCAGCGCGAGATCCCCGCGCACGTCGATGCCGATCCACAGCGGCGCGAGGCCGTGCGGGCGCGCGCTCACCGCGAACGCGTGCTCGATGCCGCGCTCGCCGTTCTCGAAGCGCTCGGTGAGCGCGCGGTGATCGAGCGCGGCGACACGCGCGTCGATCGCGACCGTCGCGGGCTCGAGCGCGCGCAGGTCCCCCACGCGTCCGAAGCGCGCGGCTTGCAGCGTGCAATTCCACGCCGCACCGGCGCCGTCCATGCCCGCAACGCGCGGGAACACCGCGAGGCCCGCGCGCGACACTCTGGCGCGCAAGCCGTGCGCACGATTGGGTGCCGACGCGACGACCGGCTCGTCCTCGCTGCGGCGGAACTCGTACTCCGCGCGCGCGACACCGTGCGCCGCTCGCGTGAACCACGCCGCGCTCGGTGCGGCGCCGTGGCTCGCGGGCGGACTCGACGCACTCGACAGCTGGGCCGGAGATTGCGCCGGCAGTCCGAGCACGGTGAGCGCGAGCGAGAGGAACAACGTCATGGAAAAATCTCGAGCGGTGTGCGCCGGCGCGGCACGCCGAAAGGACGGCGCCGGCGTCGACAGGGCGTCGTCGGAATCGAAGGCGAGGCCCCGCACGGTTCCTGCGATGCTGCGCCGCGAAGGGCGATCATAGCCGAGGACGCCGGATCCGGCCGGAGCGCGCGCGCTCGTCGACACGGAACATCACGGCCGAGCGCTCCGTCGCCGGCCGCGGCGCGAGGAAGGAGAGCTCGAAAGAGCGCGCGCTCGGTGCGCTGCGTTCGCAGCACGACGCGCACGACCCTCGCCAGTCACCACGTTCGATCCGTCAGCGACCGCACGCGCGGCGCGCCGGATGTATGGTTCGAGGAACGCCCTGTCGTGCGTTCGCAAGGACGGACGGCGTGGTCAGAATTCTTTTCCTCGCGGGCACGTGCGCGCTCCTCCTCGCGTCGTGCGCCGGCATGCGCACGATCGAGGGCAGCGACTCGTGGCGCGCGCCGCAGCCGGACGAATCGGACCTGCGCATCGCCGCCCAGCAGGGCGTGAAGTCGGTGCTGTGCCTGCGCAAGACGCGCGGGCGCGCGTGGGCCGAGAAAGAGGAAGCGCTGTGCCGCGAGCTCGGCTTGAACTTTCGCGTGCTCAACTGGTCCGCGCTGAACAGCTCGCAGGACCAGATCGACGAGCTGATCGCAGCGCTCGCAGAGCTGCCGCCTCCCTACCTCCTCCACTGCAAGCACGGTGTCGATCGCACCGGCCTCGCGGCGGCGGTCTTCCGCGTCGTCGCGCTGGGGCATTCGAAGGACGACGCGGGTGACGAGCTGTCGATCGTGAACGGACGTGTGGCGCTCTTCGGGGCGCGAGCCATGGACCGCGCGTGGCGCCGCTTCCAGTGGCCGCGGCTGGATTCCGACACGAGCGTGGCCCAGAGCGCTGTGAAGACACAGTGACGGCCTCGATCCGGATCGTGTGCCTCGCGCTCGCGGCGCTCGCGTGCGCGTGCACGACCACGCCTTGCGCGCGTGCCCCGCGCGCGGCGGCGCCGCTCTCCGCGCATCTTGCCGCACGGCTGGACGCACCGCCGATGGAGATCCTCGCGCGCGGTACGCCCATCGACGACGCGGGCATCGCGATCGAGACCGGCCGCGTGCGCATCGAAGGCGCCGAGCTCACGTACAAGACGTTCGTTCCGATCTCGCACGACGCTGGCGCACGCACTCCGCCGTTCTTGCTCGTGCTCCCGATCCTCGCGGGCGGCGAACCGATCACCGAGCGCGTGTGTCGGTCGCTCGCGCGGCGCGGCATCGCGTCCGGCTCGCTCGAGCGGCGCTGGAAGCTCTTTCGCGAGCGCGAGACGATCGAGGAGCTCTCGGCGAAGCTCGCGCGTACGGTGCGCGCGCAGCGCGCGTTCCTCGATTGGATGGCGCAGCGCGGCGACGTCGACGAGCGCCGCCTCGGCGTGTTTGGTCTGTCGATGGGCGGCATGCTCGCGACGATGCTCGCGGCGGCCGAGCCGCGCGTGCAGTGCGCCGTGATCTGCCTCGCAGGCGGCGACTTCGCGCGCCTCGCGCTCGAAGCAGACGAAATCCAGGTGCAACGCTGGGTCGAGCAGCGCTGCGTCACGGACGACTTGACTCCGGACGAGCTGCGCGCGGAGGTGCGCGCGCGCTTCGACTCGGACCCGCTCGAGTTCGCGGGCGCGGTCGACGCGCGACGCGTGCTGTTCGTCGACGCGCGCTTCGACGGCGTGCTACCCGATGAGAGCCGTCGCGCGCTGTGGCGCGCGCTCGGGCGGCCGGAGCGCGTGGACATCCCGCTCGGCCACTACAGCTCGATCCTCGCGCTCGAATGGATCGTCGCGCGCGGAACGCGCTTCGCGACGCGCACGTTCGAGCGCCCGGCGCGCGCCGATTCCGTCGCCGCCGCGCGCTGAGATCACGTCCTACTGCGGCACGGCAGGCGCGTCCGCGCCGAGCGCAGCCTGCGAGTAGAGCGCGAGGTCCTCGAGCCGCATGACGACGCGCCAACCGGCTTCGCGCCCGACGCACAGCTTGCGCTCGTAATCGTAGTAGCTCATGTCGTAGTCCCACGGCGGGACGAGGTAGCCGAGTTCGTCGTTCGCGAGACCCACGAGCATCGTCGGCGTGCCGCCCGCCGCGCGTTGGATGCGCAGGCCGAGATCGGGCGAGATTTCGCCCGGCACCGACGCGAGCGCGAACGTGCCGATGCGCCACAGCGACACCTCGGTCTCGAGGTATCCACTGCCGAACATCTTGCGCTGCACGACGCCGGTCCAGCGCAAGAGGTCGTAGCGCCAGTTGTCGTTCGGCAAGTAGACGAGCGAGTGCCACACGCCGAGCGCCGGCGCAGCGTCGTACGCGTCGATCGCATCGATCGCGCGGCGTGCGTGAGCAGCGAGCGTCTCGCCGATACGGCGCGCCGCACCGAACGCGAGCTCGTCGTCCGGCGCCGCTCCGCTGCGATCGGGCGACACGAGCCCACCGAGAGCGCCGGACACGTAGATGCCGACTCCGCCGAGCTCGGCTTCGAGCGCGCGCACGGCAGCGCCCGGAAAGTCCGCCGTCACGAGCGTGTTCGCGCGCTTGACCGCTTCGGGATGGCAACCGAGCTCGATCAGCGTTGCGATCGTGCGCGCGCCGCCACGCTCGCGCACGTGCAGCACCGCGACGTCGGGATCGACGAGACCCGGCCGCCGTGAATTCTTGATGAACGCTTTGGCGTCGAAGGCAGCGCTCGCCGCGCCGATTTCGGCCGGACGCAGCGCAGCGCGCGCTTCCGTGATCGCGCGCACGGCGCCAGCGCGCACTTGCGCCATGTACTCGGGGTCGGCGCCCGACGACAGCGCGGGCACGCCCCACAGGCCCATCGTGTCGGGACTGTGATGATCGTGCGTCGACGCGACGATGACGTGACGCGCATCGAGGTTCTCGAGCGCGGCGCGAATCGCCTGCGTCTGCGGTCGCATCAAGCCGACGAGATCGCACGACACGAGCGCGATCTCGAAGTCGCCGCGGCGCAACACGAGCGCGCGCGCGAAGAGCGGATCGTGCACGCCGGTCGCGCGACGCAGCGGCTCGAAACCGCCGAGATACAGGTCGCGCGCCGGCGTGATGTCGACCGCGGCGGCACCCGCCTCGAGCTCACCAGTGTTCGCGACGCGCGCGTACAGCGGCAGCTTGTTCGGAACGGGCTCGTGGAAGAGCGCGCAACCGGAGGTGCCGAAAGCGATCGCGACCAGGAGGCACGCGGAGCGAAGGGTGAGCGTCATGCGGGTGGTTCTCTGTCGGCCGGCGAGATCCCGCCGCTGTACGCAGTTCCGCGCGCACGGGCCAGCTTGTATGCGCTGTGCGGCACGGACGCGCCGACCGCGGGCGCGCGGACGTGCATGCAGCGCTCCGACGTGAGCGAGTGCCACACGACTCCGCTTGCTGTGCCGAGCAACGCGTCGCGTCCGCCGTGTCGTGTCCACTGGGTGGGACGGACGCACACTTGCCGCACGTGCAACGGCGATTCACGGGAACACTTGCGGGCACTTCTCTACTCTCACGAGCACTCGCAAGCGCACCGCGACAATGCGACGCGCTCGAAGTTCGCTTCGCACAACCAGGGAGAGTCACATGCTTCGACTTTGGTGGATCCTCGCCGCGTGTTCGTTGTTCGCCGCCAATGTCACGGCGCAAGCACGTCAGGACTTGAGCCGTCGATTGCGGCTCAAAGGCACCGTCAAGAATGCCGGCGTCTATCACGTTGGACTCGGTACATGGACACGTGCAGGCGCGTTGGAGGAGCACCTCGGCCCGACATTCCGCACCATCTACAACAACACGTGCAGCTCGCCGTTCTTCGGCGCGATCTACCCGAATGAGTTCTGGACGGACGAGGGACGGCTTCCGACCGGCGGGGTGGTTTCGCCGTTTGTTGACGAACTGCCAACGGGCACGATCCGCACGCTCGTCAGCCCAGACAAGGTTTTTGACCAGGACCAATCTTCGGTCGTCGCGTTCGTTGGCACGACGAACAAGTGCCCGGAGGGTCCGGTGTCGTCACCGGGCTCGGCGCGCGGTAGCCAGGCGAGCCACACGATCGACGCGTTCACGCTCGGCTACTGCTCGGACCTCCCGGGCCCCCTCAGCGTTCCGTCCGGCACGGGCGCGAATCTGACCGTCGACTTCCGTCCGACGACGCCGCTCGACGCCGTGCGTTGCGCGGATGGCCCGCTCGTCGCTCCGGCGCCGAATGCGAGCTTCTCGCTCGTCAGCTTCCCAGGCGCGGGCGCGGGCCCGTTCAGCTGCTGGCTGGTCGCCCTCGACCTCACCGGCGTGACGGCGAGTTTCACGTTGGCGACGGACGGCAACGGCGACTACTACGACAGCAACAACCAGGTCACCGACACGGAGCTCGACGACTGCTTCAGCTGGTCGTTCAGCTTCCCGGGCATCGCGTCGCCGACCACGACATCTGCGTCGGGCATGATCCTGGCGGGCGTGCCGGCTGACGCCGCGCACCTCGGCTGGCTCACCGCGACGACGACCGGCAGCGGTCTGACGGCGGCCTGCAGCGGCTACGACGGCACCACGTGGGACCACCAAGAAGCCAACGCGGCTCCGGTGTACGCCACGAACGGCGTCGTCTCGAACGCGAACAGTGCCGAGGGCACGCTCGCAGTCACCGGCCTCGCTGGCGAAGCGGGCACCGGCATGACGACGCAGGACTCGGTCCGCGTCGACCTCAACCCGGCGACGTCGCTCAACGGTTGCTACTTCTTCGGCGGCCCGGGCGGGACGAACCCGTTCTCGAGCTTCCACCTGAAGCTGCACACCCTCACGGCCACGAACGTCACCCCGGTTTCGCCGGGCTCGGGCTTCTGCTTCGGCGACAACTGCGCGTTCACGTGCCCGTGCGCGGCTCCGAACCCGATCCCGGATCCCTCCGGCGGTCATGAGTCGGGCTGCGCGAACAGCAACCCGCTCGCGCTCGTGGGCGTGCTCGGTGGGCGTCTCGAAGTTGAGGGCAACAGTGTCGTGGGCGTGACGGACACCGTCCGCTTCCGCGCGAGCGGCACGACGACTGGCCTCGCGTTCCTCGTCAAGGGCAACGCGAAGACGCCGAACGGCGTGTTCCCGGCCACGGCCGACGGCATCCGCTGCGCGTCCGGTGGTCTCGTCCGCTTCGGTGCTCACAACCAAGGCACCAACGGCGACGCGCCGGGCACGTGGAGCTACCCCAACACCGCGCAAACCACGACGGTGTCGAGCGCCACGGCGCAAACGGCCGGTCAAGCTGCGTACTACCAGCTCTTCTACCGCAACCCGGCTCCGTGGTGCAGCAACGTCGCGACGGCGACGACGAACTTCACGAACGCCCAGCAATTGCTCTGGTGATGAGCGGAAGCTCGGTTGAGCTAACGAACGAGCGGGCGCCGTGATGAACGGCGGTGCGCCACGGGGCACGCTCCGCCGTGAACGGCTTCCTCAGTCGCTGACGACCTCGATCGTGACTTCGTCAATCCAAGCCTCGGCATCGCCAAAGACGTCGATGCCGATCGCGATTCTATTCGTGTCGGATTCGATGTGCTTGACGACGTCGTAGTGCTGCCAGTCATCGGTTCGGATCGCAGGGCCCTGCGCATTGGTAAGGAAGTTGGCGTCTCCTCGATTGCCTTCACACGCAAGCCACAGACGTGCGAAGTCGCGATCCGTGCGACAGCTGGTCCGCACCGCCGCACGGAATCGGAGTCGCCGATCCTTGTAAGGGGCTGCATCGAACGTCGCCATCAACCTGCGCGCGTTCTCACCGTTCGCCTCGGATGCGCCGGGAAGGGTCGACAAGACCGCGCACAGCTTGCCTTCGAACGCCGAGTTCGACGTCGCGTAGGCGAAGGCTTGCCATTCACCCGCAGCCTTCTCGGGCGGCTGTACGGCAAGCCATCCTTCCGGCGGAACGAGGTTCTCGCCGTGTTCGAAGTTCAGGTTGCGTGGTCGGCGTTCGAACTCGCCGTTCAGCGCGTCGAGTTCGCTGTCGTAGCGCGCCGCGAGCTCATGGGAGCCTGCACGCCTTTCGAACGCGGCCGCAGCCATCAGCACGCCCCTCAAGACGCTGAGGTATTCATCGCCACGTGAGTGAACGAGACTCCGTGCCGAATCGTAAGCCGCACGCGACGCGACGAAGTCCGTTTGTCGTTCCAACAGTTCTGCGCGCACGAGCACACCGTCGATCGCCAACGCGTGGCCACTGCCGAAGCACTCGTTCACGGACTCCAAGTACGCGTCGAGGATCGACGCGGCCTGCTGAAAGCGGCCGCTCGTCATGAGCGCCTTCGCGTGCACGCGTCGAACGATCCATCGGTGAGGATCGCACGAGTCACGTTCACGCAGGAGCCTTTCGCTCAGTGGTGCAATGAACGCCAGGGCGGCATCTCCGGCACCAGCGCCGATCGCAACGAGCGACAGGTGGTACGCCAGTGAATCCGTACAACGCTCCGGTGCGTAGAACTCCTGGCCTCTGACGAGGTGGGCTTCGTACGCATGACGGCTGGCGTTGTAGCCCGACGACCCGCGTCGAAAGATCCGCAGACTGTCGACATAGGAACGCCATCGCAACTCCGGAGCCCAAGGCGGCGCCAAGTGATCGCGCTCGAGTCGGTCGATGATTCCCTTGTGTACGGAGTCGAGGAATGCGGCGGGCTCGCCACCGAGTCGCCGCCGATCGAGATACTCGCGCGCCACATCAGCTGCCCGTTCGCGGTCGCCGGCGCACACAGCCATCCAGATCCGCTCGGCCGCGATCACGAGGGCCGGCGCTGACGTACTGCCATGGATTGCAGAGAACGACTCGAGCGACTCGTCCTGCAATGGCGCAAGCTGCTCGCACACTTCGCGGGGCAAACATCGAAGAGTGCCGCTGGACTGACTCGCAAACGCATCGCCTGAGATCGAGATCCATTGATACAGGCTGTTCAGCACTTCCGACCACAGCGGATCGTGCGGTTCGACGCGCTTCCGGAGTTGTGCGTAGGCGCGCTCGACGAGCGGACCCCATGGCTCGAGTTGCTCGCGACGACGTTCCGGGGACTTCGCTGTGTCTTTCATCGCCCTTCGCCAGCGCCACAGAACGTATAGGCATTCATGTTTCACCAGGTCGATGTCGTCCGGAGCTGATCGCGCGCGCAGGGTTTGCAAGTGGGAGCTCCAGTCGTCGGCGAATCGGGCGAAGCCCTCCGCGCTCTCGTGAGAATTCGCCAACACACTCGCGACTCGAAACGTCCACTTCGCTTCGGCATCGGCTCGACTCTTCTCCGCTTCGAATCGATCCGCATTGCTGCGTGCCTCGGCTTCGTTGCGCCGCGCGACGAGTTGCGCCTCGATCAATCCGGCGTTCGCTGTCTGGAGCTGCTCGTGCTTGCGCTCGATCGCATGCTTGGCGTCCGCTTGCACGTATGACACCCAACCGAGCGCGGCGAACGCGACTAGGATCCCCGCGGCGGTCGACACCGCAACGCCCTTGTTGCGACGGATCCACTTCTTCATCTCCGCCAGAGACCCCGTCTCGTACGCCGACACGACGCGATTCTCGAGGTACGCGCGCAAGTCGTCGGCGAGCTCGCGCATGTCGGCGTAACGCTGATCGGGATCGCGCGCCATCGCCTTCTCGCAGATCGCGCCGAGCTCCGCCGGCAGATCCTGGCGGATCTCGTGCAGCGGCTGCGGCGGCCCTTCGAGCAGCCAGCGCAAGACGACGTGGCTCGCGACGCGCGAGCCGCGCGGCAGATACGGCGCTTGTCCGGACAGCAAGTGGTAGAGCATCGCGCCGATCGCGTACACGTCCGAGCGCGGGCCGAGCCGCTCGACTTCGTTGCGCGCTTGCTCCGGTGACATGTACGCGGGCGTGCCGAGCACGGCGCCGTCCATCGTCATCAACGGCGAGTTCGGCGTGTCCTCGCGCACTCCGCGCCGATCCGTGTGCACGCTGGTCAGCATCTCGCTCTGCGGACGCAGACGCATGTCGTGCCGGTCCTCGCGGCCGACGACGCGCGCGAGCCCCCAATCCATCACGTACACCTCGCCGAAGCTGCCGACCATCACGTTCGCGGGCTTGAGATCGCGGTGGATGACGGCCTTCTTGTGCGCATAGGAAACGGCGTCGCACGCCTTCAAGAGCACGTAGAGCGCGCGCGTTTCGTTCCAACCGTCACGCTTCTGGGCGACGAGCTCGAACACCTGCGCGAGCGTGCGACCGGCGACGCGCTTCATCGTGAAGTAGATGCGTCCCGCGTCGTCGAGTCCGAGCTCGTGCACGGGCACGATGCCCGGGTGGTCGAGTTGCGCGGTCACCTGCGCTTCCTCGAGGAAGCGCGCGAGCTTTGGCAAACCGCGGTCGGAGACGTGCCCCGCCGGCGCGATCTCGACGTCGATCGCGACCTTCATCGCGAGCGAGCGGTGCAAGTCCTCTTCCCACACCTCCAGCACGGCGCCCATGCCGCCGCGCGCGATCTCGCCGCGCACGACGTAGCGCTGCGCGCGCTCGCTGTGCGCCGCCAGCCGCTTCAGGATCTCGCCGGTCGACGAAGGCAGCGACACGCTGGCGGGTGCGGGCGTGTCGTGCGCGAGCACGTCGCCGTGCTCGCGCTGTGCGCGTTCGGCGAACGACAGCAGGGACGGCGGAACGGACGGCGGGGAAGCGTCGTCGGTGCGAGACATCGAAACCTCGGGAAGCGGACGGTGCGAACGGGAGGCGACCGGTGGGAACCGGCTACGCGCGCGCGGTCAGCTCGAAGAGCGACTGCAATCGCCGAGATCGAGATCGCGCGCCACGCCACTCGCTTGGAGCTTGGACTTCAGCCGCTGCCAACGCTTCTCTGCGGCGGCGACGGTGATCTGCAAGCGTTCGGCGACGTCGGCGAGCGTCATCTCCTCGAGGCCGTGATAGAGCAAGAGCTTGCGGTCCTCGGGCGAGAGCGAATCGGCGTACGCGAGAAAACGATCGACGGCCTCCGCGCGCGCGAGCCGCGCGCCGACGCTCGTCATCGACGGCGACGGCGGCTCGCACGTGACGCCCGCGCTCGACGAATCCGCGGGCGCGTCGAGCGCGACCACGCGGCTCGTTCGGCGGTACTCCTCGAGCAGCACGTGCGCTGCGATGCCGAATACCCACGAGCGAAAGCTGCCGCGCGCCGGATCGAACGTCGGGAAGGCGCGCAGAGTGCGCAGCCAGACCTCCTGCAAGAGATCGTTCGGATCCGTCGCTCCACGCCGCGCGTTGCCCGTACGCATGCAAATCCAGGCGAAGACGGTCGTCTTCAGGCGTTCGAACAGCCGCTCGAGATCCGCGACGTTCCCCCGTCTGGCGCTGTCGGCCAAGGCGTTGGTGATCGCGAGCTTGTCGGCGGGATCGGGTGCGGGCGCGGGAGCGGTCATGCCCATCGGGAAAGTCGGCACGAACAGGAAGGCGCGAATCGCGCACAGCGTATCCACACGGCCGCGGGATGGCCACGCGGGGGCGCGCGAGCCAGAGCCCCCGAACCTGGGCGCGACGCGCACGCGCAGGCGCGCCGCCACGCGTTCGCCGCGCGGCAATGACGCGCAAAAAGCTCGGCCGAATCGTCGCGCGCGCCCCGCACCGGACGCCGCCCAAGTAAGCTTGACCCTCTCTCACGTCTGGCGGCCGCCGCGCATCGAGCGGCGTCGCGGCGGTTTCGCGGAACACGGCGGGCCGTCGCGCGCTCTCAACGCCGCGCATAGAACCGCGCGGCGCCACGACCGCTCGAAGCCATCCCTGTTCGTTTCGACCCTTGGAGTTCTGCATGTCTCGTCATCTCACCGTCCTCACCGCCGCTCTGCTCCTCGCGTCTACGGCTCACGCGCAAATGGACCTCCGCTCGCGAGTGCGCGCGCAGGGCCCCGTGAAGAACGCCGGGATTTATCACCTCGGCACGGGCACTTGGACGCGCCCCGGAGCACTGGGAACCGCGCTCGGTCCGCAGTTCACCACCATCTACAACAACACGTGTTCGTCCCCGGGGTTCGGCGTGATGTATCCCGGCGAGACGTGGACCGACGAAGGACGGCTGCCGGGAGTGAACTCCCCCGACAAGCTGTACGACGCAACGCAAGTCGAGGTGAACGCGTTCGTCGGCGCCGTCAACGACTGCCCCTTCCCCGACGGTCCGTTGTCCGCTGGCGGCAGTGCACGGGGCAGCGCGCCGGTGGGCGGCTCCTACACGATCGACGCCTTCATGATCGGGTACTGCTCGAACGTCGACGGTCCGGCGAGCACGCCGGTCGGGACCGGCGCGTCGATCGTGCTCGAGTTCCGCGAGTCGACCACGCTGGACGACGTGCGCTGTGCGCAGGGCCCGCTCGCAGCGCCGACGCCGAACGCGAGCTTCTCGCTCGTCAGCTTTCCCGGCCGCGGTGCCACTCCCTACGCCTGCTGGGAGGTTGCGATCGATCTCACCGGAATCACCGCGAGCTTCACGATGCGCGCGGACGGCGGCGGCAACTACGACAGCGCGCCGCAGACGACGAACTCGGAGCTCGACCACTGCTTCAGCTGGTCGTTCAGCTTCCCGGGCCTCGCATCGCCGACGATCAGCGCGGCGACGGGGATGGCGCTCGCGGGCGCGCCGGCGAATGCCGCGCAAGGCGGCTGGGCGACGGCGACGACCACCAGCGGCGGAGCGTTCGCACCGTGCAGCGGCTACGACGGCACGAGCTGGGATCACCAGGAAGCGAACGCCGCGCCCGTCTATGCGGTCAACGGCATCGTGACCAACGCGAACAGTGCTACCGGCACGCTCGCCGGCATCGCGTTCAGCGGCGAGCCCGGGACCGGGATGTCGACGCAGGACGCCGTGCGCATCGACATGAATCCTGCGACGTCGATCAACGGGTGCTACTTCTTCGGCGGCCCCGGCGTGGGCAGCGCGTACACGAGCTTCCGCTTGAAACTGTTCTCGTTGAGCGCGTCGAACGTGACCCCCGTCTCGCCGGGCTCGGGCTTCTGCTTCGGCGACAACTGCGCGTTCACGTGCCCGTGCGTGTTGCCGAACAGCGTTCCGGATCCGTCGGGCGGTCACGAGTCGGGTTGCGCGAACAGCAATCCGCTCGGTCTCGCCGGTGTGCTCGGCACGAAGCTCACGGTCGCGGGCAGCTCGACGGTCAGCGGTTCGCCGCTGACCGACACCGTCAAGTTCACTGCGAACGGGACGACGGTGGGCTTCGGGTTCCTCGTCAAGGGCAACGCGAAGACACCGAACGGTGTGTTCCCCGCGACGGCCGACGGCATCCGCTGCGCGTCGGGCGGCCTCGTCCGCTTCGGCGGCCACAACGCTGGAACGAACGGCGATACTCCGGGCACGTGGAGCTTCCCGAACACGGCGCAGACGACGACCGTTTCGGGCGCCACGGCGCAATCGGCCGGACAGAACGCGCAGTACCAGCTCTTCTACCGCAACCCGGCGGCCGGCTGGTGCAACACGTTCACCACGAACTTCTCGAACGGCCAGATCCTCGTCTGGTGATCGGCGGGAGCTCGGTCGAGCCAAACGAGCGGGCGCCGTGACGAACGGCGCCCGCTTCATTTTCGCCGCCGAGCGCGCAGCGCGCGCGGCGCGCGCTCGCAGTCACTTCCCGATCAAGAAGTGCGCGACGTCGCTGTCGCGCATGGCGTAGTCGCGGCCTTCGACGCGCAGTTTGCCGGCCGCCTTGATCGCGGCTTCGCTCTCGTACTGCACGAGATCATCGACCGAGTACACCTCGGCCCGGATGTAGCCCTTCTCGAAGTCGGTGTGGATCACTCCGGCCGCCACCGGTCCCGTGTCACCTTTGTGGATCGTCCACGCTCGGATCTCGATCTTGCCGGCGGTGAAGAACGTCTGCAGGCCGAGCAGGTCGTAGGCCTTGCGAATCAGGCGATTCAGCCCGGGCTCCTTCAAGCCGAGATCCTCGAGGAACAGCGCGCGCTCCTCGGCCGGCATCTTCATCAGCTCACCTTCGATATCGCCGCACA
Organism: Planctomycetota bacterium; assembly: GCA_046160865.1. Taxonomy (GTDB): domain Bacteria; phylum Planctomycetota; class UBA1135; order UBA1135; genus JBJXHG01. The sequence goes on along the minus strand of JBJXHG010000039.1, from coordinate 77,600 downwards.
AAGCGACCATCTCCGCGCCGGTCGCCGCGGCGTGATCGCGCACGATCTGCGCGAGCGCCGACGTGCCTTCGAGATCCTTGTCGCTCACGTTCGCGACGTACAGCACGGGCTTGATCGTGATGAGGAAGAGCGGGCGCAGCGCTTCGAGCTCCGGCTTCGACCAGGTCAATGCGCGCAGCGCCCGACCGGCGTCGAGCGCTTCCTTCGCGCGCTCGTACGCCGCTTTTTGCGCCGTCGCTTCCTTGTCGCCCGCGCGTGCCTTCTTCGACACGCGCTCGAGCGCTTTCGTCACCGTGTCGAGGTCCGCGAAGCCGAGTTCGAGTTCGATGATCTCGATGTCGCGCTTCGGATCGACGGAGCCGGAGACGTGGATGACGTCGCTCTTCTCGAAGCAGCGCACGACGTGCAGGATCGCGTCGGACTCCTTCACGTTGCCCAAGAACTTGTTGCCGAGGCCCTCCCCCTTCGACGCACCCGCCACGAGACCGGCGATGTCGACGATCTTCAGCGACGCCGGCACGATGCGGTCGGTCGTGATGTACCGGTGGATGACGGCGAGGCGCTCGTCGGGCACGTCGACGACGCCGACGTTCGGCTCGATCGTGCAGAACGGGTAGTTCGCGCTCTCCGCCCCGGCGGCGGTGATCGCGTTGAAAATGGTGGACTTGCCGACGTTCGGCAGACCGACGATGCCGCAGACGAGACCCATGGAGCTCCTAGCAACGCGCGGCGTTGCGAATCTTGAGAAAGGCCGACGCTCGCTGGGCGCGTCGTGACTTCCCGAACCGTTCCCGAGGATTTCGGGCCGAGGAGTCTAGCAGCCCGTCGTGAAAGTGCTTCGCGTCGGGATGGTGTCTGCTCGCGTCGGAGCAAGGAGCGAGACCGCGGGCAATCCAGGTGATTCGCCGCGAATCGAGCGACGCCCGGAACCGAGGTGGACCGGTACGGCGCGCCGCGTTAACGCTCGAACGACCGGCCGCTGCTCCACGGTCGCGCGACGCGATCCGCGAGGAACTGTGCCGCGCGTGTCGCGTCCGCACCCAGGTTCTCGACCTCCGCGATCAGCGGCTCCTCGACTTTTGCGCGCAGGCCCACGGTGACGCTGCGCGAGAGCTGCCATAGATCGCGCGTCCCGCGCAACGAGTGCTCGCGCGTCACACGCACCGAGTCCGCCGGGGTGTGCTGCGCGATCGGCGCGCCGGTGCTCACCGGCGCATCGATCGGCGAGCTCCGAGTCCACCAGTAGCCCGCGGCGAGCGCGATCACGAGCCCGGCCGCGAGCGCGGCGACGCGGAGCGGCCGCGCGCGTCGCGTGACCGATGTACGGGGCGGCGTGCGGGGCGGCGCGCTGGCGGGCAGGCGCGCGAGCACGCGCTCTGCGACGCTCGGCCCGCTGCTCGCGCGGAGCCGCTCCGCACCCGCCCGCAAGAGCGCGTCGACCTGTGCGATCGACTCGCGGTGCCGTGCGAGTTCGCCGCGCGCCGTGTCCGCACTCGGGAGCCCGCGGCCACACGAGCGATCCGCTTGGTTGCGATCCGTATGGTCGCGATCTGGGGCGTCCAACGCGCGCGCGACGCGCCAGCGGTGGAAGATCGAGATCATCGGGTTTCTCCGCTCATGGGACTCGCCGCGACCGCGCGCAATGCTTCGGGCACGCATGCGGCGGAAGCATCTTCGCGCGGTGCGAGCCGTTGCGCCAGGCGCTCGCGCGCGCGGAACAGCATCACGCGCACGGCGACGGGCCGTCGGCCGAGGCTGTGCGCGATCTCGTCGATCGAAAGTTCTTCGCCGTAACGGAGCCACAACGCGCTGCGCTGATCGGGCGTGAGGACCTGCGCGGCGATCTGCCATACACGCGTGCTCTCCTCGCGCAACCCGGCCACTTCACCGGGTCCCGCGGCCGCCGAGACCGTGTGCTCGAGCGCCGTGTCCGACGCCGCGGGTGCCGCCGCCCGGCGGTGGCTCGCCGCGAGGCGCCGCGCGACGGTGAACAGCCACGTCGAGAACTGCCAACGCGGTTGGTAGGTCTCGAGGCGCGTCCACGCGCGCAAGAACGTCTCTTGGCACAGTTCCTCGGCATCTTGCGCGGAGCCGAGGCGGATCCACAGAAAGCGGTAGAGCGGTGCTTCGAACCGCCGCACGAGGTCTGCGAACGCATCGCGCTCGCCGCGCTGCGCGCGCAAAGCGAGCGCCCGCACGTCGAGCGGCGTGCGGGCGTTCGGAGTGGAGTTCGTGGAGGTGTCCATCGACGCGGGTCGCGGCCTGCGCGGGTCTGGCGTCGCTATTTTGCCTCGTGCTCGTTGCGCTCGAGCTCCTCGAAACCGCGGATGAGGTCCAGCAGGTCGGCGATCGCGCAGCGGAACGTCGCGGTCACGTCGGACCCGCTCGCTTGGAACGAGAGCCCCGCGAGGAAGCTCGATACGCGCGGCCCGACCTCGGGCGCCATCAGGCCGATCAAAGCGGTCGCGCCTTGCAGCACTTGCTGCAACTTCGCCGCGTCCTCGTTCGACTCGGTCTTCAGCCACAGGTCGCCATAGAGAGCTCCGCGATGCTCGCCGATCTCGAGCCGCCACGCCTGTGCAAGGCGCGCCACCGTCGACGTGGCCGGATTCTCACCGAGCGCCGCGATCGGCTCGACCGCCGCCGCGTAGAGGATCGCGCCGTCGCCGGGGCCGCGCCGGAACGCCAGCGCGTCGCTGTCCGCCAAGCTCTTCTGCTTGCCCTCGACGACGTCGATCGCGTGGGACACCGACTCCGTGTCTTCGCCGAACACCACGAGCCGGTCGGCGCTGCCTTCGATGCGCGCGACGTACGCGACGCCGTGCTCGCTGCCTCCCGAGTCGCCCCACGCGTGCAGCTTGCGGCCACCGATGTCGATCGTGCGGTAGCCCTCTTCTTTCTGATGGCGTGCGAGCAGCGCATCGGCCTTGTCGCTCGCGCGCACCAAGATCACCGTGCGGTCCTCGTCGTCGGTGGAGTTGAAGATCGTCACCGAGCGCACGTCCTGCAGCGGATCGACGCCGGCGAGCTTCTCGTCGGCGAACGCGGCCTCCATCTCCTTTTGCAGACCGTGCTCCTTCAAGCCCTGCAAGAGCTGCGACCGAGCGAGCGATTCCATGTCGAGGTGCGCGACCCAACGCGCTTTCTCGGGCACCGTTTGCTTGCGGAGCACGTCGGCGGACGCGCGCGGAACGAGCGACAGGATCAGGCACGCGGACAGGATGGAGACTTTCATGGTGGCCCTCTTACGGGCGTGCCGCGTGCGCGTTACCGCGTCGATTCCGCGTGTCGATCGCGATGGGTAGCATGTCGGCCCGCCCGATGCGCAAGCTCTACGTCGGCTATGCCCTGTCGGGCTGGATCAGCCTGGGCTACCAGGTCGTCTGGCTGCGCCATTTCGTCGATCGCTTCGGCTCGAGCACATTCACGTTCGTGCTCGTCGTCTGCGGCTTCATCGCGGGCATCGGCGCGGGCGCGCTCGCGAGCCGCTGGGTGACGGAGCGGTTGCGCCGCACGCTGCGCAACCGCGGAGACCTCGTGCTCTACGGCGTGCTCGAGCTCGCGATCGCGGCGGCGGTGCTGCTCGTCTACCTCGAGGGCCTGACGCCGTCGAACTGGCTCGGAGCGTTCCCGTACGAGCTGAGAGACGGCATCTACGAGCCGCTCCTCTCGTACCAGCTCGTCCGCATTCCGCTCGCGGTGCTGAGCGTGGGCGTGCCCTGTTTCTTCATGGGCATCACGTATCCGCTCCTGTGCCACGCATTCCGCGAGGATGCGCGCCTCCCGTCCGCGCTGTACGCATGGAACACCCTCGGCGCGTGTGCTGCCGTGCTCGCGTGCGAGTGGCTGCTCTTGCGCTGGCTCGGCACGGATGCCGCGTTCGCGGCCATCTGGATCGTGAACGTGCTGCTCGGCATCGCGTTCCTCGTGCGCGGCGACGCGCTCGAGCGCGCGTGCCATGCACAGATCGCCGCGTCGCCGCGCAAGCTCGCGGAGCAGCGCGCGGTTGTGCCGACCGCGACGCTCGCGGCGATCGTGTGCGGCGCGGCGTTGTCGGGCGTGCTCTCCGGCTTGCTCGAGGCGGACGCGTTCCGCCGCGTTCACTTCGCGCAGATCTACAACGGCGCGGCGATGGCGTTCGTGTCCTTTTGGGCGATCGCCGCGATCTTCGCCGCGAGCACGCTCGTCCACCGCCGCCCGAACTGGACGCTGCGCCACATCGCTTGGGCGTATGCCGCGGGCTTCGCGATCTACCTGGTCGTCACGCGCTTCCTGCTCATGCCCGGCAATCGCTGGGTGCACCAAGTCGCCGCGGATGCGGCGGGCCGGTTCGCATTCGATCCCGACGGCACGTTGCAGATCCTCGGCGCGGTGTTCGTCGTCGTCGGCTGGGTCACGTTCCCGACCTACTTCTGCGCGTCGCTCTTGCTTCCGTACCTCTGCAACGTCGCGCAAGCGCAGGGACGACACCTCGGACGCATCTACGGCGTGAACACGCTCGCGTTCCTGACCGGGATGATCGCGTTCTCGTGGGCCGCACCCGCGGTCAACATGTTCTACGCGTTCCGACTCGCGACGATCGCGTTCGCCGCGATCGTGGTCGCGCTCTTTCTATTGAGCGAGCACCAGCCGTTGTCGCCACTGCGGCTCGCTCTGCCCGCGCTCGGCTTCGTGATCGCGATCTTCGTCACGTCCGCGGAGTTCGACCGCGGCGCGTTCCCGAAGGGCGATCCGCTGACGACGCTGCCCGTGCGCGCGCTCAAGGGCAGCACCGGTTTCTCGAGCTTCGTCGCGACGATGCCGGCCGGCGACGAGCTCTATCTCGACTCTGGCCAGATGTCGAGCACGACGCCGTTCGCGAAGCGCTACATGAAAGTGATGGCGCACTTCCCGCTGCTCGCGCAAGAGCGGCCGAAGAGCGCGCTGCTCATCTGCTTCGGCGTCGGCAACACCGCCAGTGCGATCGCGAAGCACAGCTCGATCGAGCGACTCGACATCGTCGATCTCGCGCGCAACGTCCTCGAGACCGCGCCCGAGTTCGCGTTCCACAACGACGACATCGTCCACGATTCGCGCGTGCGCCGCATCCACGACGACGGGCGCAGCTTCCTCGACGTGACGACCGATCGCTACGACCTCGTCACGAGCGAGCCGCCGCCTCCGCTGATGCACGGCATCAGCCGCCTGTACTCGATCGAGTACTACCGCGACGTGTCCGCGCGCCTCACACCCGGCGGCTACATGACGCAGTGGCTGCCGATCTTCCAGATGCCGCCGCAAGCCGGCGAGAAGATCGTCGCGACGTTCCTCGCGGCGTTTCCGCACACGCTCCTGCTCGTCGGATGGGAGACGCAGCTCTTGCTCGTCGGCTCGCACGCGCCGATCGACGTCGCGCGCGTCGCGCGGCGCTTCAGCGAGGATCCGGCCGTGCTCGGCGACTTGCACGACGTGTGGGTGCCGACCGCGGACCACTTGCTCGCGCGCATCGCGATGACGGACCACGAGCTGCGCCGCCAGTTCGGCGCGGCCGAGGTGATCAGCGATCAGAAGAACCCGCTGTCGGCGTACTGGCCGACCGGCCGCTTGCTCGACGTGCCCGTGAATCCGAACGAGGTCGCGCGCCTGTGGCCGAACGTGCCGCGCGATCTGCGCGTGCTGCGCCGCTTGGTGCCGGACTATCCGGGCGAGAGCCTGGCCGCTGCGCCGCGTGACGCGAGCGGCATCCTCGGCACCGACGTGCCGTGGCTCGAAGTGCAGCGCTTGAATCGCGAAGCCGAGAACGCGCTGCGCGACGGACAGATCGACGCGGGCTTGCGCGCGTTCGATCGGTCGCTCGCGCTCCTGCCCGAGCAGCTCGGCGTGTTCATGAGCCGCGGCTTCGCGCTCGCGGCGCTCGGCAAGCCGGCCGAAGCGATCCCCTGGCTCCGGCGCGCGACGCAGAGTTTCGGCGAGTACCAAGAGGCGTGGATCGCGCTCGCTTCCGCTCAAGCGCAAGCGGGACGCGGCAACGCGGCGATCGAGAGCTTGCAGAAGGCACTCGCGCTCAATCCGCGCTGCTTCCAGGCGCGCATGATGCTCGGCAGCATCTTGCGCCAGACCGGCGACCGCGCCGGAGCGCTCGAGCACTTGCGGCTCGCGCTCGAGCTGAAACCGATGGCCGAGCAAGCGCGCCAGGAGCTCGCCAGCGTGCCGCAGTGAGCGGCGTTGTGAACCCGGCGTTGGAGAGCTCGGTACGATGAGGTGCCGGTGGCGCGGCTTCCACGCGTCGCTCGCCGTAGCTTCCCCGCCACCGTGCCATGTCGCTCGAGCCCGAGCCGTCCCTCCCCGCCGACGAGCAAGCCACACGCGGGCTCGTGCAGCGTCTGCTCGCGGGTGATCGCGCGGCCGCGGACGAGCTCTTCAGCGTGCATCGCGAGCGCTTGCGCCGCGCGATCCGACCGTACTTCCGCGCCGAGCACCGCGCGCTCCTGGACGAAGACGAGCTCCTCCAGCGCGCGCTCGTCCGTGCGTTCCACTCGATCGAGCGCTTCGAATGGCGCGGCAAGGGCGCGTTCCTCGCCTGGATCAAGACGATCGCGATCCGCGAGCTCCAGCGCGAGCTGCGCTCCGGTGCGCGCGGCGCGCACCGCGACCCGTCGACCGTGGCCGACCTCGCCTCGCTCGCGCCGAGTCCGAGCGATGCGCTGCATCGTCGCGAGCAACACGATCGACTCGAGCGCGCGTTGCACGAGCTCCCGGACGAGGATCGCAACGCGATCGTGAATCGCCAGATCCTCGGCCAGGACTACGAAACGCTCGCGACCGACCTCGGCATCACGCGCGGCGCCGTGCGGATGAAAGTCGCGCGCGCGATGGCACGGCTCGCGCGCGAGCTCGAGGCTGACGGTTGAACGACGCCGCGCACACGGCGGGGAGAACGCATGTCGAACACGGAGATCGAGCTCGAAGCGTGGATCGAAGAGCACGTCGCGGCATACCTCGACGAGTCGCGCGCGAGCGCGCGACCAGACCCCGAAGTCTTCGCCGGTGCGCTCGCACAGCCGGTGGGCGGCGAGCACGGACGCCGCCAACTACTGGCTCGGCTGCGCCTCGTCGCCGACATCGCGAGCGAGCTCGGAGCGGGACGTGACTCACCGATCGAGCCCGGCCGCGAGCTCGACGACTTCGTGATCGAGGAAAGTCTCGGACGCGGCGGCATGGGGCAAGTGTGGCGCGCGCGCCAGAAGTCGATCGACCGCAGCGTCGCGATCAAGTCGCCGCATTGGCTGGAGGGCCTCGACGCGCGCGGCAAGGCGCGCTTCTGGCGCGAAGCGCAAGCGGTCGCGCGCCTGCGGCATCCGTCGATCGTGCCGCTGTACCAGATCGGCGAACACCGCGGCGCGCCGTACTTCGTCATGGAGCTCGTGCGCGGCGAAACGCTCGCGCAGGCGATCCGCGCGTTGCAACGCCGCGAGCGCGCGCGCGACGCGCAGTCTCTCGGCCGCTCGGAATCGAGCTTTGAGCGCGCGGCCGCGAGCGTCGTGCTCGCCGCCGCGGAGGGAGTCGAGGCCGCGCACCAAGACGAGGTCGTGCACCGCGATCTCAAGCCGTCCAACTTGATGATCGGCGAGGGCGGCGCGGTGCGCATCCTCGACTTCGGGCTCGCGCGCTGGCACGGCGCGGATGCGCTCACGCAGAGCGGTGAGTTGCTCGGCACGCTCGAGTACCTGGCGCCCGAGCTCGTGCACAGCTTGCGCGCCGCGACGCCGGCATCGGACGTGTACGCGCTCGGCGTCGTGCTCTACGAGCTGCTCGCGCTCGAGCGGCCGTTCTCGGCGCCGTCGACGCCGGCGCTCCTCGCGCGCATCACCACCAGCGACGCGGTCCCGCTGCACGTGCGTCGCCGTGCGCCGCGCGCGCTGTCGGCGATCGTCGAGAAGGCGATGGCGCACGACGTGACGCGCCGCTACGCGAGCGCGGCTCTGCTGGCCGAAGATCTGCGCGCGTTCCTCGCGGGCGGCGAGGTTTCCGCACGGCCGAGCGGACCGCTCGCGCGTCTCGGACGACGCATGCAGCGTCGGCCGGCGCTGACGTCCGTCGCCGTGCTCGCCCTGATCGCGAGCGCGGTAGCGTTCACGCAATGGCAACGACTCAGCGAAGCGAATGCTGCAAGCCGACAGCAGACTGCGCGGCTCCGGTTGCGGACGGCGCTCCTCGACGAGCAGCGCGATTCGTCGGTAACGGGCGCAGGCGCGAAGAGCGCGGCCGGTAAGGAGAGAGCGGTGCACGCGCTGAAAGAAGCACTCGACCTCGATCCGGCCAATGACGAGGCACGTTGTCATCTGACCGCGCTCTTGATCAATCTCGGACGCGAGTCCGAAGCCATCCCGCACTTGGAGCAGCTCGAGCGCACCTTCGCCGCGCACGAGGTCGTCCGCTGGCTCCGCTACCAAGTCGACCACGATTCGTGGGCGCGCCTCGTGCCGGCGGCCGACTTCGTGGACCGCTGGCGCACGACATCGGACACCGACCGCTTCTATGCGGTGCGCGCCTGGCACAAGGTGCAGGAGACGAAGAGCATCGCCGTCGACATCGCTTTGACGTTGCACGAGCACCCGGAGTACGGCGCGACGGCGATGGTGTTCGAAGCGATCGCGATCACGGTGCAGCTCAGGCCCGGCGAAAGCGTCGACCACGTCAACGCGGCTCGGCTCTATCAAGCGGCGCTCACGCTGGTTCCCGAGCATCCCGTCGTCGTCGCTAACCTGAGCTACGCGCTGATTGGACTCGTCCAGGGCGGCATCGGCGGTAGCCCGAACCCCGCGCGTTCCGGCCGCGACGCGCTCCCGCTCGCGCTGCGCGACGGCTTGCGACTGTGCGAGGCAGCGATCGTCTCCGCGCCCGATTACGACTTTCTGTGGACGAACTATGCATGGATGCTGGCGCGCGCGGGCGAAACGCAGCTCGCAGTCGAACGGCTGCGCCCGAAGGTGCGCGAGTTCCCGGACAATGCGGCGCTCCAGCAGAACTGGCTGAGCTCGGTCGCGACCGAGATCCAAGCGGGTCGACCGGTGCAGAGCGAGATTCTCGACGAAGCGCTCGAGGCGGCATCCGAGTCCGCGCGACGCGAGCCGAAAAACCCGCTCTGGCACGTGCTTGCCGCTTGGATCTGGCGCGGTCTCGACGATCCGGACGGCGTCGACGAGAGCTTGCAGCAGCTCGACGCACCTGAGCGTCTGGCGCCCGAGCTCGTGCAGCAGGTCGAAGCTCTCCGCGCGTGGGTCGTGACCCGTCGCGCGCGTTGAGCAGCGCGCCGTCCTGCGACGACGCGCCGCTCGACATCGCGCTACTTGATGCGGATGAGCTTCAGGAGACCAACGTAGCTCGGCAACGTGGAGACCGACGAGAGCGAGCTCGCTCCGCTGTTCGCCGTGTTCGGGCCGGCCGTCGTGAACGCGTGGTAATGGTGCTCGTTCGTCGCGAGCAGCCAAGGCGGGATCGGATTCTGCAAGATGCGCCAGAAGCCGCCGGGCGGATCGCCCGCGCCGACGTGCGGCACGTTCGTGTTGCCCGAGTGCGTGTGCGGGATCGGATGCGTGTGCGCCACGCTCACGCTGTCCGCGCCCCCGCTACTCCCAATCGCGCCTACGTTCGTCACGCCGCGCACGAACTTGTTCGCGAGGTTCGGCGTCGGCTTGCCGACGAACGGCGAGTCCGCGTCCGCGACCAGCGCTCCGTCGCAGATCACGAAGCCTTCCGGCACCGGGATGCTCGCGTCGAAGCGATGCCAATCGACGACCGCGCCGAGCGGCAGCTCCATCAGGCCCGGCTCGACGTTGCGGCGCGGCACGTACACCGCTTCCGCGTGCCGGCCGACGACGGCCATCGCGTGATCGACGCGCACCGTCTGCTCGGGATAGACGCGGAACTCGAGACGCGTCGCGCACGCGCTCACGCGATGCCGCACGGTCACACGGCTCGCGCTGGTGCCGACCATCTCCGTGCGCGTCGTCGCGTTCACACCGTCGTCGATCGCGATCGTGGGGATCGCGGTCGCGAACGGAGTGCGCAGATCGACGGAGAACGTCACCCAGCGGTCTTCCAAGCCGGCGAAGTCCTCCAGCCGTTGCGCGATGTAGTTGCCGGGTGCGTTGGCGCGCACCTCCGCACACCATGGGCCGCTCGCGCTGCACCCGACATCCTCGGGCACGCGCGTGTACGCGATGTCGGACTGCCCGAACGCGTTGGTCGGCACACCCATCGCGTACCACAGGTCGGGTGCGATGGATCCCTGCACTTGCGCGCCGTGCGACCACGACTCGAGACCGCCGTTGCCGAGGAGACTGCGCTGCGGCAAGCCGATCTCGGTCGGCACCGGTTGCAGGACGGATTGAACGGGGGGGGCGACGAACGGGAAGGCGGCGAGCGCCGCGCCGGCGAGAATGAGCTTCACGAGATCCTCCGCTGAGGTTGGGCGTGTGTGGCGCGCGCGCGTGCGATCGGTCGATCGCAGGTCGAAACGTGCTTGCGCCGCAGGACAAAGCCCCGGCGCGGCTCAGCGCATCCGGAATTCGCGGCGCCGGCGGAGATTTCTCCGCCGCGCGCGGCGCGCTCACTCCTCGTCGTCGTCGTCGCTACCGACGTAACCGGTCTTCTCGAGCGCGGCGCGCTGCGCATCGGTGTGACGCACCGTCACGCCTGCGGGCAACTTCTGCGTGAGCACGTGGCGTTTCACGAGCTCCGCGCGCAACCGCTCCACGTCGGCCCGACGCAGCGGCGCGAGGTCCTGCCGCTCGCCCGGATCCTGCGCGAGATCGAAGAGACGATCGTCGCTCGCTCCCATCGCGATCAGCTTGAGATCGCCGGCGAAGCGCGCCTTCCGCTCGGTCTTCCCCCACAGGATGCTCTCCGACACGAGGTCGCGAGGCGCGGCATCGCGCGCGCCGACGAGCGGCAGCAAGCTCCGGCCGTCGAGTGCACCGGAGCTCTCGACGCCGAGGAGCTCGAGCACGGTCGGCAGGATGTCCGCCGTGCTCACGCGCGCCGCGACGCGCGCGCCCGGCGCGAGCTTGCCCGGCAGAGCGAGGATGAGCGGCACGTGCAGCACCTCGTCGTGCAGGTCGTGCCCGTGCTCGAAGCCGCCGTGCTCCCAGAACTCCTCGCCGTGGTCGGAGTGGAACACGACGAGCGTGTCGTCGAGTTCGCCAATCTCTGCCAAGTGATCGAGGAAGCGGCCGATCTGCGCGTCGGTGAACGCGATCTCTCCGTCGTACAGATCGATGAGCTGCTTCTTGAACTCGGCGGACGGAGGCGTCTGGCGCAGCGCGCCCGTGTCCGGCGGATAGCTCTCGAGCGTCTCGACCGAGCGCCCTGCGAACTGCTGGTCGTACGGCGCCGGCGGCGCGTACGGCGCATGCGGATCCATCAAATGGAGGAACACGAACCACGGCTCGCGCGCGTGGTCGTCGACCCACTGCTGCGCGAGATCGACGCCCGACGCCGCGTTGTACTGGTAGTAGACGTACGTCTCGAAGCCGCGGTCGAGCCCGCTGTTCGGATTGAGGAACGTGTTCGAGTAGAAGCCCGCGGTGCGGTAGCGCGCGCGCACGAGCCGCTCCGCGAGCGTGCGCACGTCGGCGCGCAACCCTTGGGTCGCGACCTTGGTCGGAACGGCTTCGTCCTTCCCCCAAGCGCTCTCGCGCTCGGCGATCACGCCCGCCTTGTGCTTCGCGACCTCCATGCCGCTGAACAGCGTGCCGTACGACGGCAGCGTCCACGGCGCCGTCGACAGCGCGCGCTCGAAGAGCACGCCGCGCGCGGCGAGCGCGTCGATATTCGGACTCGTCGCGCGCGTGTGGCCGTAGCAGCTGAGGTGGTCCGCGCGCAGCGTGTCGACGGAGACGATGAGCACGTTCGTGCGCTGCTCGGGCGCCGTCTTGCCGACGACGCTCGGTCGAGCCCAGCACACGCGCACGGCTTGCGGGTCGAGCGTGCCGCCGTCGGGCTGCGAGAGCGACGTCGAGCGCAGCGTGTAGGCGACGCCGGGGCCTCCGAACGCGTCGAGCTGCAGACGATGAAAGCCCGCCGCCGCCTCTTGCAGTGAGAGCTCGACCGGCGCCGTCGTTTCCAGGCCCTTCTCACGCTCGATGACGATCTCGAAGCGCACGCGCGCGGCGCCGCGCAGCCCGAGTTCGCCGTCGACGAGCACACACACCGCCGTCGCGACGGACTCCACGCCGTCCTTGCGCTCCTCGCGGATGGCTTCGCCGAGTCGTGCGACGCGCGCATCGCGCACGTCGGAGAGCACGCGCGACTGCATCGCGCGCGAGCGCTGGATCTCCTGCTGCACGGTCTCACGCAGCGCGCGCGGATCCTCGACGGCGCCGAGGGAGATGCGCTGCCGCGACTCGCCGCGCGACGACGGACGCATCACGAAGTAGGCCGCCGCCGCGCTCGCGAGCAATACCGCCGCCAGGATCACCGGAGTTCGCATGCGAATGACGCGCAGAAGGCGATCGAAGACTACGCCCTGGATACGAGTGCGTCCACGCGGCGTCGCTCCCGTTCGCACTGGATCTGCCCGCGATCCCTACCGAACCGCACGCGGCCCTCTACAATCACCGCGTCCACGCCGGAAGCGCGCGCGCAGAGCAGGCTGCGGTCGCGCGTTCCGCGCTCATCCCTCGCTCAGGAGCCTCCGATGTTCATGCGCACCACTGCGATCATGCTCGCCCTTCTCGCTTCGCCCGCCGCGGCGCAGCTCACGGTCACGTCGATGAGCCCGACGCGTCACTTCCTCACGGCGGAGCCGAACACGCCCATCCTCGTGAACTTCGACCGCGCGCTCGATCCGACGACCGTGCCGCCCGCGGCCATCGGCAGCGTGCGCGTGTTCGGCACGTACTCGGGCGCCATGGCCGGCACGTTCTCGCTCACGAACGCCAACGCGACGCTGCGCTTCGACCCGGCGCGCTCGTTCTTCGCGGGTGAGCGCGTCATCGTCAGCTTGCGCGACACGCTGAAAGGCGCCGACGCGAGCTCGATCCAGCCCGGCGGCTACGCCTACCAGTTCTACGTGAAGGCCGAGCCCGCCCCGGCGACGTTCACGGTCATCGACACGATCAGCTTGCGCGACGTGCCGTCGACCTCGGTGCGCGTCTACGGCGGCAACGCGAACGACTTCAACGACGACGACTACATCGACATCGCGTGCATCAACGAAGACGCGAACGACTTCCGTGTGCTCTTGAACCGCGCGAACGGCACGGGCCTCTACCATCCGTTCCTCACGCCGGTGAACCCGGTCGCCGCGGTGCCGAGCCCGAACGAGACGGCCGACATGAACGGTGACGGTCACACCGACATGGTCACCTGCAACGTGAACGGCAGCAGCGTGTCGGTCGCGCTCGGCAACGGCGACGGCACGTTCCAGCCCGCGACTTCGTTCTCGATGGGCGCGGCGCCGCACGGCATCGCGATCCTCGACGCGGACGGCGACGGGGATCAGGACGTCGTGACCTCGAACACGAGCTCGAGCAACTGCTCGATCCGCCTCAACAACGGCAGCGGCGCGCTCGGCGCCGCGACGAACTTCGAGGGCGGCGGCAGCAACGAGTACGGCTTGCACGCGGCCGACATGAACAACGACGGCATGTTCGACATCGTCGTCGGCGCGATCTCGAGCCAGACCGTCATCGTGCACCTCTCGAACGGCAACGGCACGTTCACGATGCAACCGCCGGTCAACTGCGGCGGCAACGTGTGGATGCTCCTGTGCGGCGAGCTCAACGGCGACGGCAACATGGACGTCACCGTCGCGAACAGCGGCTCGGCGAATGGCGCGCGACTCCTCGGCAACGGCGCGGGCGGCCTCGGCGCTGCGGTGACCGTGCCGATGCTCGCGCAAGCGATCGCGACGGACCTCGGCGACATCGACGGCGACGGCGACATCGACTGGGTGCTGTCGGACTTCGGCGGTGGCACGTTCCGCCTGTTCAAGAACAACGGCACGGGGACGATGGCGTTCGACCAGGATTTTCCCGCGCCGTCGAACGCATCGTGCTGCGGCTTCGTCGACATCGACAACGACCGCGATCTCGACCTCACGATGTTCGACGAGATCGCCGACGTCGTCGTGCTGCGCCGCAACGGTCCGGCGTTCCACGAGACGTTCTGCTACGGCGACGGCACGGCCACCGCGTGTCCGTGCGCCAACGTGGGCGAGACCGGTCACGGCTGCGAGAACTCGTTCGCGACGGGCGGCGCGCTCGTCACGTCGTCGGGCAACGCCGACGTGTCGAGCGACACGCTGCGGCTCGTGGTGACGAACCTGACGCCGGTCAGCATCGCCGTCTTCTTCCAAGGCACGTCGGCGGAGAACGCTGGCCTCGGAAGTCTCTCCGGCGACGGCTTGCGCTGCGCCGGCGGAACGCTGCTGCGACTGGGAACGCGACAGGGGTTGAACGGCATGGTGAGCTTCGGCTTCGGCATTCCGGGCGACGCGCCGATCCACACGGGCGGCGCGGTTCCGGTCGGCGGCGGAACGCGCTACTACCAGGTCGCGTACCGCAACAACCAGGCGTTCTGCACGCCGTCGACGTTCAACGAGTCGAATGGGCTGCGCGTCGTCTGGACGCCCTGATCGCGCTACGCGCTATCAGGGCGTCCAAACGTGCGTGTGACGCGTCCTCGCGTCGCACGCAGGGATCGGGCTATTTCGCGAAGCGAAATAGCCCGATCCGCCCCGCGAGATCCTCGCCCACGAGCCGGTACTCCCCGCCCGTCTCCGTCGTGCGCTTCTCGCGCTGCATCACGGTCACGGGCGCGAACACCCACGTCGGCAAGCTCTCGCGCGGCCCCTTCAAGTCGGTCACGCTCGCCGGGATGCCGGCGTCGAACAAACGGTACAGCGGGCCCTTGTCCGCGTACGCGGTGACGCGCTCGTGCGCTCCCAGAAGAACGCGCAGCTTCGCGATCAAGTGCTCGTCGACGTGACGCGGCTCGCGCAGCTCACCGCGCGCCACGACGTACAAGTAGCGATTGAAGAACGGGTGGTCGAGCGGACCGAACAAGCTGAACCACGTCTGCAAGCCGAGGTACAGCGCTACGCTCGCGCCGACTCCGATCACCGCGAGGCTCGGCAGGAAGCGCCGCAAGCTCGCGACACCAACCGCCGCGAAGAGCACGCCGAAGATCGCCAACGGGAAGTAGATCCGCACCAAGAACGGATCTTGATAAAGGAAGAACAGCAGCAGCGCTCCCAGGCCGAGATTCGCGGCGAGAAAGCACGCCAACGCTCGCTCCTCTTTGTACAGCGACCAAGCGCCGAGCAACGCGAACGCGATCACCGGATACGTGAGCAAAACGTCGATGCGGTAGTTTACGAGCAGCGAGAGCGCGCTCTCCCAGCGCATCTCTGCGTACGTCGCCGCACGATCCGCTTCGAACCAGTGCGCTTGCGCGAAGTCGCTGAAGAAGTAGACGCCGATCGTGAACAGCCCGACCGGCGCCGCGCTCGCGACGAACGCTGTGAGCTTCGCGCGGCCGAGCTGCGCGCCGAAGATGCGCGCGCCGAAGAAGCACACCGCCATGCTCACGACGAACGGCGCGATCATCTCGTGGTAGCCCCACGCGAGCACGCTCGTGAGCGCGAGCCCGACCCCGAGCCTCGCGACCTTGCGGCCGTCCGATGGCGATGCGTTCGCGAACAGCTCCCATGCGATTGCGACGTACAGCACGTGGAAGAACGTGCAACCCATCACGCCCCAACCCGTGCGGCTGTACCAAACGTGCACGGGCATCACCGCGAGCAGGAGCGCCGCGAACAGGCCGACGCGCCGCCGCTCGGGCATCGACCACGCCGCGAAGGCGTACAGCGCCGCCGCCGTCAATGCGCCGAAGATCGCGCTGCTCGTGCGCACCGCGGCGACCGACGACAGTCCGAATCGATACAGCCAACGCGCGGCGAGCTGGTGCAAGTACGAATGCGGGTAGAGCTCGCCGCCGCGCCAGTCGCCGCGCGCGATCCATTTCACCCACTCGACGTCCTGCGCGAGCATCTCACCGAGCGACGCGTCGCGCTCGAGCTCCTGCACGCGCGCGGAGTGCAGGTAGTTGCCGTCGTCGGGGCTCAGCCGGAAGGCGCCGATGTCGCGCGTGCGCAGGAAGAAGCCGAGCGCGACGATCGCGAGCAGCGCGAGCCACTCGAGCAGCGGGATCTTCGAGCGCGAGCTCACACGAGCGCGGTGCAGTCGATCTCGACCAGCGCGCCCTTCGGCAGATCGGCCACGGCGACCGTCGCGCGCGCGGGCGGCCGCTCGCCGCCGAGATAGCGCGCGTACACCTCGTTCATCGCGGTGAAGTCGGCCATCGACTTCAAGTAGACCGTGCACTTCACGACTCGTCCGAGATCGCTCTTCGCGGCGGCGAGCACGCCCTTCAAGTTCTCGAGCACGCGCTCGGTCTGCTGCTTCACGTCAGCGCCGACGAGCTGTCCGCTCGCGGGATCGAGCGCGATCTGTCCCGAGCAGTACACGAGGCCGCCGGCGACGATCGCTTGGCTGTACGGACCGATGGCGGCGGGTGCGGACGCCGTCGTGACGCGCGCGGGAGCGGTGGAGGCGGGAGTCATGGTTTCTTCGGGAACTTCCTGTGAAGGGCGTCGGCCACGTTCTGCGGCACGAACGCCGAGACGTCGCCGCCGAGCGCGGCGATCTGCCGCACGAGGGTGCTCGAGATGTGCGCGGTCGAAAGCGACGGAGCGAGCAACACGGTGTCGATGCGCGGCATGAGCGTGCGGTTCGTGCGCGCCATCGAGAGCTCGTAGTCGAGCTCCGAGCCGCTGCGCACGCCGCGCACGATCACGTCGCACGCGAGGTGCGCACACGCGTCGACCACGAGGCCGTCGAGCGTCGCCACGTCGACGCCGCGCAGGTCGGCGGCGGCCGCGCGCGCGAGCTCGGCGCGCTCGACGGCGTTGAACAAGCCTTGCTTGTCCGCGTTCTGCGCGATCGCGATCGTCACGCGGTCGAAGAGGCGCGACGCGCGCGCGACCAGGTCGAGATGCCCGAGCGTGAACGGATCGAAACTGCCCGGGAAGAGCGCGTGGTGGCCGGCCATCGGAGCGGCGCATTCTAGCCCGCATTTCTCACCACGTCCTGCTGCGGTCGCGTCCACTCGCTTCCGCCCGCGTTGTTGCATCGGAATCGATCCTCGCTGACCTGACAGGAGAGCTGCGGTCGATTCCGATGCATCGCCATGCCCGAAGCGAGCTGTCACGCCCTCGCGACGGACGTGGTGAGAAATGCAGGCTAGTGATCGCGACGCCGCCTGCGCTCCCTCCGTCGTGCTTCCAGCGCGAGCTCGGGCGAGATCGTGGTGAAAATGTCGCCACCGAGGTCGCGACGGACGGTCCGAAGCTCTGCCGTGCCGCTCACCTCCACCGCGCTGCGATCGGATGCCTGGCGCGCGCGCCCGATCCTCGCGCCGACCGCGGCCGTGGTGATCGGGACGCTCGGCGCGAACGCGCTCGCATCGGCGACTTGGGCGATCGTCGCCGCCGGAACGCTCGCCGTCGGAATGCTCGCCGCGGCGGCGCTCTTCGCGCGCACGTGGCCACGAACCCGCATCGGCGTGGCGAGGTTGGCCATGCTCGCGGCGATCGCCGCGACGACGGCCTGGCGCGCGAGCGCGACGCGCGAGCCACACGACGACGGAGTCACGCGCGCAGCGGGCGCCGCGCTCCGCCTCGGCGAATGGAAGTCGGACGGCACGTGGAGCGAGCGCGAGCGCGGCGCGCTCCGCGGATCGAGGGCGCGCTTCGAGCTCGAGGCCGGGCTCGTGCGCGACGGCGAGCTCCTCGACGTGCGGAGCCGCGACGAGGCGCCGGTGTACGCGCGCGGTCCTGTCGCCGGACCGGCCGAGCGCAGCGGTCGCGCTCCGCCGCTCGCGCTCGCACCCGATGACTTCGTGCGCCTCGCGCCCGCGGCGCGCGGCGGCGCGAGCTGGATCGCCGCGCACGTCGAGGAGCTGCGGGTCACAGCACTCGCACGCGTCGGCACGCTGCGCGATCCGCAGACGGCGGGACTCGTGTCGGCGCTCCTCTTCGGCGACACGAGCCGGCTCGAGAGCGGCGTCCCGGATCTCTTCGTGCGCACCGGGACGTACCACATCCTCGCGATCAGCGGACTCCAAGTGGCCATGGTCGCGGCGCTCTTCCTATGGCCGATCGGCGCGCTGCTGGCGCGGCTCGTCGCGCTCGTGTCACGCGGCCGGCTCGATCCCGGCGCCGCGTTCTTTCGCGTCGCGTTACTCGTGCTCTTCGTGCCGATCGCCGGCGCGGGTGCGCCCGTCGTGCGCGCGGCGATCGCGTGGGCGATCGGATCGCTCGCGCCGCTCGTCCCCGTGCGCGCGGGTGCCGACGCGAGCACGCACCTCCGGCTGGGACGGAGAGTCGATGCGATCTCGCTGTGGGCGTTCGCGTTGATGCTCGAAGCGCTCGCACGCCCGACGCAGCTGGATTCGCTCTCGGTGCAGCTCTCGTATGCCGCGACCGCCGGCCTGATCTGCGCGACGGGCCCGCTGCACGCCGTGTTGCGGCGCGCATGGCCCGGCGCAGCACGGATCGCGGACGTCGATGCGCTCGGACGCGCGCGCTCGGCACTGTGGCGCATTCCGCTGCAGCGTGCGCTCGACTTCGGTCTCGGTGCCCTCGCCGCGTCGTGCGCTGCATGTATCGCCACGCTGCCGTGGACATGGGATCGCTTCGGCGAATGGAGCCCGGTCGGGTGGATCGCGACGCCGCTCAGCGCGCTGCCGACGTTCGCGTTGATGGCCGTCGGCTGGTTCCACGTGATCGCGACGCCACTCTCCGTCGAGCCGCTCGCCGACGTGCTCGCGCGCGGATTGATCGAGCTCTTGGCGGCGCTCGACGGCGTGCCGAACTCGCCGTGCACGTTGCCGCCGCGACCGTTCGCGCTGCTCGCGAGCGCGTGCTTCGGCGTCTTGCTCCTCGTCGGTCGGCGCAGTCCCGCGACACGGCTGGTCCTCGTGGCGTGGGGTGCGCTCCTGCTGCCGTGGACGGCGCGGCCGAGCGGGCTCGAGCTCCGTGCGCTCGACGTCGGCGCGGGCACCGCCGTCGTGTGGCGCGCGCCGGGCGCGGGGACGTGGATCTTCGATGCCGGCTCGCGCGATCGCCCGGACGTCGCGCGGCAAGCGGTGATGCCGTTGCTCGCAGCCTGGGACGTCGGATCGATCCACGTCGTGCTGTCGCACTCCGATCGCGACCACGACGGAGCGCTGCCCTTCGTCGCCGAACGCATACCCGTGGCCGCGTGGCTCGGCGCGGTACCGACGCACGCGGGCGAGCGTTTTCCGCACGCGCCGCTCGCGTTCGACATCGACGAGGGCCGCGCGCGCGTGCTGCGCGGTGCCGGCACACGAGCGGCGATCGAGGTCGCCCTCGACCGGCCGCTGTACGCGCCGGGCAACGAAGGCTCGCGATCACTGTGCATTCGCTGGGGTCAGGACGAGATCGTGCTGTGCGGCGATGCCGAAGAAGAGGGGCTCGCGCGTTGGCTCGCATCCAGCGCGCCGCGCGCAGGCGTCCGCCTCCTGCTGCTACCGCACCACGGCTCGGAGGGGCCGTATCTCGGCGAGCTCTTGCGCAGGACGACACCGCGCGAAGTTTGGGTCAGCGCCGGGCCGGATCTCAGGTCGGCGCGCGAGCTCGAGCGCCGACCTGCGACTCATCACCCATGGCGCTGGACGGCGCGCGACGGCCCCCTCGCGCTCTCGTTGCCGGCGCCACCGGAGCAGCGTGCGAGCGGACACCCGGGTGTCCCCTCTCGCGCGCAGGCTCGTGACCGATGACGGGGACGAGCGCCGAGAAATTCTCGGGACCACGGTTCTGGAGAACGGTTCGAGCTGCGCTTAGAGGCACTTGTCGACCAGCTTTCCGGCGCGCTTTGCATTGCCGAAGAGCTCTTCGACGATGTGACCCAGGGCAGCGACGGACAGCCGTCGTGGGGTCTGGGATCCACGGATGGGACCGGGGACGCAGCCAACGGGCTGCGTCCCCGGAATGTTTTCGGGGCGCGGAGCGCGCGAAGCGTGCCTTGCACGCGCAGCGCATGCGCGGCAGACCGCGCTACGCGCCGAACGCGCTCTCGAGGTGACCTTTGAAGCCCTGCAGCGCCGTGCGTTGCATGTAGAAATGCACGCCGCGCAGGCCGCCGAGCTCCTCGCCACCGCCGGCACGGCCGGGTCCGCCGTGCACGAGCGCCGGTAGCACCATTCCGGGCGGGAGCGACTGGTCCGCCACCTTGTCGCTCGCGATCCAGATGCGGCCGTGCCAGGGCGCCGCTTCCATCACGAAGCGCTCGGTCCACGCCGCGTCGTTCGCGTACACGCTGCACACGAGTCCTCCGCCGCCGCGCGCAACGAGGCGCGCAGCCTCGCTCGCGTCACCCGAGTACGGGAGGACGGTCGCGACCGGACCGAAGACTTCCTCATCGTGGAACACCGGCGCGTTCGCGTCGCGCGCGGCGAGCAACGTCGCGGCGACGAACCAACCGCGCGCCTGCGGCGCTTGTACTCCGCCGGTCGCGATGTCGGCCGCGCCCGCGAGACGCTCGATCCCGCGGCGCACGTCGTCGCGTTGCGCACGGCTCGCGAGCGGACCGAGGCGCGTCGCGCCGTCGGCGGGATCGCCGAGCTTGATGCGCGCGAGCTCTTGCACGAGGTCCGCGCGCACTTCGGCGGCACGCGCGCTCGGCACGAGGATGCGGCGCACGGCGGTGCACTTCTGACCCGCCTTCTGCGTCATGTCGAGCACGACGTTCGCGAGGAACAGGCCGTACGTCGGCGAGCCCGACTCCACGTCGGGTGCCAGCACGGCGGCATTCAGCGAATCGGCCTCGACGTTGACGCGCACCGAATGGCGCACGAGGTTGGCGTTCGCGCGCAAGCGCTGCGCCGTCTTCGACGAGCCCGTGAACGCGAGCACGTCTTGCGCGTCCATGTGATCGAGCATGTCGCCGACGTTGCCGGCG
Organism: Planctomycetota bacterium; assembly: GCA_046160865.1. Classification (GTDB taxonomy): domain Bacteria; phylum Planctomycetota; class UBA1135; order UBA1135; genus JBJXHG01. The sequence continues at coordinate 56,571 of JBJXHG010000039.1, read as the reverse complement.
ATGAACTGATAGCTGCCTTCGGGCAGGAGCCCGCGCTCGACGACGATCTGCGCGATGCGCCACGCGACGAGCGCGGTCGGCGTACCGGGCTTCTCGATGACGGGCACGCCCGCGCACAGCGCGCAGGCGATCTTCTCCATCATCCCCCACGCGGGGAAGTTGAACGCATTGATGTGCAGCGCAACGCCACGGCGCGGGAAGTACACGTGCTGTCCCCAGAAGCGCGGCGTGCGCGCGAGCTGGACGCCGTCACCGTCCGCGAGGAACGGGCGCGCCGGCAGCGCCTTCGCCCACTCGGCGTAGGCCGCGAGCGTGCCGATCGCGCCGTCGATGTCGAACTTCGCGTCGCCGCGCGTGTTGCCGCCGTTCTCGACGGCGAGCTGAATGAGCTCGTCGCGCTGCTCGTGGATCGCCGCCGAGAGCGCCTTCAGCTTCTCGCCGCGCTCGGCGAACGAGAGCTTGGCCAGTGCCGGGACGCCCTGCTGACGCGCGTGCTCCAGGACGGCGCGCGTCTCGAAGCCGCCCGAGGCGAGCTCGGCGAGCGGCTCTTCGGTGGTCGGGTTGTAGAGGGTCGCGCGCTCGCCGGTGCCGGTGATCCAGCGTCCGAGCGCGTAGCTCTGAAGGGTTCGCATGCGGTGGATCCTCTCGTCCTCGCAGCGCGGCGAGGGCCGAGTACTTTAGCGGGCATCTCTCACCACGTCCTGCTGCGGTCGCGCCAACTCGCCCGGAGCGGCGTTGTTGGCTCGGAATCGATCCTCGCTGACCACTAGGTCAGCTGCGGTCGATTCCGATACAACGCCTTGCTCCGAACGAATTGGCACGACCTCGCGACGGACGTGGCGAGAGATTGCCGGCTAGCGGCACAGTTCCGGACCCGCGACCGACGGCGTTGAATACTGCGGGTGCGCGTGCGCAAGTAGGCGCTTCCCCCCGGCGCTCGAAGAAGATCCAGAACCATGACCGGTCTCCTCCGCATCCCGATGTTCGGTTTCGCGCTCCTCACGTTCCTCGCTCTCGGTGTGATCGTCGCGATCGCGTGTTGGCTCGTCTTCAACAGCGGCGAGCACGGCAAGAACAAGCTCTCCACGCCGGCTGGCTGCGCGATCGGCTGCGGCTTGCTCGGTTTCGCGTGCTTCGGCGCGATCGGATTCCTGCTCGTCTCGTTCGTCGACTGGCAAGCGCAGGCCGTTCAACATGGGCCGTTCCGCAGCTTGCGGTTCCGCTGGGATCGCGACCGTCACGCGCTCGCGCAGGAGGATGGCGACCGCGCGCCCGCTCCCGGCGACGAGGCGCCGACGGAACTGCCGAGCATCGACCTCGGCTACCGCGCGCGCTTGATCGTGGAGCTGCGTGGCTCGCCGGCGGAGCTGAACCGGATCGTGGGTCGCATCAGCGGTTGGCTGCGCGAGAACACGGACGGCGAGTTCTCCGTCTCGACGACCAGCTCCGAGGGAGCGCTGCGCGTCGAGTGGGGACTGCCAGTGCGCGGCGACGACGTCCGGCGATTGAAGGACGAGCTCGAGCAGGAGATCGGCGGGCTCCAGATCCCGGACGACGTCGAGGTGACGTTCGACGTGAAGGATCCGGACGAGTAACGACTCGATTGCGCGTCCGCTCGACCCCGCAGCGCGTCCGCGCGCGACGCCTGTTAGCTTCTGCCCCGTGAGCGAAACTCCCCCCGCCGCCCGCTGGCTCCCCGCCGCAACCTTTGCCGATCGGGTCGCCGTCGTCACCGGCGGCGGAACCGGGCTCGGCCTCGAGATCAGCCGTGGTCTCGCCGCGCTCGGCGCGCGCGTGACGATCCTGTCGCGCGATCCCGAGCACCACCGCGCGCTGCTCGACGAAGCGACGCGCGAGCATTGGCACGTCGACGCGCTCGCGTGCGACGTCCGCGAGAGCGCGAACGTGCGCCGCGCGGCCGAAGCGATCGTCGCGAAGCAGGGCCGCGTCGACCTGCTCGTCAACAATGCAGCCGGCAACTTCGTGTGTCCCGCCGAGCGCTTGTCCGCGAACGCTTGGCGCGCCGTGCTGTCGATCGTGCTCGACGGCACGTTCTACTGCTCGCAAGCGTTCGGCAAGGCGATGATCGCCGCGAGCGGCGGCCAAATCCTCAATGTCGTCGCCACATACGCGTGGACCGGCATGCCCGGTGTCGTGCATTCCGCGAGCGCGAAGGCCGGCGTGCTCGCGATGACGAAGACGCTCGCCGGCGAATGGGCGCGCCACGGCGTGCGCGTCAATGCGATCGCGCCGGGGCCGTTCCACTCGCAGGGCGCCGCGCAGAACCTGTGGCCGAGCGAGGAAGCCGAGCGCGCGATCCGTGCGTCGATTCCATTGCAGCGGTTCGGCACCGCCGAGGATGTCGCCGCGCATTGCTTGTACATGCTGTCGCCCGCGTGCGAGTACGTGACAGGCGAGTGCTTCGTCGTCGACGGCGGCGCGTCGCTCGGTCGCGGCATGTGGACGAGCGGCGAGCGCTTCAGCCGCACGCGCGCGGACGCGGGCGCCGTGGAACCGGACGCGAGCGCATGAGCGCCGGCGGACAAGCGCACGACGCGCGCGCGGAGCGCGAAGCACACGCGACCGGCGCGCGCGATTTCCTTCCGACAGAGCAGCCGAACGTGCGCGCGCGCGAGCTCGACGCGCTCTCGACGGCCGACGCATTCGACGTCGCGAACGCCGAGGACCAGACGGTGGCCCACGCCGTCGCGCGCGCGAAGAGCGCAATCGTCGCCGCGATCGATCTCGTCGCGGACCGTCTACACAGCGGCGGACGCTACTTCACCGTCGGCGCCGGCACGAGCGGACGGCTCGCGGTGCTCGACGCGGCCGAGCTGCCGCCGACGTTCCAGAGCGAGCCGAGCCAAGTCCAAGCGGTCATCGCCGGCGGCTCCGCGGCGCTCGTCACGGCCGTCGAAGGCGCGGAAGACGACCGCGCGGCCGGCGCACGCGAGATCGACGCGCGCGAGATCGGATCGCGCGACGTCGTGCTCGGCCTCAGCGCCGGCGGAACGACGCCGTTCGTGCACGCGGCGCTCGCGCGCGCGAAGAGCCGCGGCGCTGCGACGATCTTCTTCGCGTGCGTTCCCGCGGACGCCGTGCGCGACGACGCCGACCTTTCGATCCGCGTGGTCACCGGGCCCGAGGTCGTCAGCGGCAGCACGCGCCTGAAGGCCGGCACGGCCACGAAGCTCGTGCTCAACACGATCAGCACGCTCGCGATGGCGAAGCTTGGCAAGGTCTACGGACCGTGGATGATCGATGTGAACGCACGCGGCAACGCGAAGCTGTGGCAGCGCGCCGTGTCGCTCGTCGAGCGTTTGACCGATCTTGCGCGCGCCGACGCGGAGCTGCGCCTGCGCGAAGCCGACGGCCGCGCGAAGGTCGCCGTCGCGATGGAACGCCTGCACGTCGGCGCGGACGAAGCGCGCGCGCGGTTGAGCGCTGCGGGCGGATCGTTGCGACGCGCACTCGCGGCTGGCAGCCCGTGGTGAAAGTGCTTCGAGCGCGAAAGTGGCTCGCTCGCGTCGGAGCATGAATCGCGACCGCAGGCGAATCCTCGCGATTCGCCGAGGATCGCGCGACGCCGCGCCGGTGCGAACGGGCCACTTTCGCGCCGAATGAGTTTCGCCACGGGCTGCGTAGCGCGTCCTCGCGCGCAGCGCGTGCATCGGCGGGGACCCGTGTCGATTGCCTACGCTCGCTGTGCCGTGCATCGCGCGTGCGGCCTCGGATTCCCGTCGCGCGGAGGCGAGGCCAGCGCGACCAGCGCGACCGTCACGACGCCGCTTCGTCGCGACCCGGGCGCACGCGTCCGCCGGTGAGCTTCGACTCGAGCTCGTCGAGGAAGCCGACTTGTCCCTTGAGCAGCTTCTCGCGCGCCTCGTCGAGCGTGAACCAAGCCGCGCGATCGACTTCGGGGAACTCGACGCGACGGCCCGACTTCGGCGGCCACTCCATCGAGAACATGTTGCTCTTCACCGCGGTCGCGTCGAGATCGCCGCGCAGCGCCCACGCATACACGATCTTCGCGCTCGGCTGCCGCAAAGGCTCGAGCGGGATCGCGTCGCCGTGCACGTGGAATCCGGTCTCCTCGGCGAACTCACGCTTCGCCGCCGCGAGCGGATCCTCGTCGCCTTCGAACTCGCCCTTCGGAATCGACCACGCGCCCTCGTCCTTCTTCGCCCACATCGGTCCGCCCGGATGCACGAGGAACACCTCGAGCCCGCGCGCGGTTTCGCGATGGACGAGCAGCCCTGCACTCTTCCTGCCCATGCCGAGAGTGTAGGCGAAGTCGCGCTCCGCGTTCGCAGGATCCCCGCTCGCAGCCCGATGACGGAGCTTTCATACGCCGCGGCGAAGGTGAGCGCACGCTACGCGCGTGCTCACTTCGGCATCCGCGAGCTCGCGTCGCATGCCTCACCACGTCCTGCTGCGGTTGCGCCAACTCGCTCGAACCGGCGCTGTTGGATCGGAATCGATGCAACGCCTCGCGCCGAACACGCTGGCGCAACCTCGCGACGGACGTGGCGAGGAAAGCCGGCTACAGCTCCCGCGCGTACGCGCACAGCTCCGCGCTCTCGCCCGGCAACGTCAAGCGGCGTTCGAATGCGAAGCCGCTGCTCTCGAGGACGCGAATCGAGGCGCGATTGTGCGGCAGCGTGATCGCGATGACGCGTGCGAAGCGGAGATCCCTACGCGCGTGCTCGAGCACCGCGGCGGCCGCTTCGCGCGCGTAGCCGCGGCCGCGGTGCCGCTCCAAGAAGGCGAAGCCGAGGTCGACGTCAGCGAGCGCCTCGCGCCGGATCAAGCCGCAGATGCCGATCGGTACCTGCGCATCCGCGAGTTCCACGCAGTACAAACCGAAGCCGTTGCGCGCGTAGCTCGCGGCCGGTCCGTCCTCGATGTAGCGGCGCGCGTCGGCGTGCGTGTGCACGTGCTTGTCGCCGATGTAGCAGAGCCAAGCAGGATCGTTCACGAGCTCGTGGATGAACGCCGCGTCGTCCGCGCTCAACTTGCGCAAGCGGAGGCGAGCAGTGTCGACGACGGTCGAGGTTCCGCGCGAGCTCATTCCGTCGCGTACCTGGTCGAAACGACCTCACACGTGCAGCTCGCGAGCAACAGCGACTGCGCGAAGCAAGCGCGCAGCACGCTCACTTCTTCTTGCGCTTCGCGTCGACGGCCTTCGAAGCCTTGCGCAGCTTCGCGACGGATCCTTGGATCAGCTTCTTGAACGACGGCACGTGTAGATCGGAGAGGCGCTTCACGTACAGACAGCCCTTCCCCGTCGTGTACTTGCCGAGCTTCTCCATTGCCGGATCGTCGAAGCCGGCCATCACGTAGATCGTCAAGTTCTGCTTGCGCGGCGAGAAGCCCGCGAGGAACCAATCGCCCTCGCGTCCGCTCGCGTAGACGTAGCGCATGTCGCCGAAGCCGACGATGCTCGATCCCCACATCTTCGGCTCGGCCTTCGTGACGGCGCTGAGGAGCTTCACGAGCGCGAAGCAGTCGGCGCGCGTGTCTTCGTCCTTCACGCTCTCCAAGAACTTCGTGACGCTCGCCGCGGTCGCTTTCGTCTTCAGCTCGGCCATCGTTCCCTCCTGTGCGTCAGGATAGCGAGGGGCCCGGAGGCTGCAGCGGAGTTCGCGCTACTTGCCGCCGTACGCGCGCTTCAACGCCTTGCTGTCGAGGCTCTTCCCGTAGTGGTCAAGCTCGGCGTGTGTCTCGCAGCAGCACCGGAGCGAGATCGCTGCGTCGAGCATCGCGAGAACCACGTCGATCTCGACCTCCACGAGACCGTCCGCGTCGACCCCGTCCATGTGCGTGGCGAGAAGCGCTCAGTGCGGATGCGTGGAGCACCAGTGACACGAGCGGGAGGCCACGCGACAGGAGTCTCACGTTCGACGTCGTTTTCGTGAGCCGCCGCCGGTTCGTGCTTTCGACACCCGCTCGGGATACGGGATGTCGAGGTCTCTGGCGATCTGCTCGAAGCCCGCGGCGTCCTCGTACGCTTCCAGATCGATTCCACGGGTGCTGAAGATCTCCCACCCTTTGCCAAGGCGTGGATGCGCTTGACGAACGACATCCGCGGGCAGGGTGTAGAACACGGGCGCTTGCAGACCGTCTCTGCACGGACGCTTGCGGTAGTAGTAGCCGATGTTCTGACGAACCATGACCAAGTAATCGAACGCGTCGAGTGTCCGCCCCTTGATGGGGACTCGTCGGTTCGAGTCGGTCGCATAGCGGCTCTTGACCTGAATTCGCAGCTGCCGCGTTGCCTGTCGCGGATCAGGATGAATGCAGATGATGTCGTAACCGTCGTTATTGGGCGGCGCCTTGTAAGCGAGGATGTTCCGCCGCATCAAGAAACCCATCACGAGGTACTCGGCTCCGAGTGCGACCACGGGCAGGCGATGCGCGTCTTCGAGCGACATGCAGTGTCTCCTACGATTGATGATTGGGGTGAGCACAAGAGCTCGCACTCCCGTGGCGGTCGTCGTCGTCCTTCCAGGTCGCCGGCGAGCCTCAACGTCTGCGGGTTCGCCGGCACGTTACGACGAGCTTGATTCCCGCGCCTCGCGATACCGCTCCGGCGCGAAGCGCTGCGCGAGCAAGCCGGTCGCCTTCTCGATGTCGAGCGCTTGCACGAGCACGCCTTCCTCGCCGTACGGCAAGTGCGCTTGGCACTCGCCGCTCGGCGCGATCAGGCTCGTCGCGGACTCTTGGAAGCGCAGCGCGTAGTTGACGCTCGCAAAGTAGATCGTGTTCTCGCGCGCGCGCATCGTCATCGCCTGCTCGTAGTACGGCGAGTCGGCGGCGCCCCACTGCGTGAGCCGAGGCCCTTGCAGCTCGTAGCCCGTGTGCTGCGGATGGAAGACGATCTTCGCGCCGCGCACGGCGGCCCAGCGCACGGTCTCGGGGTAGCGCCAGCCTTCGTGACAGATCGCGACGCCGAACTTCACACCGCCCGCGTCGAAGAGCTGCCGCGAATCGCCCGGCACGTAGAACGGATCCTCCGACGGATCGAGCTGGTTCTTCGTCTGCACGCCTTGGAGCTCACCGCGCGCGTCGATCACGAACGCCGCGATCTGCCGGCCCGCGCTCGTGATCCGCTCCATGCCGAGGATCGTGGCGAGGCGCTGCTTCGCCGCCCACTGCGACACCGCACGCAACGCGCGCTGCTCGTGCGTCGCGTCGAACGGCCACACCTCGAAGTCCTGGCCGCGCAAGCCGGGCAGATAGGCCTCGGGAAAGCAGACGATGCGCGCGCCGCGCGCCGCCGCTTCGGACATGAGGCGCTCGACTCTCTGCAAGCCGTCGTCGAACGACGCGGCCACACGCGGCGATGCGAGAGCGATGATCATCGAGACTCTCCAGCGAGAACGTGCAGGTGCACGGGCCGCGCGCAACGAGAACGCGCGCCGCTCACGCGTGCGGATCGAACAGGATCGTATTGCCGTCGGGATCGGCGGTCATGCAGCTGGCCGGACCCCGCGAGCTTTGGTCGACCTCGCTCTCGAACGGCACACCCTGCGTGCTCGGAGGACGTTGGATGTCGCGCACATCCGTGAAGCTCGCAAGCGTCCTGATTCCAGGCCGGATCGAACGTCGAGAGGCTGCGCTCGAGCATGCCTTGGAACAGTCCGATCACGTGCTCTCCACTCTTCAGGGGGAGCCAGTTCCGTGCGCTGTCTCCGGCGCAGTCCGTGAGTCGGTCACTCGTCGTCGCCCGGCGACTCGCGCACGAACTCGACGTCGACCCCGCGGCGCGCGAGTTCGGACTTCAGCTGCTCGAGACTCGTGAACCAGCGATTGGGATGCAGCACGCGCGTCTCGAACAGGGCGAGCGCGAAGGAATCCTGGCCAGCACTCGGCTTCGGCACGAGCTCGAAGACGCGCCGAGCCGGGCGCGAGGATCCGCCGCGGGCGAGACCCGTGCCACTTGCGACGTCGAAGCGCGGCTCCAAGTAGGTGCCCCGCGCGTCGTAGAAGCGCACGGCCTCGCTCTCCACGTCGAGCGTCTCGTACTCGCGCCGCACGTCCGCCAGACCCGCGAGGACCGTGAGCGTGCCACCTTCATCGAACGCGAAGATCATGGCCAGCGTGCTGCGCGAACAGTCCGAGCGACGACGCCACGGCGCGCCCCGGCGCCGACGAAGAGCACGAGCAACGGCCTCATGTGCGCAACGATAATGACCCCGGGCGGCGTTTGCGCGTCCGAGCTGGATTCTCGCGACGACGCGCTGCGACTCACTCGACGCCGAGCATCGTCCGCAGCGACCCATCGACGACCTTCCACGCGACGATCGTGTACGCGCCGGGACGCTGCGACGGCTTCGAGCTCGAGCGCAGGCGCACGACGCGCGTCTGGTCGCGCTTCGTGCGCGGCCCTTGCAGCATGAACTGCGGCGCACGGGTGCGATCGACACAGCCACGCACCGCGCGCTTCGCCATGGGCTCGGCCGTTGCGATCGATTCGCCGATCCAGTCGAGGAGCTCGCACACCGCGAACCGGCCGCCGCGATCCTCGTGGTGACCGATCACGCGCAGGATCGTCCAGCGCCCCGACACGAGCTGGAAGGCGACGTGCTCGCCGACCGCCCAATCGTTCGCCTCGCGGACGCGACGCGGCACTCGTTTCGGTGCGGGCGGCGGCGTCTGCAACCGCTGCGCGAGCTCGGCCAGCACGCGCTCGCGCTGCGTCCGATCCGACGGATCTTCGAAACGGCGAGCGTCGCGTCCGCTGGCGATGATCTCGAGCGCCCGTTGCACCGCTCGCTCGTCGACGCGTCCGAGCCGCCACTGCGTGTCGGCGAGCGCGAGCAGTCCGTGGTGAAAGTGCTTCGAGCCCGCAAGTGGCCGGTTCGCGTCAGAGCAAGGAGCAAGACCGCAGGCGAATCGTCGAGATTCGCCGAGGATCGAGCGACGCCGGGCTGGCGCGAACGGGCCGCTTGCGGGCTGAATGACTTTCACCACGGGCTGCGAGCCAGAGAACGGGCTCCTCGTCCGGGTCGGCGAGCGACGACGCGAACTCGGTCAGCACGAGCTCGGTCGCAGCGCTCGTCGCACTGCCGTCTCCGATCGCGTCGCGAAGCGTGGCGCGCACGTCCGCGGCGAGATCGTCCGAGTACAGCGCGGTGCCCCAGGTGCCCATGGCGTGGCTACGGACCCGAGTCCGCGCGGTTCCTGCGCTCCCAGTCCTCGCAGATCTCGATCATCCTCGGCAGCACCTCGTCCAACTCCGGATCCCTTGCATCGGCCCAGTGCCACTCGCGACTCGGCGTCGTGAACCAGTGGAATCCGTATCTGCGAATGGCGCTCGTCGGGATCGGGCCGCGATGCCACGCCTCGACGTACGGGATCCACATGTGCTGACAATCGGGATCTTCGACGGTCGCGGCGCTGCTCGCGACGAGGTTCGCGGAAAGGGCAGCGCGACTTAACTCGATAGCAACGGTGATGGGGTCGTGGCGCGAGAAGAAGCCAATCCACTTCACGCAGTCCGTGAAGCATTCGTCCTCCGACGCCGACGCGAAGTCGAACAGACACACCATGCCGTTCATTCGTCCGTAGCTGCGGTCTGAGTCCGGCCATGCGAACTCATACCGTCGGTCGGCGTTCGTGTGAATGAACCCGTCGCTCCGAATCGACTGCAACGCCCTCACACTCGTCGTGTGCCAGATCCCCGACCGCAGCTCGGGCCACACGGCGCCGAGTTCGGACTTCATGAAGTCGTCGCGGTTCTCTTGCCGTTCGCGATCGTCCAGGTTCACGGGCTGACCTCATCGCCCGAGCGAAGCGGCGCCGCCATCTCCGCCCGCACATCGCCGAGGAACCGCTCCCAATCGAACGCGGGTCCCGGATCGTGCTTGTTCGTCTGCACGTGGAAGTGCCCGAGGATGCCGCCGAAGCGCTCGAACTCGTCGGCGGAGAGCGCCACGCTCGCGACCGCGCCGCTCGCGTCGCGCGGCGCGTCGGCAGCGAGTCTCGGGAACGTGCGACAGAGCGCGGCGGTGAGCTGCGTGAGCGAGAGATACTGCTCCGGCGTGAAGTCGTATTGCGCGAGCTCTGCGCCCTGCACGACGCCGACCACGCGCTCGCCGCGCGCGGGCCGCGCGACGAAGCCCGGCGTGCGCAAGCCGCCGCCTTCGAGCCGCGCCGGGATCTCGACGTACGGACCGGCGGCGTCGCGGCGGTACCAGGTGTCGAGCGGCGTCGGCTCCGCGCTCGTGCGCGCCGGATACGCGCCGACGTTCGCGATCTCGATCCCGATGGACCGCGCGTTCGCCTTCGTCGCGTGGAACGCCTGCTCGCGCAGATCCATCGTCTGGTAGATCGTTCCGTCGAGATCGAGCAGGAAGTGCACCGACAAGCCGCGCTCCTCGTGCAACACGCGGAAGCAGCCGCGGCTCGTGCCGCACGCGTCGTAGTGCAGCACGAACTGATCGACGACCTGCGCGAGACGCGCGCGGTCCGTCGATCCGGGCTCGACGAGCACGTCGACCGCGCTCGGCTCGCCGTCCGGCGGTGCGCTCGTCTTCCTCACGCGGCCCGGCTGATAGCGCAGCCCGTGCTCCGTGTCGCCGGCCTTGGGCCGCGGCAGCGTGCGGTACGCGTCGTAACCGGGCACTTGTGTCCAGAGCACGACCGGCGCACCGATCTCGATGCGCTCGCCGCACACCACGATCTCGCTCCCCGCCGGCCCGACCGGCGCCGGCACACGCTCTTGCATGGTCAATGATTCCGCTCCGTCTCGCCGTGTGAGCGGCGCTCGACACGCGGCGAGCGCGACGCAACCGACGAGCGCGACGACGACGCGGCAACGCCCTGTGGCTCGCATGATGCACGCCCGTATACTTCGATCGCGCTTGTTCGTCGAGCGCGAATTCCGCGCGCACGCATGACCGCTGCCTCTCCTTTTGACGCTCGTGGCGCCGTGCCGCCCGGCGCTCTACCGATCGACGCACGCTCGGGCCGGCGCCTGTCGCGCGCACGCGCCGCGTGGATCCTCGTGCTCGTGACCGTGATCGCACGGCTGTGCGTGATCCTCGCGCCGCCGGCCGACCTCGCGCCCGAGTTCATCGTGAACGGCGGCTGGGAAGAGCTCATCCGCGGCAGTGCCGCGCGCGACTTCCTGCGCGGCACGTTGATGCCGTTCCAGGACTACCAGGTGAACGACTTCTCCGGCGGATCGCTCGTCGTCGCGATCGTCGCCGTGCCGTTCTTCGCGGTGCTCGGACCGACGGTCGTCGCGCTGCGCCTCGCGGCGCTCGTGTTCGCCGTGCTCGGCGCGGTGCTCGTCTTCCTCATCCTCGACCGCTTCGTGTCGCGGCGCGCGGCTTGGCTCGGTGGACTGCTGATGGCGCTCGCGCCGCCGGGCTACGCGCTGCTCTCGTGCATCACGTACGGCACGCACGTCGAGAACATCGTGCAGGGCCTCGTGCTCGTGTACCTGTTCCTGATCCTCATGCGCGAGAAGCCCGGACACGTCGGCTTGTCGTTCGTGTACGGCCTCGTCACGGGGTTCGCGGTGTACTTCGGCTTCGGGATCCTGCTCGTCGTAGCACTGCTCGTCGCGTTCGAGTTCGCGCACGACAAGCTGTTCTTTGCGCGCCGCGCGTTCTGCGCGCGCGTGGCGGGCTTCGCGATCGGCTTCGCGCCGTACTGGATCTACAAGGCGAACCACAGGCTCACCGAGACCGCGATCTACAACCGCTCGTTCCTCGACCACTTCTTCGAGGAGCAAGCGCGCCGTCCGCGCGGTCCCGTGCTGCGCGAGCTCGTCGCGCGCGATCTGCCCGAGTCGGTCTACCTGCCGAGTTCGCTCGGCGTCTCCGGCCTGACGCTCGGACGTGCCGTGTGGATCGTGCTCGCGTTCCTCGTCGCGTGGATCGCATGGAATCACCGCGCTGCGATCGTGGCGCTCGTACGCAACGCGTTCCGCTTGCGCAGCGATGCGCGCGCACTCGATCCGGCGGTCGTGTTCCTTGCCTACGTGCCGCTGTTCGTGGTCGCGTTCGTGTTCTCCGACTTCCAGATCGACGACCGCCGGCACTGGGTCGTCAGCTACCGCTACTTGATGCCGCTCTACCCGTTCGTGTTCTTGCTCGCCGCGATCGCGCTCGACGAGCTCGCGCAGCGCACGAACGTCACACGCGCGGCGACGGGCGTCCTGCACACCTCGCTGTGCGCGCTCTTCTTCGCGGGCACGCTCGCGCGCACGGAGCCGTCACGCATCCGCGAGAACTGGAGCACGCCGGGCTACTACGAGCCCGCGCTCGGCCGCGCGATCGCGATGCGCTACCAGCAGGACCTCGCGACGCTCGGCCTGGTCGCCGACCGCATCGTCGAGCGCCGTCCGCCGGAAGAGCAGGACGAGCTCTTCTTCCTCATCGGACAGAACTTGAAGTTCTGGCCGCGCCGCGCCGGGCCCGAGGGCAAGGCCGACATGGAGAACGCGCGCGCGTTCCTCGAGGCGCGCGTGCCGAACGAGTTCAAGCGCTACTTCGAGCGACTCGGCCCGGACGACCGCAGGTACCAGCCGCACGAGAAAGCGGAGTACCGGCAGGCGTACGACGCGTTCGTGCGCGGAAAGAGCTGACCCGCTTCTCTCACCTGCGGGCTGAGCGGCACTCGCGTGTCGCGCGCGAGCGCCGCCCTCTACTGTGTAGCGCGCGCTAGCAGCCCGTGGTGAAAGTCATTCAGCCCGAAAGCGGCCCGTTCGCGCCAGCCCGGCGTCGCTCGATGCTCGGCGAATCTCGACGATTCGCCTGCGGTTTCGCTCCTTGTGCTGACGCGAACGCGCCACTTTCTGGCTCGAAGCACTTTCACCACGGACTGCTACGGCCAATTCACGCGATAGCCGTTCGACCAGTTCGCCGTCGCCGGGTTGCAGAAGCCCGCCACCGCGTTGCGGTAGAAGAGCTGGTAGAACGCCGCTTGCCCCGGCAGCTGCAACGTCGCGACCGACACCGCCAGCGTCTGCACGTCGTTCGGATAGCTCCAGTGCCCGAGCGGATCGCCGTTCGTGCCTGCGTTGTGGCCGCCGAAACGGATCAACTGACCGCTGACGCAGCGCACGCCATCGCTGTTCGCGATGCCGTTCGGCGAGAACAGGTTGCCCTTCACGACGAAGCCGAAGCCGGAATAGAACGGCGCGACGGCGACGTGCAGCGTCAACGTGTCGGGCGACGAGCTCCCGCTCGCCGAGAGCACGGCACCGTCGAGGTCGAGCGAGTTGGCGCAGCCGTGTCCCGGCGCGCCGGACGGGCTGGGCACGAAGTCGGGCAGCGCGCACGGGCACGGCGTCGCGAGCGAGCCGTCGCCGAAGCAGAACGGCTGGCCTGGCAGCGGCTCGACGATCGGCGTCACGCGCACGAGCGTGCCGAAGCCGAGGTCGAGCGACGGCAGCTCGACGTCGAACGAGACGAGCTCGCCCGGTGCTACGGGAAGCGCGAGCGGCAGTAGGCATGTCGGTCCGCCGCAGCTCACGGCGCTCCAGTCGGCGCTCGTGTCGGGATCGACCTCGAACGCGGAGCCGAGGCTCAGACCCGACGGTCGCAGGAAGTGCAGCGCCGTGACCGTGCCACCGGTGGCGTTGACGACGCCGACTCCGAGGCCCTGCGTGACCATCGCCGGGTTGTCGGCCGTGACGTCGTTTGCGCCGAGCATCAGGCCCGCCGGCAGCGACGCGCTGCAGAGCTGGAAGCCCTTCTTGTCGGTCGGAGTGATGCACAGCGTGCACGGGTTCGTCGTCGGGCCGCTGAACGTGATCTCGATCGTGAACGTCGCGCCGTCCTTGATCCCCTTCCCGGCGATGTTCTGCGGCGCGAGCTCGCCCGCTCCCGTTCCACCGCTGTCGACGCGCGCTTTGGTGCCGGGCGTGCTGTCGGCGTCGTCCTTCTCGACCGCATCGACGTTGGTGGCACCGTTCTCGTTGTCGTCGACGTCCCAATCGCCGGCGCCGCCGTTCTGCGCCGACGTCACGGTGATCGACGCGATGTTGCGGCCGCAGTCTTCACCGAGCAGGAAAGTGAAGTCGTGGATCTCGCGGCCCGTCTTGTTCTTGCCGAGAAAACTGATGCCGGGCACGCCGTTGCCGACGGCGACTTTGGTCTTGCCGGCCACGTCGGTCTGTCCGAAGCAGGGTTGCGTCGCGAGCACGAGCACGGCGCTCGCGAGCGCGAGGTGTTGGCAGTTCATGGAAATGATCCTTCCGTCGATTGGTCTCGAAAAGGCGCCGGCGGCTGCGGCACGGATCGCGCGTCGCGAACGCCGCCTTGGCGCAGCGGTTTCGCCGCGCGTGGTTCGGCGAGCGAACCGCCGGCGGCACGATGCGGGACCGACAGGGCGGTCCACGGACGTTGGTCGCTGTCTCCTATCTCGGGAGTTGGGCGCGCCGGGAGTCGCGTCGCATCTCCAGTGATGCGCAGCGTCCGCCGTGGAAACGAAGCGCCCACGAATCGTGTCGCGGTCGCGCGCGCGGGACGAAGCGCGCCGAGCACCGAAAACGCGGCGCGCGTGAAACCGAGTCGCTGAAGCACGGTCCTCGCAGCGTGAAGACCGTGCGCGCGCTCGGAGCGACGTTGACGGGCACGGGGGCCGAGCTCGTGACCGTCGAAGCACGCTTCGAGCCACGCGACAAGACGCGCACCGAGATCGTGCTCACGGGACTCCCCGACGCCGTGCTGCGCGAGAGCAAAGGACGCCTCGAGTGCGCGCTCGAGGAGAACGGCCTCTCGCTCGCGTCGGGCCGCTTGTTCCTGAATCTCGTGCCGGCGGCCTTGAAGAAGTCGGGCGAGATCCTCGACTTGCCGATCGCGCTCGCGGCGGCGGCTGCGTGCGGCCACTTCGATGCGCGCGTGTTGAAGGGCGCGCTGTTCCTTGGCGAGCTCTCGATCGACGGACGCTTGTCGGCCGTGCCGGGCGGGCTCGCGTCGGCGATCGCGGCGCAGCGCGGCGGTGTGCAACGCGTGTTCGCACCCGCCGCAACGGCCGAGGAGGCGGCCGCGATCGGCGAGCTCGAAGTCTTCATGGCGGCGCACCTCGCCCAAGTGCTGTCGCACTTGTGCGGCGGCGCCCACACGCTCGAGCGATTGCCCGCGCCGAGCGACGAAGCGCCCGCGGGCGACGAGGCCTCGCACGGCGAAGACGCGTCCTCCATCGACGACGTGCGCGGCTGCGGTGTCGCGAAGCACGCGCTGGCCGTCGCCGCGGCCGGCGGTCACGGACTGCTCTTCGTCGGACCGCCGGGCGCGGGCAAGAGCTTGCTCGCGCGACGTCTCGTGCGCTTGCTGCCGCCGCCGACGCGCGCCGAGCGCATCGAGATCACGCAGGTGCTCTCGGCGGCCGGTCGCTGGCCGCGCGGCCTCGCGCGCACGCGGCCATTTCGTGCGCCGCACCACACGATCAGCTACGCCGGGCTCGTCGGCGGCGGGCCGAACGCATCCGCGGGCGAGATCACGCTCGCGCACCGCGGCGTGCTCTTTCTGGACGAGCTGCCGGAGTTTCGGCGCGAGGTGCTCGAAGCGCTGCGGCAACCGCTCGAGACGGGCTCGATCTCGATCAGCCGCGCGCAGCGTCACGTGGAATTGCCGGCGCGCTTCCAGCTCGTCGCCGCGATGAACCCGTGTCCTTGCGGATACCTCGGTCATCCGCGCAAGTCGTGTCGCTGTCCGCCGAGCTTCATCGATCGCTACCGTCGCCGCATCTCCGGACCGCTGCTCGATCGCATCGAGCTGTGCCTCGAGGTCACGCCGCCCGGGATCGAGGAGCTCGCGCCTACTCGCAGCGCGCGCCTCCCCGAGACGCATGCCGCGCTACGCAAGCGGCTCGCCGCATCACCGTCCGAGTCGGAGCTCGTGCAGTCCGTGCAACGCGCGCTCGCACTCTCCGAGGCGCGACAAGGCGTGCGCCGAAATGCCGCGCTCTCGGGCGAGGAGCTCGATCTCTTCGCGCCGCTCGACGATGCATCGCGCGCGTTGCTCGCTGCGCACGCCGGACGTGCGGGACTGTCGGCGCGCGCGCTGCAATCGTTGCGACGCGTCGCGCGGACCGTCGCGGACTTGGAGGGCGAGCCCGTCGCCGACGTACGGCATCACGCGCAAGCCGTGGCATTGAGAAGACCGCCGTGACGGCGCTCCGCGTCACTCGTGCCGCAACGCCTCGACCGGATCCATGTGCGCCGCGCGCCAGGCCGGATACAGGCCGAAGACGATTCCGACGAGCACCGAGATCCCGAACGCGAGCAGCGGTGAGTAGATCGTGACGATCGTGCGCATGTCGTACGCGTGCTCGACCCAGATCGGGATCACGATGCCCATCGCGACGCCGAGCGCGCCGCCGCTCACCGACAGGACGACGGTCTCCACGAGGAACTGCGACACGATGTGGCGCCGCTTCGCGCCGAGCGCGCGCCGAATGCCGATCTCGCGCGTGCGCTCGGTCACGGTCGCGAGCATCACGTTCATAATGCCGATACCGCCGACGAGCAGGCTCACGCCGGCGATCGTGCCCAGCACGATGCTGAAGAGGCGCTTCGTCTCCTTGGCCTTCATCAGGAGCTCGAGCGGCACGACGACCTCGTAGTCCCGCTGCTTGTGGTTGCGCTCGAGCATCGCCTTCGCGGCTTCCGCGACGAGTGGCACGTCTTCCTGCCGCGCGACCTCGGCGTAGATCTCGTGCAGCTGCACTTCCTCCATGTCGCGCGAGCCCGAGCGCACCTTCACCTGCACGTCGCCGAACCACTTGCGCCCGGTTTCGAGCGGCAAGAACACCTCGCCCGTCACGTCCGCGCCGGCTGGCGCCGGATCGCTTCCAAGCGGCACGCGTGGGAGCAGCACGCCGACGCACGTGAAGTAGTCGGGGCCGATCTTGATGCGCTTGCCGAGCGCCGTGTCGAACGGAACGAGGTAACGCGCGACCTCGTAGCCGAGCACGCACACGTTCGCGATCGTGCGCGCGTCCTCACTCGTGAGGAACCGGCCGGCGGCGAGCGGCCGGCCCGTGACGTCGCGGTACTCGGCGGTCGTCGCGAGCACGCGCGGATTGAGCTGGCGCGTCTCGTAACGCACTTCCTGCTGCAGCTGGCGCACGGGCACGACGCGCCGAATGCCGGGGAACGATTCGGCGAGACGGCCGTAGTCCGCGTCGGTCAAGCCGTAGCTCGAGACGCGCGTCTGCTCGCGGCCGACGACCGCATCCTCGGGCGGCTTCACGCTGCGCAAGATCACGTTCTGCGAGCCGAGCTGTCGGATCTGCTCTTGCGCCGCCTCGCTCGCGCCTTCGCCGATCGCGAGCATCACGATCACGCTCACGACGCCGAGGAACACGCCGAGCGTCGTCAGCACGCTGCGCAGCTTGTGCAGCATGAGGCTCGAGATGCCGAGCCGGATCGTGCGCGAGAGGCCGCGGTTCATCGTGCGGCGTCCGCGACCGACGCCCGGTTATCGTGCACGCCTTCGACGCGGCCGTCCTTCAGGCGCAACGTGTTCTGCGCGCGCGCACCGATCGACGGCTCGTGCGTGACGAGCAGGATCGTCTTGCCTTCGGCGTGCAGCTCGTCGAAGAGCGTGAGGATCTCCTGCGCGGTCTTGCTGTCGAGGTTGCCCGTCGCTTCGTCGGCGAGCAGGATCGCGGGATCGTTGATCAGCGCGCGCGCGATCGCGACCCGCTGCTGCTGGCCGCCGGAGAGCTCGGTCGGCTTGTGATCGAGACGCTCGCCGAGGCCGACGCGCTCGGCCAGGCGGCGCGCGCGGTCCTCCGCATCCGGTGGCGCGTCGTCCATGTAGAAGAGCGGCACGAGGATGTTCTCGAGGACGTTGAGCTGCGCGATCAGGTTGTACGACTGGAACACGAAGCCGATGTGGCGGCCGCGGATCTCGGAGAGGTCGTCGTCGTCGAGATCGGCGACCTCGAGGCCGCGCACCTTGTACGAGCCCGACGTCGGCCGGTCGATGCACCCGAGGATGTTGAGCAAGGTCGACTTGCCGGAACCCGAGCTGCCCATGATCGACCAGTATTCGCCCGCGTGGAACGTGAACGACAGGAGGTCGAGTGCGCGCACCTCGGCATAGCCCATCGTGTACGTGCGGCAGACGTCCACGAGCTCCACGACGGGCTCGCGCCCGCCGGCACGAATCGGTTCGCGAACGGGCGCGCCGGCGTTCGGCGAGAGATCGGCGGCGGTCATCGACTACTTCGGCGCGCCGGAGTCGTCGTGCTGCGCCGCGCCCGCTTCTTTCGCGGGGGCCGCGTCGCCGGAAGCGTCCTTGGCCCGCGTGCGCTCGTCTCCGGCACTCCCGGGCCCGCCGTTTTCTCCGGCGCGGCGTTCGCCGCGCCGCGCGCCGTTCTTGAAGCGCTCCATCATCCGCGTGCGCTCTTCGGGCGACATGGCTTCGAAGCGCTTGCGCATCTCTTCCGGCATCTGACTCGGATCGAACGTGCGTCCGCCGCGCGACTCGCCGCCTTCGTCCGCAACGGGCGCCGGAGTCGCAACGACTTGGGCGTCGGGGCGCGCGACCGCGGCGCCCTCGACACGCGTGTCGGTGTGCGACGCTGCCGTGCCTTCGACCGGAACTTCGCCTCGCACTGCACCGTCGTCGATCCGCGGCGCGGCACCGGCGAGCGCGGGCGCACGCGCGGGACGTTCGCCGATCTTCACCTTCGCGTCGGTCCGCTCCACGTCGGCCGGCTGGAAGCCCGCCGGCGGCGCGAGCAGCACCTCTTCGTCCTCCGCGAGACCTGTCAGCACCTCGACGAACTTGTCGTTCGAGCGCCCGACCTTCACCTTGCGCTCCTCGGTGCTCGCGACCTGCGCGACGAACGCGATCGTCTCGCCGCGTTGGTGAACGACGCACTGCACGGGCACATAGAGGCACGAGTCGATCTGATCGGCGAGGATTTCGATGCCGCACGACATGCCGGGGCGCATGTCGGCGTACGTGGCCTTCTCCGTCGCCGTCGGATCGCTCGGCATGGCCAGCAGGACCTCGGTCTTGTAGAGACGCTGATTCGGGTTCGACCACCAACTGCCCTTGTCCGGCAGGAGCGCGACGTACTGCACGCTGCCGTCGAACTCTTGCCCCGGCAGCGCGTCGATCGTGATGCGGCACGGCATGCCGACGGCGACTTGCTTCAGGACGCTTTCGTGCACGCTCGCTTCGACGATCAGTCCGCCGGTGCGCGGGATCTGCAAGATCTCCTGGCGCTCGCGCACCTGCGTGCCCTCTTGGATCGGATCTCCGCCGCCCATGCCGCGGCCCTCCATGCGCGAGTACACGACCATGCCGGACGCCTCGGCGACGATCCGCGCCTTGCGCACCTGGTCCTCGTACTTCGCGAACTTCTCGCGCTCGAGCTTGAGCTTGGCTTCGCTCGACTTCAGGCCTGCTTCGTAGTCGACGATCAGCGACTGCGCGCGCAGCTCTGCGCGCTCGAGACCGCGCTCGGCCTCGCGCAGGTTGGCCTCGAGCTCCGTGCGCTTGCGCGGGTCGTCGTACTGCTGGAAGAGATCCTTCGCGACGATCGCCTGGGCGAGCTGCACGTCCGCGCTCTGGAAGTCGAGGTCGTCTCGGTCGAGCTCGGTCTTCGTGATGAAGCCGCTCGCCGCGAGCTCCTGGCTGAAGTCGACCGTGGTCTTGGCCTGCGTGCGCTTCTGCTGTGCGAGCAGGATCTTGTCGTCGGCCTGCTTGACCTGCTGCGCGTAGTCACCCTTCACGTACTTGTCGAGGTCGATCTGCGCGAACTTCAAGCGGCGCTCGGCGGCCTCGATGTCGCTCTTGTTCTGGCTGTCCTGGATGTCGTACTGCGCGCGGGCCTTGGTGAACGCGGCTTCCGCGCTCTGCAGGCTGATCTCTTGCGCGAGCTTGCGCTCGACGAGGTCCGACGCGTCGAGCTCGCACAGCAAGTCGCCGGGCTTCACGTGCGTGCCTTCGGGGATCAGGTAGAGGATCGTCGTCTGGCCCTCGAGCTCGCTCTTGACGCTGACGGCGTCCTTCGCGGCCAAGTTGCCGCGCTGCACGACGCTGATGGAGAGCGGCCCGCGCTTGACGCGCGCGCCACGCAGCTCGACGTGCTCCGTCTTCGCGAACCACGCCCCCGGCCCGAGACCGTAGGCGAGCGCGCCGCCCACGACGACGACGGCGCCGATCCACCACATCTTCGAGCCCGATTTCTTGGCCATGTTCAACCTTCCACCTGTTGCGGTCCGGCGGCGCCGCTTCCGCCGGGCAGGAGCTCCTTGTCGACGCGCAAGCCCTGCTCGTCGATCCGTAGGAGCTCCATGTCGCGCCACAGCGCGAGTCGCGCAAGAGTGTAGTCGATCAGCGCCGAGGTCGCCGCGTTCCGGGCCGCGAGCAGCGCTTCCTGCGCGTCCAGCACGTCGCGGGTGTCGGCGCGCCCTGCGGCCTGCTTCAGCTCGGTGCTCTCGATGCGGCGCTGCGCGAGCTCGACCGCTCGCAACTGGATCTGCCAGCTCTCCTCGCGCGTACGCGTCGTGCGCAGCTCGTCGCGTAGATCCGCGCGGATCGAGTCCTCGGATGCCTGACAGTTGCGCGCCGCGACTTGTACGCCGATGAGCGCGAGGCGGTACGCGTTGCGCTCCGGCAAGAGGTCGATCGGCAGCCGCCACGCGAGCGTCGCCGCCCACGTCGTGTCGCGGAAGTCGTACTTCAGCGGCTTGCCTTCTTCGCTCTGCACGTCGGCCAGCACGTTGACCTGCAAGATGCCTTCGAGCTGATCCTCCGCGAGCACGACACTCCGGCGCACGTCGTCGAACTGATCGAGCACGTTGCGATGGTCGAGGCGCTCCGACAGCGCGATCGCGATCGCGTCACGCTCCTGCGGGAGTTCTTCCGTGCCGGCGGCCGCGACGATCGCGGCGAGTTCGGCCGGATCGGCGGAGAGCTCGACTTCGATCGGGAGCCCGAGGAAGAACTTGAAGTCGTCGAGCTGCGTCGCGAGTCGCGCGCGCGCCTCGATCAATTGATTGCGCGAGCGCAGCTCGTTCTGCTGCGCCTGTCCGACTTCGATGTCGGAGAGTCGTCCCGACTCGGCGAGCGCCTCGTTCCGCGCGGAGAGCTTCTCGAGGTTCGCGACGTTGTTCTCCTGGTTCTCCACCTCGTCCGCGGTCTCGAGCAGCCGCCAGTAGCGGCTCGCGACCTCGAACGCGAACGTGCGGCGGAAGCGCTCGAACGAACGCACTTCGTAGACGACGTCACGCTCGGCCTGCGTGAGCGGCTCTTCGACGATCTCCGAGCCGAACCCGCGCAGCAAGGGCTGCGTGATCGAGAAGCCGATGTCGCCCACCGGATGCCAGCCATCGTCCGAGAACGTGAGCGCGCGCGCGAGCGACAGCCCGATCCCGGTGACGATCTCGGTGCCGGTGCCGAGCAGCTTCGACAAGCTCGCGCTGCCGGCGGCGCTCGCGGTTTGCGCCTCGTCTCCGAGACCGTCCACGCGCGCGGATGCGACCGCGCCCGGATGCAGCGCGAAGCGCCAGCGCTCGAGCGTGAGGTCGAGCGCGACGATGTAGAGCCGCTCTTTGCGCGCTTGGTAGTCGCGACTGTTCTCGGACGCGATCTGCAGGCACTGCACGAGCGTCAGCGGACCCGGGTCGGGCACTTCGCCGCGCAGGAGGCGCTGCCGCAGGCTGTCGGGATCGGGCTCGATCGTGAAGCTGGGCTCGCCGAGGGCGAGCTTCGCACGGCGCGTGGCAACGAGCTCGTAGACTTCCAGATCGGCGTCAGCCTTGTGCTGTGCGTTCGAACGGCAGCTCGCGGCGCAGAGGAGCACGAGCGTGCCGAGCAGCGCGGGCTTTCGTCGCAGCTGGAACATACGGGTCGGTTTCACGAGCGTACCGGGCGCGCGCGCGGCGGGCCAGCGGCGTAACCGCCGCGCGTGCGCGAAGCACCGCGCCGTTGTTTCCGTTTGCGTAAGAGCGCCTTGCCGGGCCACGGACGGCTGCGAGGCGTTGGTGGTGCTGCGAACGGAACGGCTCAGCGTTCGAGGTCGACGGTCGCGCTCGGGCAGGCACGCTGCTCGTACTCGCCCGCCGTGATGCGCCGCGCCCACACGTCCCCGTCTTGGCATTGGAACGCGGTGAGCTCGATCCCGCGGAACACGAAGCGCCCGGCGAGCGTGCCGTCCGGACGCCACTGCTCGACGACACGCAGCGCCGCGCTCTCGTAGCGGGTGCAGATCTCGATCGGATCGAGGGCGGCCACCAGCGGATCGAAGCGCAAGAACACACCAGTGGTCACCCGGCCGGTGCGCGCGAGCTCGAGCAAGTAGAGCGGCATCACCGCGCCGCTCGCGGTCGACAGCACCTCTTCGCTCGAATCGTGCAGCCCGAAATCGCGCGTGACGAGCCCCGTGCCGTCGCGCGACCACTCGGCGCGCAGACAGCGTCCCGGCCCATCCGTGAGCTCGCGCCAAATCAGGCGCGGACCGAGCTCGGTCAAGCGTTCCACGTGCAGCACGCGAGCCGCCGGCTCCGCACGCGGCCTCGCCGTCGTCAAGCCCGGATCGAAGAACGTGGTCTCGCACTCGAGCTGCATGCCGTCCGCGAGCACACGGTGGCGCCACTCGACGATGCCCAGACACGGGCCGGCGGCGGCGAGATCGAACGGCGTCACGCTGCTCTCGCTCGCGAGCGGGTCGTCGCCGGCGCGGCTACGCACCAGCGCGAAATGCTCGAGGCGCAAGCCGGGGGGGGCCGCGAGCCCGTCCGCGTGGCGCGGCGCTGGCCTGGATTTCTCACCACTCCCGTCGCGAGGGCGTGACGGCTCGCTTCGGGCAAGGCGTTGCATCGGAAGCGACCGGAGCCGACCTGTTGGGTCGGCGAGGATCGATTCCGATCCAACAACGAGGGCGGAAGCGAGTTGACGCGGCCGCAGCAGGACGTGGTGAGAACTGCGGGCTAGGCCGAACAACGCGAGCGGGAGAAAGAGCGCGACGGACATGCTGGCGGCGCTATCGGAAGGAACTTCCGCGCGCTTGAGGTCCGCTTCAGCGCGTCTCGGCGGCGAGCCAACTCGCGTAGGCCGCGCCCACGTGCGCGGGATCGAGGACGACGAGCTCGGGCACCTCGTACGGGTGCGCGCGCGCGAGCCAGCGCTCGAGATCGCCGATGCGGCCGCTCGTGGTCTTCACGACGAGCAGGATCTCGCGCGCGGATTCCACGGCGCCGTTCCAGCGGTACACGCTCTCGACACCGGGCACGAGGCTCGCGCACGCGGCGAGCCGCTCCGCGACGAGCTCCTGCGCGAGCCGGCGCGCGGTATCGAGATCCGGCGCCGTCGTGAGGACGAGCCGCGGAGCGTCGGCCGATTCCGTCATGGGCCGCGGATCGTAGAGCGGCCGGCGCGCGCGCGAAAGGACGGCCGCGTGCGGCGAACCGCACGTGCGAATCGGGAAGGGGCACTCGAGCGCGCGCTCCGTGAGCCGTCGCTGCGCTCGGTCGTTCCGTGGCCGCGCTGACGAGGAGCAACGACGACGCGTGTTCGCACGCGCGACTCGGAGGAGCTGCACCGCCGTGGACGCGAGATGGCGGCGAACAGGTGCATCGACGGCTCGGGAAACCGGCTCTAAACTCCGCCGCTCATGTCCGCGCTGAACAAGGTCGTCCTCGCGAGCTTGCCGTACTTTCCAAGGCCCGTGATGCGCCATCTCGCGCGCCGCTACATCGCGGGCGAGGAGCTCGAAGACGCGCTCACGAAGCTCGCCGATCTCGCCGGCCGCGGTCATCCCGGCATCCTGGACATCCTCGGCGAGAACGTGGCGGACGAGGCCGCCGCGCGCGAGGTCGCGCAGAGCTACAAGGCCGCGGCGAGCGCGGTCGCGCAGCGCAAGCTGCCCGCTTATGTGTCGGTCAAGCCGACGCACGTCGGGCTCACGATGCGCGAAGAGCTGTGCTTCGAGCTGTACGCCGACATCGCCGCGCACTGCGCGCCGCTCGGACTCTTCGTGCGCATCGAGATGGAGGACCATCCGACGACCGACGGCACGCTGCGCGTGTTCGAGCGGCTGCGCAAGTCGTACGCGAACGTCGGCATCGTGCTGCAATCGCGTCTGTTCCGCACGCCGAGCGACATCGCGCGTCTCGCTCCCGGGCCGCTCGACGTGCGCGTGGTGAAGGGCATCTATCTCGAGCCGCCGGCGATCGCGCACACGGATCCCGACGCGATCCGCGACGCGTACGTCGCGTGCACGAAGCTGCTGCTCGAGCGCGACGCCAAGCTCTCGCTCGCCACGCACGACGAAGGCCTCGGCGAGCGCTGCCTGTCGCTCGTGCGCGAGTTCCGCCGGCCGCGCGAGAGCTACGAGTTCCAGGTGTTGCTCGGCGTGCGCGAGCCGCTCTGGCAGCGCTGGCGCGACGCCGGCCATACGGTCCGCGTGTACGTGCCCTACGGTCCGGATTGGCGCGCGTACAGCACGCGGCGCTTGCGCAAGAATCCGCA
The DNA here is from genome assembly GCA_046160865.1 of Planctomycetota bacterium. Classification (GTDB taxonomy): domain Bacteria; phylum Planctomycetota; class UBA1135; order UBA1135; genus JBJXHG01. Next base: position 32,113 of record JBJXHG010000039.1, on the reverse strand, counting down.
GATCCTGACGCACGTGATGAAGGACACGCTTCTCTTCTGGCGCTAGCGCCAGAAGAGAAGCGTGTCCTTCATCACGTGCGCGCAGCGCGTCTTCGCGCGGAGCGCCCGCGCGCGGAGCGTCTTGGCGCCGCACGCGGGTACGCTCGGCGCACGCTTACCGATACACCTGGATTTCGCGCATCACGCGCGTGTAGAAGCCTTGCAGCACACCCGACGCCACGCCACCCGTCAGATCCGCGACCGGGGCGTAGCGCAACGGGAACACGCTCCCCGCGTCCTTGCCGAGCGCGCGGTAGAACGCCGCCTTGCGCTCGCGCGGCACCTCGACGACGCCGCACCAGAATCCGCACGGTCGGTCGCCGATGAACACGTGCGGCTGGATCAGGCCGAGGTCCTCGCCCGAGTCGAGATCCGCCGGCGTCACGAAGCCGCCGAGCAGCGCTCCGTCCGCGCACGTCATCGTGGCGCGCACCAGGAACATGCCGTCGGCGGGGTCGACGGGCAGCGCGCCCGTCCAGGGACGGTACGTGTCCTCGTCGTGCGGATCGAACCACGCTTCGTCGTGATCGACGGTGTGGCACGCGACCCAGACGGGGTGCGTCTCGAAATCCTTCGCCGACAGATCCGCGAACTGCTTGAGCACCGGCTTCTTCATCGCTGCACCGCGAGCATGGCAAGCGCTCGCGGCCGATGCCATACGCGAGTGCGGCGCGCTCACTTCCCGAGCGCGAGGCGCCGCGCCAGCACCTCGGACAGGACACCCGTGTCCAAGATCTTCTGCATCGTCGTGCGGTAGTCGTACGGCACGCGGTGCCAGGTGACCTGCTCGTCCTCGATCACCGCGTAGCACGCGCGCAGATCCCCATCGCGCGGCTGGCCGGTCGAACCGACGTTGACGAAGTACTTGCGGCCTTCGGGGATCGGAAGCGTCAAGGTCTCGCGGCCTTCCATGCCCTGGAAGCGCAGGTCGTCGGTGTGCAGCCCCGGATGGTGCGTGTGACCACCGACCGCGACGCCGGTGAACGAAGCGAAGATCGCGCGCAGCTTCTCGGGATTGAGGAAGCCGTCGGTCGAGAGCACGTACTCGCGCACCGGATCGCGAGGGCTACCGTGCACGAACAGGAAGCGCCCTTCCTGGTGCGTGAGCGGCAGGCCCTTGAGCCAGCTCCAGCGCGACTTCTTCTCGCTCGAACTGAACCACTTCGGCTCCATCTTCGCGCGCGTGAACTCGATCGCGCCGCGCGCGTGCGGGTTGAAGTCGCTCGCGTCGCGGAACAGCGCCTCGTCGTGGTTGCCGAGCAGACACAGCGACGCATGTCCGCGCACGAGATCGACGCAGAACTCGGGCTCGGGCCCGTAGCCGACGACGTCGCCCAGGCAATACAGCGTCGTGATACCGGAGGCGCGGATGTGCGCGAAGACCGCCTCCAGCGCCTCGCGATTGCTGTGGAGGTCGGAGATGATCGCGACCTTCATCGCTCCCGCGCCGACGCGGGAACTTCCTCCGTAGCGAAGCCGGCGAGCGCCGCGGCCACCACCCGCGCGCGTATGTTCGAAAGATCGCCGCTGAGCGTCGCGCCGGAGGCCTTCTTGTGGCCGCCGCCGCCGAACTGCCGCGCGAGGCGATTGACGTCGTAGTCACTCTTGCTGCGCGCGGAGAGCTTGGTCGAGCCGTCCGGCAGCTCGCGCAGATAGAGCACGACCTCGATCGACTTCACGGAGCGCAGGATGTCGAGCATCTCGTCCGTGTCGACTTTGTCCGCGTCCATCGTCTCCGCGCGCGTCTGCACCACGAGGGCGACGCGATCGTCCGCAAGGTATTCCACGCGGCTCAAGAGTCGGCCGATCGCGAGCGGATGCTCGCGGCCGCGACGCTGGTACAGCGCGCCGAAGATCTCGGTCGGCTGCACGCCGAGGCGGATCATCTCGCCTGCGGCGGCGAGCGTCTCCGCATCGGTGTTGCTGTACTTGAACCAGCCGGTGTCGGTCACGAGCGACGTGAACACGCCGCGCGCCGCGACGACGTCGAGCGCGACGTCGAGCGCGTGCGCGATGCGCTGCACGATCAGGCCGGTCGCCGACGCGGTCGAGTCGACGAACGCTTCGTCCCACCACGCCGCGCCGTGATGGATGTGGTGATCGATGACGACCTTCTTGCTCGGCGCGGCGGCGAGCGGCTTCTCGAGCGGCCCGGTGCGCGACAGCTCGGAGAAGTCGAGCAGGACCGCGACGTCGTGCTGCGGCAGCGCGCCGCCTTTGTACGTGCGGTACGCGCAGTCCCGCGCGAGGTAGTCGAAACGCGCCTCCGGCGGATCGGGATTCAGGATCGTCACTTCCTTGCCCTGCGCCTGGAGCACGCGCGACAGCGCGGCCTGCGCTCCGATGCAATCGCCGTCCGGACGCACGTGCCCGGTGAGCAGGAAGCGCCGGCCTTGGCGCAAGAGCTCCAGCGCGCGCAGCTGGCTCGGGTCGAGGAGTCGATCGGCGGATTGCATCAAGCAGGGCTCGTTTCGGAATGCGCCGGCGGCGGCGGTTCGGGGCGACGGCGATCGGCTTTCTAGCACAGCCTACGCGGGCGGCCCAGCACGCGACGGTTCGCCCGACGCGCGGTGAACCGGTGCGCCGGCGATCCAGACCTCCGAAACGGCGGTTTCGGCGAGCGTGAGCGCCTCCAACCAGGCGTCCGACGTAACGACGCCAGCGGCGGAGTGGACCGTGAAATCGGCCCACGCACCCGCGTGCAGAACACCCGCGCGGCCCTCGAAACCGAGCGCGGCCGCGGACTCGGACGTCGCCATCGCGAGCACGTCGGCCGGATCGAGCTCGGGCGCCGCGCGCCGGACGAGCGCCATCTCGCGCCGCATGTCGAGATCCGCATTGCTCGAGCGCCCGTCCGTGCCGAGCACGAGGCGCACGCCAGCGCCGCGCGCGGCGTCGAAGTCGAACGGCGCGCGCGCGAAGAACGCGTGCGTACCGGGACAATGTGCGAGCGACGCGCGACACCGTGCGACGCGTGCGAGATCTCCGGGTTCGGGCTCGTTGCCGTGCACGAGCAGCGTGCGCGAACCGAGCAGCCCTGCACGTTCGATGAGCGCGAGCCCGCTCGCGCGCGGAGACTCGCGGAGCAGCGCCGCGAGCGGTCCTTCGCCGCGTGCGAGCCACGCCGTCTCCTCGCGCGTCTCCGCCCAGTGGATCGACGTCCACGCGTGGCGTGCGCGCGCGAGACGCCCCAGCGCGTCGAACAGCGCGGGGCTGAGCGTGTACGGCGCGTGTGGCGCGATCCCGGAGTAGTCGCGTGCGCGGCACGTGCGCGCGCGCTCCAACGACTCGAGCACGGCGGCGGTACGCGCCACGTCTCCCCCGTCGAGCACCTCGCGGTAGACACGCCGACGCAGCGGATGCCGCGCGAGCGAAGTCGCGCCCGCGCCGGTCGCGTCGATGTCGCCGACGACCGTCGTGCCCGTCGCGAGCAGCCGGTCGGCGCCGGCGCGTGCATCGCGCCCGAGTTCATCCGGCGCACGCGCTCCGCGCGCGGCGATCAACGCTCGGATCCAGTCGGCGAACGATGCGGGCGTTGCGAGCGCGAGCCCTGAGAGCTCGAGGTGCGCGTGCGCGTCGACGAAGCCCGGCGCTACGAGTGCGTCGCCGAAGTCGATCGTGCGCGCGATGGCAACGTGCGCGAGCTCGGCCGCGTTCCGGTGAAACGAAGCGACGCGACCGCCGCGTACGACGATCGCGCCGTTCTCGATCCACGTTCGAGCATCGAGCGCGATCCAACGGGCGCGGACGCCCGTCACGCTCGAACCGATCGTCAATCCGGCTTGACCCGAATCTGCAGGTTCGTGATGCCGCGCACCTGCGACGCCGGAGCCCCGCACGTCGTGAGCCGCGTATCGAACACGACCACGAAACGGATCATGTCTGGACGCGGGTCGAAGGCATTGAGTTCGTTCGGGTGCGAGACCCACGGCGTCAACGACCCGGCCAGGATCTGCGCTCCGCTGCCCTGGATGTCGACGTGACACGGATCCGCCGAGATGTCCGTGCTCGCCGTGGCTCCCTGGAAGCGCACCGTGAAGTAGTCGCCCAGGCAATCGAGCGCCGTCGGATCGTTGAGCCCGTTGGCGAGACCGGGCACTTGCTCGAGCGGCGTCGGGAACGGCGAGTTCGCGTCCTCACCGCGATAGCGGAGCGTGAGAACCTCGACGCCGGTGTCGTACAGCACGTCCATATTCCACCCGTAGACATCGTTCGGCACATCGTCGTCGAGGAAGTTGAGGCGCAGGAAGTTGCCTTCCGGCCGCATCCAGCACGACACCGATCCGTTGAAGCTCTCCGGGCGGAAGCGCGAGACCGCCCAGTCGCCGACCGACAACACCTGCTTCGACTCCACGTCCGCGGTCGTGAACGGCAGGACCTTCGTCGCCTCGCTCGCGCGCGTGATGTCGACCGGAGCCTTCTCCTCCAAACGCACGAGTCCCGGGCCGCCGCGGCCACCGGTCGCAAACAAGTTGTTCGTGCCGCCGAGCCCGCCACGGACGTCGACGCGCCCCGGATCGCTCGGGGTCGTGTCGATCAACAAGTTCGCCGCTTGCAGTCGCACCGCTCCGCCGGAACCTGCGCCGCCGGGTGCGGAGCGCGTCGCGCGCAACGGGAACACCAGATCGTCCGGGTTCTCTTCGGTGTTGGCGCTGCCGCCGTCGCCGCCAGCTGCGAGAATCGTCCCGGAGATCGTCATCGTCGCTCCGGCGAGCAGCTGCAAGGCGCCGCCGCCTCCGCCGCCCGACGCGGCGCTGTGGTCGAGGTACGAAGTGAAGACGAATCCCGGGTTCGCGCACGGCAGCTCGCTGAGCTCGCTCGTCGTGCCGAACAAGCTCGCCCCGCCGCCGCCACCGCCGGCACCGCCGCGCAGGTGGCCGAGCTCCGCGCGCAGCTTGCGCACGTTGTGCGCCGATTCGGGATCCGGTGCCTCGATGCCCACGGCCGACGACGCGCCGGCCGGCGCGAACGGGCCGAGGTTCGACTGATCGTTCACGTCGAGGAAGATCGGCGTCGACGGTCCGCCGGGGCGCCCGTCCTGTCCGTAGCTGCCGCCGCCGCCGGGACTCGCGACTTGATACGTCTCGCAACGCAAGCCGTCGACGAGCGTGAAAGAGATCTTGCGGTCGTTCGGATTGGGTGTCGGGTCGGGGTCGATCGAAGCGGTCGAGGTCGGGAACTTCGTTGGGTACCGCACACCACCGCGGCCGCCCGAATTCGCGAGCGCCGGATTGCGGCCGACGGGACCGCCGGCGTCGCCATCGACGCTCGCGCCCGGATTCACGATGCCAGGCGTCGACAGCGCGAGGATCGTCGGGTTGCCCGTGTTGTCCGGACGATCCGCGCCGGCGCCGCCGTCGCCCGCGCCTGGGCCGCCAATACCCGGGAAGTTGCTCGTCGCGCGATTCGAGAACTGGAGGTTCGGCGAACCACCGGACAAGTCGACGATGCCGAACGCTTGGATCTCGACGCGACCGCGCGACAAGAGGCGCGCGGGCTGCGTGCCCTCGAGCACGAGCGTGCCACCCGTCTCGATTACGATCGATGCGAACTCGAACGTGCCGTTCGTGATCGTGATCTCCTGTGGCGAGCCGCTCGGCACGTCGAGCAGGAGATCCGCGGGCCGACCGGCGAGCGGGAAGTCCTGACTGTTCGTGTTGAGCGTGACCGTCTCGGCCGTGCCGATGTGCAGATCGCCGAGCCGTCCGGAGCCGCCGCCGTGGCCGCGCGTCAGTCGACCGCCACTCCACTCGCCGCCGCTGCGCACGGGGTCCATGTTGTCTTGGTCGGTGAAACTCTCGCCGTCGACATCGGGCAGCACGATCTCGGGGAACACGACGACTTCGGGCGTGAACACGACCACACCGTCGCCTTCGAGTGAATTGCCGTCGAGGTCCGTGATCGTGGCCGGCAGGGTGATCACGACGAGACGCGGATTCGGATTGAAGACCGGATCACCAGCCGACGGAATCCCCGTGGCCGTCGTGAACGTCATCTTGGTCTTCAGCAGCAACAGATCAGGCTGGTCGAGTCGGAACGTGCCGCCGATCTCGACCTGGTCCGTGATCGTCGCGAGATTTCCATCGACGTCGAACATGACGGAGACCGAAGAGCCGGTCGAGTCGCTGTCGATCAGCGTGGCCGGATTCATCACGTCGTCGAACTCGAACGTGATGTCGGTGTTGCGGTACACGTCCACCGCGCCATCGGCCGACTGACCGGGAATCGAATCGGTCTCGTCCGGTGTCGACGTGTCCGCGATGGACACGAGAACTTCCACGGACGGGTCGCCGGGAACCGCGTCTTGAACGCCGAGGCTCGCGCGAATCGTGCAGCGCATGCGGCTCCGGTTCGGACGACCGCTCGTGCTCGTGATGAACGGCCCGGAATCACCTTGCGCTTGCCCAGGGACGGTGACGCGGTAGAGCGTGTTGTTGGTGAATCCGTACTGCGCGATCCCACTGACGTAGGAGATGTCCGGGCGAAACACGACGCGACGGGGATTCGACGCATCGACGAACCGCGTGCCCGGCGGGCTCGAACCGGAGGTCGAGTTGACGACCTCGAACGTGTCGCCCGTGACCGAATCCTCGTCGACGGGCTCCGAGAAGATCAGCACGATGTCTCCGTTCACGGAAGTCTCGATGATCGAGCAACTCACTTCCGTGCCGTCCGGGTCGCTGCTGCCGCCGAGCGAGCAGGTCTGGATGAACATCACGCCACCCGAACCGGCGCCGCCGGAACCGTCGCTGCTGCTGCTGCCCGAGCAAGCAGAGAACAACGCAGCCAGCGTCAGCGTGGCGGCGGCAATGCTCGGGCCGATTACTTTCATGGACATCCGTGGGTGCACTTTTTGTTGGAGATCGTGAACGCGCCGCCGGGGGCCTGGGAGACCTGAAAGGGGCGCGCAATATAGAAGCGCCGCTTTCGAGGTTGCCAAGGTTTTTTGACCGTCGCTGCGCGCGCGGTCGCCGACTAGGCTCTGCCAGAGCGCACTTCCGCGAGCACTCCCCCGAGGCTCGCATCCGCTGAACCCCGACAAAACTCGTGCCCGCACCTTGCAGCTCCTTCGCTCCGTGAATTCGCCTCGGCGGCCAGCCGCGTCTCGACCCCAGCGCAGATCCGTCGGCGCGCGTCACAGACCGCACACGCAGCGTGCGGTTGCGAACGTTGCCGCGCTCACGCTGTCCTGCGTGCTGGGCGTGTGGGCCAGCGCCTGCGATCGAAATCCGCAGCCCACGTCCACTCCGCCCACGGCGGCCCACGCACGACTTGCCGAGCTCGTCGCGCTCCTCGCACCGATCGAGGAGGTCGTCACGAGCGACAAGAGCGACGCGCGCTTCATTCGAGCGCAGGAGTTGCTCGGCGAGCTGCGCAACGGGGATCGTAGCGTGGGCTTGGCGGCGCTCGAGGTGCTCCGGCGGGAAGAAGAACATCGCCCGGTCGAGGTCGAGCGCGGGCTACTGGACGTCGCGTCGCACGCCGCGCCGGAAGACGCGCGTCCGCTGCTCGAGTCGCTCGTCTTGCAGTACGGGCCGTCGCTCTCGTTGCGCACCGAGGCCCTGTTGTGTCTCGCAGAAACGTCGCCGCAGCGGGCGATCGAAATCGTCCAGCCGCTCATCACCCGCACGCGCGCGAGCCAGACGTTGCCGCCGGCGGAGTTCCTCGTGAGCGCGTGGGTCACGGCGTGCGAGAAGACAGGGCGATCGCCGGTGAAGGAACTCGCGGACGTCGCGACGAACTTGTTCCAAGAGGAAGCGGCGCGCATCCGCGCGACGAAGGAGCTCGGCCGGCACAAGGAGCCCCTCGCGCAGCAAGCGCTTTCGGCGATCCTGATCGAGTCGACGGGCGATGGGTACCTGCGTCGGATGGCCGCACAAGGACTGCGCGACACGCTGCCGCGCGAGACGGCGTGCTCCACGTTCCAGCGCGTCGCCGAACGCGAAGCCGACATGAACTTCGCCAAGTTCCTCGCCGACTTGCTCGAGAAGAACTGCGCGCCGTGATCACGGACACGCACGCTCACCTGTACGGGTCGAGCTTCGACGAGGATCGCGACGAGGTGCTCGTGCGAGCGCGGGCTGCTGGCGTGTCGCGGCTCGTGATCGTCGGCACCGACGCGACGACATCGCGCGCAGCGGCCGAGCTGTGCGCGCGGGTGCCGAATGCGTTCCCCACCGCCGGCGTGCATCCGCACGACGCGAGCGGGTTCGACGCGGGCACGCGTGCCGAGATCGAGGCGCTGTGTCGGCGCAGCGAGTGCGTCGCCGTCGGCGAGACGGGACTCGACTACTTCAAGGAATTCTCTCCGAAGCCGGCGCAGCGCGACGCGTTTCGCTGGCACATCGAGCTCGCGCGCGCGCTCGACAAACCGGTCGTCGTGCACTGCCGCGACGCGCACGAGGACACGCTGGAGTTGCTGCGCGCGGTGCCGGGCACGCGCGGTGTCATGCACTGCTACACGATGGGCGTCGAAGAGCTGCCGCTGTATCTCGAACTCGGCTACTACATTTCGTTCTCGGGCGTCGTGACGTATCCGAAGAACGTCGCCAACCGCGCGGCCGCGCAGGCCGTGCCCGCCGATCGGCTGCTGGTCGAGACCGACTGTCCGTATCTCGCACCACAAGGACAGCGCGGGCGGCGCAACGAGCCCGCGTTCGTGCGGATCACGCTCGCCGAAATCGCGCGTTTGCGCGGCGTCGGCGAGCACGAGCTCGCGCACGCGACGAGCGCGAATGCGGCCGCATTGTTCGGCTTGCCGCCACTCCCCGAACCGCCGCCGTGAAAAAGAAAAGAGCGTCGCCGACGAAAGGCGACGCTCCGCGAGAATCGATTTCGAATCGATCCCCCTCGGCTAGCTGCAGCCGAGGTCAAGAACTCAGGATCACTGGACCGGCGTCCAGATGTCCGCTTGTGCGCCCGCACCGGCGACACCGATGCGCAGGGGCGAAGACATGTCGGCCGCGGTCGTGAACGCCGCGTCGAACGTCGGGCCCGTGTTGCCGGTGTAGGCCGGCGGGTTGCCACGGTTCGCCGTTTGGAGCAGGTCGCCTTGCTCGTTGATGAAGAACGCGCGGTTACCCGTGCCGTTCGCCTGCATCGGCCAGGCGTAGCAGGCCCAGAGGATCTCCGCGTTCTGCGGGTCCGGGTACGGACCGCCCGCGGTGGCACCACCCGAGAGACCGCCCGCGCCCGCACCGTTGCCCGCTTCGGGCACGCCGGCGATCGGCGCCGGCCCCGCGGCCGGCAGCCACATTTGGAAGTTGTAGCCCGAGCGCGAGATCATGCCGTCACCGTTGACGTCATCGACCACGGCGCCGAACGCGCTCGACAGCACGGCCGGCGTGAGGATGTCCGTCGCCGCGCCGTCCTGCGGGACGACGGGCGCGACGGTCGTGTCGGCGACGCGCATCTGCGCGATGCCGGCCATTTCCGAGAAGTAGCCGTACTCACCGCCGCCGTCTGCGTCGGTGTCGATCGCACCCGACGACTGCAGCTGCGCTTGCGCCGAAGAGACCGAGCGCAACGTCGAGATCGCGGCCGCTTCATTGGCCGAGAGTCGCGCCGCCATCAGCTTCGGAATGGCGATTGACGCAATGATGGCGATGATCGCCACCACGATCATGAGCTCGATCAGAGTAAAGCCCGCGTTGTTGCTTCTGCGAATCATTGTGTTTTCTTTTCCCTCCAAGCGAGGACTGCGCGCGTTGGCGGCCGTCTCGTGCTTGATTCCCATGGACCCTTGCGAATCCGTTCCTTTCGTCGACCCAGTTTTCACCGAAACCGACACCACTCTCGTCTCGGCGACTCCGTCCTGGTTCCGCCGAACCCACGCCGCCCGCTCCTGGATTTGCAATCCGCGAGCGAGCGATGTTCCGTGAAATCCCCTATCGGTCGCACAGTCGGGCTCCCTTGAGATCAGCCACTGGCGCCGAGCTTGCCGACCACGTCGAGGATCGGGAGGAAGACCGACATCACGACGCCACCGACGATGATGCCCATCACCGAGATCAGCAGCGGCTCGATGAGGCTCGTCAGCGACTTGACCGCCGCCTTGACCTGACCGTCGTAGAACTCCGCGATCTTCTCGAGCAGCACTTCGAGCGAACCGGTGCGCTCACCGATCGCGATCATGCGCACGACCATCGGCGGAAAGACTTTCGACTTGCTCAGCGGCTCGGACAGCATGTTCCCGCCACGCACGCTCTCGCGCGAGTCGAGCACCACCGCGGAAACCACGCGGTTGCCCGCGGTCTCAGCCACGATGTCGAGCGTGCCCATGATCGGAACACCGGACCGGATGAGCGTCGCGAACGTGCGCGAGAAGCGGGCCAGAGCCACTTTGCGCACGAGCGGACCGAACACCGGCGCACGCAAGCTGAAACGATCCCACAGGAGCGCGCCCTTCGGCGTCTTCTTGAACGTGAGGAACGCGAACACGACGCCGACGAGGCCGCCGAACACCGGCAACGAGTTGGCCTTGAGGAACTCGGCCGTTTCGAGCGTGAACGTCGTGATCGCCGGCAGCTCGGTGTCGAGCGAATCGAACACTTGGCGGAAGCCGGGCACGACGCCGAGCATCAAGAACGCGGTGATGCCGAGCACGAGCACCATCGACACGACCGGGTACGTCATCGCCGAACGGATCTCGCGGCGCAGGCTCTCCGACGCCTCCTGGTAGTCGGCCAGGCGCTCCAGAATGATGTCCATCTGGCCCGACACTTCGCCCGCGCGGACCATGCTCACGTAGAGCGGGTCGAACACCTTCGGGCACGACTCCATCGCGACGGACAAGTCCGTTCCGCCGCGCACTTCGTTCGCGAGCTTCTCGCACGCGAGCTTCATGCCCGGCGTCTCGGCTTGCTCGCCGAGCACGTCGAGCGACTCGAGCAGTGCGAGACCTGCGCCGACCATCGTCGCGAGCTGGCGCGTGAAGATGACGAGTTCGCTCTTCTTGCAGGACGGCCTGACCTTGAAGAGTCCCTTGCCGCCCATGCTTGGGCGCTTCGCCTTCGAGCCGCCGCTCGTCTCGTCGACGCGCACGACGACCAGGTTCTGACGGCGAAGTTCCGCAACGGCCTCGCTCTTGTCCGCGGCGTTGATCGTGCCTTCGACGGTCTTGCCGCCGGGCCCTTTGGCTGCATATTTGAAGGTCGTCACGCTGTTCTCCGGGGCTGGGCGGGGCTCAGTCTTCGAGCGTCACGCGCAGGACCTCTTCGAGGGACGTCCGGCCGCGCATCGCGTTCATCAAGCCGCAGCGGCGGAGGGTCACCATGCCCTGCTTCAGCGCTTCCGCCTTGATGTCGAGTGCTGATCGACGTTCGACGACCATCCGCTTGAGCGTGTCGTCGAGGTACAGCGTTTCGAGGAGCGCAAAGCGACCGCGGTAGCCACCGTTGCAACGTCCGCACCCTTGCGGGTTGGGACGGAACAACTTGATGTCGACGATTTCGCGCTCGAGGTAGCCGAGGTTGAGCAGCTCCTTCGGGGGCACTTCGAGCGGCTGACGGCAAGCCTCGCACAACTTGCGCGAGAGGCGCTGCGCGCCGACGCACAAGAGAGAGCTCGACACCATGAAGGGGTCGACACCCATGTCCATCAGACGCGTGATCGTGCTCGCGGCATCGTTCGTGTGCAGCGTCGAGAGCACCAAGTGGCCCGTGAGCGCGGCCTTGATCGCGATGTCGGCCGTTTCCGTGTCGCGGATTTCGCCGACGAGGATCACATCCGGGTCTTGGCGCAGGATCGAGCGCAGCGCGCCAGCGAACGTGAGACCGCGCTTCGGATTCACCGGCACCTGATTGATGCCGTCCATGCGGTACTCGACCGGGTCCTCGACGGTTACGACGTTGATGTCGGCCGTCGCGACTTCCTGCACGCACGAGTACAGCGTCGTCGACTTCCCGGAGCCGGTCGGGCCGGTGACGAGCATCATCCCGTACGCGGCATTGATCGCCTTGCGGATGTCCTCGAGCGCGCGCGTCTCGTAGCCCATGCTCTCGAGCTTCAGCGCGAGGCTGCCGCCGTCGAGGATGCGCATCACGGCCTTCTCGCCGCCGACGACGGGCAGGATCGAGAGACGGAAGTCGATCGTGCGGCCTTCGTAGCGGATCTGGAACTTGCCGTCCTGCGGAGCGAAACGCTCGGCGATGTCGAGCTGCGCCATGATCTTCAAGCGCGAGATCAGCGCATTCAGCATCGACTTCGGCGGCTGCATCACGTGGCTCAAGTTGCCGTCGACGCGGTAGCGCACGCGCAGCGTCTTGTCGCCGGGCTCCAGGTGGATGTCACTCGCCTTCTCTTTCAACGCGCGCAGGAGCACGAGGTTGATCAGCTTCACCGCCGGAGCGTCCTCGCCCGACGCGGCGCCGATCTCCAAATCCGCGGCCTCCTTGTCGACTTTGACCTCGAGGTCGCCGGCGCCGGCGACTTCGCCGAGCAGTGATTCCACCTGCTGCGCGCCAGTCTGATAGACCTTCTCCTGTGCGCGCTTGATCGAGACGGGATGGCTGACGATCTGCCGAATCTGACAACCCGCGCGCCGGCGCAAGTCGTCGAGGAGCAGCACGTCGAACGGATCGGCGACGGCGATCGTGAGGATGTCGCCGTTCTTCGTGAGCGGGAGGATGCCGTACTCGAGGCATGTCTCCTGCGGCAAGCACTGCACCGCCGACGGATCGGGAGTGACGCGCGAGAGCTCGACGGGCGGAATGCCGGCCGCGCGACCGAGCGCTTCCAACAGCGCGGTCTCGTCGAGCGCGTTGCTCGAGATCAGCCCCTCGATGATGTTGCCGCCGCCGTCGCGCGCCTTGTTCCAGGCTTCGTCGGTGACGAGACCTGCGTCGACGATGAGACGTCGAATCTTGCCGGAGACTCGCACCATCGCGCTACGCCGCCCGCACCAGGGTGCGGAGCTCGGACGGATCGCTGATCGCGCGCTCGGCTGCGGCCATCGTCACTTTGCCGTTGCGCACGAGTTCCGCGAGCGACTGCGCCATCGTGCGCATGCCGAGGCGGGCGCCGGTCTGGATCTGCGAGTAGATCTGGTGTCCTTTGCCGTCGCGGATCAGCGCGCGGACCGCCGGTGTCGCGAGCATGATCTCGGCCGCCATCGCGCGACCGCGGCCGCTGGAGTGCGGCAAGAGCTGCTGGCAGAACACGGCCTCGAGCGAAAACGAGATCTGCGTGCGCACTTGCGCTTGCTGGTGGCTCGGGAACACGTCGATCATGCGGTTGATCGTTTGCACGGCGTCAGACGTGTGGAGCGTGGCGAACGTCAGGTGTCCGGTTTCGGCGAGCGTGAGCGCGGCCTCGATCGTCTCGTGGTCGCGGAGCTCGCCGACCAGCACGAAATCGGGGTCCTGACGCAGGATGCTCTTCAGCGCGCGCTGGAAGGACTGGGTGTCCGCGCCGACTTCGCGCTGCGTGACGACGCACTTCTGGTGGCGGTGCGTGAACTCGACCGGGTCCTCGACCGTGACGATGTGACCCTGCTGGTTCTTGTTGATGTAGTCGATCATCGCGGCGAGCGACGTCGACTTGCCCGAGCCGGTGGCGCCGGTCACGAGCACGAGTCCCGCGTTCATGTTGCAGATGCGCTCGCACACCGGAATGGGCATGCCGAGGCGCGCGAAGTCCGGCGTGTTGTTCGGAATCGAGCGCATCACCGCTGCGACTGCGCCCTGCTGGTAGAACACGTTCGCGCGGAAGCGCCCGCTGCCTTCGAGGCCGAACGAGCAGTCGAGCTCGAGCTCTCGGTCGAGCTTCGCGATTTGATCGGAGGCGAGCACGCTGGTCGCGAGTCGACGCGTCTCCTCGGCGTTGAGCGCGTTGTGCTCGACCGGCATGAGCTCGCCGTCGATGCGAATGCGCGGCGGCGAGTTCACCGAGATGTGAAGGTCCGAGCCGCCTTGGCGCACCATCAGCGCCAACAGTTCTTCCATCGTGATCATGGGTGCACCTCTCGATACGGGACCGGGAGCTCCCTGGATCGGACGGACGGAACAGTCGACTCAAGGCGGCGCGCGCGTCCGAAAAAGATTCTGGACGACTCGCGACGTCGATCGCAGCGCGCGGCGCGCCCGTCCGGTCACGACCGGGGCGAGCGAGCCAGCATTTCTCGCCACGTCCGTCGCGAGGATTCACCGGCCCGTTCGGAGCGAGGCGTCGACGCAACCTCGCGACGGACGTGGTGAGAAATGCAGGCTTGGCTTCCGTGCACGCGCCTCATCGGGCCCAGCCTACCGCGCGTCACGATCGCCACGCGAGCGCGACACTCGTGACACCGCCGGCGACCGCAGCGGACGCGAGCACGGCATCGCGCCTCCACTCCGCTCGGTGGCGTGCGGTATGGACATGGACGAGCGGACCGGCCGCGCCGGTGCAGCCGAGATCCGCGAGCCGATGGACCGTGCGCTCGGCGGTGATGCCGAGCGTCGCGCACGCGCGCTCGACCTGCGCGGACGTGACGGCGTACGGCACGAACACGTCGACGTCGATGCCTGCGAACGCGGACAGCGTGTCGTGCCACGTCGCCTCGACGAGCGCGGTATACGCGGCGTTGGGATGCTGGAAGCGAAAGGCGCGCACATCGGTCGCGCTGATACGCGGCGGCAACGGCGTAGGAACGGTGAACGGAACACCGGTTGGATCGCGCCGCTCGAAGCGCGCGAGGAGCAGTCCGCCCTCGCAGCTCGGATCGACGTCGACGACGAGCGCGCCGGCAGCATCGCCGTACACCGCCGCGATCCCCGGCTCGCCGGCGTCGAGATAGTGCGACGACGCTTCCGCGGCGACGACGAGCGCACGGCGTGCACTTCCGCCGAGCATGCGTGCGGCGGTGATCCATGCCGCGAGTCCGCCGGCGCCGCCCGCGCGCACATCGAGACACGCGCCGCGGCAGCCGACCGCAACGCCGACGCGCGCGGCGAGCGTGCTCGTGATGCGCGGCGGTGTCGACGTCGCAGCGACGAGGATGTCGACCGACGCGCCCGTCGCACCGGCGTCTTCGAGCGCGCGGCGTGCCGCGAGGGTCGCGAGGTCGCCGGCGTCGAGCGCGTCGTCGTGCAACGGTGTTCCGACGAGGTGCAGCCACTCGCGGCTCTCGATGCCGTAGCGCTCTCGAGGTCCGCCGGCCGTCCAGCCGCGTTGCGCGAGCTCGGCCTGCCAGCGCGCCCCGAAGAGCGCACGGTAGAGCTCGTCGTTCGAGATGCGTCCCGCGACGCGCGGCCTGTCCGCGAGATCCGACGGCAGCGCGATCCCCGTGCCGACGATGCGCAGCCCGCGCGCGCGCTCGAGCGACACGCTCACGCGCCGCGCTTCTCCGCGATCTTGCGCGCGAGTTCGCGCGGCGTCTCGCAACTACGCAGCTCGTGCACCGTGAGCTCCGCGCCGGCGCGTTCGTCGAGCAGGCCCATGAACATCACCATGCCCATCGAGTCCCAACCGTCGAGCGTGCGCAGGTCGGCGTCCTCGCCGATCGTGCCGGGTAACGACTGCGTCGCTTCTTCGAGCAGTGTGATCACGAACACGTCGAGGCTCGAGCCGTCCATCACACTCTCCGCGCGCGCTGAGCCCAGTATGGATCGCGCAGCTCTTTCTTGAGCGCCTTCCCCGCCGCATTGCGCGGGACCTCGGCGCGAAACTCGACCTTCGTCGGACACTTGAAGCGCGCGAGCCGGTCGCGGCAGTGCCGCACGAGCGTGCGCTCGTCGACGGTGGCACGCGCGACGACGAGCGCGAGCACCTCCTCGCCCCACACGTCGTGCGGAATGCCGATGACGGCGGCGTCCTGTACGGCGGGGTGCGTGCGCAGCACGTCCTCGATCTCGCGCGGATACACGTTCTCGCCGCCGACGAGGATCATGTCCTTCAACCGATCGACGATCGTGAGATAGCCGTCGGCGTCGCACGTCGCGAGATCACCGGTGTGGAACCAGCCGTCGCGCAGCGCTTCGCGCGTGCCGGGCTCGTTCTTCCAGTAGCCCGGCGTCACGTTGTCGCCGCGCGCGACGATCTCGCCGACCTCGCCGGGTTGCACCTCGCGTCCCGTCGCGTCGACGACGCGCAACTCGCAGCACGACACGGCGCGACCGGCCGACGTGAGTCGCGCGCGCAAGCGAACGGGATCGTCGTCGCGATGATCTTCGGGACGCAGCGTCGTGAGCACGCCGGCCGTCTCCGTCAGTCCGTAGCCCTGCAAGAACGCGCAGCCGAAGATCGTGATCGCGCGCGCGAGCAGATCCGGCGGCATCGGCGCGGCTCCGTACACGATCATGCGCAGCGCGTCGAAGCGGCGCGTCTCGATCGCCCGCTCGGAGAGGATCCACTGGATCATCGACGGCACGAACAGCGCGTGCGTGATGCGCTCCTGCTCGAGCGCCTCGACCGCGGCGCCCGGCACGAACTCGCGCAGGAGCCGCAGCGGCGTGCCCGATGCGACGCACGACATCGTCATCAAGAGCGCGCCGACGTGGAACAGCGGCGTCACCTGGAGGAAATGGTCGGTGCGCGGCGCGAGCGGCATCTCGAGCAGCCAGCTGTGCGTCATCGCGACGATGTTGCGGTGTGTGAGCAACGCGCCCTTGGCGCGCCCGGTCGTCCCGCTCGTGTACATCTGCACGGCGACCTCGCCGTCGTCACCGAAGGGATCGTGACCGTGCGACGCGCGCACGCAGAGTTCCTCGAACGGCTTCCAGCTCGCGACGGCCGCTCCGAGCACGAAGCGCTGCTCGCCGCAGTCGCCGAGCGCGGTCGCGAACTCGCTCTCGGCGATCACGACGCGCGCGGTCGCGTCCTCGATCAGCGCGCGCAGCTCGTCGGGCCGCAGCCGCCAGTTGAGCGGCACGAGCACGGCCGAGACTTCCGCCGCCGCGAAGTAGAGCTCGACGAACTCGCGGCGGTTCTTCGCGACGACCGCGACGCGATCGCCGCGCTGCGTGCCGGCGCGCGCGAGCCCTGCGGCGAGTGACCCGACGCGCGCCGCGAGCTCGGCGTACGTGCACGCGCCGTCGTCGTCGCGGACGGCTTCGTGCTGGCCGTGGTGCCGCGCGCTGCGCGCGAGCCAATGACCGATCCTCACGCGCGCCTCACCGATCGCCGGCGTCCGCGCCGAAGCCGTGCGGAAAGAGTCCGAGACCGAGGCCACCCGAGACCGGAATGCGCGCGCCCGTGATGAAGCTCGCGCGCGACGACGCGAGGAACGCGGCTACGGCTGCGACCTCTTCCGGCGTTCCCGCGCGCGCCATCGGCGTTCGCTGCACGAGCTGCGCGCGGATCCCGGGCGGCATCGCTTCGGAGATGCGCTCCGTCTCGATCAACCCGAGGTCGAGCAGATTGCACGTGACTCCGTGCGCCGCGCCTTCGAGCGCGACGCTCTTCGTCATGCCGTACAGCGCGGACTTCGCCGTCGCGTACACGACTTGGCGCTCGGCACCGAGCTCGGCAGCGACGGACCCGATGTTCACGATGCGGCCGAACCCGCGCTGCTTCATGCCGGGGAGCACACGCGCCGTCAGCCGCAGCGTGGCCGACACGATCGTGTCGAGCACCCGCTGCGTGTCGTCGATCGAGATCGACTCGAGCGGTCCGTACGGCGCGAAGTCGGCGGCGTTGTTCACGAGGACGTCCGCGCGCGCGAGCTCGCTCGTGAGCGCGCCGGAAAGCGGATCGCGGAGATCGGCGACGACGAAGACGGCGACTCCGCCGGCCGATGTGATCGCGGCGCAGGTCTCCTCCAAGCGTGCGCGTTGGCGGCCCACCACACACACACGCGCGCCGCTGCGCGCGAGCTCGCGCGCGATCGCGCGCCCGATGCCACGGCCGGCGCCGGTGACGATGGCCGTACGGTCGGCGAGCTCTTGGGTTCGAGTCGTCATCGTCAGAACTGGTGGACCGCAGCGCCAAAGGTGTAGCCCGCTCCGACCGCGGTCAACAACACTTTGGATCCGGCGTGGATGCGGCCCGAATCGAGCGCTTCGGCCAGCGCGATCGGCACCGTCGCGCCGGAGGTGTTGCCGTGGTGCGTCACGTCCTTCACCGCGCGCTCGGGCGGAAGGCCGAGGTCGTCGAGTACGGCCTGCACCATGAGCGCGTTGCCTTGGTGCGTGATGAAGAGGTCGATGTCGTCGAGCGCGAGGTGCGCACGCGCGAGCACGGCGGTGCACGCCTCGCGTGTGAAGCGCACAAACAGGTCGAAGATCTCCGCGCGGGAGTCGATGCGCAGGAAATGCTCGCGCGCGTCGACGGTCGCGTGCGTCGCGGGTCGCTTCGCGCCGCCGGCCGGCACGTGCGCCCCCATGCTCTCGCGGCCTTCCGCGCCGAGATGCACGGCGACGAGCCCGGGCTGCGCGGCCGGCTCGAGCAGCACGCCCGCGGCTCCGTCGGCGAACAGCACGATCGAGCGCACGTCCGTCGGATCGATGTAGCGACTGCGCGCGTCGGCCGCGAGCACGAGGACGCGCTGCTCGCCGCGTGCGATGCTCGCGGCTCCGCTGTCGAGCGCGTACAGGAACCCGGCGCACGCCGCCGAGAGATCGAAGGCCGGGCAACGCGCGCCTAGCTTGCGTGCGACGATCGTTGCGGTCGACGGGCTCGGATGGTCCGGAGAGATCGTGGCGAGGACGATGCGATCGAGATCGCGCGCGTCCACCTGCGCGCGCGCGAGAATCACGCGCGCGGCGGCGACCGCCATGTCCGAAGTCGTCTCGCCTTCCGCGAGCCAATGCCGGCTTTGGATGCCGGTGCGCGATTCGATCCACTCGGGATCGATCGCGAGGCCGAAGCGCTCGATCAGCGCCGCGTTCGTGAGCACCTGCGACGGCGTGTGCTTGCCCCAGGCGCGAATCGCGGCGAAAGCGTGACTCGTTCCGCTCATTCGAATCGCACCTCGATCGCTCGCCCGCAGTGCAGGGGCTTCGAACTCACGGTACGCCAGCCTGCGCCAGCGCGCGCTCGACCACTCCGGCCACGACTTGATGCCCGCGCGCGTTCAGGTGGAAGGCGTCGTCCAGGAAGAACACCGCCGAGTCCGCGTGCGCGAGCCGTGTGTTCGCAGCGAGCGGCGTCCACACGTCGCTGAGCACGAGCTCCCGTTCCTTCATCTCGTTCAGCAAGGGCTCCATGGCCGCGCTCAATGCGCGCGTGGGATCGATCCACACGACGTCTGGGTGCGCGCTCGCCCACGTCTCGAAGCGCGACGCCGGTCGCGTTTCGATCGTCGCGTCGACCAGCGGTGTCGACACGAGCACCAGGCGGCCGTTCGTGCGCTCGAGTTCGCGCCGAATGCCGTCGATGCGCGCGAGTGCGGCATCCCACAGTGCGGCGTCTGCAACCACGGGCGAGCCTGGCGTCGTTTCGGCATCGACGCGCAGACGGTCGACGGGCGGCTCGGGCTCCGTTCGTCCGCGCGCGCGGGCGACACACTGGACGATCGCCGTGCGCTGAATCCAGCGCCGCACCGCGGAGAGCGCGGGTTCGTGGCGCTCCTCGAGCGGCGGGATGGCGTACGGCGCCACCGTGATCACGACCAGCGCGGGTCGCGTCGGAGCGATGACGTCGTCGAAAACGCGCGCGCTGTGCTCGATGCCGTAACCCGGCACCGAGAAGTTCTGCACGACGATGTGGCGGCCCGCCGATTCGCGCACGGCCTCGCGCGCGCGCAGGCTCGACTCGAGCAGACGGCACCAGACCCGATCCTCGGCGACGTCGTGGCCGAAGCTGACCGAGTCGCCGAGCACGGCGATCCGCACTCCACTCCTGTCCGCGTCGGTCCACTCACGATCGCGAAAGCCAGCCGAGTTGATGCGGACGGCAACGCCGCGCGCGCTCTTCCGCTCTTGCTCGCCGACCAAGCGATGGCCATAGCGCGCGCTCGGCTCGAAGCGCGCCTCGACGACGAAGCGGCCGGTCGCGCGCAATCCGACCTCCGTCACGACGACGACGGCTGCGACGAGCAGCACCGCCGTGCGTGGGCCGATGCGGATGTTCTTCATGATCGAGCGGCCAACCCGCGTGGTCCGACGGGAGTTCCGGCGTTCACGCGCGCGTCGCCATCAGCTCACCTGGATCGCGATCTTGCCGAGGATGCCGCGCGACTCCATCGCGCGCTGCGCTTCGGCGAGATCCTCGAGCGGATAGACCTGGCGCACCGGCGGGCGGATCTTGCCGCTCTCGACGAGGCGCAAGGCCTGCATCCACTCGGCATGCGTGCCGATGTGCGAGCCGAGGAAGCTCAGCTGCTTGTTCCACAAGTAGCGCAGGTCGGTCTGCGCGAAGTGGCCCTCGGTCGCGCCACAGATCACGAGCGTCCCGCCCCAGCGCAGACACTCGATGCTGATCGGCCAGGTCGTCTCGCCGACGTGGTCGAACACGACGTCGACGCCGACGCCGTTCGTGAGCCGGCGCACTTGCGCGAGCACGTCGCCGTCGTTCGAGAGGACCACGTGCTCCGCGCCCATCTCTTCGCAGAACGCGGCCTTCGCGCGCGAGCTCGTCACGGCGATCGGCACGGCGCCGAGCGCGCGCACGAGCTGGATCGCGAACGAGCCCGTGCCTCCGCTCGCGCCCCAAATCAAAACGCGATCGCCGGGCAGCGTCTGTGCGCGCGTCACCAGCATGCGCCACACGGAGAGGAGCGACGTCGTCGTAGCCGCGGCTTCCACCCACGAAAGGTGCTTGGGCTTCGGGTGTACCTGCGCGACCTGCACCTTCGCGAACTGCGCGTACGAGCCG
This sequence comes from Planctomycetota bacterium, assembly GCA_046160865.1. Classification (GTDB taxonomy): domain Bacteria; phylum Planctomycetota; class UBA1135; order UBA1135; genus JBJXHG01. Next base: position 11,344 of record JBJXHG010000039.1, on the reverse strand, counting down.
TCGAACGGTCCGGTCTGAAAGCCCCAGATCTTCATCTGCCGGCAAAACACCTCACGACCCGACAAACACGCGGGGCACGTGCGGCACGCGTTGACCGGATACGTGATCACTTCGTCGCCAACGTGCACGTCGTGGACGCCCGCGCCGACGGCGACGACGACGCCGGCGGCATCGGTCCCCGAGATGTGGGGCAACGGCAAGCTCACGCGTGGCAAGCCGCGCCGGGCCCAGATGTCGTTGAAGTTGCACGCCGCCGCTTCGATGCGCAGCACGACTTCACCCGGACCGGCCTCTGGATCCGGCACGTCCCCGTAGCGCAGGACGTCGAGGCCTCCATGTCGATCGAACCAGACCGCTTTCACGCAACCCTCCCGTGAGTCGACTCTACATCCGATGTGGAACGCGGCCAAGACGGCCGCGACGCCACGGACCACGGAGCACAGCGCGTTTTCGAGTCAGCCAATCGGCGAATCCGGTGGTGGCGCTGCGCTCAGAGACCCAGCTCGCGCGCGATCGTCGCGCCGACGACGCGGTGACCGAGCTCGGTCAGGTGCCAGGGATCGTCGAAGAAGAACGCCGACGAGTCGGCGAAGCGCTGCCAGGATTCGTCGCGCTCGAAACGATTCCACACGCGCGTCCACGGCGTGCCCGACTCGCGCAGCGCAACGAGCAGCGGCTGCATCGCACGGCGCAGATCCTCGGCCGGATCGATCCACGCGACACCGGGCACCGAGCTCGCCCACACGGCGAACGGCGAGTCGGCTGGCGGCGCTACGACGTGCTCGACGATCGGCGTGGCGACGAGCACGAGACGCCCGCCGTTCGCCGCGACGTCGCGCTGCAATGCGTCGAGGCGCGCCAGCGCGCGATCCCACCACACGCGGTTCTCGCTCGCGAACGGATCAGCGCGCAGGTCGAGCTCCGCACGCAGAACTTCTTCCGGAGCGTTCGCACGATCCAGCCTGCGCCACCAGCGCTCGGCCAATTCGTACGTCGCGGTGCGTTGCAGGAATCGGCGCAACGGGACCCGCGCGGGATCCGAGCGCTCGCGCATCGGACGGATCGAGTACGGCGCGAGACACACGATCACGATGTTCGGTCGGTGCGCGCGCACGCTCGTCTCCCACAGACGCGCCATCTGCTCGAGCGTATACCCGGGCACCGCGTAGTTGCGCACGACGTACGCCGGCGTCGACGGAGCGCTGGACAGCCGCACACTGCGCTCGAGCACGCGGCACCACAGCGCGCGCTCGTCGACGTCTTGCCCGAACGCGACCGAGTCGCCGAGCACCGCGATGTCGGCAGCCGAGCTCGACTGGGTCCATGCGCCATCGCGAAAACCCGCGGAGTTCGTGCGCACCTCGGTGCCCCGCGCGGTGCGGAACGACTGCTCGGGGAGCAAACGGTAGCCGAGCTCTGCGTCCGACTCCGATTGCGTCTGGTTGCGAAAGCTACCGAACGTGCGCAGACCGATCTCGAGCGACACGAGCGCGCCGATGCCGACGAGCACGACCGCGCGAGGACCGATGCGACGTCGCGCCATGTCGTTACCAGTTGCTCGCGTAGGCCAGGGCAGGTTTCGCCTCAGCCCGGCACGGCGTGCGTGCGCGCACCGCAGGTCTCGAGCAGGTCGCGGTACCAGCGCACGGTGTGCGCCGTGCGCCCGTCGAGCGCGCGTGTGCCCCACACGACCGAGAGCGTGCGGCGCGTGCTCGCGCTCGTCTTCGTGCGTTGCGCGTCCTTGACTCCGTTCGCGCACGGCCCGTCCGCGTCGAACAAGCACAGCAATCCGCCGAGATGGATGGACTGACCCGATGCGTTGAAGACGTACGACGCGGTTTCGTCCGCTACGGCGATCCGCAGCGATTCGCGCGCGAGATCGAGGTCGATGACGCTGATCGGGAGACCGCTGTGGAGCGAGACGGCGTTGCAGACGTCGACAGCACAATTGATCGACGGCAGCGGTCCGTCGGCCGCGGCGCCCAGCAGGTACTCGCTCGCCGGCTTGCCACGTCCCGTCGGCTTGTAGCCGCCGTGCCGAAGGAGGTCGCGGATCGCGCGCCGCACTTCGTCGCTCGAGAGCAGCGGCGCGTCGGCGCCTGCGCGCAAGAGCGCGAGCACGCTCGCCGGAGTCGGCGTGTGTTCGAGGTTCGACGCGAACTCGCACGTGAACACGCCGGCGTCGAGCAGCGGATGAGCGTCGAGATGTAGTTCCATGGCAGTGCGGCGAGCGAGGCTTCGTTCTCGGAGTTGGCGGTGAGCTTCCGACGCAGGACTCTAGCAGCCCGTGGTGAAAGTGCTTCGAGCGCGAAGGTGGTCCGTTCGCTTCAGAGCAAGGAGCGAGACCGCAGGCGAATCGTCAAGACTCGCCGAGGATCGAGCGACGCCGTGCCGGCGCGAACGGACGGCTTTCGGGCCGAATGACTTTCACCACGGGCTGCTAGGGCGCGCGCGCAGCCGCGGCGTGCTCCTCGCCGGCTCGGTCGCGCAGGAACAGCTTCAGCGCCGGTCCGGTCATGATCGTGGTGACGAGCGCCATGATCACCATCATCGAGAAGATCTTCGGCGAGATGACCTGCAGGTCGAGCCCGACGTTGAGGACGATCAGCTCCATCAGCCCGCGCGTGTTCATCAGCGCGCCGAGCGCCGCCGCCATGCGCGGCTGGATCCCCGTGAGCCGCGCCGCGACGTACGAGCCGCCGAACTTCCCGAGCGTCGCCACGAAGATGATCAGGGCGCACACGAGCCAATCGGTGCTCGAATCGACGAGGTCGATCCGCGTCCGCATGCCCGTGTAGGCGAAGAACGCGGGCAGGAAGAGGATCGTCACGACCGACTCCAGCTGGCGCGTCAGCGTGTGCGCGAGCGAGCTGTCGTGCGGGATGATCACGCCGAGCAGGAACGCGCCGAAGATCGCGTGGATCCCGATCAGCTCCGTCGCCATCGTCGAGAAGAGCAGCGCGATGAACGTCGCGACGATGAGGCCGCGTGGAACACCGCCCTCGTGCGTGCTGGACAGGTAGCGTCGCAGCAGCGGGCGCGCGAGGAAGATCATCAGGCCGATGTAGGCGACCGCGCCGATCGCCACGAAGAAGCCGGAGTCGACCTCTGCCTTCGCGACGCCGACCACGAGCGCGAGCAAGCACCACGCCGTGACGTCGTCCGTCGCAGCGCAGCTCAGCGCGATGACGCCGAGCTCGGTGCGCGCCAGCTTCCGGTCGCTGAGGATGCGCGCGAGCACCGGGAACGCGGTGATCGACATCGCCACGCCGAGGAACAGCGCGAAGCTCGTGAACGACACGTCGCTGCTCGAATAGCGCGGGTAGAGCCACAGCGCCAAGATCGCGCCGAGCAGGAACGGCGCCAGGATGCTCGCGTGCGAGGTGGCGACCGTGGAATGCACGCGTCCCTTGATGCGCTTCGGATCGAGCTCGAGCCCGATCACGAACATGTAGAGGATCACGCCGAACTGCGCGATGATGCCGAGCGCCGGCGCGATCTCGGTCGGCAGGATCTTCTGCGAGAAGTCGTGGCCGAGCAGCGACGGGCCGAGCAGGATGCCCGCGACCACTTCGCCGATCACGGGCGGCTGGTCGATGCGCTTGAACAAGCGCGCCAGGAGCTGGCCGACGACGATCACGGCCGCGAGCGCGAAAAGGATGCGCGCCAGGAGATCCGCGCGTGCGCCCTTCACGCCGGTCAGGCGCTCGACGAGCGGATCCGGCGCGCTCAACGTCTCGCCGTAGGAACGCACCCAGAAGAATGCGACGACGGTGAGCACGACCATCGCCGTGTAACCGATCGCGGCGCGCGCGACGGAGGCCTGGGAGCTCGACGGTTGCTCGGTGGTACCCATGTACGAGAAGGTCGCGCTTGCGCGCGACGTGCGACATCCTATCGCCTCCGCGCGCAGCCGTTCGCTCCGTACTTCGATGTGCACGACGGCCGCGCGACGCAGTTCCGACAACCGCGGAGAATCTCCGATGCATCCCCGTTCCATCTACGTGGGCACGCTGATGTGCCTCGTAATTCTCATGGCCTGCGCATCGCAGGAACGCGCGAGCGAAGGCCAGCGCTCCACCGCTCGCACGCAGCGCACGGACGCTGTTCCGGAGGCGGACGCTGCGAGTACCGCGCCGATTCCGACCACGGCCGCGGCGATCCGAGGCTCGCGCACGTTGCGCGAAGAGGACTTGCGCGGGCTCCCGTGGCGCAGCGTCGGACCGGCGAACATGGGCGGCCGCGTCGCTGCGATCGCCTTCGCGCCCGGCACGACGAAGACCTTCTACGTCGGCTTCGGAACCGGTGGGCTGTGGAAGACGACGAACGCGGGCACGACGTTCGCGCCCGTGTTCGACGACCAAGCCACTTCGTCGATCGGATCGGTGGCGGTCGTCGATGCTCCCGCGACGTGGCCCGGCTGGAGCGAAGACAGCGCGACGCCGCAAGCAGAGCGCGAGAAGAACGGGCGCGCGAAGATCGTCTGGGTCGGCACCGGCGAGGGCAACGGACGCAACAGCTCGTCGTGGGGTCGCGGGATGTATCGATCGACCGACGGCGGTGGGACGTTCGCGCACGCTGGTCTGGCCGACTCGCACGACATCCCGTCGATCGCGGTCGATCCGCGCGATCCCGACGTGTGCTTCGCGGCCGCGCTCGGCCACCTGTGGGGACCGAACGCCGAGCGCGGCGTGTTCAAGACCACCGATGGTGGCAAGACGTGGAAGGCCGTGCTCTCGATCGACGCGGACACCGGCGCGTGCGACGTCGTGATCGATCCGAAGCAGCCGTCGACCGTCTACGCGGCGATGTACATGCGGCGGCGCACCGCGTACAGCTTCGCGAGCGGTGGACCGAACGGCGGCATGTACCGCTCCGACGATTCCGGCGCGACGTGGAAGAAGCTCGCCGGCGGACTGCCGTCGCAGACCGGCCGCATCGGCATCGGCCTCTTCGCCAAGGACCCGCGCACGCTGTACGCAGTCGTCGAGTCCGATCTCGGTGGTCGCCTCGGCGAGCCGTTCGAGGACGAGAGCCGCGCCGGCGGGCTGTTCCGCTCCGACGACCGCGGCGAGACGTGGACGCGCGTGCACGCGTACACGCCGCGCGCGTTCTACTTCTCGAGGGTGCGCGTCGATCCAGTGAACGCCGAGCGCGTGTACGTGCTCGGCTGGCAAGTCTGGATCTCCGACGACGGCGGCAAGACGCTGCGCGCCGGCGGCTCGCGCAAGCCGCACGTCGACTTCCACGCGCTCGAGATCGATCCCGCCGATCCCGATCACATCGTTTCCGGCAGCGACGGCGGCATCTACGTCTCGCACGATGGCGCGCAGACGTGGGACTTCTTGAGCCACCTCGCCGTCGGGCAGTTCTACAACGTCGCCGCCGATCTCTCGGAGCCGTACCGCATCGCCGGCGGGCTGCAGGACAACGGCTCGTGGATGGGGCCGAGCGCAACGATGTTCGAAGTCTCGAACTTCGACGGAACGCCGTCCGCGGGCGGCATCCTGAACCAGCATTGGACGAGCGTGTACGGCAGCGACGGGTTTCACGTCGCGTTCGATCCCGGCGACCGCAACGTCGTGTACGCCGAGAGCCAAGGCGGCGGGCTCGTACGCATCCACCTCGACACGGGAGTCCTGCGCACGATCGCGCCGTCGCCGAAGGAGGGCGAGCGGCGCTTCCGCTTCAACTGGAACACGCCGTTCTTCGTGTCGCCGCACGTGAAGCCCGGCGAGCCGACGACGCTGTACATGGGCGGCAACTCCGTCTTCCGATTGCTCGACGGCGGCGATCGCTGGGAGAAGATCTCCGGCGATCTCACCCGCGCCATCGTCGACCGCGTCGACACCGTCGGCTCGAACGCCGAGACACACGGCACCCTGGTGTCGCTCGCCGAGTCGCCGCGCGTGAAGGGCGTGCTCTGGGCGGGCAGCGACGACGGCCGCGTGCACGTGACCGTCGACGGCGGCGGCACGTGGAGCGACGTCACGCCTCCGCAGACGAACGGTCTGTACGTCGCGCGCGTCGAGCCCTCGCGCCACGATGCGCAGGTGTGCTACGTCGCGATCGACGGCCACCGCAGCGACGTGATGACACCGAACGTGGTCGCGACGCGCGATGGCGGCAAAACATGGGCGTCGATCACGGGCGATCTGCCCCAGGACGCGCCCGTGCTCGTCGTGCGCGAAGACCTGCGCAATCCGGCGGTGCTGTACGCCGGCACCGAGACGTCCGCGTTCGTGTCGATCGACGCGGGCGCGCGCTGGGTGAAGCTCAACGGCCAGTCGCTGCCGACCGTGCCCGTCCACGACCTCTTCGTCCATCCGCGCGAGCACGACCTGATCGCCGGCACGCACGGCCGGTCGATTTATGTCCTGGACGACGCCGCGCCGATCGGCGCGCTCACACAAGCGGTGCTCGACGCGCCGCTGCATCTCTTCGACGTGCCCGCGGCAAAACCACGTCTCTTGCTCCCACTCGACGGCGTGTGGACCGAGCGCGCTTTCGTCGCGGCGAACCCGCCGATGGGCGCGCGCATCACGTACTGGCTGCGCGATTACACCGGCGACGACGTGAAAATCCGGGTCACGGATTCGCGGGGCAAGACGGTGCGCGAGATCACGGGCACACATCGTCCGGGCCTGAACCGCGCGGTGTGGGACCTCGAGCGCGAGCCTTACGACCGACTGCCGGACCCGAACTCCGACCTCGGCCAGAAGCAGTTCGTCGCGCCGGGCGAGTACGACGTGAGCGTGTCGTGCGGCAAGCTCTCGGCACGGGGCAAGGTCACGGTGCTCGCAGGTCCGGGCCCGGCCATCCGACCGCGCGCGGGGCTCCACGCGGCAACAGAGCAGGAGTTGCGATGAGCGACACGGCTTCCGGCACGCGCGTTAGCGTGCGCGGTTCGTCAGCAGGGTTCGTGCAGGAGATCCGCGCCGGCGAGCACACGCTCCTCGCCGACGAGCCGCTGTCGAGCGGCGGCACCGATCGCGGACCCGCTCCGCACGCGCTGCTCCTCGCCGCGCTCGGCGCGTGCACGTCGATGACCGTGTCGATGTACGCGCGCCGCAAGCAGTGGCCGCTCGAGGACGTGCGCGTCGCGCTCCGTCATTGGAAGGACGACGCGGGCGAGCACATCGAGCGCACGATCGAGCTCGAAGGCGCGCTCGACCTCGAGCAACGCGCGCGCCTGCTCGAGATCGCGAACAAGTGCCCGGTGCACCGCACGCTCACGGGGCCGATCGACATGCGGACGCAGCTCGGCTAGAGACCGGCGCCGGGACGTGCGGCCGTCGTTCACCGGCGCGCGCCATCAACGAAGTCTCGGCGCCCGCGTCGATCGCGGGCTGGCCCGCATTTCTCACCACGTCCGTCGCGAGGTTGCGCCAGCGCGTTCGGAGCAAGGCGTGGCATCGGAATCGACCGGAGGTGACCTAGTTGGTCAGCAAGGATCGATTCCGATCCAACAACGCCGGTCCGAGCGAGTTGGCGCGCACGCAGCAGGATGTGGTGAGAAATGCGACTAGCCCGCAGCCTTCACCACGAGCTGCTCGGACGCGCGCTGAGAGCACGGCGAGGTTTTAAGACGGGCTCTAAGGGCAGAACGTCACTTCGACGCCGTCGCTGAGCCCGACTCCGAACGCGTCCGCCGCGTCCACGAAGCGTGCTTGGTAGTAGCGCGTCGTGCCGACCAGCGCGGCCTCGACTGCGATCGGAAAGCGCGCCGAGCCGAGCGGATCGACGATCGCGCGGCCCGCACGCACTTGCGCTCCGCCGACGAGCAGCGTTCCGCCTTGGAACGGGAGCGACGCGCTCGTCTGGCCGTAGAAGAGCACCGCGCGCGCGCCGGGAATCGCGCCCGCGAGCTTCAGCTCGAAGCCTGGCGTCGACACGCGCGGTCGGCCGTGCGGTCGCAAGAGCGGCAGCGTCGCGAGCGACGTGAGCTTCGCTTGGCCGTACACCTTCGGCACGCGGCACGGTTCGACCTGCGCGTCGAACGGAAACGCATTGGAGAGGTCGGCGTTGCCGCTGCCGGGAACCTTGACGAGCAGGTCACCGTTCGCGGCGAGCGCGGGGATCACGAGCGTGATCTCGGTTCCGTTGTTCGCGGACGGCAGTCCCGCGACTTTCAACGGCGTGCCGTCGCCAACGCCGGATCCGTCGGTGAACCACACCTCGTTCGCAGCGGGTGCGAAGTGCGCGCCCCGAATCGTGAGCGTGTTGCCCGCGAGCGCGTACGTCTCCACGCGCGGCTTGGTCGCCGCGCGCACGCCGTAGAGCGCTTGGACGCCCGCGATGTCGTCGGCGGCGATCGAGCGCAACCCGATGACGGAATCCTGATCCGCGCCGGCGAACATCGTCGAGCCGAACACGTTCGTGTGCGCGAGACCGAGCGCGTGCCCGTACTCGTGCGTCAAGATGCCCTGGATGTCGGTGCGCTGCGGCAGGTGGGGGAATCGGCCGGGCCCGTCTTCGAGGACGTACGGCAGCTCCCAGAACCGGATGCGCCAGCCGTCGGCGATCGGGATCTCGCAGAACGCGAACGTGCCGAGCCCGTTGCCCGAGAGCTCGGAGACGATGTTGTCGTCGACGCCGCCGACGCCGCTCGCGAGTCCTTGCCAGCTCGCATCGAAGTTCGCGCCGCCGGAGCCGAGATCACCGCCTTGGTGCGGATCGCCCCAGCCGCTGCCGTGGAGCTCGCTGCCCCATTCGACGATGCCTTTCCAAATCGCGAGCGGCGCGCCGAGCGCTCCGGGGAAATCGGGATCGGGAGTCGTGTTGTCGTTCGCGCTGAGGTCGCCGAAATTGTTGAACACGCGCACGTCGCGCTGCGTGAGGTCGAGCGAGCCGCCGAGGAAGTTGTAGCCCTCGACGCGCGCGGGCAGGCACAAACCTGCCGCGGCGGATACGGCGAGTGCCGCCACCGACCAGTGCCCCAAGCGGTTCCCCTTGCTCATCGTCGATTGTTCGACGGCGCCGGCGCTGCGCGCGTTCCACCGGCTCCGTGGACCCCGCGAGAATCTTACCCCGAGCGTCGAATGTCACGCAGACGGCGCTGCGGCACTTGATGGCGCGCGAGCGCTGCTCAAAATGTTCCGCCCGCAGAGCGGCGGCCGGGTCCCTCTCGGATCGATTCCGGCCCCGCACGGCAGCACGAGGATCCCCACCATGAGCGCGACGAAGAACAGCCAGCCCGAAACACTGCGATTCCAAGCCGAGGTGCAGGAGCTCTTGGGTCTGATGATCCACTCGCTCTACAAGCACCGCGAGATCTTCTTGCGCGAGCTGGTGTCCAACGCGAGCGACGCGATCGACAAGCGGCACTTCGAGTCGCTGACGCACGAGGAGCTGAAGGGTGACGGCGGCTCGATCCGCATCGAGCTCGACCGCGACGCGCGCACGCTGTCGATCGAGGACGACGGCATCGGCATGACGCGCGACGAGCTGACGCAGAACCTCGGCACGATCGCGCGCTCCGGTACGCGCGAGTTCCTCGCTCGTGCGCGGGCCGCGCACGTGGCGCAGCCTGCGCCGGCCGGGCAGACGACCCAACCACCGGCGCTGATCGGCCAGTTCGGTGTCGGCTTCTACTCGTCGTTCATGGTCGCGGAGCGCGTCGTCGTCGACACGCGGCGCGCCGGCGGTGACGAAGCGTGGCGTTGGACGTCGGACGGCGGCGGCGAGTACACGCTCGAGCCCGGCCTACGCGAGCAGCACGGCACGCGCGTGACGCTCCACCTGCGGCCGCACGATCCCGAGTCCGGCGATCCCGACTTCCTGTCGGAGTGGACGATCCGCGACGTCGTGAAGCGTTACTCGGACTTCGTCGCGTATCCGATTCAGCTCGAGACGGGCGCCGGCGAGGAGCAGAAGCTCGAGACGCTGAACTCGATGAAGCCGCTGTGGACGCGGCCGAAGGACGACGTCCAGCGCGCGGAGCACGACGAGTTCTACCGTCACCTCACGCACGATCCCGAGCCGCCGCTCGACGTGATCCACTTCAAGGCCGAGGGCACGAACGAGTACACGGCGCTGCTCTACATCCCCGCCGAGCGTCCGTTCGACTTGTTCGAAGGCGCCGCGAAGTCGCGTATCGCGCTGTACGTCAAGCGCGTGCTGATCCTGCCCGACTCGCCGGACTTGCTGCCGGCGTGGATGCGCTTCGTGCGCGGTGTCGTCGATTCGTCGGACCTGCCGCTCAACGTGTCGCGCGAGGTGCTGCAAGCGAGCGGAACCGTGCGCCAGATCCAGAAGCGCCTCGTGAAACGCGTCTTGGAATCGCTCACGCAGATGCTCGAGAGCGATCGCGAGCGCTACCGCCGCTTCTGGAACGCCTTCGGCGTGCTGATGAAGGAGGGGATGTACGTCGGCGACGATCCCGAGCAACGCATCCGGAAGATCGCGCTGTTCGACACGACGTGGACGGCCGAAGGCAAGGAGAACGAGCCCTCGACGCTCGACGAGTACGTCGCGCGCATGAAGCCCGACCAGGAGGCGATCTACACGCTCGCCGGAACGGACCGCAAGGCGCTCGAGGCGTCCCCGCACTTGGAGCCGCTGCGCGCGCGCGGCTTCGAGGTGCTGCTGCTCACCGAGCCGGTCGACGAGTTCGTCGTCGAGCGCGTGCGCGAGTTCGACAAGAAGCCGATCCAAGCGATCGACCGCGGTGATCTCGACCTCGCTTCGAGCGCGGCGAAGGAAGTGCGCGAGAACCTGGAGCGCGATCACCGCGAGTTTCTCGCCGCGCTCGAAGAAGCGCTCGGCGAGGACATCGCGAACGTGCGCTACTCGACGCGTCTCGCCGACAGCCCGGCGGTGCTCGTGAACGAAGCCGGCAAGCTGTCGGCGAACATGGAGCGGATCCTGCGCGCGGCGCGGCAAGACGTGCCGCACGGAAAGCGCGTGCTCGAGCTCAATCCCGAGCACGGCGCGGTGAAGCGCTTGCTCGCATTGCACGCGGAGAAGCCGCGCTCGGACGAGTTCCGCGAAGCTGCCGAGCTCGTGCACGGGCAGGCGTTGCTCGCGGAAGGCTCGCCGCTCGCGGATCCGGCCAGGTTCGCGCAGCTCTTGGCCCGGTGGCTCGGCCAACCACGCTCCGCGTAGTTGGCCAGCCACTTCCAGCGTTGATGCGCGGTGCGTCGCGCGCTCCTCCGGCCGATTCGTTCTTCAGTCCGCGAAGTGCCGCGCGCAGGCTACTTCGTCCGGCGATAGCTGGCCGTCATGAACGTCGTCCACTTGCCGTCGTCGCCGAGCACGGACGACGTGAGCGTCTTCGCGTCCTTGCTCTCGATCGTGATCGCGTCGCGATACTTGGCGGACTTCTTCGGATCGTCGAACGACG
>JBJXHG010000038.1:0-14899 GCA_046160865.1 Planctomycetota bacterium | reverse complement strand
GCCGCTCCGCGCGGCCAGTCGCGGCCGCATGCGCGTAGCGCGTCCTCGCGCCGAGCGCTCCACGCGCAGCGCGGTCCTCCGCGCGGAGCGTGTTAAACGGCGGGGACCCGTTGCAGCTGCTTGCGCTCAACTGCGACGCGCAGATTGCCTTGGGTGTGCATCTGCATTGGCTCGTTGCGAGCGCACGCTGCGCAGCAATGCGGCATTGGAAACCGTCGGACCGTCAGAACGACAGCGGTCGCAGCCGCGCAACTCGCAGTTGAAGAGCGCAGGCAATCTGCACGTCACAGTCGGGCGTAAGCAGCTGCAACGGGTCCCCGCCGTTTAAAGCGCTTCGCATGCGGCGCGAGGAGCGCCGCACGCTCCGCGCATGCATGCGGCGCGAGAGCGCGCCGCACGCTCCGCGCATGCTTGCGGCGCGAGGACGCGCCGCAAGCTAGTACCAAGTGATCGCGTACCCGCTCGTCAGGTTGATCGTGCCGGGCGAGCAGAAGCCCGCCTCGGCGTTGCGGTAGATCGCTTGGTAGTAACCGGTGATGCCACTGTTTGGCGGCGTCGATCCGATCGTCGAGAGCGGCGTCGTCCAGCCCGCGGCTGGATTCGGATACAGCGCCGTCCCCGCGACCGCGTTCTGTGAGCCGAAGCGCAGGAGCGCGCCGCTGACGCAACGCAACCCGTCGCCGACCGCGAACCCGTCCGCGAGCATGCTGCTGCCGAACACGAAGAACGTGAAGCCCGCCGGCGAGAGGTCGCTGGCCGTGAGTACCACCGTGTCGGGATCGAGCGTGCCAGCGAAGTCGAGCCGTCCGCCACCGGGATGGAAGGAGTTCGCGCAGCCGGCACCCGCAGCGCCACTCGGGCTCGGCACCGTGTCGGGCGGCGCGCACGGGCACGGCGTCGCGAGGGAGCCGTCGCCGAAGCAGAACGCGGCGGGCCGCTCCGCGCACACGAGACGCTCGACGCGGAACGCATCGAGCCCGCCCTCGACCACTGTCGAGGCGCCGCCGTCGATCACGGTGAAGCGCACGCGCATGTCGTCCGTCAACGGCACGCCGAACGCCGCGAGCCGCAGCGCGTCGATCTCGTTCGTGCGCCAGACGTTCGCCGCGTCGGTGTCGTGTCGCGCGACTTCCACCCACGGACCCGCGTCGCCGTTGCTGCTCATCTCGACGAGCATGACGTCGTCACCGGTCTCGACCGACAGCGTGAAGTAGTACGCGTACGACATGCGCACGCCCGCACCGGCGGACATGTCGATCGGCGGCGAGCGCAACTCGACCGGGCCGTCGTCGACGTCCGTGTTGCCGAACTGGTTCTGCGTCAAGTAGCACTGGCCGCTGCCGTCCGCGTCGAAGAACGGATCCGCCGTCCAATTCGGATCGTTGATCGGAACGCCGCGCTGCCAGAAACCCGTGGTGGCTCCGAAGCTGGTCGCGACCCAGCCTTCGTCGGTCTCGAAGTCGTCGCTGAACACGGTCGCGATCGCTTCGTACGCCTGAGCGAAGCGCGTCACCTCCGGCGCGTGCGACGGATTCGTCACGACGCCGTCGTCCGAATCCGAAGAGACGTAGAACGCGATCTGATCCAAGCACGACACGACCGGCAGCGTGGCGGTGTAGTCGTTCGGCGCGTTCTCCAGCATCGGCACCGACACGAACGGCGCGCCGTTGATCGAGTAGTGCAGCTGTCCGGTGCCCGGCAGCGGATCGTTCGGCCCGACACCGAGCACGAGGACCGAGAAATTCGCCGCGACTCCCGGCGTGAGCTGCGACGGGATGCCGACCGGGAAACGAAACAGCAGGAGCTTCGGGATGTCGAACGCTTCGACGATGCCCGTCGTCGTGCTCGACGGCGGCGCTTCGGCCGAGTCGCCGAGTCCACGCTTCGCGAACGCACTCCACAGCGCCGGCAAGTGCACGCCCGCGTAGCCTGCGATGTCGGCGAGCAAGATCGCGTCGCGCGCCTGCAGGAAGCTCGGGTTCGGCGGCGACAGCTTCATGCCGTCGACGACGAGCTGCATCGTCAGCTCGTTGGCGGCGAAGCCCAGCGTGCTCCACAGGGCCGCACGGCATTCGAGCAGCACGCCGCACCACACCTCGCCGCTGTTGTGCACTTCGTCGGCCGAGTTGCCGACGACCGGGCTGCGCGGCACCGCGGGCGGATACGCCTGCTGCGTCGGATCGATGTCGGCGAACGTCTGCGGATTGACGTTGAAGTCCGTGCTGTACGGGAAGCGGCGGATCCCGAAGTAGTAGTTGTCGTCGAAGGTCGGCAACACGAACTGCAGCGTCGTGTACGGGCCCATCGTGTAGTTGGCGTGGGGGTCGTCGCCGGGCTCGGCGTTCATCGCGATGCCGAAGAAGTCGCCCCAGCCCTCGCCCATGCCGGTCGACTGCTCGCCGAACAAGCTGCCCTCGTGCAAGCGGATCGACAGGCCGTGCGCGTACTCGTGGTAGACGATGTCGGAGTCGAGACTGCCGTCCCGCGCCGGCGTCGGGCCGTCGAACACGTACATCTGCATGCGCGCTCCGCTGCCGTCCGTGCCGAGCGTGTCGAAGTTCGCGTTGTTCGTGCCGAGCGCGTCCTGTGCGTCCGCTTGGATGCGATCCGATCCCGCTCCGCCGAGCCCGAAGTTCGTGCGCTGGAAGTTGTGCGCGACCTCGTCGAAGCCGAGCGCGTACAGCCGATCGTGCATGCGATTGCACGACCAGAAGAGCTGCGTCACCGCCGCCTTGCGGTACGACGACGGCGGCAGGCTCGGGTCGAGCGGGAAGTCGAAGACGCGCGCGGGCGAGCCCTGCGGACGCGGCAAGTCGGGCAGGTTGTCACCGTTCAGGTCGGTGTGCGCGTCGACGTTGTTGCCGAGCGTCTCGTTGCCGCCGTCGTCGATCCAGTGGTTCGGCGAGTACGCGACGACCTCGCCCGGCGTGATCGTGACGAGATCGCGCCGAACGAACGGGAATTGCAGGCCGTTCGGCGTCGTGTTGCCCGGCGAACCGGGCGCCGGGCTGTCGACGGTGTACACGCGCATCGTGATCGGCTGGGTGCCACCGAGGTGGTGCAAGCTGTTCCAACGCCAGAGCACCTCGCCGTTCGTCGCGTCGACCAGATAGTGGTACGTGTTGCCGAGGCCCGGCTCGGCGATCGGCACCGACCACGCCGGACGCACGTCGGTGCGCGTGCGCGGGAACGCGACCAGCTTCGTCGTGAGCGTCACGTCCGCGCGCAGCTCGGCCGCGCGCTGCCAGGTCTGTGCGCGCGCGACGCCGGCGGGCGCGGACTCCGCGATCGGCTCGAGCGCGAGTGCGAGCCCTGCATCGCGCGCGGCGGCGCGGATCGCTTGCGCGGGCGCCAGCGTCGCCGCAGGCACGACCAGCGGATGGCGCGCGAGCGGGAGCATCGAGCTCGCGATGTCGATCAGCTCGCCGCGCGCGGTGACGCTCGCCTTGAGCTGGCAGCCGAAGAGCTCGAGTCCCCCGACCTCTTGCTGCAGCGTCAGGTGCCGCACACCGTTGTGCTTCGTGCCGAAGTCGCGCGTGACGCGCGCGGCGCCGAGCTCGCCGGCCGTCACCTCGAACAACGCCGGGTAGCGCTCGACGAACGCGGCCGCGATCGCGCGCGTGTCGGCGTGGCCGTTGGCGGTGAGCGGCATCGGCTCGGACAGGAACCCGAGCGTGGAGCGCACGAAGTGCGGCGTTCCGAACAGCTCGTGATCGTCGATGCGCACGCCGGGCGCGTCGATCGCGAGGCGCCCGGCGTCCAACCCGCGCGTGCGCGTCGCGGTCGCCGTGCGCGACGTGCGCAGCGCGGCGCGCACGAACGCGCGCGTCTCGCCGTCGTCGTAACGCGTATCGAGGAACGGCAGCGGCACGCGCTGTCCCGGAAACAGCGCCGGACTGACCTGCGCGGCGGACGTGCTCGCGAGGAGGAACAGGAGGGCGAAGGAACCGGAAGTAGAGAGCCGCAAGCGCATGAGAACTCCTCGCGAGGCGCAGTTCGAAAGGCGCTCGCTCCAGACGGAGGCTAACGCGACTCGTCCGAGTTGCCCATGCACGAACCGTTCACGAGCACGCAACGCCTCACGACCCGATCACCCGGCCCGGGCGCCGTGAAGCGCCCAGGCGCGGTGCGGTGCACGTCAGCCTGCGCTCAATTCCACGGAATGCGGTACGCGTTCGTCAGGTTGACGGTTCCGGGTGAGCAGAAGCCCGCGACGGCGTTGCGGTAGAGCGCTTGGTAATGGCCGACGAGCCCGCTGCCCGGCGGCGTCGAGCCGATCGTCGAGACCGGTGTCGTCAAGCCAAGGCCCGGATTCGGATACATCGCCGTCCCGCCGACCGCGTTCTGCGAGCCGAAGCGGATCAACGTGCCGTCGACGCAGCGCACGCCGTCACCGACCGCGAAGCCAGCCGCGTCGATGCCAGTACCGAAGAAAAAGAACGTGAAGCCGATCGTCGACAGATCGCTCGCGGTGAGCACGATCGTGTCGGGATTCACCGCGCCCGAGATCGTGAGGCGGCCGCCGCCGAGATGGAACGAGTTCGCGCAACCTGCGTCGGACGCACCGCTCGGATTCGGAACCGTGTCCGGCAGAGCGCACGGACACGCGGTCGCGAGCGAGCCGTCGCCGAAGCAGAACGCCGAAGGCGATTCGCCGGTGCACTCGAGCTCTTCGACGCGGAGACCGTCGACGCCGCTCTCGACGATGCTCGCGGTTCCGCTGTCGTTCGCCGTGAAGCGCAAGCGCATGTCGGTCGTCAGCGGAATGCCGAGACCGAGCAGCGTGCCCGAGTCGACCTCGTGGTGACGCCACGCATTCGCACCGTTCGTGTCGTGCCGCGCGATCTCCGTCCACGGTCCGCTGGTGCCGCTGCTGCTGATCTCGACCAGCAGGCGGTCGACGCCGTCCTCCACCGTGAGCGTGAGGTAGTAGTCGTACGCGATGCGCACGGCTTGCGCGCCCAGCATGTCGATCGCGGGCGACACGAGCAGCACCGATCCGCCGTCGACGTCGGTGTTGCCGAGCGTGTTCTGCGTCAGGTAGCAGCTGCCGCTGCCGTCGGCGTCGGCCGCCGGGTCGTAAGCCCACGCGGGATCGTCGACCGGCACGCCGCGCTGCCACTGACCGGAGCTCGCGCCAACCACGCTGGCGGTCCACCCGAAGTTCGCTTGGAAATCGTCGGTGAAGAGCGCGCTCACGCCCGTGAACGCTTGTGCCGACCGGAACGCTGTCGGTGCCGACGCCGGGTCCGTGCCGACGCCTGTGCTCGCGTCGGACGCCACGTAGAAGCGCACGACGTCGAAGCACGACAGCGCGGGCAACGTCGCGTCGTACTGATTCGGGCCCGTGGGCGTCATCGGAACGCTCGCGAACGCGCCGCCGTTGATCGAGTAGTGCAGCTCACCGCTGCCCGGAACCGGATTCGTCGTGCCGATGCCGGTCACCGCGACTTGGAACGTCGTCGACGCGCCGGGCGCGAGCTGCTGCGGAATGCCGTTCGGATACGCGAACAGGATCAAGACCGGCACGTCGAACGCCTCGACGACGCCGGTCGTGGTCGAGCCCGACGGCGACGTGGCGGAGAAGCCCAGCCCGCGCTTCGCGAAGCCCGCCCACAGCTCGCTCGAGTGCGCGCCGCCGAAGGTGGCGAGGTCCGCCGCGAGGATCGCGTCGCGCGCCTGGAGGAAGTTCGGGTTCAGCGGCGAGAGCTTCATGCCATCGACGACGAGTTGCAGCATCACGTCGTTCGCGGCGAAGCCCAGCGTGTTCCACAACTGCGCGCGGCACTCGAAGAGCGTGTTGCACCACACTTCGCCGACGTTGTGCACCTGGTCGGCCGTGTTCGAGATCACAGGGCTGCGCGGGATCGCCGGCGGGTACGACTGCTGCGCGGGGTCGATGTCCGCGTACGTCTGCGGATTGACGTTGAGGTCCGTGCTGTACGGGAAGCGCCGGATCCCGAAGTAGTAGTTGTCGACGTACGTCGGCTGGAGGAAATGCAGCGTCGAGTAACCGCCGGTGCAGTAGTTCGCATTGGGATCGTCGGTCGCCTCGGTGTTCATGCTGATGCCGATGAAGTCGCCCCAGCCCTCGCCCATGCCGCCCGATTGCTCGCCGAACACCATCCCGTCGTGCAAGCGGATCGAGAGGCCGTGGCTGTACTCGTGGAACACGATGTCCGCATCGAGAGCGCCGTCACGGTCCGGCGTCGGGAACGAGAACACGTACATCTGCATGCGGCCTTCGCTGCCGTCGGTGCCGGTCGTGTTGAAGTTCGCGTTGTCGGTCCCTTGGCCGTCCTGCGCCTGCGCCAGCACGCGGTCGCCCTGCACGCCGCCGAGGCCGAAGTTGCTCGCCTGGTAGTTGCCGGCCGCCTCGTCGAAGCCGAGCGAATACAACTTGTCGTGGTAGCGATTGCAGAGATAGAAGAGCTGCGTCACCGCCGCGCTGCGGTACGTCGACGGCGCTTGCGTCGTATCGAGCGCGAAGTCGAACGTGCGCGCGGGCGCGCCTTGCGGACGCGGCAAGTCGGGCGCGTTGTCGGCGTTGAGATCGGTGTGCGCGTCGACGTTGTTGCCGAGCGTTTCGTTGCCGCCGTCGTCGATCCAGTGATTCGGCGAGGACGCGGCCACTTCGCCGGGCGTGATCGTGACGAGGCTGCGCGGCACGAACGGGAACTGGAAGTCGTTCGGCGTCGCATTGCCGGGCGAACCCGGCGCCGGGCTGTCGGACGTGTACACGCGCATCGAGATCGGCTGCGTGCCGCCGAAGAAGTGCAAGCGATTCCAGCGCCGCAGCACGTCGCCGTTCGTCGCGTCGACGAGGTACTCGTACGTGTTGCCGAGGCCGGGCTCGGCGATCGTCAGCGACCACGCCGGTCGAATCTCGCTCCGCGAACGCGGGAACGCGACGAGCTGTGTGACGAGCTCGACGTCCGCGCGCAGCTCGCCGGGTGTGCGCCACGTCTGGCGCTGCGTGCGACCGGCCGCGCTGCCCGTCGGCTCCGGCTCGCTCGCGAGCGCGAGACCCGTGTCCTGCGCCGCGATGCGAATGGCGCGCGCCGCAGGCAGCGTCGCTTCCGGCAGCGCGAGCGGACGGCGCGCGAGCGGGAGCATCGTGCTCGACACGTTGATCAGTTCGCCGCGCGCGGTGACGCTGGCCTTCAATTGGCAGCCGAAGAGCTCGAGACCGCCGATCTCTTGCTGCAGCGTCAGGTGACGCATGCCGTTGTGCTTCGTCACGAAGTCGCGCCGCACGCGCGCGGCCGCGAGCTCGCCCGGCGTCACTTCGAACAAGTGCGGATAGCGCGCGACGAAGTCCGTCGCGATCCGGCGCGTGTCGTTCGTGCCGCCCTCCGTCGGCGCAGTGAGGAACGCGCGCGTCGAGCGCACGAAGTGCGGCGTGCCGAACAGCTCGTCCTCGTCGATCACCACGGCCGGCACGTCGCTCGCGAGCCGCAACCGGTCGAGGGCACGCGCGTTGCGCTCGACCTCGCTCCGCGCGCGCTCGATCTGCGCGCGCACCGCAGCGCGCACTTCGCCCGCTTCGAAACGCGCGTCGAAGTACGGCAGCGGGAGCGGATGGTCGGTGTGACCGGCGGCGTGCAGCGTCTCGGGCGCGAATTGGGCGGCGGCCGGCGTCGCGAAGAGCAGAACGAAAGCCACGGATCCGCACACAGAACGTCGCAGGCGCATGGAGACTCCTTGTGAGCGCCGGGTCGGGGGGGGCGCGCTCGCTTCCGCGTGAGGCTACCGCGCTTCGCCGGAGTTGCCCATGCTCGAAACCGGTTCCGGCACGATCGGCTGCGGCACCGGATCGATCACGCCGCGCGCGCGGAAGTGCTCGCGGAAGAGGAGCACGTCGTGCGCATACGCGAGCGCGTCGCTCTTCCCGAGGTTCTTCGCACGCCACTCCGCGTAGCTCGCGTCGCCGCGCATCCAGCGCGCGAGCTTCGTGCGCCCCGCGTTGTACGCGACGAGCATGCGCTCGACGTCCGGCCCTTCCGCGCGCTGGAGCCACGCGAGATGCGCAGCGCCGAGGCGCGCGTTGAGCGCGGCGTTCGACAGCAGCTCCTCGCGCGTGGGCGGCGGCAGTCCGAGACGCCGCGCGGCATCGCCCGCGGACGACGGCATCAATTGAAAGAGGCCGAGCGCCTCTTTGTGCGAGACCGCGTCGACGCGGCCGCGGCTCTCGGCGTACATCACGGCGGCGAGCAAGCACGCATCGATGCCGCTCTCGCGCGCCGCGTCGCGAATCAACTCCGCGTGCGCTTCGACGCGACGAACGCCGACGACGCTCCAGACTTGGCGCACGACGACGGGTCCTTCGAGCACGGCGGCCACCGCGAGCAGCACGCCCGTGATCGTGAGGAGGAGCAACGCGCGCCACGTGAAGCGTGCGCGCGCTTTGCCACGGCGCGGCTTCACTGTTCGTCGGGTAGGGACAGCGAGCGCCGCAAGTCGGCGAGGAAGACGTCGCGATTCGGGCCGCGCGCCGGCAAGGGTCCGAGCTCGCGCCCGCTGCGGCGCGCGAGCTCGCGTCGCGCGCGCTCGGCGAGGTGCGCCTCGGGACGATCCATGGCATCCACCAGCGCCAAGCGCGCCTCGAGCGTGCCCTCGCCGTCGAACGCCGCACGCGCCGGCAAGCGCACGGGCGGCGCGCCTTCGGCCGGACGCGCGAGCGCGCCGAGGAACCACGCGAGCGCGTCGTCGTGCACGACACCGTCCCACCACTCCCACCACGCCGACGCGGGATCGGCGCGTCCGCGCAGATCGACGCACGTCAAGA
The DNA here is from genome assembly GCA_046160865.1 of Planctomycetota bacterium. GTDB lineage: Bacteria > Planctomycetota > UBA1135 > UBA1135 > JBJXHG01. Next base: position 6,111 of record JBJXHG010000038.1, on the reverse strand, counting down.
TGGCGAGCTCTTCCGCGATGCGCGCGTCCTTCGGCTCGCTCGAAAGGAGCGTCATCAACACCGACGCGGCGTCGGGCACGCCCTGCTGCGCGAGCGTGATCGCGACTGCGCGCCGCGCGCGGTGCGCCGGCGCGTGCAGTACGCGCAGGAGCTCCGGCCACGCGGCCTGTCCGGCGCGCATCAGACCGTTGCGCGCGGCGTCCGCGACCTCTTCGTTCGGTTGCGCGAGCAGCGTGACGAGCAACGCGATGTTGCCGCTGCCGCCGAGCTCGGCGAGCCCGCGCGCGGCGGCGACTTGGATGCGCGGATCCGCGTCGGCCGCACCGATCGCGAGCGCTTCCAACACATAGTCGCCACCGAGTTTCGCGACGGCCTCGAGCGCCGCCGCGCGGATCGGCCCGCTCCCGAGGCGCGCGCGCACGATGAGCTCGGTGCGCGCCGCTTCGACGCGGTGCTTGCCGAGCGATTCGATCGCCGCGGTGGCAACCGCCACGTCCGTGTCCTCGAGCATCGCGACGAGGATCGACGCGTCCTCCGGTGCGCCGCCGAGCGCGCGCGCGGCGGCTGCGCGCAAGTGCGACCGCGACTCGCGCGCGAGACCGCGCGCGAAATCCGGTCCCGCCGAGCGCGCGACGCGCGCGAGATCGTCCGCGGCGGCATCGGGGAACGACGCGACGAGCGCATCACACAAGAGCTTGGCGTGCACGACCGACAGCCCGCTCTCGAACTCCTCGTCCGCGCCGGCGGCCCGCGCCGCGAGCGTGACGAGCCGGCGCACGCGCTCCGAGTACTGGCTCTCGAAGCGCACGAGCGAAGCGAGCACGACCGCGTCGACTTCGACGAGCGCGCCGGGCGGCATGCGCTCGAGCTCCTCCAGCGCGCCTTCCTGGATCGGGCGCCCCGCGCTCGTCGCGAGCACGGCTTCCTTCAAGTGAATCGCGCCCTCGAGCGGCTCGCGCGGCACGGACCACCACACGCACTCGGCGCGCCAGTAGCCACGCCGGTCGACACCCGGCGGCGCGTAGCGCTGCCAACGGTTGCGCTCCGCGACGTCGCGCACGGCGCCGGTCAAGCGCTCGAACCAACTTTCGCTGCCCGCGGCGCCGAACGAGAACGCCTTGCCTCGTCCGCCGATCGAGAAGGCGAGCGTGCAGGCGCTCGCATCCGCGCTCCCGCGCGAGCCCGGCAGCCGCTCGCGCCCGAGCGCGCCCTCGCGCGCGAGAACCGCGAGGAGATCGCGCGCTTCCGTCTCCGTCACGTACACCACGTTGCGCGCGTCGGCGAGCGCATCGTGCCCGGTGTCCTCGGCGACGAGCGCGACGTCTTCGGTGCCACCGCAGGAGAGCCGGAGCACGAGCCGACGCTCGTCGCCGCTCTCGACCGCGATGAACGCGCGCCGCGCGAAGAAGCCTTCGCGCGCGGAAACCCACCACTGAACCCAGCGCGGACCGTCGCGTTCGAACGTCTGGCCGCTGATGACCTGCAAGCGGCGCAGCGCGGCGGCTTGCAGCGCTGTGAAGTCGTCGTGGTACTGCTGTCCGGCTACGGTCGCGATCAAGCGATCGACCACGGTGCGATCGAGCCACGTGGTGCGGGTCGCGTTCTCGCTGCGGAAGCCGATCCCGGCGAGCGCGCTCGCGCACACACCCGCGACGAACGGGTTCGTCGACTGCAAGCTCTCCAGCAAGCTCTCCGCGTGCGAGTCGTCGAGGATCGGCACGAGCCGGAGGTCCTCGCGCTCGACCAGCGCGAGCACGGCGAACGCGTTCTCGCGCAGGATCCAGCGCTGGCGGAACGCGAGACCGAGCAGGCGTGGCACGACCGCATCGTCCTCGCGCGCCGCGAGCTCGGTGATCGCGATGGCGGCGACCTTCGCCGTCGGATCCGCGAGATGCTGCATCAAGATGTCGAGCGCGGCCGGTCCCGGCACGTCGGCGACGAGCGCGAGCGCGAGCGAGCGTGTCTCGGCGCGCCTGGACGCGAGCGCGGGCGCGAGCAGCGGCAGGAGATCCGCATCGGCGTCGGATCGCAGTCGGCGTTGGGCCGCTTGCCGCACGCTCGCTTGCGGCGCGTCGAGCAGCTCGACGAGATCGCGCGGCGTGACTGCGACCGGATCCGCGGCGATCAATGCGTCGAGCAGGATCCCGCCGGCCGCCGCGGGCAAGCGTGTGGCGAGTCGTCGCTCGACGCGCGCGAGATCGGCGGTCTCACCGCTCCTCACCAGAACGCGGCCCGCGGCGACGACGACCGTTGCTTCGGTGCGCTCCAGCGCGGCGCGGCATGCGACGAAGCCGTCCGGGCCGAGCCCGATGAGTTCCGCGACGGCCTCGTCGATGGCCGGCGCGTGCGGACTGCGCAGTCGCGCGACTCGATCGAAGATCGCAGCGCAGCGTGCGGCAACGGCGGCCGGAACCACCGGTGTTTGCGCGCTGGTGGGCGGCACCGCTTGCACGTTGGCAGGCTCTGCGGCGCGCGCGCTCGGTGCAGCGGGCGCCGCCACCGGAACGCGGGGGGGCGACGGCTCCGTGGCCGAGCGCGGGATCGCACCCGCAGGTAGCGCGATCCAGCGCTTCTGGCCGGCGACTTCTTGCTCGACCCACACGACACGGTCGCGCCGCGGCAACGACAACCCGCCGCGCTGCACCGAACCGTGCGATGGCAGCGTCGCATTCGCCGCCGGCGAGACATGCGCCGTCTCACGCTTGCACTCAGCGCACCAGGCGAGATCGAAGCCGTCGGCGTCCTTGCGCCCGTCGCGCGCGAACGTGTAGTTGCGCGCTCCGCACGCACGGCACAGCACGTGCGGAGCGAGATTGCCGCGCGGCCGGTCCGGATTGCGGCTCGGCAAGGAGAGCTGCGCGTGCGCGGCGCTGCCGAGCAGGCACGAACCGAGTGCGAGCGCGAATTTCGAAACGTGGAGCATGCGGCGCAGGCTACCCCAGCGCAGCGCAGAGGATACGCAATCCGGCTCGCGCTCGCGCGTTCACCGGATGAGCGCTCCTCGCTGCGCGCTTCTCGTGTTAGGTTGCGCGCCCGTTCGGCGTCCGCCCCCGCATGAACCCTTCGCAGCAACGCCCTTCCCGCGTGCGCAAGCCACCCCGCATCGCGAGCTTGCTGCCCGCGGCGACCGAGACGATCTGCGCCCTGGGCCTCGCGGACTCGCTCGTCGGGATCTCGCACGAATGCGACCATCCGGCCAGCGTCCGCGGGCGCGCCGTCCTGACCAAGAGCCGCATCTCGCCGTCGCAGGGCGGCGCGCGGATCGATCGCGACGTGCGCAGGATGCTCGCGCAGGCGCTCTCCATCTATGAGGTCGACGTCGATGCGCTGCGTGCGGCGGCCCCCGACGTCGTCGTCACCCAGGACCTGTGCGAGGTCTGCGCGGTGTCTTTCGCGCAAGTCGAGCAAGCGCTCGTCGCGCTCGGGACACCCACGGTCAAGTTGGTGCGGCAGCGTCCGACGTCGCTCGCCGACATCTGGCAGAGCATCGCGGAGCTCGGGAATGCGCTCGGATCCGAGCGCGCCGCCCGCGGGCTCCTGCGCGACGTCGACGCGCGCGTCGAAGCCGTCGAGAGTCGCGTCCCGCGCACTTCCGCGCGCCCGGCGGTGCTCACCATCGAATGGCTGGAGCCGGTCATGATCGGCGGCCTGTGGATGGCGGAGCTCGTGGCGCTCGCCGGGGGCACTGCGCTCGCCGCCCGGCCGGGAGAACGCGCGCGGACGCTGTCGCTCGCGGAACTCGAGCAGCTCGCGCCGGACGTCGTGCTCGTCAAGCCGTGCGGATTCCGCATCTCGCAGACGCTCGCCGAACGCGCGCGGCTCGACGCCTGGCTCGCGCGCATGCCGTGGCCCGCGGTGCGCAACGCGCGCGTGTGGATCGCCGACGGCAACGCGTTCTTCAACCGGCCCGGCCCGCGCATCGTCGACTCGCTCGAGATCCTCGCCGCGTGCGTGCACCCGGGTGCGTTCGGCGAGCTCGCCGTGCGCCACGCCGGCTCGTTCGTGCGCTGGAGCAACTCCACGCGCGCGCGCTCGAGCGAGAGCGGCGCTTGACGGTCCGCCGGTGGCGCGAGTCATCGCTCTTTGTCGCGCGCGCCATGGCAAGCGCGTGCGCCGAGCGGTATAGCGATCACCACGGCGCGCTTCGTCGCCGAAGGAAAGCCATGCACTGCCTCGCTTTGGTGAACCAGAAGGGCGGTTGCGGCAAGACGACCACCGCCGTCAATCTCTCCGGCGCGCTCGCGCGCAGCGGCGCGCGCGTCCTGCTCGTCGACCTCGATCCGCAGGCCCACGCGACACTCGGTCTCGCAATCGCGCTCGCGGACGAGCCGAGTGTGCTCGACGTCCTGCTCGGCCACGTCACGCCGAGCGAGGCGTCGCAGCCGGTGCGCGGCGACTTTCATCTCTTGCCAGCAACGCACCAGCTGGCCGAGTTCGAGGAAGTGGCCGAGCGCCAGATCGAGCCCGAGCAAGCGCTCGAGCGCGCGCTCGCGAGCTCGGCTCGCCACTTCGACTTCGTGATCCTCGACTGCCCGCCGCGCGTCGACGGCGTGCTCGCGGCGAACGCCTTGCGCGCGTGCGACACGGCGCTGCTCGTGATCGAAACCGGCGCGTTCGCGCTGCAGGGCGCGCTGCACGCGATCGAGGTGCTGCGCGTCGCCGCCGCGGCGCGCCAGCGCGTGTTCGCGCTGCGCGCGGTCGCGACGCTCTTCGATCGCCGCCTGAAGATCGCGCGCGAGCTGCTCGTCGGCATGCAAGCGCAGCTCGGGCCGGTGCTCTTCGACACCGCGATCCGCACCAGCGTCCGGCTGCGCGAGGCGGCCGCCACCGGAGTGCCGGTGCAGGTGCTCGACCCGGGTTGCCGCGCCGCGCAGGACTTCGAGGGCCTGGCGCGCGAGGTCCGTGCGCACGCCACGGACCTCGAGACCGTGCGGCTCAGCTCTTCGGCCCCTGTTCCGGAAGGATCGGCTGGTGGAGCACGACGGGCTTCGCGCTCTTCCGCAAGCGCATATTGAGCATCTCGACGAGCAGCGAGAACGCCATCGCGAAGTAGATGTAGCCCTTGTTGATGTGCTGGCCGACGCCTTCGACGACGAGCATCACACCGATCAGGATCAGGAACGACAGCGCGAGCATCTTCACCGTCGGGTGACGCTCGACGAAATCGCCGATCGCGCTGGCGAACATGAGCATCACGCCGACCGAGAGCACGACCGCCGTGACCATCACGCCGATGTGTTGCGCCATGCCGACCGCCGTGATCACCGAGTCGAGCGAGAACACGATGTCGAGCACCACGATCTGCGCGATGATGCTCGCGAACGACGCGCGGCGAACCTGGTTCACCGCGTGCGGTGCACCCTCGAGCTTGTCGTGGATCTCGTAGGTCGCCTTCGCGATCAGGAAGAGACCGCCGCCGAGCAGGATCAAGTCGCGCCCGGAGAAGGCGTGCTCCCAGACGTGGAACAGCGGCGTCGTCAGACGCATCACCCAGTTCAGCGCGAACAGCAGTGCGATGCGCATGAACATCGCGAGGAACAGGCCGACGCGGCGCGCGCGCTTGCGTTCCTCCGGCGGCAGCTTGCCGCTCAGGATCGAGATGAAGACGACGTTGTCGATGCCGAGGACGATCTCGAGCAGGCTCAGCGTCGCCAGCGCGATCAGGTTCTCGGTCGTGAAGATCTCGGTCAAAGGGGCGTCTCCGCGGGCCGTTTGGAAGGCGCCTCTCTACTCGGAGCGCCCGCCCCGCATCAAGTGCGACCGGCGCGTTTTCGCGCGCGCGGACGGCGGCGCGACGCCGAACTACGGCGAGACACAGGACGTTCGCGCCGCCGGCCTAGCAGCCCGTGGTGAGAGTGCTTCGCGCGCGAAAGTCGCTCGCTCGCGTCGGAGCAAGAAGCGCGACCGCAGGCGAGTCCTCGCGATTCGCCGAGGATCGCGCGACGCCGGGCCGGCGCGAACGGGCGGCTCCTGCGCCGAATGACTTTCACCACGGGGTGCTAGTGTCCTGAGTCAGAAGTTCGCTCTCACCAAGCTCGATCTCCTCTGCGCTGGCGGCGTTGCTCGGGTTCGGAAACCTGACAGGTTGCCTGCACCCTCGCGCCTTGCCAG
>JBJXHG010000037.1:0-56611 GCA_046160865.1 Planctomycetota bacterium | reverse complement strand
TCTTCCCGGTCAGCACGGGTTTGCGGCCGCAGCCCGTCGATGCCGAGCACACCGTCTTCCAGTTCGAGCCGAGCCGCGACTTCGTGTTCTCGCGCGACTGGAACTTCAACGTCGCGAACAAGGGCCGTGTCAACGACGACGGATTCGTCAACGATCAGGACTACACGAAGAACGCGAGCGAGCTGCCGCTGATCGCGATCGTCGGCGACTCGTTCGTCGAGGCGCAGATGGTGCCGTACGAGGAGACGATCCAAGGTCGCCTCGCCCGGGCGCACGCCGGAGAGTTTCGCGTCTTCAGCTTCGCCGCATCCGGTGCGCCGCTCAGTCAATACTTGATCTGGGCCGAGTACGTGCGCGACCGCTACAAGCCGAAGGGGCTGGTCTTCGTCGTCGTCGGCAACGACTTCGACGAGAGCCTCGCGAAGTACAGCATCTGTCCGGGCCAGCACCACTTCGCGCCGAACGCTCGAGGCGAGCTCGAGCTCGTGCGCTTCGACTTCGAGCCGAACGCGCTCGCGCCGCTCGTGTACTCCTCTGCGCTCGCGCGCTACTTGAACTTGAACTTGAAGCTCTCGACCCGCGTGTCGGCGCTCGGGCGCTGGATCTCGGGCACGCGCAAGCCGGAGAGCACGTGGTTCGTCGGCAACACGCCCGCCGAGTTCACGCCGGAGCGCAAGGCCGATTCGCAGGCCGCGCTCGACGCGTTCTTTCGCGAGCTGCCGCAGCGCAGCGGCCTGCAGCCGGACCAGATCTGTTTCCTGCTCGACGCGATGCGCCCGGAGATCTACGACGCGCGCGAGCTCGAGAAGGCGCGCGCGAGCTACTTCAGCCAGATGCGCTCGGCATTCCTCAAGACCGCGCGCCAGAACATGTACGAAGTCATCGACCTCGAGCCCTACTTCCTACAGCGTCATCAAGCCGACCGCGCGGTGTTCGAGTTCCCGACCGATTACCACTGGAACGGGATCGGCCACGAGGTCGCGGCGAGCGCGTTCCGCGGCTCGCGCCTGCTCAATGCACTCGAAGGATTCAAATGAAGCCCGACCCGCGCGAGTTCCGCGCTTCGCAGAGCGAGCAGTGGAGCGCCGCGGCGCCCGGCTGGCGCAAGTGGTGGACGACGTTCGAGCGCGCGGCGAGCGGACTCTCGGAGCGCATCGTCGAGCTCTCGGGCGCGACGGTGGGCGACCGCGTGCTCGACGTCGCGACGGGCATCGGCGAGCCGGCACTGACCGCCGCGCGACGCGTCGGAGCGCGCGGGCGCGTGCTCGGCATCGACCTCGCGCCGCAGATGATCGAGTTCGCAGAGCTGCGCGCGCGCGAGCTCGGACTCTCCAACGCACAGTTCCGCACGGTTGCGGTGGAGGATCTCGACGCCGGCTCCGAGCGCTTCGATGCCGCCGTGTCGCGCTTCGGCTTGATGCTGATGCTCGATCCGGTGCTGGGAGCCGAAGCCGTGCGTCGCGTGCTCGAGCCCCGCGCGCGCTTCGCAGCCGCAGTGTGGAGCACGGCCGACCGCGTGCCGTTCATCGCGCTGCCGATGGAAGTCGCCGAGCGCGAGATCGCGGCTCCAAAGCCGGACCCCGATGCGCCCGGTCCGCTGCGACTCGGCCTGAAAGGCGCGCTGGAACGCGTGCTGGAGCGCGGTGGCTTCGCGCTCGAAGCGAGCGAGACGTTCACGGTGACGTACGACTTCGAATCGCTCGCGCACTACACGGAGTTCTTGCGCGACCTCTCCGGCTCGCTGCGGCGCGCGCTCGAAGGCCAATCACAAGAGACGTGCGATCGCATCTGGCGCGCGGTGGAGAAAGCGGCCGAGCGTTTCGTCGACGAGCGCGGGCACGTGCGCATGGCGAACGAAGCGCGGATCGCGGTGGGGCGCTGACCCGCGCTCACTTCACGAGCACCCACCACGCGCGCTCGGACTCGAGCAGACCGCGCTCGTCCTTCAGCACCCACGGCCATTTCTCCCCGCGTGGCTTCGCGGTGTCCTTCGCGCGGCACACGACGCGGTACAGACCCCTGTCGAGCTTCGTGCTCGACAGTCGCAGCCGGTAGACGCCATTCGCGCCGCTCGGCTGCGTCGTGTGCGGTGCGTCCGCGATCGTCGTGAGCGGCCCGCGCTCGCGGCGGTCGTGGTAGTAGGCGTGCGCGTCGATACGCTCGCCGTCGCGCTGCACGGCGCCCGTCGCCGGAAAGCGCGACTCCGGCAGGATCCACCAGCGCACCTCGAGCTCGTGCGTCGCGGGCTGCATGACCTTCACCTCGAGCTCGAGCGGCGCTTCGTCCGCGACGACGAGCGGATCCTTGCGCGCGAGTCCCTGCGCCGGCGGCTCGCACGATTCGATCGGATCGACGAGCGAGTAGATGCGCAGCACGATCGCTTCGCGGCACACCGCGCAGAAGAACTCGCCGTCGTTCATCAGGCAGCCGCTCGCGACCGGTCGGTACGCGTCGCGCACTTGACCCGACGCGCCTTCGTACACGCCGATGCTCGGATGGCGCGCCTCGATCCAGTGCGCCCACGGCACGCGCTTCGGATCGTCCGTGCCCGAGGCGTTGATGCCGCGAAACTCGGCGCGCACGCTGCGCGCGACGCTTTGCTCGTAGTCGGCGGTCGCGTACTCGTCCTGCAACCCCGCGAACGAGTGCCCGATCTCGTGCACCGTGATGCGCGCATCGGTGCCGCCGATCGTGGCGACGCCGCCGCCGCCGGTGCCCAGCACGCCTTGCTTCACGTACACGATCGCTTGGGCGTCGTGCTCTGGCAGCTCGGCGAGCATCGCGTGCACGCGCTTGCGATCGACGGCGACGTGGCCTTGGATGGTGGCGATCGTGCGCGCGCCGAGCGCGGTGTCGTACTCGCGCCCGAAGCCATCGACGCCGGCGTCCGCGCTCACGAGGTTCGCGCGCTGGAAGTTGATGTACGTCTCGTACTCGTGGAACGGCTCGACGCGCAGGAGGATCGGCGGCACGTTGCCCGCGAGGTCGTCGAACGCCTTCTGGTGATCGAGCTCGTAGCCTTCGCCCAGGATCACGAAGTCGACACGGTTCTTGGACTCGCCGCGCCGCACGACGTCGGACCAACCGACGAACGCGCTCGGCTGCACACGCCGCTCGGCAACCTTGGCCGCGGCGGTGCCCGGGAACTGCTCGACGATCTTCGGGTACGTGCGCCGTGCCTGCGCGTACTGCGCACGCCGCGCATACGTCTCGGCGCGATCGAGCATCTCGCGCGCCGCCTTCTCGTCCTCGTAGCTCGGGCTCTGCGCCGCGAGAGCGGCGAGCGTCGCCGTCATTGCGAAGAGCAGCGTGCGCATCATGGATCCGCCGTGCTCATGGGCTACTCGGTCCGGCGCGCAAGACCGGAAGCGACGGCAGCGAGCTCTTGCGCGGTCGCGGCGGCCTCGATGCGCGGGAAGAGCGTGCGCTCCTCCCAACGGATGTGCGTCTCGAGCTCGTGCGCGAGCGTGCCGAGCGGGCCGAGATCCGTGCGCACCTCTTCGACGAGCGCGCGCAGCTTCTCGTGATCGCTGCGCAAGCGCGCGACATCGGCCGGGTCCGCGATCAGTCCGGCGAGGAGCTCTTCCTCTGCCGCGAAGTGCGCGCGCAAGCGTTCGTCCCACACGCGCAGGAACGAAGCGCGCGCGCTTTCGAGCGTGCCGGCACGCTGCGCAAGTGCCCAACGGATCGCGCGCGCCTCGACCAAACCGTGGTGATGGTCGCGCGACAGCGGTCGCAAGCTTTCGTGGCGTCTCACGCGCGGGCAGTGTACGGCACGCGGGACACGCAGACAGTTCGAAGCGCGCTGCGATGCGCGACGCGAGCGCGCTCGAAGCGCGGCGCGCGCTTCGACCAGACCGTGGTGGTCATCGTGCACCAGCGTTTGCGAGCTCGTCGCGGCGCTTCACGGTTCACGCGTCTGCGGCAAGCCACGCGGCGCCGGTCTGCGGCACCCAGATCCGGCCCTCGGCGAGCGTGTCGGCGTCCGCGCCTCGCGACAGACTCTCGAAGGAACGAGCGCAGCGCGCCATGCGCAGTGCGGAGACGGCCGCGTCGAACGCGTCCTCGCTCGACGCGGCGCGCTCGCGAATCGGGAGGGCATCCTCGGGCGCGAACGCTTCGATGAAGAGCTTGCGCGCCCGCGCGCGCGACTTGGCTACGCGTCCGGTGAGGTAGCGCGGATAGATCTCGACGACGAGCGGCAGCCGCGGCGCGTCGAATGGCCAGATCGCGAATCCGGCGTCACGGAGCACTTGCAGCCACGGCATGCCGCGCAGCGAGCCGGTGCCCACCGAACCGGCTCCGTTGACTTGGAAGACGGACTTCGGGCCGATGCCGCGCACGGGCAGATGCGCGCTCTCGGTGCGACGGAAGAGCGTGCGCGTTGGCTCGATGGAAGGGCGCGTGCTGCCGAGCCGCCCGAAGAATGGCGGTGGACACACGCGCAGCCATCGCTCGCCCTCGCGCCTCACGATCGACCACATCTCGGGTGCCGAGCTCGCCGCGTGCTCGGCGACGAACCAGCGCGGGAACGAGAACGCGAAATCGAGACCGACGACGATGCGCGGCTCGTCGTGGCCGAGCGCGATCAAGAAGCGGATGAGCTCTTCGCGGTCGCGGCCGCACTCGAGACGCGCGATGCGGCCGCCACGAACCTCCGCGAGCCAGAGCTTTCGCCGCACACCGGCGATCGCACCCGACCAGTCGACGGCGAGAAAAGACAGAGGAAGCAGGGACATGCGGCAGCCGCTTTCCTGACGAGCGAATCGCTCGAGCGGTAACAGGTCGCACCCCACTCACTCATGTTCCTATTCAAAGTCGGGCACTCGTGATGGCGCCGTCTGCGGCGCGATCACGAGTGCCGACTCCCGCGGCCGCAGGCCGCGGAATCTTGCTCTACCGCAACGCTCCGCGCGTTCGCGCGTCGCGGGCGCGGCCGCAGGCCGCGGAATCTTCGTGCGCGTCACGCCGTGATGCCCTGCCCCGCCACCGTCACCGCGTCACGACCTGCACATCGCCAGGAACAAACGTCACCGGCACGCGCTCGCTCGGATTCCCGTCGCGGAAGAGCACGAGCGTCTTCGCGCCGTCGCCCGCCGAGATCACGAGCGACTTGCCGCCCGTGAGCAACATGCGCGTCGACGAAGTCCAGCCGTTCGCGTTGATCAGCCAGATCGTCTCGCCGCGTCCGCTCGCGTCGTGGAGCTCGAGCGCGTCCGGCAACTCCGCGCCGGTCGCTGTGCTCTCGAAGCGAAAGTGACAGCGGCGGGGCACCGTGATCTCGAGCTCGACGGACGGATCGACGCCGTCCAGATCGAGCTGCACGGGCAGCACCGCATCGCCGTCGATCGAAAGGTACGTCCACACGCGCGGCACGTTGTTCAGTGTGAAGCGGCCCTGCTCGTCGGTCGTGATCGGCACGCCGTCGACGCTCGTCCAGCCATTCGTCCCGCGCTCCTTGATCAGCTTCAACGTGACGCGCGCATTCGCGACGCCCGTGCCGTCGTGCGCCACGACGCGTCCGTCGAGCTTCTCCCACACCGCGTTTGCGGGCACGCGCAACACGACCGCGCTGCTTCCGGCTTCGATCGGCTCGCTCTCGAAGTTCACGAAGGTTGCCAGGTTCAAGCAACGCAGCACGTACGCGCGCGGTGCGAGCCCGCGCAACACGAAGCTGCCGTCGTGTTTGCTCGTCGTGCGTCCGCCTTGTTGCTCGTCGGCGAGGCTCTCGACGCGCGTGCTCGGGAACATACCGGGCGTCAGGTTGACGCCGTCGAGCAACACGACTTGCCAGTTGTGCAGCGGACGATCTTGCGCGTCGACGACGCGGCCGCTGATCGTGAGCGCAGCACCGCCGAGCACGAGACGCTGCTCCGGTGGCGGTGGTGCGTCGGGTGCGACGAGCGCGCCGAAGCCGGCCACGATCGCGGGTTGCACTCCCGTCTTGCCTGCAACGAGCGGCGCGTCGGCCGGAACCCAATCCTTCGCCCAGAGTCGAAATCGTCCGCTCTCGTCGGTCTTCGTCGAGTGCGTATACAAGCGCACGGTCGCGTTCGCCGCGGGCTGCAACGCTTGGTCGAGCACGATGCCCGTGACGACGCGACTCTCGTCGACCGGACGCTGCAGCACGATGCGCAGGTCCTTCGTGTCGCTCTCGGGCATCGCCGTGGTGGTTGCCGTGAATCCGGTCGACGACGCGACGAGCGCGAGCTTCGCCGATCCAGGCACGTCGCGTAGCTCGAACATGCCTTGCGCATCGGTGCGCGTCGCGCGCGGAATCTCTTCAGTCGCGTCGAGCGCGCGCGGAAAGCCGGCGAACGAGCTCTGCGGCACCTCGAGCTGCAGCAATACATCGGCGAGCGGAAGGCCGGCTTCGTCGACGACGACACCGGCGAGATCGACGGCCGGCGCGACGACGAGCAAGTGCAGAGCGCCGGAATCGCCGGGCTTCGACAGGCTTCCGCGCACGGTCGCGAAGTCGTTTCCCGCGGCGACGAGCATCGAGCCATGGCGATCGAGCACGAGCTCGAACGATCCGTCGGCGCCGCTCCACGCGAGCACGTCCCTCGTACCCTCGCGTTGCACACCAACGCTCGCGACCGCGCGCGCGTCGAGGTCGAGCACGATGCCCTGCGCGCGGACGCTCACGACACTCGCAGGCGCAGGTGTGGGTGCTGCGCTCTCCGCGAGCGCGGTGACGGGCGCGTTCTCCGCGGGTGGAACTGCGACGGGTGTGCGCTCGCGCGAGTCGATCACCTCGACGGGCGTCGACGCGCTCGGAGGCGGAGGCGCGTGCGTCTCGATCTTCGCCGGCTCGTCGTCGGCAACAGCGGCGCGGCGGCCGCCGAGCGCGAGCCACGCGACACCGGCACAAGCGAGCACGGCGCCGACGAGCAATAGGACTGTACGACCAGCGCGAGCGTGAGTGGTCATGCCGTCATCGTACGCAGCGACGCAGTCGAGCGCGCGAGCACGAGCATCACCGCGTCAGTCGAAGTAGTTCTTGAAGTCGGTGATCCAGCGTGGACCCGCGAATGCCGCTTCATATTGGTCGCGAGTCATCACGGCATGCTGCTCGAACAGGAGGTCGTTGTTGGCGTCGAACAAGACGAGTTTGGCCGGGTCGTTGGAGAACGTGGTGGATACGACGTATACCCGGCCGGCCGAAGCGTGCTGTCCGACGAACGTGCCGCCAACGCTCAGCAGCTCGGGAATCTGCTGCGTCGTAGCGACGACGACCGGCAATGCGTTGCCATGGTTCGGCACCCGATACAAAGCAGGCGGCGACTTTCCGACGACGAAGAGACATCGACCGTCGGGATCGACTCGCAGTGTCGCGATTCCACCGAACACATCACCGCGATAGATGGGCTCACGTGATTGCCGCACGCTCGAAGAGCGCTGTCCCGCGGGAATGTACGCTCCTCCGGTGACCCCGAGAGTCACGGCGGAATGTCCAACCACCTCTGTGCCCGGACCGGCAGTCGATTGCTCGCGCGAGAAGAAATGCGCGCCTTGCGAGGCCGAGATCGTCCAGCGCTCGATCACGTCGCGACCGTTGCTCGTGCTCCCCGCAACGAAGAACTCGTTCGACTGCCGTGTCGTGACGTGCTGAACATGGAAGTCGCCTTCGAGCCGTACCGAGCTGATGTCCCATTCCTTCTGCGCGGTAGAGCTTCGCTCTTTGTCGACGACCGTGATCCACGTTCCGCCCGCCTGCCAACTGACTCCTTGAATGTATGTCCGGCTGTTCAGGACCGTCGACAAGCCCTGTGTCGCGGCGGAGCCCGTACCGATGACCCGCACGGCTTCGAACGGCAGCGCGCTGGAGTCGGACGTACCGCTGGGCGTGACGGGAGGTAGTCGCTGGCACACGAGCGCGAGGAGTGCGAGGAGCATGCTGTGTGAGACGTCGGCCGTGTCTTCCAGTTCGTTGCTTCGCATCGGACGTGCTCCGATGCCGTCGTCAGGTCGCTCTGCGCACCAACAGTCCGCTGCCGCCGAGGACACCTAGCCGAACTCGCGCGCTGGGTATCCGGTGCGTTCTGAACTCCGCGCGCCCGCGCCTTCGGCAACGGAGCGTCGCGGCCGCTCAATGAGGATCGGCGTGCTCGAGCCCCGGCAGCTGCACGAGCGAATCCGTCGCCCACCACGGATACACCGCACACGTGCCGAGTTCTGCGCGCATGGGCGCGAGCAGCGCGTCCGCGTCTTCGAGCTTCGCGGCGTCGAGGACGAACAAGCAACGGCCGGCGAGATCGCCGCCGAGGTGTGCCGTGATGAGCACCTTGTCCTGCGCCGCGATTGGAGCGAGCGCCGTCACCGCCCGCGCGCCGTCGTCGGCGACGAGCATCACGTACTGGCGCATGCCCGGATCGTTCGCGGCCTTGCGGCGCGCTTCCGCGTCCTTCTCGAGCCGCATGATCTCGCGCAGCGCAGGCGACGACGTGCACGGGTGCGCGTCGAGTGCGAGCACACCTTGCTGCACGGCCGGGTCGCTCTCGGTCAGCTTCTGTGCCTCGGCGACGCTCGCGCGATCGAACACGAAGATGCCGCGTAGCGCGGCATCGGGCATCGGCTTGCCGAACGGGCCGGCGAGCAGCAGCGCGCCTTCGTCGGCGAGCCTGTGGATGTTCGCCATGTGCGCGGCCTGGATCGTCTGGCGCTCGTCGGCGCTCTTCTCGCTCGCCGTCGCACCGACGCGCAGGAACACGAGCACGTAGTCGGCGTTCGCGCTCGGTGCGGCGTTCGCGCGTTCCGTCGATCGACAGGCGCCGGCGAAGAGACACAGGGACAAAGCGAGCAGCAGGGATCGGGTCATGATCGTCGAGTCGTGATGGGTATGATTCGCGAGCTGCGCCGGTCGGCGGAGCGTCACTTCATTGTGCTTGCGCGAACAAGAGGAGTTCCATGATCGAAGTCGGTAAGAAGGCACCCGCGTTCACGCTCGAGGACCAAGCGGGGAAGAAGGTGCGCCTCGCGGACCTCGCGGGCCAATGGGTCGTCCTCTACTTCTATCCGAAGGACGACACGCCCGGCTGCACGACGGAAGCGTGCGACTTCACGGCGTCGATCAAGTCGTTCGAGAAGCTCGACGCGGTCGTGCTCGGTTGCAGTCCCGATTCGGTGGCGAGCCACGCGAAGTTCGCGGACAAGTACGAGCTGAAGGTGCGGCTGCTCTCCGATCCCGACCGCAAGGTGCTCGAGAAGTACGGTGCGTACGGCGAGAAGTTGCTCTACGGCAAGAAGACCGTCGGCGTCATCCGCTCGACCGTGATCGTGGATCCCAAGGGCCTTGTCGCGCACCACTGGGCGCGCGTGAAGGCGAAAGGCCACGCCGAGCAGGTGAAAGAGAAGCTCGGCGAGCTCGCGACTGCGTAGGCGGACCTGCGCGCGATTGCACTCGTGTGACGGCACGCCTGACAGCTGCTTCGCTTCACTGCCGCGCTGCGGTGATCCTTGCGGTTCACGTGCGCTGATTCCGCCAGTCACGCAACAGCAGCTGCGGCGACACCAACGAGGGGCACGCCGCCGTTGTGAGCGCCGCGCGCGACGAGCACGCTTGCCGGATGGGCCGCGAGAGTGGACAAGGAGGGACCGCGCACGGCTCGTCACATCGTCCGGCGAGCGAGCTACGACGCGTGTGCTCGTAATCAGGAGAGGAGCTCGCTGCGATGACACCCGACGAGATCGAACCCGCACCAGGGCCGACCCCCGCGCAGCGCTGGCCCAAGACCCCGCAGAGCGTGATCTGGATCGTCCTCGACGATTGCGGCGTGCAGGAGTTCCCGGCGTGGGGGCTCGGCTCCGACTATCCGCCGACGCCGAACATCGATGCGTTGCTCGCGAGCGGAATCCGCTTTGACCGTGGTTACGCCGCACCGGTTTGCGGACCGACGCGCGCGTGCGTGCAGACGGGACGCTACGGCTTTCGCACCGGATTCGGCGGCAACGTGCCCGAGAACGGCTACTGGCTCGGCAAGCCGCCCGCGGAGGAGTTCGGCATCGCGTCGACGATTCGCGCCGGACGACCGAACGTGCAGTTCGACTTGGCGTTCTTCGGCAAGGTGCACCTCGGGCCGCTGCTCGCGTACGACTTGCTGCCGACCGATCTCGGCTTCGACTTCTTCAAAGGCAGCATGGCGAACGACGCTCCGGTCGGTCACTACACATGGCGCAAGGTCACGAACGAGAGCGGCGTGGCGTCCAGCCAAACGATCACGCCGCAGGACAAGCCCGCGGTCGAAGCGTGGAGCGCGAGCGTCAATGTCGCCGATGCCTTGAACTGGCTGAAGGCGCGCTCCGGTCCGTTCTTCATGCTGCTCTGCCTGAATCCGCCGCACGGACCGTTCGAAGTGCCGCCGTACGCACTGATCTCGGCCGCCACCATCGCCGCGCTGCAGAGTCCCGCGAACGGCGGACCTTGGGAGGAAGGCGATCTCGCGCCCGCCGGCACGGATCCGGCGTCGACGGCGCAACGCATCATGATCTACAAGGCGGCGCTGGAAGCCGCCGACACGTGCATTGGAATCCTGATGGACGGGATCCCGGCCAGCGTGAAGAAGAATCTGACCGTGATGCTGTGCGGCGACAACGGCACGGAATCCAACGTCGTCCAGCCTCCGTACGACCCGACGCGCGCGAAGCGCACGGTGTTCGAGTTCGGCGTGCGCGTGCCGTTCCTGATCTCCGGACCGCGCGTCGCGTCGCCCGGTCGCGCGAGCGACGTGCTCGCGCACGCCGTCGACCTCTGGCGCACCGCGCTCGACATCATGGGCGTGAACTTGAACGTCGCGTTTCCGAACGGGCGCACGACGGACGGCTTCAGCTTGATGCCGCTGATGCGCGATCCGAACGCGGGCACGCAGCGCGATTTCCTCTTCGTGGAGACGTTCCTGCCCGACGGAGCGTTCGTCGATCCGACGGTTCCGATCCTGATTGGCTCCGTGTCACGCGCGTACAGCGACGGCGACTACAAGTGCATCGTGTCGCGCAATCGCGAGCGCTTCTATCACCTCGCCGTCGACCCGCTCGAGCTCCTGGACCTCAACGATCCGCAGCAGCACACGATGACGCCGGCCGAGCAAGCTCGGTTCGACGAGCTCAAGCAGCGGTTGCACGCTCTGCTCGCGAGCTGACGCCGCGATCTCACTTGCCGGCGCGCGACGCGGTCGCGAGCAGCCAGCGGCCGAGCGCCGCGCGCGGGCTCGTGAGCGGCGTCGCGAGCCAGAAGCCGAGCTTCTCCAGCCAATAGTCGACGACCATGTCGTCGAGGCCGGCGTCGAGCGCGTACGCCCCGCGACCCGCATCGATCGCGCGCAAGAGGCGCAAGAAGCCGACGCGCTTCATGGCCTCCATCCGCGCGGTGACGCCCGCCGACGGAGGATCGCCGCGCGCGAGCTCGACCTCGTGCGCGTCGAGCTGCGTTTCGACGTCTCCGATGCGAAAGCCACGGCACTCGCCGGCGACCAGGATCGGCTCGAACGCGTGCGCGCTCCCGCGATCCGCGCGGTCGGTCGCCATGCCGCGCGCGCCTTCGAACACGAGATGCCCCGCGGCGTAGTCGCGCGGCTCTACGATGGTCGCCTGCCCGCCGCCGGCGAGCGCGAGCTCGCGTTGCGCGCGGCTCGCGTCGACGCGCTTGCGGCGCGCGCGCACGACGGCGTCGCTCGCGAACAACGTCTTGGCCGTCGCGAGACCGTGGTAGGCGTACGCGGAGCGATCGAAGCGCACGTGTTGCAGCGCGCCGAGCGGGCCGGCTTCACCGCACGCCGCGCGCACGGTGTCGAGCCACGGCAAGTACGCGCAGTCCTCGGCGACCCAGGCGTTGCGAAAGCTGCGGATCGACGTCGCGTGCCGGAAGTGCTTGAAGCGCACGACGGGCGTGTCGATCAAGAGATCGAGTCGCGCGACATCGTGCTCGAGCAAGCGCGCCAGCACTTTCGGCACGGCGTCCTTGCCGACGGCCAGGTAGACGAGGTCGACCGCGGCGAGCGCGCGCTCCTCGTTGCCAGCGAGCGGACGTACCGCGTAAGTGACACCCTCGACTTCCAGATCGCGCTCCGAGCGCGCGTACACCGCGTCGATCGTGAACGACGACGCCGCGCGCTGCAGCGCTGGCAAGGCGGTCTTCACGACGCGCTTGCCCGCGCCGATGACCGCGACGCGCCTCACGGGCGAGCTCCTGTCGCGCTCTTCGCCGCGAGCACGTCGCGCAAGTGGCGCGCGAGCCGGATCGACAGCGCGACGATCGTGAACGTCGGGTTGGCGCATCCGCTCGTCGGAAAAACCGAGGCGCCAGCGAGGTAGACGTTCTCCACCTGGTGCACACGCAGCTGTGCGTCGACGACGGATGTCCGCGGATCGCTGCCCATGCGCGTCGTGCCCATGTGGTGCGACGCATCCTGATCGATCGGCCATGGATCGCGCGTCGCGAGATCCGTCTCGAGTCGGCCGGCACCGCTCTCTGCGATCTCGCGCGCGAGCACCTCGTGCAACGCGAGGAGCGAGCGCCGGTCGAGCTCGCTCGCCGCATGTTGCACGCGCGCGATGCGCATGCCGTTGGCGTCGCGCTCGTCGCCGAGCGTCACGCGATTGCCGGGGTCGGGTTCCATCTCCATGAAGTTGCGCAGGCGCGCGCGACGCACCTTCGGCTTCGCGCGGCGGAACACGCGGAAGTACGCGTACTGCGCGACGCTCGGCGCGTGCCGTACGACCGCGAGCGCGAGCGCCAACGTGCCGGCCGTGCCGCGACGCGCATTCTGCAACTCCGAGTCGTCGCCCGTCTCGGAGTAGTCGCGCAGCTCGACGAGCTCGCCGGCGCGCTGCCGCTTGAACAGCCGCAGCACGAAGCTCTGCTTCACCAGCGCGACGAGTGACTCCACGCCGGGATTGTCCGACCAAGGAAAGAGCGGCTCGAGTCGCACATAGCTGTTCAAGAGCCGGCGTTCACGCTGTGTCGCGGGATCGAGTCGCAGTCCGGCATACCCGGCGTAGCCACGGTACAGGCAGCCGAAATAGTACGGCGCGCTCTCGACCGGTGGCGTGAGGTGCAGCACGCCAGCGTAGTTCTTCGGATGGTTCATCAAGTAGCGGCCGACGCAGTCGGCTTCGTTGCCGAGTCCGTTCGACCACGGCTCGCGCGAGTTCAGCAGGAGCCGCGCGTTCTCGAGTCCGCCCGTCGCGAGGACGAACACGCGCGCGCGCACGCGCCACTCGCGGCCGCTGCTCGCACGCACGACCGCCACGCGTGCACGGCATCCGCCGGTTTCGCCTTGAAGCGCGAGCAGCGTCGCATCGAGCCACACGTCGACGGCGGGGGAGTCGAACAGCGCGCGCAGCTCGCGTCCGAAGTTCTGCGGCTCGCTCGCGGCGAGGAACACCTTCTCGTCGATCGTCTTCCAGTGCGGCGCGAGCTGTCCTTTCGTGCGCAGTCCGCCGAAGCCGCCCGGCTCGCTGCCGCCTACACGAAAGAAGTCGAGCGGAGGGAAGCGATAGCGCGCGGCGGCCGCTTCGTAGAGCGGATCGAGCTCACGGCGCGCGATCGGCCAGCCGGAGTGCGGCACGAACGGACGCGTGACGAAATCGATCTCGTCGAGCGGGCTCGAGAGTCCGGCCCACGTCGTCGACGCGCCGCCGAGCACGCGCTCGCGCGAGTAGTCCTTGATGCGGATGCCCTCGCTCTCGACACGTCGCAGCGCGTCACCGTGCGCGCTCGGTCGCAGCTTGCCGCTCTCGAGGATGCCGATGCGCAGCCCGCTCTCACGCAGCTCGTTCGCGAGCGTCGCTCCCGCGGGTCCGGTTCCGACGATCAGCACGTCGTAGTCGGGCAACTCTTCGGGCTGGTCGTCGCGGAGGTCACGGATCATGCCGACGTGTGGACACTACCAGCTCGCGAAGAAATGTCACCCACCCGTCCGTGTGCGCGGGTCGCTCGGCACGCGACCGACCCGCGTGGCGACCAGCCCCTCTCCGGTCGCGCGTGCAGGCGAGAGCGGCGAGGACGTTTGCTCGCCGCGTCAGACAGGAGCCCGGTCCGTCGTCACGGCGTGCCGAGGAATCCCGTCGCGTCGCCGTGCGCCGCTGCATCCGGATCGAACCACGAGTCGAGCACGATGCCCGTGGCCGGATCGGCGAGACGCTGGATCAGCGTGGCACCGAGCGGACCGGCGAGGTTCGAGTCGATCGAGCCGTCGCGCAACTGTGGTCCCTGCAGCGGATCGATCCACGCGTGGTTGTTCGAGCCGTTCGCGAGGCCGCTCGCCTCGACGATGCGGTCGAGGTTCAAGCGCACCAGCACCGGATCGAAGATGCTGGCCGGCGCGACGCCGTCCGAACCGACCCGATTCGGGTTCGTGTCGAGCGGATTGACGGGCGCGCCCTTTTGGTCGAACAGGAACACGCCTGTGCCGAGTCCCGCCACCATGTGCGCGAAGAACGGCGAGTTGAGCTCGTTGCCGGTGTTCAACCCGAAGTGCGTGCGCAGCAAATTGAAGTCGAGCGCGCCGAAGTCGCCGGTCGCGAGCGCGTTGCGGAACGTCGCGTACTCCGTGCCGAAGTTCTGTAGGCCTTCGTCCGTCAGGTGGCAGGCAACGCAGTAGCGCGGACCCTCGTTCTCCGCGTTCACGCGGCCGCGTATCGAGTGCGCCATGAACGCGTTGTGCGACAGCGACGGGAACGACGAGTTCGCATTGTTCGTGCCACCACCGTTCCGGTCGGTGAAGGTGAACACGCGCGATTGATTGCCGTTCCTGTCCTTCCAGCCGTAGAACACCTTCGTGTTCGCGCTGTACGTCGAGATCTTGCCGCGCGCGCTCACGCCGAGCTGGAAGAACAGCGGTGACTGGTACGTGAAGTCTGCGTTCGCCTGCTTGTAGACGATGCGCTCGCCCGTCACGTTCGAGAAGTTGTTGCCGGTGTTGTACTCGCCGCGCAGGTGGCAACCCATACACGTGTTCGTCCATGCGGAGTGGCACGACGCGCAGTCCATGCGGTCGGTGTGGCTGAAGCCGGCCGTGTTTCCGGCTGTCTGCTTCGGACCAGTGCCGTTCGAAGGATCGGTGTCGACGCGACCCATCGCATACGAAGCCTTCGCGCTGTACACGACGCGGCCCGTCAGCGGATTCGTCTTGCTGTTGTCTGCGATGACGTCCTTCGTCTGCGGAATGTAGTGCAGCGCTCCGGTCAGCCGGCTCTTGAGGAAGTAGTCGCCGTTCGTCGCGCGGTACACGTGCTTCAGTTTGTTCCCTTCGGAGTCCAGCGCGAGATTCGCGGCTGTACCGTCATACGTGTTGCCCGACTGCGTCAACGCATATGCGTCGATCGAGCCGTGGCAGTTCTCGCAGCGGATCGCGACCTGCTGTTCCATGTGGCTCGCGATGTCCGTGCCGGCTGTCGTCGTGTCGCCGCCGTGCAGGTCGAAGCTGCCGTGGCAGTCGATGCAACCCATACCGGCTTCGTAGTGCACGTCCTCGGGCGTGTCGTCACGACCGTCGCCGTCGTAGTCCTCGAAGCGCAAGTACTGGTTGCCGTTGCGGCCGTTGAACGTGTGGTTGCCGACGACCGGATCGAGCAGGCGCGTGTCGTTGTGCGTGCCCTCGTAGTCGACGGGATTGGCCGGATACTGGCGGTTGTTGCGCACGTCGGCGTTCTGGTCCAGGCGGATGCCCCAGTACTGCAGCACGGTGCGGTTCGAGCCTTGGTGGCAGCCGACGCAAGCGTAGTCGTCGATGCCTTGGACGGTGACTCCTCCTGGCAGAGTCCTCGCGATGCTCGAGATCACGTGCTTGCGCGCGTGCGGACGCTCCGGCGCGTCGATGTCGTCGGGATCGAGCGGCTCCAGCTTGTTGATGTTCGGATCGCTGCTGCCGCTGCGCCCGCCGAGGCTGTACTGCATGTGGCACGCCGAGCAGCCCGACGAGCGGAAGTCGGCCGCGCGATTGTTCGCACCCGCACTACCCAGGTGACAGTCGCCGCAGGTGAACGAGACTTGCTCGTGAAAGAGGTTCGCGAGCGGCGACCCGTCGATCACGGAGTTGTCGGCGTTGACGTCGTCGTCGAGTGCCGCCGCGAGATACGCGTTGTTGTTGAAGATCGCCGACACGCCGACCGCGCCGAACACGCTGAACACCGGCGCTTCGAGCAGTCGCGCGACCGCGCCGACGGCGGCGGTTCCGGCTTGGAAGTCCGCATCGTTCACCCCGCGCCAGCCGATGTCGGCCGCCGTGTCCTCGTACAAGCCTTGGCTCTCGGGCACGACGTTCGTGTTGCCGGCCGTGTAGCGCGCGTTCGAGAAGATGCCCGCTTCCGTCGCGAGCAGGCTCGCGGAAACGTCCTCGGCGTGGTTCTCGTGGCACATTCCGCAACCCTTGCTCTGGGTCACGACGCGGATGTCGCCCGGATTGATGAACTGCAAGTAGTCGAGCGCCGTGTACGTGCGGCCGTCGACGACGTAATCGGGGTACTTGTCGATGCCGGCCAGCGTCAAGCGATTGAAGTACGCGCGCGCGTTGACGGTGAGGTTCTGCTCGTCGCCGATCTGCGGCGGGGGCGGCACGTGGCTCGTGAGCTCGTCCGCTCCGTCGCCGTTGCCGCCGTGACAACCGGTGCACGTGATGTTGTCGGCGCCCGGGAACGGATGGGGATTCTCGATGCCCGGCCCCGAATAATTGTTCTGCAGCGAGCCGTTGTGACACAGCATGCAGGACTCGACGTTCTGCGTGGTCAGCGTGCTCGTCTCGCCGCTGCAGGCGGCCAGTGTGGTCAGAAGCCCAAGGAACGAAAGGCGAAGTCCGGCCGTCGTTTGCATGTAGAGCACGTCTCCTCGAGCGAAGGTTGCGCATGCACTGGCATGCGTGTCGCGGCCGGCCGGCTGGATCGCGCGGCGCCGCAGCGCTCGTCTCCCCCTGTGAAAACCGTTCAGCCCTGCGGTGCGCTGCGCGCGAGCGAGCTCTGCCAGCTCCTGTGCTCCGCGCCTTGATCGAGGGCCTCGCTCGCATCCTCTTCGAGCACCGAACGCGCGATTCTTGAGAGAAGGAAGTTCCGCGCCATTCCCCTGCGCGCGCGGCCGGATAGCGTCGCGCGGTGGCGCAGCACGAGGAGCGCGAGCACTGCGGTCGATCCGATCGCGATACCCGCCGCGTGGGCCGCACGCGATGTAGATGGCTGTCGAGAAGCCTATCGGTAGCGCGAGCCGGATTCGGCGACGGGCTCGAAGACAACTGCGACGCGTCGTGGTCGGTCCACTCACGCACGCGGGCCCACTTCCACGCGCAGACGCGAGCAGCGCGTCGGCAACGAGTGTGCCCACGGCGAGGAGCCGCTGCGACGAACGGCTTCGCATGGCGAGCGATAGCAAAGGGGGCCCGCCGCGAGCGCGCGGAAAGTGCGTGCGAGGTGCGCGGTCATGTGCCCTGCGGCGAGCGAAAGTGTGCAGAAGCTGTGCGATCGCGCCGCTGCTACACCTCCGCGAACAATCGATCACGAGCTGCTTCGCTGATCGCCGCCACCGCCGGGTTCTTGATGCGGCGTTCGACCGTGATCGCCCAAAAGCGCTCGCGAACGTCCGGGCTGCGGCCGACGACACGCACGTCGAACTGCTCTTGCACGTCGCGCTCGATCGCCGTGGGCACGGAGAAGATGCCGAGGCCCTTCTGACCGAACGCCTTGATCAGTGCGCTGTCAGCGATCTCGGCCACGACGCGCGGGCGCAGACCGTGGCGCTCGAACCATGGATCGAGCGTGCGTCGAAGCGCAGTGTCCTCCGTCGGCAGGATCAACGGCTCCCGTCCGAGCGACTGCGGGAAGTCGCGCTTGGCCCGCCGCTGCAGTGCCTCCGTGCCGAACCACGTCACGCCGCACTCGCCAAGCAAGTGCGAGTACGCCTTGACGCGCGAGTTGGGGGGTAGTGGCGAATCGCTGATCACGACGTCGAGCCCGTGTTGCGCGAGACGCAGGAATAGCTCGCGCACCGGAGCCTCGTGCACGACGAGCTTGGCTGGCTCCTGTCCCTGCAACACCGGTTCGAGCAGACGCCGCACGAGTAGCTTCGGCACGACATCGTCGACGCCGACGACGAGTTGCACGGGTCGGCCAGTGGGGCGGCCTTTGACCGTGTCGAGCAGCTCGCGGCCGAGGACGAAGATCTCGTCCGCGTACCGATAGACCACGCGGCCCATCTCCGTGAGTTCGAGTCCGCGGCCGACGCGCGCGAAGAGCCTTTCGCCGAGCGCGGTCTCGAGCTCACGGATCTGCCCGCTGATCGTCGGATGCGCGAGGTGTAGCCGCTCTGCCGCACGCGCGACGCCGCCCTCGCGCGCCACGGTCCAGAAGTACAGCAAGTGGTGGTAGTTCAGCCATTCCATCGCGGGGCCTCATGTCGGTTTTCCCGAAGTGTATGCGCGGAACAATCGAATTGTCGACAGGCGGCTGCGCGGCGATGATCCATCCGTTCGCAAGGACCTCGCACGGAGACGCACGATGAATCTGCATGTGCACTGCAACGGGCTGATCGCTACCACGGAGTTGCGCCGGCATCTCGAGCGCCGCCTCGTGTTCGCGCTGGGCCGCTTCGACCATGAAGTAGGCCGGATCGTGGTCCGCCTCGCCGACCTGAACGGTCCCAAGGGCGGCATCGACAAGTTCGTCACGCTGCGAGTGCTCGGCCGGCGCTTGAAGACCCTCGTGGTCACCGACACCGACGCGGATCTGTTCGTGGCGATCGATCGCGCTGCGGAACGTCTCGGCCGTGCGCTCGGCCGTGCGCTCGCGCGCATGCATCCTCGCCGCCGAGCGAGCCGCGTGCTCCTTCCTGAGCGCGCGCGCACCCCGCGGCGCCGCTGAACGCTCGATCGGAAAGCTGGAACAACATGCCTGTCGAATCCATCGGCTCACCGCTCTTGTGGGCCTGTTTCCTCGTCTTCGTGCTCGCGATGCTGTCGCTCGACCTGGGCGTCTTTCACCGCAAGGCGCACGCGGTCTCATTGCGAGAGGCCGCGATCTGGAGCGTGGTCTGGGTGAGCCTGGCGATGCTCTTCGCAGCCGGCGTGCATGCGTGGTACGGCCCCGAGCGCGCGCTCGAATTCACCACGGGCTACGTGATCGAAAAGGCGCTGTCGGTCGACAACATCTTCGTTTTCGTCGTCATCTTCTCGTACTTCGCGGTACCGAGTGCGTTGCAGCACCGCGTGCTCTTCTGGGGAATTCTGGGCGCACTGGTCATGCGCGCGATTTTCATCCTCGTCGGAGGTGCGCTCCTCGCGAAGTTCCACTGGGCGATCTATGTCTTCGGCGCGATCCTGGTGCTGACCGGGATCAAGCTACTCCTGCAGCGCAACGCCCACTATGACCCGGCGTCGAATCCGGCTGTGAAGCTCTTCCGGCGCTACTTCCCCGTCAGTGCGAGCTTCGATGGGCAGAAGTTCTTCACGCGTCAAAACGGCAAGCTCGTCGCGACGCCATTGTTCCTCGCGTTGCTCGTCGTCGAAGCGACGGACGTCGTGTTCGCGGTGGACTCGATTCCGGCGATCTTCGCGATCACGCAAGACCCGTTCATCGTGTTCACGTCGAACATCTTCGCCATCCTCGGTCTTCGATCGCTCTACTTCCTGCTCGCCGGCGTCGTCGACAAGTTCCGCTACCTGAAAGTCGGCCTAGCGCTCGTGCTCGTCTTCGTCGGCGGCAAGATGCTCATCGCGGACGCCTACAAAGTGCCGGTTGGGCTCTCGCTCGGAGTCATCGGAGGCCTCCTCGGCGTATCGGTACTCGCCTCCCTCGTCGGGAAAGGGAAGGCGCACGCCGCGCAAGTAGCGAAGGGCGCCGGCCATGAGCGCGCGTGAGCACGCTCCACGCGTCGGAGTGATCATGGGTTCTCGGACCGACTGGGAAACGTTGCGGCACACATCCGCGACGCTGACCGAACTCGGTGTGCCGCACGAAGTGGAGATCGTCTCTGCGCACCGCACACCAGACAGGCTGTTCGAGTACGCGGCCGGCGCCGAAGCACGCGGGATCGTGGTCTTGATCGCCGGCGCGGGCGGCGCTGCCCACCTCCCCGGCATGGCGGCGGCGAAGACGCTGCTGCCGGTGCTCGGAGTGCCGGTCGAGTCGCGGGCGCTGCGTGGCCTCGACTCGCTGCTCTCGATCGTGCAAATGCCCGCCGGGGTCCCGGTCGGAACGCTCGCGATCGGCGAGAGCGGCGCAATCAATGCTGCGCTGCTCGCCGCGGCGATCCTCGGGTGCTCCGACGCAAGCGTCCGCGCTGCTCTCCGGTGCCGGCGCGCGGGCCTGACCGACGCGTTGCTCGCCGACTCCGATCCACGGGAGAAGGCACCATGACGCTCGGAATCCTCGGCGGCGGACAGCTCGCGCGCATGCTGGCGCTCGCCGCACACCCCCTCGGGCTGCGCGTTCAGGTGCTGTGCGCGGATCCGCATGAGTCCGCGAGCCACGTGACGCCGGCGCTCGTTCCGACCGGCGATCAGCGCGCCGACGTCAGCGCCATCGCGCGAGCCTCGGACGTGCTCACCTACGAGAGCGAGAACTTCGACACCGGCGTACTGCGCGCAGCGTGCGCAGCAAAGCCCATCCTCCCGCCGCTGCGGGCGCTCGAGCTCGCACAGGATCGGCTGCTACAAAAGCGCTTCCTGCGTGGGCTCGGAATTCCACTGGCTGGATTCGCACCCGTCGACACGCGGGATGAGCTCGAGTTCGCCGTCGCCACGCTTGGACTTCCCGCCGTGCTCAAGACGCGGCGCGGTGGATACGACGGCAGGGGACAAGCCGTGATCACCGACCGATCCGGCCTCGGTGCAGCCTGGCGTCGTCTCGCTTCCACCTCGCTGGTGCTGGAACGGCTCGTGAACTTCGAACGCGAGCTGGCGCTCATCGCGGTTCGCGATCGCGCGGGGGAGATCCGCTTCTATCCACTGGTCGAGAACGTGCACGTCGACGGCATCCTGCGGGCCACGCTCGCGCCCGCGGCGAACGTCGGTGCGCGGCTCGAGCACCTCGCGCAGGACTATGCATCCCGCATTCTCGAGTCGCTAGACTACGTCGGCGTGCTCGCGCTCGAGCTGTTCGAGCAGGACGGCGAGCTGCTCGCGAACGAGATCGCACCGCGCGTGCACAACAGCGGCCACTGGACGATCGAAGGTGCAGACACGAGCCAGTTCGAGAACCACGTACGCGCCGTGTGTGGCTTGCCGCTCGGTTCGACCCGTGCGCGCGGCGCGGCGGCCATGCTCAACCTGCTCGGCTCGCTTCCGGAGCGCGCCGTGTTGCTCGCGATCCCGGGGCTTCGCCTTCACCTCTACGACAAATCGGAAGCTCCTGGCCGCAAGCTCGGTCATGTCACACTGTGCGCGCCCGATCGCCGCACGCTCGCGGAACCTCTGGCCCAGGCCGCGCAGACCATCGATCGCGCCGACGGCGCGCGGAGTCGACGTCTGAAGCTCGCGGAATGGACACTCTCGACCTCGTCCGCCTGAACCTGCTGTCCCCGATGGTTCTGGGCTTCGTGCTCGGAGTCGTCGCGGCGCTGGTGAAGAGCGACTTGAAGCTGCCCGAGGCGCTCCACGCGGGCTTGTCGACATACCTTCTGCTCGCGATCGGATTGAAGGGTGGTGCCGAGCTCGCCAAGGTTCCGCTGGCCGAGGTGCTCACGCCGCTGATCGTGACGTTGCTCGTCGGGTTGCTCAGTCCAATCTGGTGCTACGGTGTGCTGCGCGGGATGGGCAAGCTCAGCGTCGCCGACGCGGCGGCGATGGCGGCGCACTACGGCTCGGTGTCGGTAGTCACGTTCACAGCTTGCGGCACGTTCCTGGATGCCGCGGGAGTCGCGTACGAGGGCTTCATGAGCGCGCTCGTCGCGTTCCTCGAGGTACCCGCGATCGTGGTCGCGATCTACATCGCGCGACGTGCTACGTCCGGGGGGGGCCGGCCGCGCGAATCACTGCGCGAGGTCGTGCTCGGGAAGAGCAACTTGCTGCTCCTCGGCGGCGTCGTCATCGGCGTTCTGTCGGGCCCCGCGGTGGAGCAAGTCGCGCCGTTCTTCATCGATCCCTTCCGCGGCGCGCTGATGCTCTTCTTGGTCGACATGGGAGTTCTCGCCGCGCGACGGCTTGGCGACTTGCAAGCGCGAGGCGTCTTCCTCACCGTCTTCGCGCTGGGCATGCCCCTCGTCAATGGAACGATCGGCGCATGGGCCGGTGAACTTGCTGGACTGTCACTGGGCGGAACGACGGTGTTCGCAACGATGGTTGCGAGCGCGTCCTACATCGCCGCGCCGGTCGCGGTGCGAATCGCCCTGCCGGAAGCCAATCCCGCGCTCTACCTGACCTCGTCGCTCGCGCTGACCTTCCCGTTCAACCTGACCGTTGGAATTCCGATCTACCATGCAATTTCAAGGTGGCTCCACTCCTGATCCAGTGCATACGGTCGGGCTGAAGCGTGTGACGATCGTCGGCGAGGCTGTGCTGCAGAAGCGGCTCGTTGCGCTGATTCGAGCCGCGGGTGCGAAAGGCTACACGCTCATCGACTGCCGCGGAGAAGGTTCGCGCGGCGTTCGTGCGAGCGAATGGGAGGGCGCGAACTGCAAGCTCGAGACTCTCGTGTCGGCGCCGGTAGCGAACCAGATCCTGGCCATCATCGCGCGCGACTTCTTCGAGCACTTTGCCGTGGTCGTCTACGTCGATGAAGTGCACGTCGTGCGCGGCGAGAAGTACGTCTGAGTCGTCGAGGGCTCCGTGACCACCGCACGTGCCAGGCGGGCGTGTGTCAGTTATTGATCTCCGCGTGCTGCCAGGTGCGCGGAATGTGACAGCGATCGCAGTTGTCGACCCAACCAAGCCCGATGTGATTCGGGTTCGTCGCGTTCGCGAGGTCGCGCGTGTGGCAAGTCAGGCACTCGGTGTCGGTCGGGACGAACTTGCCGACCTCGGCACCGGGGTGACAGCGATGGCACGCGGTCGACGCGTGTACGCCGACGAGCGGGAAGCGCGTCCTGTCGTGCAGTGCGATCTGTCCGACGGGTTGCCACGACGTCTCTTGGTGGCACGTCGTGCATTCGGAGCCGAGCTGACCGCGGTGGATGTCCTCGTGACAACCCGCGCAACCTTGGCGCGAGAACACGGCGACCGGTCCGCGATCGTTGTGGCACAGGAGGCACGTCGCGCGCGCGTGCGCACCGTTCAGCGGCACGCCCGTCTCCGCGAGGTGATCGAACTGGAAGTCCGGCGTCAGCGTCTGCCAGTCGTTGCCGATGTGGCACAGCGAGCAATCGCCCGGGAACGTGTCGTGCGGCAGCACCGGGCCGAGACCCGACCACCACAGGTGCTGCTTCACGCTCTCCGCCGTGTGCGTGACACACGCGGCGATCAGGAACGCGATCGCGAGCACGCCGGAGATCCAGCGCAGCGAGCGCGGGTTCACGTGCGCGCGAGCGCGCGCCGCGAGTGTCAGACGGGAGGGGTGGTCCATGATCAGAAGCTCCTTTGGAGATAGAAGCCGGCGGTGATCGAGTCCTCGGTATCCCAAAAGCCCACCTCTAAGTGGCCGGAAAAACTCCAACCCGCACCCCAGGTCACGTCGCGGCTCGCGCGCACGCGATGCTGCGGAAGGTCGTCGTTGTCCGCGGAGAAGCCGTCGAAGTGGTGGCCGGCGATGGCGTAGTCGAGGTTCCAGCGGCCGTTCTCGACGTACTTCGCAACGCGCAGGCGGCCGCCCGTCGTCGCGACGGAGCTGCCCTCGGTGTGGAAGAGCGAGATGTCGACGATGCCCTCGTCGAACAGCAAGTCCTCGAGCTCGAAGCCGCCTTCGAAGTCGCCGCCCTCGTCTTCCTCGTCGACCCAACCGCCGATCGAGCCGAACAGACGCGTGCGCGCGCTCAAGCGCTGCATGCCGGTGACCGCCAAGCGGTCGTTGTGATCGTCGGCGAGTTGCTCGTCGGTGACCGGCAAGAACTCGTTGCGGTCCATCTCGGGGAAAGCCATGTGCGTGTAGACGACGCTCACGGAGCTGCCGCCGTCGTAGCGCCGGCTCGCGCGCGCGTACATCTGCGTGAGCTCGACGCCGGCGCCCTTGTTCTCGTCGCCGTCCGTGTACATGTCGACCCAGGCGGTGCCGTTCAGGTTCCAACCTTCGACGGGCAGGTACGCGAAGTTGCCGACGAACAGGTCGCGGTCCGCGTCGAAGTCGTGGAAGCTCTTCTGGTAGCCGAGCGTGCCGGACAACGTCTCGCTCTCGTCGTTCACCCAGCGGTAGTAGCCCGCGATCTGATAGTCGGAGCCCGTGTCCTGTTCCTCATCGGGCTCCGGCATGAATCCGAAGCTCACGCCGTAGCGGTTGCCGTCGCGCGTGCGCGTGCCCCACTCGAGTCCGTCGAGCACGCCGAACTCCGGCAGTCCGCGTTGCAGGAAGCGGCCGACCTCGAAGCGACCCGGCTCGAAGCGGTTGCCACCCCACGCGTACGAGAATCGATCGAGCCGCAAGAGCGTGCGCGACTCGTCGTCGCCGTCTGGCACGTCCGTGTTGCGGTAGTTGAGCTCGCCGTCGATGTACAAGCGATCGCCGCGCCCGGAGAGGTTGTCGTACAAGACGCTCGCGCCGGCGCGATAGAAGCCGTCCGCGCGATCGTCCTCAGAGCTGAACGTTTGATCGGCGATCGCATACGTGCGTCCGCTGATCGTGAGCGGTCGATCCTTCGGGTGCACCGGTCGCACTTTGGCGAGCAGCGGATCGCCGGACCGCCACTCGTCGTCGCGGTTCTCCCATTCGTCGTGCGTCGTGCTCGAGGGATCCGTGGCGGGCGGTACGTCTGTCGGCGGTGCTACGACGGGCTCGGGCTCGACGAGCCGCGAGCTCGGCACACGCACCGTTCCACGCGTGCCCGGCGACGGAACGTAGCTGCGGTCATCGAGCTCGACTTCGGCGGTCCGCTCGCCGCAGCGCACGACGCGACCTTGATAGATGAAGCCTTCGCGCGGCAGGACCTGCACGCGGTCGCCGACGGCGAGTCCGTCGATCGAGCCGCGATCGACCGACGTGAGCCCGGGCTTCGCGGAGGTCACGCGCAGCTCGATCTCCTCGAAGGCGTCGTCCTGAGCCGGCGCGCGCATCGTGAACAAGAGGAGAACGACCAAGGTCCACATCCACGCACGCATCACTTCCTCCTCGGTGTCCGGCGCAGCAGGACTTCTTCGTGCACGCCGTGGCAATCGACGCACTCGGTTCCGAGCGGCCGATAGCGGATGAACTCTTGGCCGCGTTCGACGGCGGGGAGATGGCATGCAGAGCATTCGAGGCGCGCGTGCGTGTCGCTCAGTGGGAACTGCGAGTCGCGGTCGTGATCGAACGTGCTGAACGACGTGAGGATCTCGGAGTGACAGCGACTGCAATCCGCCGGCACGCCTTCCTCGTCGAACTGACCCGCGTGCGGATCGTCGTGGCAATCGGAGCAGTTCGGCCCGAACGCGCGTCCCCACGTGCGGCCGAGCTCGTCCGGCTTGCGCATCTGCGCGTGGCACGCGGAGCACTTCGCGTCGTGCGCGCCGACGAGCGCGAAGCCCGTCCAGCGCGCATGGTCGAAACCGTGCGGCAGCGCGCGGAAGCTCGTCTCGACGTGACAACGCGCACAGTCGCTGCGGCCGTCGACCGAGGCCGGCAAGAAATCGTGGTCGAAGCCGCCTTCATGGGGATCGCGGTGACACGTGACGCAGCCCTCGAACTCGCCGAACGTCGCGGAGACGCGGCCGAACGTCCGGCCGGCGCCGTCGGGCTTCGACGCGGGCGGGTGACACGACTCGCAACCGCTCTGCGCGTGCGCACCCACGATCGCGAAGTCGGTCCAGCGCTCGTGATCGAAGTGATTCGCGGGCACGTCGGCGAACTTCGTCGTCAGGTGGCAGCGCGCGCACTCGCCGGCGTCGATCTCGGGCAAGTCGTCGACGAAAGGCGCGAAGAACGCTTCGTGTGCGTCGGCGTGGCATTGCTCGCACTTGACGGGCGTGCCGCGGAAGATGCGCGGCGTGCTCTCGTGCGCGAGCGTGTGGCATTCGTTGCACTCGGTCGTGATGTGCGAGCCCGTGAGCGGCAGCGCCGCGAGGTCGTGTTTCTCCAGCGTGAACGCGTGCGGCTCGAAGTGCGTCGGCGCGTGGCACGCGACACAGCCCATGTCGGAGAACGGACCTTCCTCGAACTGGCCGCCGTGCGGATCGTCGTGACACGCGGCGCACTTGTCCGCGGTCCGACCGGGATAGCGAGCCGCGAAGTCGGCGTGCTGCGGGTCGTGGCAATCCGCGCACGCGACATGGTCGTGGGGGATCGCGAGCGGGAACCCGGAGCGCGCGTGCTGCTCCGTCGTCGTCGTCAGTTGCTCGTCGCGAAACGTCTCGTGCTCGGCGACGTGGCACGTGACACAGCTCGTGTCCACTGGCATCGAAACGAGCGCGGCGACGCCGGTCGCGAACGCGGTCGCGTGCGGCGACGCGTGGCATTCGGCGCACGTGCGTTCGGGTAGCCGCGTCTGGCCTTCGCCGAAGGACTCGAGCGAGTGCGGCTCGTCCTGCGCGTGGCACGCGCGGCACTCGACGTCGCCATGCCCGCCGACGAGCGGCAGATGCTTCTCGTGGCCGAGCGAGAAGAGCTCGTCCCACTTCGACTGGCCGTGGCAGCTCGCGCACGACACCGACATGCGGCCTTCGTGCGGGTCCTCGTGACACGACTTGCAGTCCTGATCGAGGCCGAGGAAGCGCTTCGTGCCCTTCTCGAGCACTTTGTCGGCGGCGTGCTCGTGGCACTCGGTGCACGCGAGCCCGAGGTGCGCTCCGTCGAGATGGAAGCCGACGAGGTCGTGGTCGAACTCGCCCGGTCGCGGGACGCCCGCGTGTGCGAACGTCTGCCGGTTCACCATCGCGAAGCTCTCGCCGTGGTGCTCGCTGTGACAGACCGCGCACTGATCGGCCCTCGCCTTGCCGAATGTGCCGTGCAATCCGTCGCTGATCTCGATCTGCGCGCCGATGTCCTTGTGACACTCGAGGCAGCTGTCCGTCATGTTCGAGAACAGGCCGCCGTGGCAATCCGAGCAGCCCGAGCGCCCGCTGAGATCGGGCTCGCGCTCGTGGACGGAGGCGAGCGGTCCCGGCGAGGTGCGCTGCAAGTCGACGACGGCCGCGAAGCCCACGACGAAGGCCGAGAGCATCGCGATGACGAGGTGCGCCGTGCGTCGCTTCACGTGAGCCTCCCGTCCGACACGGACGCGCTGTACGAGAGCACGTACACGACGTGCAGCACGATCAGCGTCACCATCAAGACCGCGATCCAGCGATGCACGTAGCGCCACGTGCCGAGCACCGCGCGCAGGTCCTCGTAGTGCGCTGCGGCGATCGCGGTCCCATACGCTCGGCGTGCGAGCAAGAGCATCTCCTGCAGCTGCGCCGCGCTGATGCCGGCGCGCCCGCCTTCGTCGGCGACGCGCGCGAGCAGACGCTCGAGGTCACGCCGTCCGCCGACGAGCGCGAGCACGCGACCGAAGAACGAGCTCTTCCACTGCCGCGCGCGCACCAAGTCGGAGATCTCTTGCTGCACGCGCAGCACGAAGCCGCGTTGGCTCTTGTCGCCGCTCTCGATCATGTGCTCGAGGCGCAACTTCACTTCCTCGATCTCGAGCTCGCGGCCGTTCGCGGCACGCGGCACGTACGCGTAGAAGTAGCGGCCGATCGCGCCGGTCACGAGCAGCAGCGCGAGCGCGAGCAGTGCATGTCCACCGACCGTGTCGCGCGGCGCCATGGCCGCGTGCAGCGTCGCGCACAAGAGCGCGAGGATTCCGGTCGCGACGTGGCTCGTCATCCAGCCGCGCAGCGATCCGAACGTGAACCGCAGTGCTTGCGAACGTCGCAGCAGATAGAGCAAGTTGACGACGACGAGCGCCGCCGCCGTGATGCCGAACCACAGCCCCGCGCCACGGCCAGGACGCAAGAGCTCGTGCTTCACGTCGGTCGGCCGCGCGTCGGACGGCAAGCCGTAGTAGTCGGAGTGCCACTGCGCCCACGCGAGTGCGAGCAGCGACAGCGCGAACGCGATGCCGAGCGCCGGCAAGAGACCGCTGCCTTGCTCGACGACGGGTGGCGGCGCCTCGCGCAACGCAGGATCGAACGACACGCCGCTCCTCTCGAGCACCTCGAACGGTGCGACGCCGCCCGCCATCACGAAGACGTCGTCGTTCGCGACGCGATACGTGCGCAACGCGCCGTCGGCCTCGACGTCGAGCTCGACCGCGTCGGGCGTGATCGCGCGCACGTTGCTCTGGAACACGACGCGCAGCTCTCCGCGCTTCACGCACGCGGTGAGCCGCGTCTCGTTGCGCGCCTTCAAGCGCGAGAACTCTGCGCGCCGGTACGACAGCGTGACCTCGTTGCCAGGTTGCTCGGCGAGGCCCAACGCGGCTTCGACCGCACTGTCGCCGCCGCCGACGACGAGGACACGGCGACCTTGGAAGGATTGGGCGTCGATCAGGCTGTACGCGACTTTCGGCAAGTCCTCGCCGGGCACGCCGAGCTTGCGCGGCGTGCCGCGGCGTCCGAGTGCCAAGCACACGTGTTGCGCGAGGTACGTGTGCGACGCCGTGCGCACGAGCCAGCGGCCGTCGGGCTGCCGCTCGACGCCGTGGAAGACTTCACCTGTGCGGATGTCGAGCTCTTGCTCGCGCGCGACTTGATGCCACAAGTCGATGAGCTCTTCCTTCGTGTACGACGTGCGCGCGAGCCGGCCGAAGAGCGGCAGCTCGACCGGCTGCGTCATCACGAGCTTGCGTCGCGGATACTTCGCGACCGTGCCGCCGAGCTCTGCTTCCTGGTCGATCGTCACGTACGACAGACCGCGCCGCTTCGCCTCGAGCGAGCACGCGAGACCCGCCGGTCCTGCGCCGACGACGCACACGTCGAATGTGTCCGCCGCGCGCGCGGGTGCGCGCTCGGTGCGGCGTGCGATCTCGGCGGCGACCGCGGTGCCGTGCTCGATCGCCGTCTTGATGAGCGCGTGCGCGGTGACTTCGCCGGCGAGGAACAGGTTCGGCGAGCCGACGGCCTCGCGTGTCTCGGTGAGCACCGGCACGTCGCGACGCTGCGAGAGGTTTGCGATCGTGACGGTGATCGCACCGACGGGGCATTCGCGCTCGCACGCAGCGTGACCCACGCAGTGCGCGCCGTTGACGACGACCGCCTGGCCGTGCACCAGCTCGAGGACGCCGTTCTCGGGACACGCGCGGACGCACGTTCCGCAGCCGAGGCAGCGCGAGAGATCGACGACCGGGAATTGCAGCAGCGAGTCCGGACGTGAGCGAACGACCGACCGCTCGCGCTCGTCGATCTTGCGCTGCATGCGCGCGAGCTCCGCGCGCCTCGCGATCGTCGCGCACAGCGCGATGCCGAGCACGACCACGAGGCCGAGCAGCAGGAACCAGCTCATCGTGGTCGAGCCTTCGAGCGCCATTCAGAATGCCCCGTCCCGTCGCAGGCTGCGTCAAACCGGACTCGCGGCGTTGCGCCTCCTCTGAGTATTGCGGCGCACTACGCATCGTCGGGTCCCCTTCGAAGCGCGTCGCTGGCGCGCTTCGATGCGCTACGCGCAACGGGGCTTACCCCCCTTGCTCGCCTCGATTCGTCGCAGCCTTCGCCGTAGCGGCTCATTCTGAAAGACGCTCTTCGTGCGACCGCCGCACGCGCGCGCGACGCGGCGCGCGCACAGCGCCCCGCGAACACCCACGCGCGCCATCACGGCGGCTACGACGTCAGGGCTTGTCCGCGTCCGGCGTCGGCTCTTCGGACACCGGGGGACCGATTTCGTCCGTCGTCTCCTCGACCGGAGTCGTCTCCTTCGGCGGAGCGACCGGTTGCGCGGGCGGCGTGACGACCGGCGTCTTCGTGCGCACGCGGCGCGGCGACTGCGTCGGCGTGGTCTTGACCGGAGCCGGCGGCGGCGCCTTCGTTTCGGGCTCGCCGAGCTGGCCCGGCAGCGCGCCCGACTCGATGTAGTCCTTCGACGCCGCGATGCAGCGGTCGAGGCGCGCGTCGAGCTCCGTGCGCTGCGCGGCGAGCCCGTCGATCTGCGACGCGATCACCGACACGGCGCCGGCGTTGAAGTCGTGCTCCAGGAAGAGCGCATGATCGTGCAGATCCGCGTTGAACGAGTCGTACGCGATCTGCGAAGCGACGAGCGTCCGCAGCACGTTCTCGTAGCGCGCGCGCGTGTCCTCGAGGCGCGTCTGGCTCTGCTGGCGCAGCTGCGTGTTGCCGAACGACTCGAGACCGAGCGTCCACTGCTGGAACACGTTCGTCGCAGTCTGCTTCATCGGCTCGGCGGTGCTACCGAGCTTCTGCGCCTGCGTCTTCGACTGCTCGATCGTGCCCATCAAGTGCGAGTACGCCGCGACGGCGTCGCCTTGGAACGAGGGATCGACGATTGCGCGCAGGGCTTCGAGCGCTGCGGCCGACTTCTCCTTCGAAAGCACGGTCTCGACTTGCACCTGCTCGACCTTGACGAGCAGGTCGTCGACTTCACCGATGCCGTACTTCGTGTCCTTCGAGAAGGAGAGGCTTCCGCACGCGCCGAGCGCGAAGACGGCCGGCAGCGTGAGAACGAACGAGATAGTGAGGGCGCGGACGTGCACTGTGGATCCTCCGGTGTAGCGCTGACGGACGGCGCGGCTGGAATGCGCGCTGCGAGGCTTGCTGGAACCTGCGAACGCAAGAGGATCGGCGGCGCCGGTGGCGCGGCTTGAGGCGCGGACGACGACAGCCGGAAGAACGTTCCGCAGTCAGCGCGGAGGCCGGCTCGCGCGGAACGCGGCTTCGAGCTCCTCGACGAGCGCGCGCGTCTTGCCGGCGCCATCGAGGGGCACCGGGCCGCCGAACCGCGCCGCGACGAGTGCTTCGTGCAGAACGGCGGCGCGTGTCGCGAGTGGCGCCGGCGCACCGGCCGCGGCGAGCCGGAGAGCGAGATCGGCTCCGATCACCGCGGCGGAGGAGCACCGCAGGCGCGCGGCGAGGTAACTCGTGAAGTCCTGCGTCATCTGCGTGTGCGCGCGGACGGCGTGCTCGTGCGCCACGTTCGACTCACTCGCGCGCTGCGCATCCGTCGCACTCGCGCGCACGGTGTCCGCCGCCTCACGCGCTTGCGCGCCGCCTTGGTCGAGCGGCGCGAGCGCGCGGCGGCGCAGCAAGCAAGCGATCGTCAATCCGCACGCGGCCACGGCGCCGGTGAGCCACCACACCCAGCGCGTCCGCCGCCTCGGGGTGACGGCGCGCACGGTGATCGGAATCGGCTCCGTGCGCACGACGCGGTAACCCGCCGGGGGCGCCGGATCGAAGAATGCGAACGCGATCGCCGGCACTGCGCGCACGTCGGCGGAACGCGGCGCGAGGTCGTACGTGAACGTGCGCCGGCCGGGCACTGTTTCGTCGAGCACGCCGTTGACTTGGAAACCCGCTAGCCCGTCGAGCCGCGGCGCATCGAAATGACCGAGATCGCCGTCGCTCTGCACGTGCAGCAAGAGCTGTACGCTCTCGCCCGCGTCGATCGCGGCCGCGTGCGCCACCGCAGTGCCGCCCGTGGCGCGCGCCCGAATATCGGCTCGCACCGAGAAGCGTCCGACCGCGCCAGTGAACTCGAGCGGCCGCTGTTCTTCGGGCAACGCACGGATCGCGAGCGAGCGCGCGGCTCCGCGGACGAACACGTCGCGGCGATCGAGCGCGACGCGGCCTTTCAAGAAGTCGTCCGCGAAGCTCGTCGCGTGCGCGAACCGCAGTATGGGCGCGTCGAGCACGAGCTCGCCGGCGCGCGTGGCGACCAGCGTGCGCTGGACCTCGAACACGCGCAGGCGACGATCGCCTTCTATCCGGTCCGCGCTGCGTGTCGCGCGCGCGATCGTCTCGCCGAGCGCGAAGGACACTGTCGGCGGATCCGCCAGTGCCGCGAGCGTTTCGTCCGCGTTGGTGCGCGGGGGCACCACGACGGCGTTCGCGTGCGGCACGCCGTCCCACCAAGACGCGGTGAGCTGGACCGGCACGTCCATCGGTTGCTGGAAGAGCGCGACGAGTTGCGAGCGTACGAGCTCTTCATCGAGCCCGAAGCGCACCGTCACCTGGATCGGCTCGTGCACGAAGAACTCGGTGCGCTGTGCGAGCGTCTCGACGAACGCCAAGCCTTCGCCCGTTGCGTCGTGCGCGGTGTCGCTCGACAGCGCCGACACCTGCTGGGCCGGCGCCGAGGGCGTTGCGGCGCGCGCGACAGGCTCGATGCGAAGCGCGGAAAGGGTGAGGAAGAGTGCGGCGATCATGAAGAGTGGGCGCGAAGGATACTCGGCGCGAATCCGCCGCGAGACCGTCGCGTGCACGTCGGTGGTGCAGTTCGATGTGTGCTAGCCGGCATCGTGCTCCCTCGTAGTGCGCGGGATCGGCGTCGTCGACACGACCATCCGCCGCGGCCTGCGCGCAGAGCGGCCGGTCCGAGCACTTCGATCCGCCGCTTGGTCGGCGTGGCTTACAACGCTAAGCTAATGCCTACTCGAATGAAGTCGCTCAAGGCACTCCGCACGCGCTTGGATCTCTCGCAGAAGGAGCTCGGCGAGCTGCTCGGCGTTCACGTCATGACGGTGAGCAAGTGGGAGCGCGGCGTCGCGGAGCCGAGCGAGCACCAGCGCCGCATCTTGCGCGCGCTCGCCGATGCGGCGGAGACCGGGCTGCGAGCGTCGCCGGCCGCGAAGGGTCGCAAGCACGATCCGATCGGGTTCCTGGCGGCGGCGCTGTCGCAAGCGCGAGGCGGGCCGCAGATCGACCTCGGCACGCTGAGCGCGACGAACCGGTTTCCCGGTCGG
Organism: Planctomycetota bacterium; assembly: GCA_046160865.1. GTDB lineage: Bacteria > Planctomycetota > UBA1135 > UBA1135 > JBJXHG01. Next base: position 23,748 of record JBJXHG010000037.1, on the reverse strand, counting down.
ATCGTCGAGGTCGCGCGCGGCGATGTGATGAGCAAGGTCGTGATCGAGGTCACGCCGGAGATACGCATCGGTGCGGTGATCACGACCGACTCGGTCGACCGTCTGCGGCTCGAAGTCGGCTCGCGCGCGACCGCGATCATCAAAGCAACGGAAGTCATCGTCGGAGGTTCATGAACCCATGAAGAGAACGTTCGCTCTGCTCTCGTTCTTGCTCGTGCCGCCGTGCGCAACCGCCATCGCAGCGGTGCCTCAGAAAGTCGAGCTCATCGTCTACGCCGCGACGAGCACGCGCGATGCGCTGCGTTCGATCGAGACGCTGTACGAGCGCGACCACGACGTCGATCTCGTCTTCAACTTCGGCTCGTCCAGCGATCTCTCGAACCAGATCGTCGCCGCGGCGAAGGCCGACGTGTTCCTGTCGGCGGACGAGAAGGAGATGGACAAGGTCGAAGCGGCCGAGCTCCTCGCGAGCGGCACGCGCAAGCCGCTGCTCTCCAATCAGCTCGTGGTCGTCGAGCCCGCGGACGGACCGTCGATCTTCACGACGCCGTTCGATCCGAAGCAGCTCGCCGGCGACGAGGTGAAGCTCTTGTCGCTCGGCAACGTCGAGACCGTGCCGGCCGGACGCTACGCGAAAGCGTGGCTCGAGAAGCGCGGCGTGTGGAGCAGCGTGTCGGGCCGCGTGCTGCCCGGTATCGACGTGCGTGCGGCGCTGGCCGCGGTCGAATCCGCCGGAGCGCAAGCGGGCATCGTCTATCGCACCGACGTCGCGAAGTCGAAGAAGGCGCGCGTCGTCCACGCGGTGCCGATGGAGGAAGGTCCGAAGATCTCGTACCCGATCGCCGTCGTCGCCGGACGCCCGAACGAAAAGGAGGCGCGCGCGCTCGTCGGCTTCCTCGCGTCGCACGGCGCGCGCAAGCCGTTCGAGGACGTCGGGTTCGTCTTCTTGCCGCAGGCTCCGGCGCCGGAGACGCCCAAGTAACGCGTGAGCGCCGATTCGGACACCGGAACGATCCTCTGGACCACGCTCCGAGTCGCGCTCGCCGCCACGCTCGTCGTCGCGCCGATCGGCATCGCCGTCGGTCACGCACTCGCGCGGCGCAACTTTCGTGGCAAGAGCCTCGTCGAGACGTTCGTCGCGCTGCCGCTCGTCTTGCCTCCGACGGCGATCGGGTACGTGCTGCTCGCGCTGTTCGCGCGCAGCGGAGTCCTCGGCGAGCGAGCTCTGGGTTTCGATCCCGGCATCTTGTTCACGTGGCGCGCGGCCGTGCTCGCGTCGACGATCGTGGCGCTTCCGCTCGTCGTGCGCACGGCTCGCGCGGCCTTCGAAGAAGTCGAGCCGCGCTACGAGCTGATGGCGCGCACGCTCGGCTTCTCGCGCACACGCACGTTTTTCCAGGTCACGCTGCCGCTCGCGCGTCGCGGGCTGCTCGCGGCTGCCGTGCTCGGCTTCGGCCGCGCGCTCGGTGAGTTCGGCGCCACGGTGATCGTCGCCGGCAACATGCCTGGCAAGACGCAGACGCTGTCGCTTGCGATCTTCAACGAGATCCAACTCGGGAACACGGACGCCGCGCTGCGGCTGGTCGCGATCACGGTCGTGATCGCGTTCGTGCTCATGTGGAGCGTCGAGCGCTTGCTCGGCCGCGCTCCGAGAGGGCGTTCGACGTGATGCCGGCACGTTTCGAGATGCGCGTGCGACTGCCGCTCGCGCACTTCACGCTCGACGTCGACGTGTCGAGCGCGGCGCGCACGCTCGGCGTGTTCGGACCGTCCGGCGCGGGCAAGACGAGCCTCGTCGAGACGCTCGCAGGCTGGCGCGCGCCGACGTCGGGGCGCATTCGACTCGGCGAGACGGTGCTCTTCGACGACGCGACGCGCACCTCGCTGCCGATCGAGCGACGTGGCGCGGGCTACGTTCCGCAAGATGCGCTGCTGCTCCCGCACTGGAGCGTCGCCGAGAACGTCCGCGCGGGAGCGCGGCGCGCTGACGAGGCGTCGGATCGGGACCTCGTCCAGCGCACGACCGCGATGCTCGAGATCGGTCACTTGATGGAGCGCGCGTGTGTGCAGCTCTCCGGCGGCGAGCGCCAGCGTGTGGCGCTCGCTCGCGCGCTCGTCTCGGAGCCGCGGTTCTTGTTGCTCGACGAACCGCTCGGCTCGCTCGATCTGCCGCTGCGACGCCGGATCCTTCCGTACTTGATGCGCGTGCGCGACGAGTTCGCACTGCCCACCGTGCTCGTTTCGCACGATGCAACCGAAGTGCAGGCTCTGTGCGACGAAGTCGTCGTGCTCGAGAAGGGGCGCGTGACGGCGCAGGGGCGTCCGGAAGACGTATTGCGTTACGTGCGCACGGGCGCGCGCGCGTTCGAGAACGTGCTCAGCGGCACCGTGTCCGCGGTCGACGGTGGAACCGCGCGCGTGCGTCTCGATGCGGGCGGCGAGGCGCTCGTGTCCGCGTCCGGCCAGCGCACCGGCGCACGCGCGACGTTCGCGATCGGCTCCGACGAGATCCTCGTCGCGCTCGACGCACCGACGCGCATCTCCGCGCGCAACGTCTTGCCGGCGATCGTCGAGCGCGTCGAGCCCGTGTCCGCAACCGAAGTGCGCATCGACGTGCGACTCGGCGGTGGGGCGGGTGCGCGTCTTTCGGCGAGCTTGACGCGCGCGTCGACCGACGAGCTCGGCTTGCACGCAGGCCAAGCCGTGTTCCTCGTGTTCAAGACGAACTCGTGCCGCGTGCTTTCGATGCCGGCGCGCGGCGTGTCGTGAGCGGACTACGCCGCCGCCGATCGCCGCACGGAATCCGATTCGGATGCCGCGTCACCGGCATTCGTGCGCCGGCGCATGGCCTTGCGCTCGCGGAGCCAGACGACCGCTCCCGCGACGACGACGCCCCATTGCAGCGCGTAGTACGTCCAGAGCGTCGTGTGGATGCCGCTCGTGAATCCGTAGCTGTGCAAGCCGACTCCGAGCAGGTTCACACCCCACCACGAGAAGGCGACGATCGTTCCGCCGAACGCGGCCGCCATGCACAGACCGTGATCGCGCACGTAACCGCCCATGCGCGCGTGCAGCATCACGATCTGCGAGATCACGATCAGCAGCGCGCCGTTCTCCTTCGGATCCCAACCCCAGAAGCGGCCCCAGCTGTCGTTCGCCCAGATGCCGCCGAGGATCGTGCCGACCGTCGCGAAGATCACGCCGAAGCACACGACGCCGTACACCATGCGCCCGAGCGCGCGGTGGAACGACGGGTCGCGCTTCTTCCAGCCGACGAGCTTCGTGAGCAAGTACAAGCTCCCGAGGAGCGCCGCGAGCATCCCGGCCGAGTAGCCGATCGTGATCGCGGTCACGTGCGTCGCGAGCCAGAAGTTCGTGTCGAGCACAGCGACGAGGCTCGGCATCGTGTCCTGCTTGTCGAGCGTCTCGTAGCCGTTCGCGATGAAGACGCCGATCATGCCGAGGATCGCGCACGCCGAGATCGCGATGCGCTTCCTGTCGATCCACTCGGTGACGAGCGCGATCGCGCAGCCGGCGAGCGTCACGAACAGGACGGTCTCGTACAGCGTGCTGACCGGTGGCCGCGCGCGAATCCAGCAACGCAGCGTGATCGCCGCGGCGAGTCCGAGCGTGCCGGCGAGCGTCAGCAGCCAGGTGCTCGAGTACAGCAGGCGGTTCTGCGGACGCATCCAGAGCACCGACATCGAAACGAAGCCGAGGACGAAGAGCGCGAGGCTCCAAGTCAGCAAGTCAGCCTTGTAGTAGGTGCGCTCGAGCTCGATCTTCGCGTACTCGCCGCGCCGCGTGGCGAGGTCCACGACTGCAGCGTGGAACGTCGACACGTCGCGCTCGAACACGGCCATGTCGCCGTTCGTTGCGACGAGCGCGTCGAAGCTCCTCAGCGCGCGTTGCTCGCTTTCGGAGAGCGACGTCGCGCCGGCGAGCTCGGCTGGCGTGTGCCACTCGTCGTGGCCGACGTCCGGCGGCACGATCGCGAGCGTCTCGTGACGTGAGATCCGCAGAAACGACAGCACGTTCTCGCCGAGGTGGACGAGCTGCGCTTGAACCGCCGTGCGCGACTTTGGCTCGACACCGTCGTACTGGTGCGCGAGCTCCATCAGCCGTGGCAGCGCCGGCTCGAGCTCGGCGAACGAGTAGCGATCGCGCTTCTTCTTGCCGTCGATCGACAGGCCGATGGCTTCGATCACCTCGGCGTTCTGGACGAGGAAGACCTCGCGCTGCGCCGCTTGCGCCGGGAAGAACACGAGGTCGAGCAGGAACTCGGTGGCGGGCGTGCTCTGCGCGCCATCGTTCCTCAAGCTGCGCTTGCCGCTCCAGCGCAGCAGCGTGAAGTCCGCGAACGTCGAGAACGGTTTGACGCGGCCGCCGTCCTGGATCGGAAGGCTTTCCGCGAGCGCGACGACGTGCGCAGGCCACGCGTCCTTGCGCTCAACGGTGTGCTCGTGCGCCGCGACGAACGGTGACACGATCGTCGCGACGAGCACTAGGAGGAGCATGCGGGCTGAGCTGCTCATGAGCGTGCGGCCTCCAGGCGGATGTGGCGCACGAGCTTGCGCGCGAAGTGCAGCACGAGTCCGGCGGCGATGATGATGCAGGCGATGAGCGGGTACTGGTCCGCGGGATTGCGCACGACCGCGAACGTCGAGAACAGCGGTTGTCCGGGAGCAGCGTTCGACGGCCCCCACGACGCTTGATAGAGGACGAGGCCGCCGGCGCGCAGCGGCTCGTTCATCGAGATCGTGACGGGCCGCGAGCTCGCGCCTTCGACGACCTCGACGTCGCTCTCGAACGACTTCGGCATGTTCATGCGCGGATGGTCTTCCTTGCGGAAGTCCGCGAGCGCGAGCGTGAACGGCATCGGGTAGCGCCGCTTGCGCAGATCGATCGCCCAGCGCTGGTTGCCGCTCGCGATGGTCCACGGCGCGGCCTGCGCGCCCCACAGGATCGACGCCTCGCGTCGTCCGTCGCGGTGCACTGCGGTCGCGTACACACCGGCGATGTTCGCCTCGGCTTCCGTGCGCATCGGCATGTCCTTCAAGAACACGCCGTCGAGCACCGGCACGGCGACGTCGAACTTCGGGCCCTTCGGCATCGGCTCGGCATTGCGCATGAAGTGGTGCACTTCGATGTCGAACGGGAGCTCGGGCGTGGTCAACGTGACCGACTGCGCGCCGGTCGCGTCGGAGAAGCGCTCGCCCGGCACGACGTGCTCGCGCACGCGACCGTCCCCGAGCGGCTCCTGCACCGCGATCTCCCAGAGGTAGTAGCTCTGGAAGTGGTTCGAACGCTGGCCTTCGAAGAGCGTCACGTGCCCCTCGTCCGCGAAGTAGTTCTTCACGAAGCCGGCGACGAGCAACAGCAGGATGCCGGAGTGCGCGATCAACACACCCACCGTCGCTCCGTTCTTGCGGATGCGCACGATGCCGCCGACGGACAAGTTCACGAACAGCAGGCAGAGCACGAGATTCGCGCCCGGCAGCGGCAGAGCGAACGGGCCGAAGTCGTGCAGCAGCACGAACGATTCGAAGTACTTCTTCTGCACTTCGAAGAGTCCGGTGTGAACCTGCTCGAGCGTGCCGAGCCACGTGAGCAGCCCGAGCAGGATCAAGAGGACGCAGGCCGTCCCGAGCGACGAGAACACGCCGAGCGCGATTCCGAGCACCGTGCGCATCGCGGTCATTGCGCCGTGTCGATGGAACGGCAGAACGCGCGAAAGGCCTCGCGTTGCGCAGCGACGCGCTCACTCGGGCCGTTCAGCTTCACGAAGACGGAGCGCTCGGGTGCGAAGTAGAGCGCTCCGAGGAGCAGGCCTTTTCCGTCGGCGCTCGTGAACTCGACGACGTGCGCTTCGCCACCGAGCATCGTGATCGTCTCGTAGCTCGCCGTGCGTTCGGCCGTGTGCTCGTCGAGCCCAATCTGCTTGCGCCAGCGGTTGACGTTCGCGAGCAGGCCGCCGGCGTCGCCGGCGAGCACGGTGACGTAACACTCCGTCTCGCGCTCCGCATCGACGGCATAGCTCACCACGCGCGTTGCACGTTCCGGCGTCCGCGTCCATCCGGCGGGCACCGTCCAGCGCAAGCCCGAGGCGCTACCTTGCGAGTCCGCCGTAGCGGCAGCGTCGGCGGCCGCCGGCTTGGGCGTCGAGTCCTGGTTCACCGCGGACGCCGTGCCGTGCGGATCGAGCAACGTGTCGCCGCGGCGTTCGCGGAACGACTTCGCGAGCGCGCGGAATGCGTCGATCTGCGTTGCGAGCACGCTGTCCGGCCCGACCATCTTCAAGAACGCGGAGCCTTCCGGCGCGACGAGCAGGAGCCCGACCAAGCGGTAGCTCGCTTGCTTGTCGGTGCTCGACATGCCCGTCCACGTGCCGGTGAAGTCGACGAAGGCTGCGCTTCTACCGAGCAGCTCGCTCGTCGTCAGCGCACGGAGCTCGTCGATCGAATACGGTGGCTGCGACATCTGCGTGCGCCAACGATTCACGTTGGCTGCGAGCCCGCCTGCTTCGCCACTGAGCAGCGTCAGGTAGCACTCGGCACGCTCGTCGCCCGCGACGCGGAAGTTCGCGGCGCGCATCGTTCGCGGCGGGAGCTCGATCCAGCCTTCCGGCGTCGTCCACGCGAGATCGGATTGCAGCGCACTCGCGTTCACCGTGTCGAGCGCGCTCGGCGCGTCGCCGCGCATCGATCCGGGCGAGCGCAGTCCGAAGCGCTCGTTCGTCTCCGCACCGAGCCGGAGCTCGGTGCCCGCCATCGTGACGTCACGTGAACTCTCGAAGGTGCGCGGCGCTTCGCTGCACGCGGCGACGCAAGCGACGAGGAAGAGGGTGCGAGCGGAAAGCATCGGCTGGTTCATTTCGTCTCCAGAACCGCATCTACGTCCCATCCGACGCGGCTTCGAACTCCCACGATCGGCGCACGGGCCAGGGAGCTTGAGACGAGATCGGAAAAGCTTTCGTGGCGGCGGCAGCCGGCAGAGCACACGTCGGCGCCGTCACTAACCAGCGTGTCTCACGACGGACGTGGTGAGAAATGCGGGCTAGCGGAGCGAGAGCGTGATCCGGCTTCCTTGCCGTTGCGCGAGCGGCGCGAGGTCGAGCACCGCGTACATGTCGGCACTGGCCTGCCCACCGCTCGTCCGAACGACGAGGCGTCGCGCATCGTGCGGCGCGCCGGCGTTGAACGTCGTCAGCGGCTCGAGGCTCGCCGGGTGAGTCGCGTTGAGCCGCGCCACCGGTACGTTTCCGCGTGGTGTATCGAAGAACGCCTCGAGCTGTTCTCCGTCCGTGAGCGCACGCGCGGCGTTCACACGCACGAACACGGTGAAGCCACTCTCCATCTCGACGTCGATCTCGTTCTGCACGCCCGCCCGCACCTCCAACGGCACGACCGCTTCGCGCAGTCCGGCTCCGCGCAGCACGATCTCGTACGAGCCCGGCCAGATGCGCGCGAGCTCCACGGTCTTCGCGGCGCGATCGATGCGCACGGCGTTGCCGAGGTCGTTGTGATGCACGGTGGTCGCGGTTGCGATGCCGCGCAGCACGACGTTCGCTGGACCCTGCACGTCGGCGTTCGGCGGTGTGCGCACGCGGACGAGCACCGCGCCGAGCGCGGGCAGCTCGATGCCGTGCGATTCGAAGTGCTCGCCGTCGCGTAAGCGCGCGCGTTGCACGAGCCATGCGCCGTGGCTGTCCGCGCTGGACACGACGAGTTCGTGTTCGCCCGCCGCGAGCGGGCCGGACGCGAACCGTCCGTCCGCATCGATGGCGATGGAGGTCCACGTCTCCGCGCCAGCGCGCTTCCGACGCAGGTCGATCTGCGGCGTCGAAGCGGCGAACGATCCGCTCCAGCGCGCTGTCGCGTGTGGTAACGACAGGGAGCTCGACCCGCCCGCAGTCCTCGCGCTCGCCTCGTCGAGTCGCGCGAGGACGATGCGCACGATTTCGGATCCCGCGTCGACGTTCACCGAGCGCGGGGCGAAGCCTTCCGCGCTGACACGCAGCCAACCATTGGCGGGAATCGGCACGGCGAATCGGCCTGCGGCGTCGGATCGAACGAACTGCGGCGGCGGCACGGCTTCGTAGAGCAGCTGTGCGGCGCGCACTGGCTCGACGTCCCACGCTTCGCCCGCGACGATGTGCGCGCCCGCGATCGTGCGATTCGCCTCGTCGACGACGTCGCCTTCCACCCGCCCCGCGTGCGCGCTGCGCAGCAGGAGCTCGCGGCCCGACGCACGAAACACAGCGTCCACTTGCACGCGCGCCGTCGCGGAGTAGCCGTCGTGCTCGGCCCAGAGCCACAGGGGCAGCTCGTGCGGCGCGACGTCGAATCGGCCCTCGTCATCCGTCACGCCGAGCTCGATGCCGGTGTGATCGTCGATCGATGCCGCGCCGCGCACGCGCGCTCCGCGGATCCGAGAACCGTCGGGGCGGAGCACGACTCGGCCGCGGAGACTCGCAGCTTCCGCGCGCGCAGCGCCGATTCCGAACGGCATCGACACGGGTGCGACGAGCCTCTCGCCGTGCAACGGTCGTTCGATGTCGTCGGACAACACAATGCCGGGTGCGAGCGTTTCGTCAGCCGCTCGCGCGACGGAATCGAGAGCGCTCGTGCCATCGACTCGCGCATCGTCGGCGATCGCGATCCACGTGAGGCCGCCGACGAGCGCACCGAGTACACAGGCGGCGATCCAGGCGCTGGCCGGCGACGCCGCCGGCTTCGACGAGCGCCGCGACCACCACGCGAACGCGCTCGTGCGCTTTCGGCCGCGTCCATTGCGCGTCGGCTGCACCTGCAATCGAACGCGCAGCCGATCGAGCCCGCGCTTGAGCTGCGAGCGCACCGTGGCCTCGGCGCGACCTTCGCGGCGCGCGATCTCGGCCACGGTGCAGTCCTCGAGATAGCGCAGTCGCACGACGCGTTGGTACGGCTCCGGTAGCTCCGCGACCAAACGCAAGACCACGTTCTCGCCCGGATGCACACCGGCGTCGACGGGCGGCGAGACGTCCGGACGCGCGACGGCACGCTCGCGCTCGAGCCGGCGGCGTCTGCTGCGCGAGCCCTCGATGATGAGGTGACGAGCGACGACGCGCAGCCAGGCGGGCAACTTGTCGATGCGCGGCAGACGCGTCTCGATCGTGCGCAGCCACGACTCCTGGACGACGTCGTCGGCCTGGTGCTCGTCCTGAACTTTCGAGCGCACCTGCGAGTGCAGCTCGTGCCACAAGCGCTCGACCTTCGAATCGTCGGGGGCGGGATTCATATATGCATGCAGCGGTGTCGGCGGGTCGCAATCGATTCGCGAGGGCGCCACCTCGCGGCGGACGTGGTGAGAGTCGAGGGCTCCTAGCAGCCCGTCATTGACGAAACGACTCGCGCTCGGGTTCCGGTTCAAGCTGCGTCGCGAGGCCGAGCCGCTCCGGCGACGGCTCCAGGCGCTTCGCGCACGGCGCGGGGGCGCTTCGAGCGGCTGCGGGGCGCGCGAGAGCGCATGTGCGCGGTTACTTCTCCTCGGACTTCGTCTCCGCGATGTCGACGCGGATCTCGATCTCGCCCTCGCTCTTCGAGCGCATCCGGATCGTGCGCTCGCCGCGCGTCGACTCTCGGTTCGATTCGAGCGCGAGCTTGCCGGCCAGCTCGAGCCGCACCGGCAGCTTCGACTCGACTGCGAAGTACAGCGCGCCTTCGAGCTCTGCGTCGTACGTGCTCTCGAGCGCGGCGGGGCCGCGTGTGCTCGGCGTGAACGCGCGCGGCTGTCGTCCGCCTGCGCCTTCGGGCGCCGCGTCGGCGACCTCGCCTTGCGCGCGCAGCTCGAGCGTGATCTTGACGCATTCGACGCCGTCGATCTCCTCGAGTTTCTCCGCGAGCTCGGCCGTGCCGCTCCACTCCATCTGCGCGAGGATGTTGCGGGCGCTCATCCGCGACATCTGACCCGTGCGGCCTCGGCGGCCACGGCCTTCACCGCCTTCACTCGGCGCTTCCTCTGCGCTCGGACGCGGGAAGTACGCGGCGTGCAGTGCAAGACCGAGCGCGCCGCGCACAGCGTCACTGTCGAGCTCCCACGTCGCACCCTTCTCGACCGCGGCGAGCGGAAGGAACGCATCGAGCGGCAGCTCGAGTCGATGTCCCGACAGCGCGCCGTCGTGCTCTGGCTTCTTGCCTTCGATCACGTCGACCTTGACGTCGTCACCGTCGCGCGTGAGCTCGACGGTCAGGCCGTCGAACGGAGTCGGCATCTCGTCCTCGCGCTCCTCGCCGTTCATCGTGCGCGTGCTCTTGCCTTCGACGCTCTCGAAGTGCCGGCGCACCTTCGACGGCCGCGCTTCGTCGACCGCGAGCACGCGATCCGTGAACGACCACGCATACGTGGAGCTCGTCTTCGGTCGCGATCCGTCGGGGACTTCTTGCGGCTCGCCGTCGACCTCGATCTCGACCTGCGTCGTCTCGGTCGTGCAGTGCAGACGGTGCTCGACACGGAAGGAGCGGTCTTTCGCGTAGTCGGTGTGCAGCGGCGAGCCAGCGAAACAGACGAGTGCGATACAGCCGAGGGTGGTTTTCATGTCGAGCTCCGAGATCGAACAGGATGGCGCGAGCGCCACGAGAGTAGCGCGTTCCGTGCGCGAGGATCAGACCAACGTGGAGAGCGAGCTCCGACACGCGTGCAAACAGGGAGACCGGTCTTGGACTCGAACCAAGCAACCCGCCTGTGCAGCGGGTCCAGCGGCTTTGCAGGCCGCGGAGACCTCCTGGTCTCTGGACCGGCCGTGCTGAGAGCACGTCCTAAAACCAGGCCGGGCTTCGGAGGGCTGCGCCGCCGCGGCGCGGCGTCGAACCTCCTCTGAGTATTGCGGCGCAATACGCATCGTCGGGGATCCCCTTCGAAGCGCGCTGCTGGCGCGCTTCGATGCGCTGCGCGCACCGGGGCTTACCCTTGCTCGCCTCGGCTCGTCGCAGCCTTCGACGGCGCGTTGCATTCTGAAACAGGCTCTTAGTCTCACACGGCACGCACGCGGGCGCGAGAGACAAGGCGCTCGTGTCGGCGCGCGTCAGCGCACCGGGAATGCGCTCATCACGCCGTCGAACGTTACGCCGATGACGTGCTCGTCCGCGAGCACGAGCGAGCCGATGTAGCCCGCGCGCTCGGCACCATCCAGCAGCGGATCCACGCGCCGCCATTTCACCGCACCGCTCTTGCGGTCGAGCGCGACGAGTCCACCTTCGTGCTCGATGAGCGCGCCGCGCTGCGCAGAAGTCCCGGCGAAGACCGTCGTCGCGGTGACGGCGGGTGTTCCCCACGTGAGACCGCGCACGTCGGTCGACCAGAGCATGCGTCCATCGGCGGGGACCACGGCGCTGACACGACGGAAATCGGAGCCGCCGATGTAGAGCGTGCCATCGACGAAGCGCGGCACGGACTCGACCCACGAGAACCAGTAGGAGTCACGCCACGCGATCGCGCTCGACGCGGCGTCGAGGCCGTACAGCATGTAGTCGCGGCAGCCGACGACGACCGCGTCGCCTGCGAGCACCGGTGTCGAAACGCACGCACCGGGGAGCTTGCGCCGCGCCGATTCGCGCAGCGTGCGCCGGTCGAGGCGCAGGATCGTGCCGTCGTAGCACGCGGCGACGAGCTCGTCGCCGCGCAGCGCGATGCCGGCGTAGATGCGTGCGCGCGCGTCGTGTCGCCAGAGCTTCTTGCCGGTGCGCGCGTCGATCGCGTACAGGCCGCCGTCGGTCGAGCCCACGTACAGCACGCCGTCGTCGATCACCGGCAGGGGAGTCCGGCGATTGAACGTCTCGTTCGCCGGACGCGCGCCCAGGGCGAGCGTCGCGTCGTGCAACTCGAAGCGCCAACGCAGCGACCCGTCCGCACTCTTCACGGAGGCGAGCTCGCCCGCGTCGTCGACGAAGTACAGCGCGTCGGCGTCGACGCACGCTTCGCCGTACAACGCGTGCGGTCCGCTCCACGTCCACAACTCGGCCCCGTCGCGAGCTCGCACAGCGTGGAATCGCCCGTCGACGGCGCCGACGTACACGCACCCGTCGCGCACGGCCGGCGAGGCCCACACTTGCGCACCGAGTGCGCGTGTCCACACCGGACTCGGTCCTTCGGTCACGACCGGCGACGGAGGCTCTTTCGTGAAAGTGCCGCCGCGCGCGAGCTTCACCGGCAGCCTTGCCGGCGCGAACGTGCCTGCGAGGGTTTCACCGGCAAGCGTGAGACGGATGTCCAGCGGCTCGAACGTGAACGTGTCGCCGACGATCGTGGCCGGACCGATGTCGACGCCATACACGAACATGTCCGGCATGAACATCCTCGCGCGCAGCCCGTCGCCGGCCTTCACGAACTCGAAGCCGAGTGCGGCGCGCGCGTTCGGCGCCGTGACCGTGCCGGTCCAGGTGCCCGCGAAGTCGGTGGCGAGCGCAGCGCTCGCGAGGGAGCCGCTCAGCGTGGCCGCGAGCAGTTCGTGGAGTCGAAACATGTCGTCGAGAGTGTCGCGCGCGACGCGTACACGCGCCACACGACAGCGCGAGCGTGCGCGACCCCGACGCCAGCATGCGACTTTGCGCATTCGGAACGCAGCGAGCTCTACGCTGCTCGCGCCGCGCGCGAGCTGGCCGCGTCGATGCGCGTCGATCAGGCGTGCGCGCGACCGCCACGGAAGAACGCGAGGCCTGCACCGAGCACGGCCAGCGCGCCGCCTCCGATCAAGTACCACATGGTCTTGTCGGTGAAGCGGCCGGTGACACCTTCGGACACGGAGTCCGCCACGGACTCGGACGAGTTGAAGCCGAACGCCAACAACAAGAGCCCGATGGCGAGGATGACGAGGCCGAGAATGCGATTGGACATGATGGAAACCTCCTGTTTAGCAATGACGATCCGTTGTTCGGTGAGCACGCACCGGCTCGCTAGCCCTCGGGCCGCGGCGATGTATCAGGACGTGCTCTCATCCCTGGCAGAGCTGGAGCGCTTGCGTGCTCGATCGCTCGCGGCGGCTATGAGCGCGAGCTCGTGGGCGTCTTCGATTCGCCAGTCACCGCGATCGACTCGCCGCCGTTGCGCTCGTAGATCTCCTTCACGCGCTTCGCCGTGTCGGAATCCTCGACGTGCACGGACAAGAGCACGTTGCCGCCGCGGATCTTGCCCTCGTACTGCTTGGCTTCGAACTCGGGCACGCCCATTCCGATGAGCGCACCGCCGAGACCGCCTACCGCGGCACCCACCGCGGCGCCGCTCAACGCGGCGAGCAGTGGCCCGGCCGCGATCAACGCGCCGAGGCCCGGCAGCGCGAGGCTCCCGATGCCGGTCAGCCAACCGAGCGTGCCTCCGATCGCTCCGCCGACGCCCGCACCCGCCGCCGCGCCCTCGGGCGCCTTCGTCTGATGCTCGTGCGCGAAGTCCCGCGTGCCCGTCTTGTCGGGCAAGAGGACCGAGATGTCGTTCTTGAAGAATCCGCCGCGCTCGAGATCCGCCACGATGAGCTGCGCTTGTTTCGAGTCGGGCACGATGCACAGGACTGTCTTGGACTTGGCCATGGGTCACTCGCCTTTCTCTGCGGAGAGCTTCAAGGGGATTCGGTTTCGATCTGATCGATCACGGAGCGGACGCCGGCGCACGCGCGCGTGAGCGACACGACGCGTTCGTGCTCGGCCGCGTCTTTCACCACGCCGCGCAAGGTGACGTCGCCGTTGCGGACGATCACCTTCACGTTCTTCGCGTTAAAGGAGAGCGCGTCGTCGTTGACCAGCGCCTGACGCACGTTCTGCAAGAGCGCCAGGTCCCCGCTCTCGTTCGACTGATCCTGCGCCGTCTCGTCGTTCGCGTCCCACTGCTGCTTGTCGACGCCGACTCCATCGCCTCGCGTGTCGTACGGATCCGCGGCGTGAGCAGCGTGCGTGTCGTCGCGATGGCGATCGCTCGTGCAGGCGGTCGCGAGCGCGGTCAATAGACAGAGTTGCAGCAGACGCATGGATCGACTCCCGGTTCTCGCGGTGTGCCAGGCCTCTCTGCGAGGCGGCGCGCCGTTCGTCCTGGCGATGGCAAGAGCTGTGCCGGCGGCCACATGCCGTGTGTTGCGCCTGTGCGGCGCAGCGCTGCCTCGTCACTTGCAGATTTGCAGATCTTGCTTCCGCGCACTCCTCACGACCTCTGGCGCGAGGTGCGCCGGCTCGCTCGGAATCGATCGCAGTTGCAGTCAGCTCCGATGCACAACCGCGCTGCGCACGTACTGGCGCAATCTCGCGCGCGATCTTATGGGGAGGAGTGCGAGCTGGCTCACGTTCAACCCGCCCCGAGCGCCGTCGATTCCCCGCACCGCGTCGCGCGACGCCACACGCGCGGGCCGGCATACGAGTAGTCAACGCGCCGGCAGCGCGTGCGTGACGCGTCGACCGCGAAGCTCAGCGCATGCTGCCGCAGGCGCGATACGAAACAGAGATCGACATGAAGCAGAGCACGAACGCGACGAACTCTCGGACGGGGAAAGTGGGCTGGCTCATGCTGTGGCTGCTCGGTATCCCGATCCCGCTGCTCCTCCTTCTGTTCCTGCTGCGTGGATGCACGTGATGGTGCTGGATGGCGGTCAACGGCTCTCCATCCAGCGCACGGCCCACTCGAGCTCGGTGTGCATCGCGTCCGCGTCCATCTGGCAACGCCGCCCGTGTCCAGGAAGGATCCACTCGAAGCGCCGATCGAGCAGCGAGCGCATCGAACGCGTCTGCTCGGCCCAGTCGAACCAGCACGATTCCCGGAACGCGTAGACGTGCTGCAGGCGTTCGCTCCACGCGACGTGATCGCCCGAGAACAAGTACTGGTCGCGCAGCAGCAAGCACAGCGAGCCGCGCGTGTGGCCGGGAACGGGCAAGAGCTCGATCTCCGCGTCGAGCCGCACCGGTGTCCTGCCTTCGACGAGGCGCTCGATCGCGCGGAGCTCGTCGTCCGCGTCGTCCACGTGCAGGATGCGCTCGCACGCGAAGTGATCGCGAAAGCGCTGGTGATCGCCGACGTCGTCCTTGTGCGTCAGGAACAACGTTCGCACTCCGCCGAGCGCCTCGAGCCGCCGCACGAGCGGTGTCGCGAAGCGTGGCGTGTCGACGAGCACGTTGCCGCCGCGTGAGGCGTCGCGAACGATCAGGTAGCTCGCGGCGCCGAAGCTCGACTCGTCGTGATAGCCGCAGTAGTGCACACCGCCGTCGATCGCCTCTGGAAAGCGCCGCGCCGCGGCCGCGATGTCATGGCGTTGCACGGTGCCGATCGAAGCCGTCGGGCACGCGACGAGTGCCATGAGCGCGCGCTCTTCCTGTGCGGCATCGAGCGGTTGGCTGCACACGATCGACTGCTCGCCCGCGCGTGCGAAGGTGTGCGGCGCGATCCACCGGCACGCGTCGCAATCGATGCAGCTCGTGTCGACGAAAAAATCGCCGGGCGCGTTCTCCGGCCTGCGCTTGCGTACGGAAGCCATGTCGATCTCCACTCTACGAGCGCGTGTGCTCGCTTGCGGATGTCGCGTGACTCGTGACGTGAGATGCTGCACGACCTCGGCACTACCGACGCGAGGACGGACTCGTCGCGCCGCGATCACCACGGGCTGCTGGCCGCGAGGAAGGAAGTCGAAGCCGTGTAGACGACGGTTGCAGGCTTTGCACGATCTTGTGGCCGTGGCTGCGCACCGGCCGCCTCCACCCCGGTTCTGGACGAGCCGCGGGCACTCCGGCATCGGCATACGAGTTGCCGTCGAGGCGCGCCCGGCCATTGCGTCCGCTCGACGCTGACCGGACGCGCGGAGTGCGCACGCTCCCGATGCGCGTCCGGCAACACGAAGCGGTGCGGTTCGGCCCGATGCGTGACGAGCCATGCCTGCGCGAGCCGACAGCAACCTGCCTTCGTGCGAACCTCGCGCGCCCGAGGCTCCGCGTGAAGGCTGCGGAGAATCGCCGTGGTGACGAGCACGTTCGACCTCGACCAGCACAAGCGCCTGCTGATCTTCGACGCCGCCCCCGGCGACGATTCGTTCTCGCAGCGCGTGGGCGAAGCCGTCCACGCTCTCGGGTATCGCCTCGCGATTCGTGCCGCGTGCGCGTCCGATCCGCCGCCCGCCGACGGCGAAGTGCTCGCGGCGCTGATCGATCTCGAAGCGACGAATCCGCTGCTCGAAGCGCGACGCCTGCGGCTGCGTGAGCCCGGTCTTCACATCGTCTTCGTCGGCAGCGACGAATCCGCGCGCATGCTCAGTTCGGATCTCGCCGTCGAGTTGCTCCTCGGCGCGCAGTGGTCGATCGCGAGCTGGCGAGCCGGCACGCTCGCGCGCGTGCTGGGCGACATCGAGCGCGACAGCGTGCGCCGCGCCCAACTGTGCACCGCGCTGGACGGCCTCAATCGACGCCTCGCGGAAGCGCCGGACATCGACGCACTGGAGCGCGCGCAGGGCGGCCGCGTGGATGCACTCTCGGTCGCGGCGCTCGGGGCTGCGCTCGACGGTGCAGACGGTGCGCTGATCTGGATGGATCGCCGCGGCCGCGTGCTCACGTGGTGTCCAGTGGCCGAAGAGCTGCTCGGCTGGAGCGAACGCGAAGCGTTGCAGCGCTACGTGCCGACGCTCGCCGGCGGTTCGTGGCCGATCGAGCTCCTGGCGCTGCTCGAGCAGGCTCGCGGCGGACGCTCGGTCGTGCGGCGCGAGCTCGAGCTCGAGCGCGCCGATGGCTCGCGGCTGCGCGTCGAAGTCGACGTCAACCCCGCTCGCGATGCGCAGGGCGGCATCGTCTCGATTGCGGTGCTCGTGCGCGATGTCACCGTGCGGCGCGGTCCGCAGGCGGCGCCGAAAGGCTCGCGCGAAACCTGGCTGCGACTCGCGCAGGAAGTCGCCGGACTCGGCGCGTGGGAGTGGGACATCGCGCGCGGCGGTGTCGTCTGGTCACCGAACGTGGAGCGCTTGCACGGGGTGCCGGTGGGCACGTTCGACGGCACGTTCGCAGCGCACTTGAACTGCGTCCACGCCGAGGATCGCGCGCGACTCGAGAGCTCGATCCAGGCGACGCTCGAAGGCTCAGCGGAGCATCGTGTCGAGCACCGCGTCGTGTGGCCCGACGGCAGCACGCACTGGATCGAGAGCCGCGGCACCGTGCAGCGCGACGCGCGCGGCGCCCCCGAGCGTTTCATCGGCCTGTGCATCGACATCGACGAGCGCAAGCAGCTGCAGATGGAGCTCGGGCGTCGCGTGCGGGAGCTCGCGCTCGCCGATCAGCGCAAGAACGAGTTCCTGGCGATGCTCGCGCACGAGCTGCGCAATCCGCTCGCGCCGATTCGCAACGCGATCGGCGTCCTCGATGCGGAGCCGGGTTCAGACGACACGGCGCAGTGGGCGCGCGGCGTGATCCGCCGCCAAGTGTCCCACATGTCGCGCTTGATCGACGACTTGGTCGACGTGAACCGCCTGACGAGGGGCAAGATCGAGCTGCGCAAGGAGACGATCGACGTTTCGACGGTCGTGTCGAACGCCGTGGAGACCAGTCGCCCGCTGATCGAAGCGGCGGGGCACGAGCTGCGCATCGAGCTGCCGCCCGAGTCGCTGTACGTGCACGCCGACGCATTGCGCTTGGCGCAGGTGTTCGCGAACTTGCTCAACAACGCCGCCAAGTACACGCACCCGGGTGGTCACATCACGCTGACGGTGTCGGCGGGACTCGGCGGCATTCGCGTTTCGATCGAGGACGACGGCGTCGGCATTCCGCCCGACATGATCGCGAGGGTGTTCGACATGTTCGTGCAGGTCGATCGTTCGCTGGAGAAAGAGGGGGGCGGTCTCGGCATCGGCCTCGCCATCGCGAAGGGACTCGTCGAGATGCACGGCGGCCGCTTGGAGGCGCACAGTACCGGCCCAGGCTCCGGCAGCGCGTTCGTGGTCACGCTGCCGCGCGTGACCGCGCCGGCGGAGAACCGAGCGTCGGGACGCGCAGCGAACGGGACGCCGAAAGGCGAGCGCCTGCGCATCCTCGTCGCGGACGACAACCTCGATTCGGCGCAGAGTCTCGCGCTCGTGCTGAACATCATGGGGCACGAGACGCAGGTGGCGCACGACGGCGAGCAAGCACTCGCGGTCGCCGCCCGATTTCGGCCGCAAGTCGTCTTGCTCGATCTCGGGATGCCGAAGCGCAACGGCTACGAGACGTGCACGCAGATGCGCGCAGAGCCGTGGGGGAAGTCGGCGCTCTACGTCGCCGTGACCGGCTGGGGGCAGGAGGAGGACCGGCGGCGCTCGCGCGAGGCCGGCTTCGATCATCACCTCGTGAAGCCGCTCGATCCGCTGGCGCTGCGGGACCTGTTGACGCGTCGTCTCGAGCGCTCCGCCAGCGTCGGCGACGAGGGCGAGCGCGACGCGATCACGGACGCGCTGCACCGCCGCGGCGCGCTCGACGTCACGCCGCTGTGATCGCCGTGATGCGCGCGAGGATGCGCGTCGTCGTGCGGTTCACGCGGAACGCTTGGTCGAGCGCGGTGCGACGTTCGTCGGCATCGACTCGCTCAACATCGACGACACGCGCGACGCAGCGCGGCCCGTGCACACGTTGCTCCTCGGCGCGGGCATTCCGATCGGCGAGCACTTGACCGGCTTCGAGCGACTTCCGCGCACCGGCTTCCGTTTTCACGCGGCGCCGGTGAACGTCGTCGCGCTGGGCACGTTCCCGGTCCGCGCGTACGCGGTGGTGTGACGCGCTCTACTGCGCCGCGCCGTGGATCGCGAGCCCGTGCATCACGAGATCGGTCCCCGGGATCGGATCGCCTTCGCGGCCGCGCGGTCCTGCAAAGGTGATCATCGAGCGCACCGCTTGCACGGCCCGATCGGGCGCGAAGCCGTGCTCGAGCAGAAGATCGAAGTACGTGAAGTCGACGATCGCGCTCGCACGTGCGCAGTGTTCGACACGTGGCCGCGGGTGCGCTGGTCCGCGATTTGCCAACTCCGCGCGCCGGCGAAGGGCAGGGCGATGGTGCCCCGTGCCGCCACAGCCGGACTCGCTCGTTCCAACGCCATGTCGAAGCCCACTCTTCTCACCGAGCTCTATTACTTCCTCCTCGACTTGGGTGTCGTGCACTTCTCCGAGCTCGAAGCGCGCTTCCCGAACGAGTTTCGCGTGGAGCTCGAAGCGGGCGACACGTGCGCGTCGCCGACGGTCAGCGGGAGTTCGCCGCTGGGCCGGCGGCAAATGTCCGATGCGATGAAGGACGCCATCTGCTTCCTGCTCGCCGAGGAGTTCGTCGAGTTCCTGTCGAGCGGCAGCCTCGTGCGACGCCATGCGGCCTTTGCACGCACCGAAGAAGTCAGCTCGTGGCACCTGCAATCGGGCGTCCCGTTCACACCGTCGGTCGTCGACTCCGCGCGGAATTGATCCGCCAACGCACCCGGCGGATAGGCCGTCCGACCGGAGCCCGAGTTCGGCAATCACTCGCGAAGTTGTGCGTTCGGCAGAATTCCGGCTATGATCGAGTCGTGTTTCGTCGGGACACCCAATGTCTTCGTCGAGACCCTTTTCACGACATGCACGCTCGGCAAGCCCGCACGGCCGCCAGAAACTGAGGCGGCGACGCTCCTAGACGCTTCGGCGCTCGTCCAATCGAGCCCACGCTTGCCCGCCCCTGAAAAAGGGAGCGGCCTGCGACGCGATCATCGGACCGCTCGAATCCCATGCGGAACGCACTGCAGCCTGCCATGTCGCGGGCCGAATCCCGGGGCTGATGGCCCTCGCGCGAAGTGATTCAGGCCCTTCCTCGTTTTGATTGCCGCGGATGCGCAACCAGCGCTTCCGCACCTTCGCGCACGGCGGCGCAGCCCAACGGGCATCGCGCGCCGCACTGAAGTTTCCATGAACTCATTTGCAGAACTCGGTCTCGTCAAGCCGCTCCAACGCGCGCTCGAAGGCGAGAAGTACACCCATCCGACTCCCATCCAAGCGCAAGCGATCCCGCACATCCTCGCGGGACAAGACCTGCTCGGCTGCGCACGCACCGGCACCGGAAAGACCGCCGCTTTCGCGCTGCCGATCCTCCAACGACTCTCCAACTCGCCGCCGCCGCCGGAGCGCAAGAGCGCACGCACGCTGGTCCTCGTTCCGACGCGCGAGCTCGCTGCGCAGGTCGCCGAGAGCTTCACCGTCTACGGACGCGGGCTCGGGCGTTCGATCGCCGTCGTGTACGGCGGCGTCGGACAAGGTCCGCAAGTCCGCGCGATCGAGCGCGGCATCGACATCCTCATCGCCACGCCTGGCCGACTGATGGACTTGATGCAGCAGAAGCACGTGCGTCTCGATCGTCTCGAGATCCTCGTGCTGGACGAAGCGGACCAGATGCTCGATCTCGGCTTCATCCCCGACATTCGCCGCATCCTCGCCGTCGTGCCGAAGCGCCGCCAAACGCTGCTCTTCTCGGCCACGATGCCGACCGCGATCGCGACGCTCGCCGACAGCTTGCTGACGAAGCCCGCGAAGGTGTTCGTGACGTCGGCGGGCTCGACCGTCGAATCCGTCGAGCAGCGCGTCCACTACGTGTCGCGCGCGGCCAAGCCGACGCTCTTGACGCGCGTGCTGCGCGATCCGGCGATCGAGCGCGTGCTCGTGTTCACGCGGACGAAGAGGGGTGCCGACCGCGTCGCGCGGCGCTTGGTGCAAGACGGCATCCCTTCCGAGGCCATCCACGGCAACAAGTCGCAGAACGCGCGCGAGCGGACGCTCAACGGCTTCCGCCGCGGTCGCCTGCGCGTGCTCGTCGCGACGGACATCGCCGCGCGCGGGATCGACATCGACGACATCACGCACGTGATCAACTACGAGCTGCCGAACGTCCCCGAGACGTACGTGCACCGCATCGGCCGCACGGCGCGCGCGGGCGCGACGGGCATCGCGATCTCGCTGTGCGACGGCGAGGAGCGTGCGTTCCTGCGCGACATCGAGCGCTTGATCAAGTGCAAGATCGAGGTCGTCGGTGAGCCCGACGGTCCCGTCACCGTCGCCGACGAGCGCAAGCGCGAGCGTGAGCACGTGGCCGCGCCGCAGCACCGTGTGCGCAACGCTGCTCCGCGCGGCGCGCTGCCGGCCGGTGCGGCCAGGCCCGCACGTGGCGCGCACTCGACGTCGAGCGAGCCGCGTCGGAGCTCACGCGGACATGCGGACGCACCGCGCGAGCACCGCGCCGCGCCGGGCGGGCAGCGCAGTGCGCCGGTCGGTCACCACGGCAGAAAGCCGTACGGCAATCGCAGCGGCAGCGGACAACGCGACGGCTCCGGCCCGCGTCGCGGATCGGCGAGCACGCATCCGGACGCTCGCTCTCACCGCGGCCGCGGTGCCGCGCATCGTGCCGCACCGGCTGCGGCTCGGCCTGCGGCCAAGGCGCCCGTCCGTCGCGACGATGCGCACGGACGCGCTCCGGCGAGTGCCGGAAGAGCGAGCCGCGAGCGCGAAGCGTCGTCGCAGCCGTTCGGCGCGCACGTGCGCTGAACGCGAGTCTCGCCCCCGGAGATTGAGTCTGGGGGCGCGAGACTGGAGCGGGCGACGGGGTTCGAACCCGCGACATTCAGCTTGGGAAGCTGACACTCTACCAACTGAGTTACGCCCGCCTCGGTCGGCGCATGATAGCGCGCCGCGACGCGCGCTGTCACGGGCGCGTGCGCTCGGCTGCGAGCTCGAGCGCTCGATCGATCGCGCGCAGCACGACTTCGGGGTGCGTGTAGAGCAGCGGGTGACCCGCGTCCGGTACGCGCACGATCTCCGACCCGGCGACGTGCGCGTGCAGGAACTCCGCATGGTGGCGAGGGTCGACGATCTGGTCGCGCTGGCTCACCACGATCACGAGCGGCGGCGCGAGCTCCTCGTAGCGGCTCGATTGCCGCGCGAGGAAACCCTTGAGCACGCGCACGTCCTCCGCGTTCGCGCGAAAGCTCTGCGGGCGCAGCGCGAGCGCGATCGGTGACTGCGCGAACGTCGCCGGTACCGGCCGCGGAGCGAAGGCACGCTCGACGGCGCTCTCCCTGCGCCACAGTCCGAGCGGCATCACGAGCTGCGACACGAACAGATCGCCGAGGAACACGATCTCGGGCACGTAGTAGAAAGGATCGATCGCGCCGGACCACGCGCGCACCGGCGCGTTGATCGTCACGACGGCCGCGACGTCGTCCGGATACGCGAGCGCGTACGCGAGCGCCACCGCACCGCCCCACGAGAAGCCGACGACGACCGGTCGGTCGATGCCGAGAGTACGCACGGCCTCGTGAACGATGCGCGCTTGCACGTCAGGTGTCGCGACGATGTGTTTCGGTCGATCGCTGTAGCCGTGACCGGGCCGATCGAACGCGATCGCGCGCGCGCGCGTCGCAAGCTCCGGCACGATCGTCGACGTGAAGTCCTGCACGCCGCCAAACGCCCCGTGGAGCAGTAGAACTGGGGGCCCGGAACCGCGCTCGACGTAGTGCAGCGCGAGGCCTTCCGCGTGCACGATCTCGCCGAGCCGCGGGTAGTCCGCTTCCGCTTGGCGCACGAGTCGCGCGGTACACGACGCGAGGACCAACGTGCTCGCGAGCAGGATGCCGCGCGTCGCGTGGCTCGTCGCGCAGCGCCCGGGAACGTCGTCGGAGGTGTGCATCGAAGCAGAATCGTGCGCGAGGATAGAGTGGCAGCGCGCGTCTGCAACCTCGCAACTTCGTCATGCCCGAGCTGCCCGACATCACCGTGTACATCGAAGCGCTCGAGAAACGCGTCGCCAGCACGCGGCTCGTCAAGACGACGCTCGTGAGCGCGTTCGTGCTGCGCTCGGTCGATCCGCCACTGCGCGCGCTCGAGGGCCGCACCGTGACCGGCTTGCGCCGCTTGGGCAAGCGCATCGTCTTCGCGTTCGAGGACGAGCTCTTCCTCGTGCTGCACTTGATGGTCAGCGGGCGATTACGTTGGAAGGACGTCGGCGCCGCGGACGGCAAGAAGGGCGCGCCACCGAAGCTCCTCCTCGCCAGGTTCGAGTTCGAGCGCGGCACGCTCGCGTTCACCGAAGCGGCGAGCAAGAAGCGCGCATCGATCCACGTCGTGCGCGGCGAGGAAGGGCTCGCGCAACACGATCGCGGCGGGCTCGAGGTCTTGGAGGCGGATCGCGCCGCGTTCGCGGAGACGCTCGCGCGCGAGAGCCACACGCTGAAGCGCACGCTGACGGATCCGACGCTGTTCAGCGGCATCGGCAACGCGTACTCGGACGAGATCCTGCACCGCGCGAGGCTTTCGCCGATGAAGCTGTCGCGCTCGCTCGACGACGAGGAGCTCGACCGCTTGTTCGGCGCGACGCGCGACGTGCTGCTCGAGTGGACGGCACGCCTGCGCGACGAAGTCGGCGCAGGCTTTCCGACGAAAGTGACGGCGTTTCGCGACGGCATGGCCGTGCACGGCAAGTTCGGCGAGCCGTGTCCGGTCTGCGGCACGGCCGTGCAGCGCATCGTCTATGCCGAGAACGAAGCCAACTACTGCGCGCGCTGTCAGACGGTCGGCAAGCTGCTCGCCGACCGCGCGCTGTCGCGCCTCATGAAGCAGGACTGGCCGCGCACGGTCGAGGAGATGGAGAACCGCAAGCGCGGATGCTGAGGGCACCCCTTATTGCATTCCGCGCTTTGCATCCCGCGCTCAACTCGATCCCTCATCCTCCGCCCGACCATTCACGCCCCACGTCTTCCCCAAAAGTCGGGCACTCGCGACGGCGCCGGCTCCGGCG
>JBJXHG010000036.1:0-4812 GCA_046160865.1 Planctomycetota bacterium | reverse complement strand
GATCGCGTCAGTGCGCAGACGATGCGCGCGAACCATGTGCGGCTGTGCTTCGCGTCGATCGCGTACACGCTGATGCAGGCCTTGCGGCGCATCGGACTCGCGGGAACGGAGCTCGCGCGGGCGCAGTGCGGGACGATCCGACTCAAGCTGCTCAAGATCGGCGCGCAGATCACGGTGAGCGTGCGGCGCGTAAAGCTCGCGCTGAGTCAGGCGTTTCCGCTGAAGGAGCTCTTCGCGCACGTGATTGCCAACGTGCGAGCAGGGCCGCAGCCTGAAACCTGACCGCCCGCCGGCGCGACGGACCAGCATCCGCGGCGGCTTCGTGTCCATTGCGGCGCAAGTAGAGATCGAACGGCCGATTTCGCCGTCCGATCCGAGCGCGTCACCACCGAAATCCATTCGTCAGATCCTCCGCGCGGCGTCTCGATGATGCCGGGCTGCTTCGGTCAACGTCAGACCGCTGCCGTCGGGACCTGGTGAGAGATGCGGGCTAGCATCGCGCGCGCTCTGGACTGCATTCCCGCGGTTTTGGAGCGACTCAATCCTTCACAAAGGAGAATTCTCCATGTTCGCTCGCACCTGTACGCGCTGGATCGGCGCGCTCTTGATCGCTTTGACGATCGGTCTCTCCACGATGCCGGTCGCCGAGGCCGCTCCGGTCCAATCGCCCTGCCAGGGCTGCTTCGCTTCGTCGGGTCCGCTCCCGACGTTCTTCTCGACGGGCACGAGCTGCGGACGCTTCGTCGGTCTGCGACTCGGCGTCACGAACTTCGACGGCAACTGCGTTCCGAGCCCGATCGGGCAATGCGTCGAGAACGACCCGTGCAAGTTCGTGATCTCGCTGTACTACATCTCGGATTGCCAAGCGGTGCTCTCGCAAGGCTCGACGTGCGGCGCTTTCCCGGTGCCCGCGTTCCTGCCGGCGGTTCCGGTGTGGACGCTGGTCGCGAACTACACCCGCGCCATCAGCTGCGGCAAGTTCTGCGACTTCAAGTTCGCGATCGGTTGCGCGTTCTGCACGCAAACCGGCGCGTCGGTCGGCGGTCGCCTCAAGTGCAGCGACTGCCCGTAGCAGTCCGTGGTGAAAGTGCTTCGAGCCCGAAAGTGGCCTGTTCGCGTCAGAACAAGGAGCGAGTCCGCAGGCGAATCGCCCAGATTCGCCGAGGATCGAGCGACGCCGGGCTGGCGCGTACGGGCCGCTATCGGGCTGAATGACTTTCGCCATGGGCTGGTAGGCCTCGACCATTTCCCGAGGACCGCTCGCGGTCCTTCTTGAGGTCCTCTCGATGCGCCGCATTGCAATTGCCGGCCTGGGCATCGCTCTCTGCGCTGCCACGGTGATCTTCGTTTGGCGTCGTCAGTTGCTCGCGGCCGAGACGACGGCGCTCCCGAACTCCGCTTCGGGAGCGCCGATCGCGCACACCGCCGCCGGAACGACGCGCGCAGACGTTCTGCGTCCGTACTTCGGAGCGCGCTGGGGCGAAGCCTTGCCGCACTTCGCGGAGGCAGGCTTCGACTTGCAGGAGCCGTTCGATCCGGAACTCGTGCCGCCGTGGGGCGAGGTGCGCACGCGACTGCAGTTCAGCTCGTTCGTCGACGACACCGATCTCGAAGCGCACCGCAAGAACGCCGTCGCCTGGAACGACAACCTGCCGTTCGAGGAAGTCGACTTCGCTTCCGAGCTCTACGACCCGCGCAAGCGACCGCTCGGCGCGGACGATCTCGCGGCCATCCGCGTCATCAAGGAGCGCTACGAGCCGCTCTTGCTCGACATGGGATCGGAGTCGGGCGCGCTGTTCTGGAACGCGATGGAGAAAGTGTGGACGGAGGGGCGGCTCGAGAGCTACCCGCTCGTCGCGCTCGATCCGATCGAATCGGACACGCGGCAAGTGCGCGCGCTGCGCATGGTCAACATGAGCAACTGGACCGTGATGCTCGTGCTGCGCAAAGGCGAATCCGTGGAGTACGAGGACGCGCTGACGCGCATCGGCGAGCTCAAGGCCGAACGACTCACGGAAGCGCGCAACTACCTGAGCGGACGCTGATCGCGCGTAGCGCGGTCTGCCGCGTGCGGCGCGTTCTCGCGTCACACGCATGCAACGGCGGCGGGGACCCGTTGCAGCTGCTTGCGCTCGCTGTGCCGTGCAGCTTGCCTTCGGCTCACGACCGCCTTGGCGGGGAGGCGACAGCGGGTCCTGCTGACGACTTGTCGAACCGAGCGCTGTCGCCTACACGAGGCCCGCCGCTTCATGCGCTGCGCGCGAGGCCGCCGCGACATCGTGCGAGCTCGTTCGGTGCAAGGCGTTGCGCCGAATCGATCGCAGCTCTCTTGGATGGTCAAAGCGGATCGATTCCGTGCGAGCCACGGAGCGCCGGTCGTTCGCGATCGTGCCGGCGCCTTGGCCTCTGCGGCGGTGGGGTCTACAGTAGCCCGCCACTTTTCGGACTCCGCGGCATCGGATCCGCCTACCCGCCCCCGCTCGAAGGAGCGCCCGTGCAAGAGCTCTCGACGACCAAAGAACAGATCCTCGACGCCCTGCGACAGGTCAAGGACCCCGATCTCAACCGGGACATCGTGTCGCTGGGCTTCGTGACGAACCACACGATCTGCGACGGCGCGGTGAAGGTCACGATCAACCTGACGACACCCGCGTGTCCGGTGAAGGATCAGCTGAAGAAGCAGGCCGAGGACCTCTTGCGCGCGCTACCCGGTGTGACGCAGGTCACCGTCGACATGACCGCCGTCGTGCGCGGTCAATCCGGTCCGCCGCGCCAGATCGCGCCCGACATCAAGCACATCGTCGCGATCTCGAGCGGCAAGGGCGGCGTCGGCAAGAGCACGGTCGCCGTCAACCTCGCGTGCGCGCTCGCGAAGACGGGCGCGAAGGTCGGCTTGCTCGATTGCGACGTCTACGGTCCCGACATCCCGATGATGATGGGCCTGACCGGCCAGCCCGAGGCGCAAGGCCAGAAGCTCAAGCCGAAGGATCGTCACGGCGTGAAGACGATGTCGATCGGCTACCTGCTCGACGAGGAGAAGCCGGTGATCTGGCGCGGTCCGATGGTGCACAAGCTGATCGAGCAGTTCCTCGCCGAGGTCATGTGGGGGCCGCTCGACTACCTGCTCGTCGACATGCCGCCCGGCACCGGCGACGCGCAGCTCTCGCTCGCGCAGATCGTGCCGCTGTCGGGCGCAGTGCTCGTGACGACTCCGCAAGCCGTGTCGACGTTCGACGTCGGCAAGGCGATCTCGATGTTCCGCCAAGTCAACGTCGACATCCTCGGCATCGTCGAGAACATGGCCGGCTACTCGATCGAGGGCACGGTCGAAGGTGCGAAGGCCGGCGCGAAAGTCACGTTGAACACCGGTGGGCGCCAAGAAGCGCTCACGACCGACGCGAACGGACGCTTCGCGACCGTGGTCAACGTGTTCGGACAAGGCGGCGCCGAGCGCCTCGCGAGCCGCCACGGATTCCCCGTGCTCGGCTCGATTCCTCTCAATCCGGTCGTGCGCGTCGGCGGCGACGCGGGCGATCCGGTCGTCGTCGTCGATCCGGAATCGCTCGTCGCGCAACGCTTCCGCGAGATCGCGGGACGCGTCGCACAGCGGCTCGCGATCAAAGGCTTCAGCTCGCTGCCGATCCTGGAGTAGCCCCGCCGCTGAAGACGCCGGCAGTTCCGCCGTCGCGCCATACGAATTGAGAAGTGCGGGCTAGCCGCCCGCCGAAGCCCTCCGTCCGCCGCACACACGCCTGCGCGAGCTCGAGCTCGCAGCCTCGCCATGAAGTCGTTCGCTCTCCTCGCGCTCCTCGCCGTCCCGACGTCCGCGCAGACTCTCGGCATCGGCGATCTCGCCGTCAGCCCGGCCGAGGATCGCTGGCGCTTCCTGGTCGTGCCGTACCTGTGGACCGCGAGCCTCGACGGCACCATCGCGCAGGGCAACGTTCCGGAAGTGGACGTCGAGGCGGACTTCGGCGATCTCTTCGAAAACCTCGACTTCGCCGCCGCTGCGTTCGTGTCCGCGAGGAGGGGTCCGTTCGTCGTGTACTCGGACTTCTCGTACACGGAGCTGGGTGTCGAGGAGACGGTCGCCGGTTCGAGCGTCGACATCGAGTCGACCATCTACTGGGTCTCGGTCGCGGCGGGCCACACGGTCTCCGACGGGAACGATCACAGCATCGACCTGTTCGCTGGACTGCGCTACACGGTGCTCGACAACGAAGCGCGGTCGAGCGGGGGCGTGACCGCATCGAACACGTCGAACGAATCGTGGCTCGATCCGCTCATCGGATTCAACGCGCGTACGGTCGTCTCGGAGAAAGTCGACGCGAGCCTGCTCGTGGACATCGGCGGCTTTGGCGTCGGATCCGACTTCACGTACGAGTTGTTGCCGAGCGCGTCCTACCAGTTCACAGACTTGCTCTCCGCGCACGTCGGCTTTCGTCTGCTCGACACCAACTTCGAGGACTCGGACTTCGAGTACGACGTCGCGCAATCCGGTTGGATCTTCGGACTCGGTTTCGCGTTCTGAAACGCTCGCGAGCGCGAAGCCATAGCAGCCCGTGGTGAAAGTGCTTCGAGCGCGAATGTCGTCCGTTCGTGTCGGCCCCGTACATCGACGGGCGAGCACGACCGCACGCGAGTCCTCGTGATTCGCCGAGGATCGAGCGACGCCGTGCCGGCGCGAACGGACGGCTTTCGCGCCGAATGACTTTCACCACGGGCTGATAGGCGCGGGCAGGCGCACGGCTCTCGACGCGACGTGCGGCGAGCTGCGGGCCAGTCGCCTTCGTAACGAACGTGCACGCGGCG
>JBJXHG010000035.1:0-25562 GCA_046160865.1 Planctomycetota bacterium | reverse complement strand
AGTGACTCGATCGCGTCGGCGCAAGGAGCGCGACCGCAGACGAATCCTCACGATTCGCCGAGGATCGCGCGACGCAGCGCCGGTGCGAACGGGCCACTTTCGCGCCGAATGACTTTCGCCACGGGCTCTTGGGTCACGACTCCGCTCCCGAGGACTCGCCATGAAGTTCGTTGCCGTCGCCTTGGCCACTCCACTGTTCGTCGCCTGCACCGTGAACAACCACTTCTACGAAGCACCGCGTGCTGCGACGACAGCCGCGACGCGCTCGCCGCGAGTGACCGGCGTCGTGCGCGGCGACGACGGCAAGCCCGTCCGAGCCATCGTTGCCGCAGTGGGACCCGGCGGCTCTGCATCGAGCGGAACCGAAGCCGATGGCCGCTTCGAGTTGCACACGGTCTGGTGGACTGAATTCGTGCTTCACGCGAGCACGACCGATGGACGCGTCGCCATCGCGCACGCTCGCGACGGTGCGCGCGACGTCGAGCTCGTGCTGCAGCCCGGTGGCACGCTCGCGCTCGAACTCGACGGCACCGGGGAAGCGCGTTGCGCGATCTTCGTCGGCGACGCTCTCGTGCAAGACTTCACGCTGCGCGCGGGCGCGACGACGGCGGTCTTGCTCCCGGCCGGCGAGGTGCGCGTGCGTCTCTACGACGGAGACCAGACGCTCGCCGAGACTCGCGCGCACGTCGTGGAGCGCGAGACGCGCTCGGTTCGACTCACGCCGGGGCGGTGACCGCGGCGATCTTCAGCGTGCGACGATGCTTCGAATCGCGCCCGCCGCCCGCGGCTCCGCACCGCACCAATCTTCACCCAGCAACGCTGCCAGCGTCGCGGCGATCTGACCTTGAGTGAGCGCGGGTGTGTCGCCGCGCTCGCCGAGCGCGGGCGTGTCGGGTCCGAGCGCCGCGATCCAGATCTGCTCGGCACCGTCGACGTCCTTGCCGTGATCCGTCCAGCGCGGACCGTCGCCGCGTCCGTGATCGGTCGACACGAGCAACGTCGTCCGGTCGCGATACCGTGCATGCGCCTGCAACGCGACCCACAGTCGTGCGACGAACTCGTCGGTCCTGCGTGCAGCGTCGAGATAGCGCGCGTAGTCGCCGGCGTGCGCCCACTCGTCGGTTTCGCCGAACGTGACCCACAGGACACGCGGGCTGCGTGCATCGAGCACCTCGCGCGCCGTGTGGAACGCGAACGCGTCGTACGGCATCGAGTCCCATGGGCTCGTGACGTCGCTCCGCAACTCGTTCAACAGTCGCGCGGTGGGTCTCATCGGCGTGAGCTCGAGCGGCTCGAACGCCGCGTGCACGAAGAGACCACTGCGCTGCGCGCGTACGATCGACGGCACGACGTCCCACACGCCTACGACCGCCACTTGTCCCGCGAACGCCGGTTTCCCGTGCAACCACTCGAGCACGCTCGCGTTCGGGTTCTCACGCTTCGCGTTGCTGTCGATCCGAGGATCGTGGAAGCCGACGACCATCTCGCTGTAGCCGGGGTAAGAGAACTTGAGCCCGTTCGCGCAGCGCACGGACGATCCGCGCTCGACGTTGCCGAACACTTGTCCCTCGGTTGCGATCTGCGTCCACAAGAACGGCATCAGCACGGCGCGCCGATCGGACACGTCGTCGCGCCAGTACTCACGCCGCACACGCTCGCGCTCCGCTTCGTCACCGATCGCATCGATGCGTTCCGCATCCGCGCCCGCGAAGACCTCTTGCCACCGCAAGCCGTCGAACAGGACGAGCACGACGTTCTCCGTTCGTCGGCCATGCGGCGCCGATGCGACGACAGACTCCGGGCTCGCTCGGTCCGGCTCGCGCGCCACGTGGCAAGCGCACAGCGTCGGCGCGGCGATCGGCGCCAGCAACGGCAGGAGCGTGAAGAGTCGGCGGGCAAAGCAGGTGCGTGTGCGCATGGTCTCGTCCTCGGTTGCGCGCAGCGTACGCCACGCCTCATCGATCGCGGCTTCCGAGAGAGCTCGCGCCGCGACCACGGGCGCCCGCCTACCTCAGCACGCTGGGTCGCGCGATCCGCCCGCGCCCGAGACGCGAGGTTTTCTGCACCGCTCGCCGCGCCCTCGACGGAGTCGCGGCCGTGCAACACGCATCCCTCTCGAACCTCGTCCCGCCCGCGCCCGGCGCCGTCCTGGTCCTCGAACGCTGGAACTCCTGGGTCCGCGTGTTCGACCCACAGGAGGGAGCCGCTCGCTGGATCGACCTCGGCGACATCGCCTTCGAAGCCGTCTCCGATGATGGCGTTGCGACGAGCGACAGCAGCGCTCGCTGATGTGTCGCGCTACGCAGGGCGCAGCGCGGTAGCGCGCGCGACGACCGTGCGCAGCGCCCGCGCTGCTCGTAGAACCGCGTCGGCTGCGTCGGATCGCTGAAGCCCGGTTCGACTTTCTCGAGAGCGCAGACATCCCCTCCCGCGCTTCGTTGCGCTCACACGTCACGTTCGACGCCGAGCATGCGCAGTAAGCGCGCGCGCGACGGCGACGAGCTCACGATCGATTCCTTCTCGGACTTGCGCACGCGCTTGAGCGCGTGCTCGACGCGCAACGCGAGCCCTCGCTGCCCGAGCCGACGCTGGTAGACGATCGTCAGCGGACCGCGGCCGCGCAAGCTCTTCGCGCCGCGCGGCGTGGCGTGCGCACGCAGACGGCGCTCGACGTCGTTCGTGATCCCGGTGTACAGCGAGCCCGCTCCGGTGCGAAGCACGTACACGAACCAATCATCCGCGGAGTGCTTCGCGCGAGGTCGTGCGCGCGCCGCACTCATTGCGGCTGGCGCCGTTTCATGCGCAGGAACTTGCGGATCTCCGCCGCGGCGACGTCATGGCCGGCCTTCGTCCAGTGGATGTCGACGTCGAAGTACGGCCGGCGTCCTTCGGCCGCCGCCCGACACATCGGCTCCAAGCCGCGGATGCAGTCGACGTTGTTCTCCGCGCACCAGCGCGTGACCTCGTCCTGATTCGCGCTCGCTTTCGCGGCGACCTCTTCTTTCGAAGGAATCAAGAACAGCGCGAGCTCGACGCCGTTCGCCGCGACGAGATCCTTCATCCGCCCGAGCATGTCCGTGAGCACGCGCTGCCGGTCCGCCCACGGCACGCGATCCATGTTCGCGCGATCGAGCTTGGCGAGTTCCTTGTCGCGCATCCCGAAGTACACGCGATCGTTGAGCGCGTAGAACAAGTAGCTGTGCCGGTACAGGAACGCGCTGAACGGGAACGGGATGCGGAACGGCGCGAAGCGGTCGTCGTCGATCTCCTCGACGATGCGCGTGCCGCTCGCCTCGAGCACGGCGTACGGCCGCGGCCCCATGCGCAAGTTGTACGGCAGGATGTTGTCCGAGAAATCGTTGTGGAAGACGAGGACTAGCACGAGGTCGGGCTGGAAGCTCAGTCCTTCGTCACGCAGGTACAAGTACTCCTGCACGTTTCCGTACGCGACCACGGACGCATTGATGACCTCGAGCCCCGTCTCCGACGCCTCGAGCTGCGCGCTGAAGAGATCCGCTTCGTTCACTTGCGCGCCTTCGCCGAACGAGTCACCGAGCACGAGCACGCGATACGTGTTCGGCTTCCGCTCCGGCGGATGCGCGACGCCGCGATTGCCGTAGCGATTCGCGACGACGAGGCTCTCCTCGTGCCATTCGTTGACGAACGCCTTCTGCGTGTCGGGCCGGCGGCGCCAACCGAGCTCCTCGTCGAATCGGATCATCTTCGGAAAGAAGAAGACCGACCACACGCGCACGCCGCCTTCGGCGAGGCAGAGCCCCGCAGTCAGTGCGATCAGCGCGAACACGAGCTTGCGCAGCACGCGACCAGAGCGCGGACGGCGTCGCGATGCGGGGCTTGTCGCGTCGGAGCTCGCGGCGGGGTTCTCGGCAGTCACGCGCGGGGAGTCTAGCAGTCCGTTGAAAAAGTCAGCGTCGCGAGGCAACGCGTGCTTCGCCGCAACTCGTGCATCCACCTACATCTCCGCGAACGCGAGCACTCCCGGAGAGTAACCAGACATTTGTCTGGTATCATCCGCACATGACTCGCCGCCCCCGCCTTCCAGCCGGCCGGACTCGCGAACGCATCTTCTCCTTCGTGCGCGACTCCCTCGAACGTGGCACCCCTCCCACGCTGCGAGAGATCCAGTCCGCCGTCGGCCTGCGCGCCGTCGAGAGCGTCCGCGAGCAGCTCACACGGCTCGTCGACGAGGGGCGGCTCATCAAAGAAGAGGGCGTCGCACGCGGTTGGCGACTGCCGCCGGGCGAAGTCTCCGACACGCACTACGTGCCGATCCTCGGCCGCGTCCCGGCCGGCGGCCTGAGCGAATCGATCGAAGAGCGCGAAGGCGTGCTCCCCGTCGATCGACGGCGCGTGCGCGGCGCGAGCGACAAGCTCTTCGCGCTGCGCGTTCACGGCGAAAGCATGCGCGATGCCGGCATCCTTCCGGGCGATTTCGTCATCGTCGATCCGAAGGCGCAGGCGCGCGCGCGCGACATCGTCGTCGCGCGCATCGACGGCGAAGCGACGGTGAAACGCCTCGCGATCGTGAAAGGCAAGCCGGAGCTCTGGCCGGAGAACCCAAGCTTCCAGCCCATCGTTCCCGCGCCGGGCGAGGAGCTCGAGATCGTCGGCCGCGTGATCGAAGTACGCCGGTACTTGTCGGCGTGACCTTGTCGGCATGAAAAGGAGTGCCCGCGTGCGACACGACGACGAACGCGGCCACGATTCGGCGCTTCCCACACGGCGCGCGCCCAATCGAAGGCTCGAGAGCTACGACTCGGCCCCTGTTCAACACCTAGTCCGCATTTCTCACCACGTCCGTCGCGAGGTTGTGCCGACTCGTTCGGAGCAAGGCGTTGCATCGGAATCGACCGGAGGTGACCTGCAAGGTCAGCGAGGATCGATTCCGATCCAACAACGCCGCTCCGAGCGAGTTGGCGCGAACGCAGCAGGACGTGGTGAGAAATGCGGGCTAGCGGGGCATGACGGGTCGCGCGCGCCGATTCCTTCTTCCATGAGCCCCACGAGCCCCACGATCAACGGGCTCGCGCATGCGCACACGGCCACTCTCCCGAGCTGGTCGCTCGTCGAGCTCGCCGGCCGTCTCGTCGAGATCGCGAGCTGGCGCGCCGGAGCCGCGCTCACGTTCGCGCTCGAGCTCGTTCTCCACGCACAAGAAACGCGCGCGCCGGCGGCTTGGATCACGCCGCGCGAGCGCGCGTTCCTGCCGTCCGATGCCGAAGCGTGCGGCATCGACCTCGCCGCGTTACCGGTCGTGCGCGTCGCAGACGAGCACGCCGTGGCCGCAGCGGGCGACATGCTCGCCCGCTCGGGCGCGTTCGGATTGATCGTCCTCGACCTCGAAAGTGCCGAGGTCCCGCTCGGCGTCCTCTCCCGCCTCGCCGGTCTCGCGCGCGCCCATGCCACCGCGATCGTCGTGCTCACGAAGAAGCCGCCCGAGCGTGCGTCGCTCGGCTCCTTCGTCTCGTTGCGTGCCGATGCGCGTTTCGAGCGGCGCGGCGACGGGATGTTCACGTGCGAGCTCACGATTCCTCGCGATCGCCGCCGTGCGGCGGGCTGGAAGCACGTCGAGGTGCGCCGTGGACCGCCTGGCTTGCCTTGATCTGCCGGCGTTGCCGCTGCAATTGCTCGTGCGCGTGCATCCGACGTGGCGCGGCGAGCCGGCGGTCGTCGTCGAGAGCGACACGCCGCACGGACTCGTCGTGTGGACGAACCGTGCCGCGCGCGAAGCGGGCGTGCTCCCCGGCTTGCGCTACGCCGCGGCGCTCGGTCTGTGCGCGCGCCTGCGCGCCGGCGTCATCGCGTCGAGCGAGATCGAGCGCGCCGTCGCGGAGATCCTGGTGCTCTTGCAACGCTTTTCGCCGCACGTCGAGCCGTGCGCGGGCGAACCCGGCGTGTTCTGGATCGACGGACACGGGCTCGAGCGCTTGTTCGGAGCGCCGCGCACGTGGGCCGAATCGATTCGCACGTGCATGCGCGACGCCGGCTTCGAGAGTCGCATGGCCGTCGGCGCGCGCCGCTTCACGACGTACGCGACGGCGAAAGCGCTCGGACGAGTGCCGCTCGCCGTGTTCGACGATCTCGCTCACGAGCGCGAGGTCGCAGCGCGCGTGGACCTCGCGCGTCTCTCGTTGCAGCCAGAGGTGCGCGACGCGCTGCGCAAGCTAGGGCTAGTGAACGTCGGCGACTTCGCGCGCCTGCCATCCGGCGGCATCTTGCAACGCTTCGGAACGGAAGCGCACCGCCTGCACCGCATGGCAGCCGGACTCTTCGAGGACGACTTCGCTCCGGCGCAGGAAGTGATTCCGCTCACGGCGCGCGTCGACCTCGAGCTTCCCGAGGCGAACCTCGAGCGCTTGCTCGCGCACGTGCACGAGCTCGCGCATCCGCTGTGCACGGCTCTCGCGCGGCGCGGTGAAGCGGCGACCGCGATCGAGCTGCGCTTCGAGCTCGACGACCGCACGACACGCGCGGAGCGCCTCGCGCCGGCGCGGCCGACGGTCGATCCCGAGTGGCTCGTGCGTTTGCTGCGCATGCGCCTCGCGAGCAAGCCGGCGTTCTCAGCCGGCGCGACGACGATCGCGATCACGCTCGCCCACGCGCCGGTTCACGCCGAGCAAGCGAGCCTGTTCGTCGAGACGCGCGCGCGCTCGGCCGCAGCCGCCGCGAAAGCGTTCTCCGCTCTGCGCGCGGCCTTCGGCGAGCTCGCCGTGACTCGCGCACGACTCGTGTCGGCGCATCTGCCCGAGCACGGCTTCGTATGGGAGCGCTGCGACGCGCTCGTGGATCCGCAGCCGCGCCGCGCGCAGTGCCCGCCGCTCGTCCGCACGCTCTTCCGCACCGCGCAGAAGCTGCCGCCACGCAGCCGCCACGAACCCGACGGCTGGCTCTTGCACGGTGTTTGCCGCGCATCCGTCGCGCGTCTGTCGGGACCGTACCGGTTGAGCGGCGGTTGGTGGCGCGCCGAAGTCGCGCGCGAGTACTACTTCGCCGAGCTCGCGGATGGCGAGATCGCGTGGATCTATTACGACGTCCACAAGCGGCGCTGGCTGCGACAGGGATGCTTGTCGTGAGCTACGTCCCGCTGTGGTGCAAGACGAACTACTCGTTCCTGGAAGGCGCGAGTCATCCGGAAGAGCTCGTCGAGCACGCGCACCGCCTCGGTCTCGACGCGCTCGCCATCACCGACCGCGACGGCGTGCCGGGCATCGTGCGCGCACACGTGAAGGCGCGGGAGCTCGGCTTCAAGATCCTCGTCGGATCGGAGCTCTCGATCGACGACGGCTCGACGATCGTGCTGCTCGCGCGCGATCGCGAAGGCTATGCGAACCTGTGCCGGCTCGCGAGCGCGGGACGGCTGCGCAGCGCGAAGGGCGAGAGCCTCGTCACGTGGCGCGAGGTCGCAGAGCACGCGCGCGGGCTCGTTGCTCTGTGCGGCGGTGATCGCAGTCCGATGACGAGCGAGTACCAGAGCGACACGGTCCTCGCCGATCTGCGCGATGCGTTCGGCGAGCACTTCTTCGCGCTCGCGGCACGCCATCGACGCGCGGAAGACGTGGAGAGCGAGCGCCGCTTGCGCGCGCGCGCTCTGCGCTTCGCGATTCCCGTCGCGGCCGCGAACGAGGTGCTCTACCACGTGCCGGACAGGCGGCGCGTGCAAGACGTGCTCACGTGCATTCGCCACGGACTCCCGATCTCGCGCGCGGGCCGCATCCTGAAGTCGAACGCGGAGCACGACCTGAAGAGCGCGGC
The DNA here is from genome assembly GCA_046160865.1 of Planctomycetota bacterium. Lineage (GTDB taxonomy): Bacteria > Planctomycetota > UBA1135 > UBA1135 > JBJXHG01. The sequence goes on along the minus strand of JBJXHG010000035.1, from coordinate 17,789 downwards.
CGCGCTGCGTGAGCTCTACCGCGACGATCCCGCCGCCGTGACGCGCACGCGCGAGATCGCCGCACGCATCGAGTTCTCGATGGCCGATCTGCGCTATCGCTATCCGCTCGAGAAGCTGCCCGACGGCCAGAGCAGCTCGCAGTGGCTGCGCGAGCTCACGCTCGCGGGCGCGTGCGGCCGCTATGGCGCCGCGAGCCACGCGCTGATTCCCGCCGGCGTGCTCGGCCAGATCGACAAGGAGCTCGCGATCATCGAGGCGCTCGACTACGGCGGCTACTTCTTGACGATGCACGAGATCGTCCAGTTCTGCCGGCGTGCGAACATCTTCTGCCAAGGCCGCGGATCGGCCGCGAACTCGGCGGTGTGCTACTGCCTCGGCATCACGGCCGTCGACCCCGTGAACATGGGCCTCTTGTTCGAGCGCTTCCTGTCGATGGAGCGCGCGGAGCCGCCCGACATCGATCTCGACATCGAGCACGAGCGCCGCGAGGAAGTCATCCAACATGTGTATGCGCGCTACGGCCGTTCACACGCCGCGATGGTCGCGAACGTGATCCGCTACCGCGCCAAGTCCGCGCTGCGCGACGTCGGAAAGGCGCTCGGCTTCTCGGAGAGCGCGCTCCTGCGCATGACCGAACTCTGCTCGTCGTGGGACGGGGTCGTGGAAGAGCACGTCGAGCAAGCGGGCTTCGACGTCCACGCCAAGCCGTGCCGGCTGTTGCTGGAGCTCGCGCTCGAGATCGACGACTTCCCGCGCCACCTCTCGATCCATCCCGGCGGATTCCTGCTCGGCCACGAGCCCATCGCGACACTCGTTCCGATCGAGAACGCCACGCTGGAGAACCGCACGGTGATCCAATGGGACAAGGACGACGTCGAAGCGCTCGGGCTCTTCAAGGTCGACCTGCTCGGGCTCGGCGCGCTGACGCATCTGCACCACACGTTCGATCTCTTGCGCGCGCACCGCGGCGTCGATCTGTCGATGGCGACGGTTCCGCAGGACGACGGCGACACCTACGCGCAGATCTCGAGCGGCGACACGGTCGGCGTTTTTCAGATCGAGAGCCGCGCGCAGATGGCGATGCTGCCGCGCCTCCAGCCGAAGAATTACTACGACCTCGTGATCGAGGTCAGCATCGTGCGTCCCGGACCGATCACCGGCGGCATGGTGCATCCGTACTTGCGCCGGCGGCGCGGCGAGGAGGAGGTCGTCTACCCGCACGAGTCGCTCGAGCCGGTGCTGAAGAAGACGCTCGGCGTGCCGCTCTTCCAGGAGCAAGTGATGCGCCTCGCCGTCGTCGCCGCCGACTACACGCCCGGCGAAGCCGACCAACTGCGGCGCGACATGGCGGCGTGGCGCAAATCCGGCCGCATCGAAGGACACCGCGAACGGCTCGTGACGCGCATGCGAGCGAAAGGCATCCCGGTCGAGTTCGCCGAACGCGTGTTCGAGCAGATCAAGGGCTTCGGCGAGTACGGCTTCCCCGAGAGCCATGCCGCGAGCTTCGCGTTGATCAGCTATTGCGGAGCGTGGCTGCGTCGACACTACATGGTGGAGTTCACGTGCGGCTTGTTGAACGCGCAGCCGATGGGCTTCTACTCCGTCGCCACGATCGTCGAAGACGCGAAGCGGCACGCCGTCGAGCTGCGGCCCGTCGACGTGACGTGCAGCACTTGGGACTCGTCGCTCGAGCCGCGCGACGGCGGCTTCGCGATCCGCATGGGACTGCGACTGGTGAAACGGCTCTCGCCCGACACTGGGCGCCGCATCGAAGCGGCGCGGGCGCAAGCGCCCTTCGCTTCACTCACCGATTTCCAGCGCCGCTCCGCGCCGGGCAAGACCGCCGCCGAAGCGCTGGCCGAAGCGGGAGCGCTGGACACGCTGACCGACGGAAGACGCGACGCTTTGTGGCGCGCGCGCGGTCTCGCGACGGACGGCTGCGGCGCCTTGTTCGAGTCGCAAGACGGCGACACGCCGGGCTTCGCCTCCCTCTCGAGCTCCGAGTTGATCGGTTGGGATCACGCGAGCACTACGCACAGCACGCGCGGCCATCCGCTCGCACCGTTGCGCGCGCGACTCTCGGCGCTCGGCTTCCCCGACGCACGCACGATCTCTTCCATGAACAACACGAACACCGTGCGTTACGCCGGCATCGTGATCTGCCGCCAGCGTCCGGGCACGGCCAAAGGGATCACGTTCATGACGCTCGAGGACGAGTCGGGTTTCGTGAACCTCATCCTGCACCAGCACGTCTTCGTGCGTCATGCCGTGATCGCGAAGACCCTGAGTTTCCTCGGCGTGACCGGCCACCTGCAGCGCGAAGGCGACGTCGTGCACCTCGTTGCACGGGATTTGTGGATACCGCCGGTAGACGCGCAGCCCGTCGGCGTCGCAAGCCGCGACTTCCACTGAGAAAGTCATGCGACCCGCACCGCTCACCAGGGATAGCCGAGCCCGGCGCGGATCTCCCGCATGCGCGTCCACAGCGCGGCGTCCGGTTCCACGGCCTGCGTCGCCATCGACGTGCAAGTGGCGGAGAGCTCTTCGGCGCGCGGCCTTCCGTTCGGGTTCTCCGCGCCCGCTTCGATCGAGCGCCGGTACGTCGCGAGCGCCGATGCTGCGTCTTCCAGCGTGTCGAACGTCTCCGCCAACATGCGCAGCGCGCGGGAACGATCGACGCTGGACATCCGCTCCGCTTCGGACTCGAACAGCGAGAGCGCGGCCTCGACCCCCTCTCGCGCTCGCTCGACATCGCCCGCACGGTAACGCAACGCGGCGATCTGCGTTCCGAGATGGATGCGCGCATCGATCGTCCAAGTGCCGCTGTCGGCGATGCCCTGGATCTCGTGCACGATCTCGAGCGCATTGGGAGCATCCGAGTGCGCGAGCGCACCTTCGGCCAGCTTTTGCAGCACCTCGATTCGCACCATCAGCGGCAACTTGCCCCACGACGCGCGGATCTTCTCCTCGGCTCGCGCGCGACGCTCGGCGTCGTCGTACAAGCGGTCGGCGAACTGCGCCAGCGCCAGCAACACACCGCGCGTCCGCTCGAAGTCGCCGCTCTTCACGATGTCGTCGACGATCGTGATCCAGCGGTCGAAAGCGTCGGCGTCGGCGACCGACGCGTTCGCGACGTGGAGAATGGGCTGCTCGGACGCGGTGACGTCGGCGGCGATGCGCGCGGCCTCGTCCGTCTCTCCGAGCACGAGGTGCGTGCGTGCGACCTTGGCGCGAATGCGATCGCGCCGCCACTCCTGGTCGGGCTCGGCCTCCGTCGCTTCGTCCTGGACGATCTCGGCCATGCGCGCGGCGAGCTGCAGGTACTTCCGCACCTCGGGGCTGTCGCCCTTTTGCGCGAGGTAATACGCGACGTCGGCATAGCCGGTCCCGCGCCGCCAATTGACGACCTCCTCGAGATAGCGCGCGGCACGCTGCGGCTGGCCGAGCTCGAGCGTCGCCGCCACGACGGCGTCTTGCGCGCGCGAGCGGTTCTTGATGTGCGGCTTCAGCGGCAACGCGGACGCCGCGTCGAACGCGATGTCGAGGAGTTCACGCTGGTACGTCTCCAGCGGCTCGTCGGGCGTCGGCGCCGGCTCGGGTGCCGCGCTGACGGCGGCCACCGAGGCTTGAACCGGCCTGCTGGCGTGGGAGTCGGAGCAGCCAGCGACGAATGGTGCGGCCGCTGCGGCGAACGGAACGAGGATTCGCAATCGTGAGTTCATGGGCACGCCGCTCAGTGTGAAGCCCGGTGATGAACGCGCGATCAAGGGCGGCCGCGGCACGCATGAAGCGCCGCGGCGAGCGTCGGAGGCGGCTGCGGGCTGCATCGAATGAATGCGGGCGGCGAGCCGTGTCCGACTCGCCGCCCGCTCTTGTCATCGCCCCTGCGCGCTGCGCGCAGGATTCAGATCACCATTGGATCTGGTAGGCGTTGCTGAAGTTCGCGGTCGCCGTCGTGCAGAAGTTGGCGAACGCGTTGCGGTAGAAGAGCTGGTAGTACGCCTTCTGACCAGCGACTTGCGCCGTCGCGGTCGACACCGACGCCGTCTGCGCGGTGTTCGGATAGATCCAAACGCCGGCCGGGTTGCCGTTCGAGCCGGTGTTGTGACCACCGAAGCGAACCAGCGCGCCGCTCGCGCAGCGGATGCCGTCGCTCGCCGCGAGACCGTTCGGCGTGACCGCGTTGCCCTTGACGAGGAACGCGAACGCGGCGTGGAACGGCGCCACCGAGCAGCGCAGCGTCACCGTGTCCGAGCCGATCGGCGACGCGACGCCGCTCGCGCTAAGCACCGCGCCGTCGAGGTTGAGCGAGTTCGCGCAACCGTGCTCCGGCATTGCCGGCGGATTCGGAACGGTGTTCGGCGCGACGCACGGGCAGTCCGTCACGAGCTTGCCGTCGCCGAAGCAGAACGCGAAGCCCGGGCCACAGTTCGTCACGAAGCCGAACGCCGAGCTCGCCGTCCAGTTGCAGATCCAGCTCTGCGCGTTCGGGGAGAAGCCGCCGCGATAGCGGGCCGCCTGGAAGAAGTTGTCGTTGATCGGCGCCATGTTGATCGGCGTCAGCGCGTCGTTCGTCGGGCGCGGGTCGATCGTGGCGACGTTCGCCACGTTGAGGCCGAGGTAGGTCGCGCTCGCCGCACGGGTCAGAGCGGTGATCGGGCTGCTCACCGCGATGACGTTGTTATTCGCCACGTTGAACACGTCGCGCAGGTTGGCTTCCGTGTACGCGCTCGTGTGCTGGTTGCGGAAGAACACGTTGTCGGTCATCTCCGCGAGACGGCCGCTCGACTGCGCCGGGTAGTTGCTCGCGTACGTGCCCGACGTGAAGTCGTTGCCGTGCGCCGGAACCGCGTTGTACGCCGTCGTCCACGTGTCCGCCCAGGACAGCGTGCCGAGCGCTCCGTAGCCGTCGCCGCCGTCACCGTCGGTGTTGTCGAAGGAGACCACGCGCTCGCCGATGTCCATGAAGATGCTGTTGCGGTACTGGACGCGCGCGTTGTCGCGCCAGGCCGTGCCGTGGTCGCCGCCGCTCGAGTTGGCGACCGGGTCGACCGTATTCGGCATGCCGACGACGGTGTAGTTGTAGATGGACGTCGTCGTGACCGGCTGCCAGAAGGAATCTTCCGCGCCGTCGACTTCGATTGCGTTGTCGCCGGTGCCGCCACCCTGCGCAGCTTGGATGCTGCGGCCTTGCACGATCAGGCCGAATTGCGCCTTGCCGCGCCAACCCTGGTCGATGTCGAGGCTGTCGTCACCGATGTTCCAGATGTTCATGTACTTCAGGTTGACGGTGCCACCCCACACCTCGACGCCGTCGTCGATGTTGTTCATGATGTCGATGTGGTGGATGTCGGTGTCGCGGCCGATGCCGCCGAGCGACAGGCCGTTGAGCTCGACCGTCGAAGCGACCACCTTGCCGCCGAAGCGCAGCGACACGTAGCTGATCGAGCCGCTGTCGTGGTCGTCGTTGCCGCCGCCGTAGGAGTCCGTCGAGGCGCCGTTGGTGAGGCCTTCCATGATGGCCGTGTTCGACGCGCTCGGAATCGCTGTGTTGCCGACGGTGGCGTCTTCGGAGATGTAGCCCAAGCCCATGAGCGTGAGGTTGCCCCACTCTTGCGCGGCTTCGCGCCACGTTCCCGTGCGCGGGTTGCCCGGGATCTGGCCCGCGCCAGAGCCCGTCGTGCCGCTCCATGTCGCGACGTCGTTCGTCGAAGTGAAGATGATCGGCGATTCGTGCGTGCCGTTCGCGATGATCTGCGCGTCCGTGCAGATCGCCAAGCTGCCCTGATCGGCCGGCAGGCTCGCGACGATGACGCCCGGCTCGATCGTGAGCGTCGCGTTGTTCGTGACGTAGACCTGGCCCTTCAAGCGGTACGGGGAGCCCGCCAGCGTCCAAGTTTCGGAGGTGGTGATAAGGCCGGCCGGAACGTCGGTCTGCGCGTGCGCAGCCCCGACGATGCCGAGGCCGAATGCCATCGTCATCAGAGTCTTCGTAGCCTTCATGGGAACTTTCACTCGGTGGTAGTCGAAAACAAGAGGGTTCAGCCCACGGTGCCCAACGGAGTTCGTCTCCATCTCGCAACGCATCCGTGTGGCGCGGAAGTTAGGCGCGCCGTGTTGGGCGGAGGTGAAGAACGGCGCAGGGTTCGAGGAACTTCGCGGCTCGTGCGCGTTTTCAGCGAGACGGCCGCCCGCAACACTCACCGAGGCGCGAGCGCAGCTGTGCAAGCGCGTGTGAACGCAAGTGCAAAGCCGCGCTCACGAAGCGCGTCGCGTCGCTTCTACACTGCGCGACAGCGTGCACGCGCCCGCGCTTCCGCTGCCGCGCTCGTTCGTTGCGCGTACCCGGGCATCTCCGCGCGCGGGTGACCGCTACTGCCGCCGGCTACGAGCAAGTCGCTCGACGGTCTCGAGGTGACGTGCGAGGTCCTCACGCGGCTTGAGGTCGTGCGCACGTCGCAGCAGCGGAACGGCGTCGCTGTAGCGGCCCAGGCGCACCAGCACACGAGCGTGGTACATCTTCGCCTTGGCCTCGAACGCATCGAGCTTGGCGGCGCGCTCGTAGTAGAAAATCGCGCGGTCGGGCTCGTCCTGGCTCGCGTACTGATCGCCGAGCAGGAGCAATGCGTCGCCGTCGAGCGGATCGAGCGCGACGATTTCCTCGAGCACGGCGATCGTCTCGGCGCTGCCTGCGCCCTCCGCCATGTTGATGCGCGCCTCGAGCTTCAAGAGCTTGCGTCGATCCGCTTCTTCCATGGCAGCCGTCGACACTCTGCGAACGTGCGCCGCGAGCTGTCGCGCGTGGGATGCCGCACCCTGCGCGAGCAGGTACTCGATCGAGCGCAACGGCCGCGTCAGAGGCTGGTTGGGGTCCACGTCGAGTGCTCGCACGTACGCACGCGCCGCTGCGTCCATCAAGTTCTCGCGCACGTAGATCTCGGCCAGCATGTACGAGGTGTCGACCGTGGCTCGGCCGAGGAAGTCCATGATCTCCAAGTTCTCGGCGGCCTTGAGCATCTGCTTCATGCCGAGGTACGTCTCGGCTTGCAGCAGCCAGTACTCGGACTTCTCCGGAGAGCCCTCGATCAAGTCGTCGAGCAGCGCGGCCGCGTCCTCGTACTTCTCTTGCCGCAGCGCACACAGCGTCAGCCGGTAGCGCCACTCCGAGTTGTCCGGCTGCAGGAGCAGCGCATTGCGGAACGCGCCTTCCGCTGCTTGGTAGTCCTGCTTCGCCGCGTAGGCGAGTCCGAGGAATCCGTACGACGAGCCGTCGCCGCCGCCGAGCTCGATCATCTTGGTGAACGCTCGGATCGACTCTTCGTGCTTGCCCTCGCGGCCGTACACCAAGCCGAGCTGTCGCCATGCCCGACGGAAGCTCGGGAACTTCTCGACCGCGCGCCGGTAGCTTTCGGTCGCTTCCGCCATTCGCCCTTGCTGTGCTTGGATCGTGGCCAACGTGAAGTCGAGCACCGCGGAGCTGTCCGACTTCATCGACTTCTTGAGCATCGTCTCGGCGTGCGGCAGGTCGTCCGCCATGGCCGGACGGATCCGGTCGAGGATCTTCACGTCCTCTGGCGAGTAGCGCGGCTCGATCTCCGCGTTCACGCCGTACGCGCCGACGAACTGCTTCTGGAACACCGGGTCGTTCCAGATCTCGGCGATGTCCGCTTGCGCGTGCGCTCGACCGCACACTGCGATCGAAAACGTGCACAGCGCGAACGTCGCGAAGCGAACGCGAACGGAACGGGAGGCGCCGCGAGCCAGCGCGCGATGGGTGAGTGAGTGCAGCATGGTCTTCAACTGGGAATCGGAAAGCGGATGGGCACGCGCATCTTCTTCGGCACGCGCTTGCCGTCGCGGAGCGCAGGCTCGAACTTCCATTTCTTGACCGCCTCGAGCGCGGGTTTGGAGAACGCGGCGTGTGACGTTTCGTCGACACGCGGGTTCGACACTTTGCCGTCGGCGTCGACGACGAAGGCGACCGAGACGAGTCCCTCGACCTTCTTGCCGCGCATCTCGGACGGATACAACGGAAGCACCTGCACCACGAGGCGCGGCGCTTGGTCGACGTCGTCCATCGCAAACGGATCCTGCGCTGTGCCGCCCACGGCCCCCACGCTTCCCGTTCCACCGATGCGCCCTCCCGACGCGAAGCCGAGCGCCTGCGCAAAGTCTCCGCCGCCGCCCGACTGACCGCTCAACGCGGCCTCGATCGCGCTGAGGCTCGCGGCCTCGAGCGCCGGTGCGTCGGCGACGTCGGTCATGTCGAGTCCGCGCACGACTTCCGAAACCTCGGAAGGCGGAGCGTCCTCGGCTTCGGTCTGCTCGGTGGCCTCCGTGATCTGTTCCTCGGGCTCCTTCTGTTCTTCGGAGACTTCGTCGTCGCTGAGCAGTTCGACCTGCTGCAGCGTGCCGTGGTCCTGCTCGTCCTTCATGAAGAACAGTCCGCCGAACAAGAGGAACCCGATGTGCAACAGTCCAGCGCACACGATCCCGATGCAGACGCCGAGCTTCATTTCTTGTCCGTGTTGATGCCGACCTTCGCGATGCCGATCTTGCGCACCTCGTCGAGCACCGCGACGACGTGGCGAAAATCCGCGCCCGCGTCGCTGTTGATGATCACCTTCGGATCCTTGGACGAGGCCTTCAGCGACTGCAGCCGCACGGGCAGCTGCGCCATCGTGATCTTGTCCTTGTTGTAGAAGACGTCGCCTTTGCCATTGACGCTCAGCGTCACGGCCTTCTCCATCTCTTGCTGATCACCGAGTGACGCCGCGCTCGACGCGGTCGGAAGCGCCACTTGAATGCCTTCGTTCTTCGTCATCGACAGCGACACCATGATGAAGGTCGCCAGCAAGAAGAAGATGATGTCGATCAGCGGGATGATCTCGATGCGCGCGCGCTTGCGCGACCCGCCGCTGGAGCCACCGTGCATGGTCAGTCCTTGAGCGGATCGCGGCCCGCGAGCGCTTGTGTGTCGAACTCTTGGTCGTCGAGCTGCGCTTGCAGGTCGGCAATGCGCTTCTCGAGCGCGAGGCGTTGCCGCTGGCGCTCCTTGCTCTTGCGCTGCTCGTCCTTGGCGTCGTGTGCGTGCGACGGAGTCACGTTGCGCACCGCCGGCTGGAGCACGGTCGCGGCGACGGGCGGTTGGACGAGCAACTCGAGCTGCGTGCCGGCCGACTCGATCTCGTGGCGCGCATCCTCCAAGCGCGTGTTGAGCAAGTTGAACGGCAGGAGTGCCGTGATCGCGATGCCGAGACCGAACGCCGTCGCGATCAGCGCCTCGGCAATGCCGCCCGTGATCGCACCGGGCGCGCCGAGATCGCCACCGATCAGCGAGAACGAGCCCATCATGCCGGTGACCGTGCCGAGTAGGCCGAGCAGCGGAGCGAGCGTGATCACCGTGTCGAGCACGGACACACCACGCTGGAAGCGCTTCAGCTCCTGCGCCTGCGCGTACAGGATCGCGTTCGCGAGCGACGTCTCTCTGTGCGCCAGCGCGTACCCGAGCGCGCGGACGACGAAGAACTTCGTCTCCTTGCCGATGCGGATGGCGGTGTCGATGTCGCCTTGGCCGATGGCGGCGAAGAAGCTCTCGAGCGCCTTTGGATCACGCCGCATCCTCTCTCGCATCAAGAACACGAAGCGCTCGAGCACGACGCCGAGAGCCAGGATCGACGAGAGGAGGAGCGGCCACATGATCGGGCCGCCCTGCACGAAGATGTCGGTGAGCTTCGTCTTCTGGATGAGCGCCTTCAGCGCACCGCCGCGCGATGGATCGAGCGGCAAGAGGCCCTCGCCCGTGTCGACGAGCGCCGCGATGCCGGCTTGCAACGCTCCCTCGAGCGGCCGGATCAACGGATTCGTCGATCCGGATTGCGCGATGACGAGTCCGGCTGCACCGCCGCTCGCCGCGCTGAACAGCGCGACGGGACCGATGATCGCGAACTGACCCTCGGTCACCGTTCCTTCCATGTCCACGCCGACGCCCGGGAAACGCATGCCGCCGATTGCGTCGTACAAGCGCTTCAAGGAGACGTTCACGAACGCGATCTGCCGCTCGAACTTCTCCGACATCGAGAGGTGCTTGTCCTCGCCGGCCTGCTTGGCAGTTTCGATCGCTTCGCCGCAGTACTGCAGCTCGCTGATGTTGATCTTGGCGTCGAACGTGCGCGCGTACTCGTCGAGCAGCGTGATCACGTAACCGAGATCGCCCTCGATCGCCTCGATGTCATGCCGGATGCGCGGCAGCTCGAGGCTCACCTTGTCCGCCTCGCCGGCGAGGCTCGCCTGTTGCTGGCGCAGGGCAACGGCACGCTCTTCCAGCGCCGTGAGTTCCTGAGCGAGCGGAAGCTGCTCCGCGGCGATCGTCGCTCGCAGGGCGTTCAGCTCCTGCGTGCTCTTGGCGAGCTGCTCGCTCGCCGAGCGCGAGAGTTGGGACATGGTGTCGTTCGCAGTCGCCGACGCGCTGTGAACCGGCATCGTCGCGCAGAGCGCGCAGAGAATTCCGCGGAGAGTCTTCATTGGAGTTTCACCGGCAACGCGACGAACGCGGGGGAGTGCTTGAGTTGGACGATTTCGAGCGCGTGTTTGACGTGGCCGGCGACGGAGCTCGAAGGCTCCCACTGCCAACCGTCGAGCGTCGGCCGGCCGATCCCTGCTTCCCCGCCCGCGCTGACGTAGTACGCCTGCGCCAACCCGACGTACATCGTCTGCACTTCGGACGGACGGCCGCCAGCGAGCGTGCGCACTTCGTAGAACACGTTGAGCTCGTTGTTCGCCTTGTTGAGCTCGTTGAGGATGCCGAGCACGTTCTGGAAGCGCTCGGCGAGCTGCACCTTCGTCGTCGCCGGATCGGCGGGGATGCGCTCGTGCAACTGCTTCATGCGTTCTTGAAGCGTTTCCGGCGCGACGCGGAACAGCTTCCGAACTTCGCCTTCCAGACCGGTGACGACCCCGGCGACGTGTGCACCGACGCCCTGAATGCGCTCCTTCTCGGTGAGCAGCTCAGCACGTTGCGTGGCGACTTCGGCGATCTTCGCTTCGGATTGCTTGATCTTCTCCTCGAGCGCAGCGACTTCTTGCCGAATCGCCTCGACGCGATCGACGAGGATCTCTTTGCCTTGTCGCCACTCCTTGCTTTCCTTCGAGATGATCTGCTGCGTCTCGATCCACTTGTCCATTGTGAGACGCGTCTCTTGCAGCGTTGGAGTCGCGGGACGTCCGGAGTCGTCCGAGCCCTGACTTGCCGCGAGCACGCCCGTCGACGCGAGGACGACGAGCGGCGCGAGCATCCGTGCGCCGGCCCTCGTGTGCGTTTCGACTCGATTTTGCTTCTTCACTTCACCGCCCCTTTCTGTGTGCGCGATTCGCGTCAGAACGCGAACTGCACTCCAAGAGTGATCGAGTATTCGATCCCCTTCGTGTACGAGGTCTTCGTGACGTCGTCGCCGATGACGTCTTCTTGCCGGTAGACCTCCTCGATCTCCGGATTGGTCAGATTCTTGGCCTGGAACTGCAGCTTCAGATGCTGTCCCAGCGCCTGCGTCACGCTGAAGTTCAGCGTGTCGTACTGCTTCGCGTAGACGTCCGGTACATAACCGTTGTTGGACGCCTCCGCACCCGCGACGAGCGTGTCGCCTTGCAGCGTGTAGAACAGCGCGAGTTGTGTTCCTGTGTGGCGCAGGTCGTACGTGACGTACAGGTTGTAGAGATGCTCTGGAGCGTTCGTCATGTCCCGCGTCGTGGTCGGGACTTGGATGCTCGGATTCGCGAACTCGAAGATCTCGTCGGCCGGGAGATCGACTTCGGACTCGATGAACGTCGCGTTGGCGCCGACGGCGACGCCTTCGAGCGGCTTCCACCAGTGCTCGAGATTCTGCCGGCCCTCGAGCTCGAGGCCGCTCAGCTTGCCGCTCGGATAGTTGACGGCCGTCGTGTACGTGAACGTGGCGTAGCGTTGTACGTACTCGATCGCGTCGTCGACCGTCTTGTGGAAGACGGACGCGGACAGCAGGCTGCCCTCGCGCGGAACGTAGTCGACGCGCAGATCGTAGTTGTCGAGCGAGCTCATCTGAAGCTCGGGATTGCCGACGAAGATGGGCGCTCCGAGGTACTCCTGCTGGAGGATCGGCGTCAGTTCCTTGAACGTTTGGCGCGCGACGGTCTGGCTGTACGACGCGCGCACGGTGACCGTGTCGGTCGCCTTGTAGACGAGGCCGAGCGACGGCAGCAGATCCTCTTGTTCGAAGTCGACGTCGCCCTCACCGGGATCCAAGCCGGTCGGAGACGAGTCGCCTGGCGCGACCCAGGTGGCATCGTCCTCGGCATCGAGCGCGACGCCGATCTCAGTCCGCTCCACGCGCGCGCCTCCGATCACGTTGACGTTCGGAGAGAGCGGCAGGTCGGCCATCGAGTACCACGCGCTGATCGACTGATCCCCGTCGTAATCGACGTCGAGGAACGGCGGTCCGTCGGAGATCGCGTGGTCCTCGCTCGGGAACACGTCCGACCACGGATCATCCCACGCTCCGTTGTACGAGGCCGAGAAGTCACCGAAGTTGCTGAAGGAGTCTTGATCGAACGTGCGCCCGACGCGATCGTCGAACACACCGAGCTTGAGATATCCCCGCTCGTTCTCCCACTGCTCGAAGGGCAGTGTCAGGTTCAACGCATACTGATCGCTGTCCTCGGAGATCTCCTTCCAAGTGCGATTCGCGTTGCCGTACGTGAAGAGAGCCTCGGACTTGTACGGCAGCCACAGTCCCGGCGAGCCGCCGAACTCCGGCCTCCATTTGGCGCCGAACGAGCGTTTGTCGGGTTGGTACATGTTCGCGAAGCTCTTCGCGATCGTCCAATCGAGCTCGGGCTGCAGGAACGAGAAGCTCGACACCTCGAAGTCGTCGATCGGCAGCTTGTGCTTGCCCGTGAGTTGCAATGTGCCGGTCGTGCGCTCCGTGTACTCGAGCGTCTCGAGGCGCAGGTACGGCGCCGCGTCGGGACTCTGGTTCCCGGGATGCGACGGGTCGTCGACGTCGTAGCCGGGGAAGAAGTACTCCTTGCCACGCGTGTCGATCGCGAGCGTGGCGGTGTCCTCGGCGACGCGCGTGTACAGGTACGTCAGACCGAGCGTGTGATCGTCGCTTTCGTATCCGAACGTGCCCAGCCCGCCCCATTGAACGGACTGTTTGCTCTGCTGCACGTCGAACAAAGCCGTCGTGAAGTCGCCGTCGTTGAGGATCCCGTCGATCTCGGGCGTGAACGGACCTCCGGCGGGAGGCGAAACGACGTACGAGTCGTTGATCCCGTCGTCGTACGAAGCGCTGTCACGCTCGTAGAACAAGCCGACGAAACCGCCGAGCTTGCTGCCGTCGTCGAAGACATGCTGGCTGCCGTAGCTGCCCGACCACTTGAAGTCGGTAGGCGCGTCGATCTCGGAGACACCGACTGCACCGTTCCAATTGCCCGGCGGGTCGGTGACGGGCTGAATGTCGCGACCACCGTCGTCGTCGGCCCAGAACTCGACTCCGCCGCCGTCGTAGCTCAGGAAGTCCGTGCTACCGACGTTGGTGTTGTGGCTGAGCTGAGCGCTGAACTGGAACGTCGTCTGATCCGGAATGCCTTTGAGCCGAACGTCGACCGCGCCGCCCGATGCATCGCCTTGTTGATCAGGCGTGAACGTCTTGCTCACTTGAATGCTGTTGATCACGGAGGCCGGGAACTGATCCAGCTCGACCGCGCGCTTGTCTTCGTCGGCGGAAGGCAAGCGCACTCCGTTCATCTGGGAACTGACGTAGCGGTCCGGAAGCCCGCGGATGACCGCCGACTTGTCGTCCTGCACCGTCGCCCCCGATACGAGGCGCAACGCGCTGGCCGCGTCGCTCGCACCTGCGCGACTCATCAGGTCAGAGCTCACCGAGTCCATGAGCGACGCGCTCTCGAAGCGCAGCTTGAGCAGCCCGGCCTCGTTCCCCGTGCTGACCTGCAAGATGTCCTGGACGACGATCTCGTCCATCTCGGTGAACTCGCCGGCGAGCGAGGCCTCGATGTCGGTGAGCCCGCCCGGCGTCACCACGACGCCCGTCTTCACTTGGCGGACGAATCCATCCTTCGAAACGGTCAGTGTGTACGTCCCGGGCGGGACCTGTGGAAAGAGGAAGTTGCCGTCCTCGCTCGTCGCGATGATCTGCCGCGTGTCGACGATCTCGACGCGCGCACCCGCGAGTGGCACGCCGAAGTCGGCGTCGTACACCACTCCGCGCAGCGCTCCGAGCTCCTGCGTCGAGGCGATCGCCCGCAGCGAGAAGAGACCGACGACGAGGATCCAAGCGAGCGCCCTCCTCTTCGTCACGACGAGTTCGATCGCTTCCCGCCAGGAGCGGGAGCACCGCGGCGGCGCGACCAACCGAAGCCCGGTGAGGCGTTCCGGCACGCTCCAGGGATCCACCGCTCGGCCGAAAGGCCTACTGGACGACGCACGTCGAATGTCCAAGAGTTCGCGCTCGACACGTGGTTGCGGCCTGCGAGGCGGGATCAAGGCCGCGTGAAGTCACTCCACGAGTTCCGTTGCCCAGCCAGCGAGAAGGGAACGGTAGGGGCCAATTGCTAGGACGGCGTGAAGACGCGCCGCGATTGCCGTCAAAGAGTTGGCTGACGGCTGCGCGCACGCGTGCGGTCGCGACAGCAGGCGAACGCGTGCGCGCACTACGGCACGAAGAGAGCGCACCGCTAACCCGGATCTCTCCGCACACCGCCGCTGCAACGGCGCAGCTGCCCGAGGCCAGGCGCAGCTTCCCGACGTACTCTAAGAGCACGCTCCACCATGATTACGTCACACTTCGCCCATCCATCGTACGTGCTCGCGTGCTTCGTGCTCGTATGGACGTGCTCGTGCGCGAGCGACCGCGAGCTCGCACCCGACACCGTCTCGGCTCAGCACAAGCGCGTCGAGCCCTCGGCCGCGACGACTCCCGGCGCGCACGACGCCGACGAGCTCGTGCGACAGGCGACGCGCCACTACGACGGCGACGGAGTGCGCCGCGATCCAGAGTTCGCCGCGCGCCTATATGGACGCGCCGCACAACAGCACGACGCGCGCGCGCAGTACGCGCTCGGCGTGATGTCCGAGCAAGGCGACGGTGTACCGCAAGATGACGCCGAGGCCGCGCGCTGGTACCGACTCGCCGCGGATCAAGGCCACGCGCCGGCGCAGACCAATCTCGCGCTGATGTACCTCGCGGGACGCGGCGTCGCCGCGAGCGACGAGCGCGCGCGGCACTGGCTCCTCGCCGCCGCGGAGCAGGGAACCGCGCGCGCGCAGTTCTGCCTCGGACTGATGATGACGGAAGGCCGCGGCACACCGAGCGACGACGCGGCAGCCGCGCGCTGGCTGCAGCTCGCCGCGGACCAGGGACTCGCCGTCGCGCAGGAGCGCTTGGCCGCGATGTACATGAACGGAGAGGGTGTTGCCGCGGACGCGGCCGAGGCGTGCCGATGGCTGGCGCTCGCGGCGGAGCAGGGACACGCGCCGGCCCAGCTCACGCTCGCGCTCGCGTACTCGGAGGGCCGTGGCGTCGCGCCGGATTCCGTGCGCGCGGCGAGCTGGATGCGACTTGCAGCGGAGCAAGGCCTGGCGATGGCGCAGCACAACTTCGGGCTGATGTGCTTGCGTGGCGAGGGCGTTGCTTCGGATCCGCAAGAGGCTGCGCGTTGGCTGCATGCTGCCGCCGACCAAGCGCTCGCCGTGGCGCAGAGCAAGCTCGGATCGATGTACGAGCTCGGCCGCGGCGTCGTGCGAGATCCCGTCGCCGCACTCATGTGGTATCGGTTGAGCGCCGAGCTCGGCCACGAGCCCGCGCGCGCGCAGGCGGGTGCAATCGCGAAGGCGATGACGCGCGAGCAAGTCACGCAGGCGGAGGAGCGCGCGCGCGCATGGACGTCGGCGCGCGCAAGCGTTCCCGCGCCCGGACGGCGCGCGCAATAGCGCGCGCCCGACCGGTTCGCGCGCGCAATGCAAACGCGACGTGAAGAAACGACGCACAACGATCAAAGATGCGTGCGCAGCACACGCTTCGGAGCAATTCGAGCGACGGTGACAGCGCGCGAGCGCTAGATTCGGCTTCACAAGCCGTCGAGGCGCGTGGTCGTTCCGCGGTCGCGAGCCAAGCAGCAGTGACAACGTGCGTTCGCACGCATCGTCGGAGGCCCCGCAACGCCATCGATGCGAACCGCGGGGCGGTCAAATGCCTCGACGACTTGTGAAGCCTGATCCAGCCTCTCGACGCCGTCTCGATCAGTGAGAGGCGCACACGCGACCGATGTCCTCCACTCGAATCTTCCTCGTCGCGGCATTCGCGATCGTTTCACATACACGTGCTGCGCGCGCGCAGACGCCTGCGACGCTTCCCGAGCAGATTGCCGACGCCGCGCGGACGCGGTTGCTCGATCCCGCGTTCGATGCACCGCTCCCCGAGCGCGCGCCGCGCGGTCGGTTCTGGCGCTGGATCGAGGGTCTGCGCGTGCAGTTCCGCGCCTTCGATCGATTCTCCGATGATCGCGCCGCACTCGGCTTCACGTACGACTTCGCCAAGGCGATTCCCGCGGCAAAAGACGAGGAAGGGACGTCGTTCGATTTCGTCGCGACCGGCAATGTCGCCTTCGATCGCGACGCGAACCCGGACGATTACTCGTGGACGGCGCTGCGCGTGCGCTGGTTCGGTAACCACACGCTCGGGTCATCGGCCGACACACGCAAAGACCTGGTCGCGAGCGGGGCCACTCCGACGGCAGACGAGCTCTCGTCCCTCGACCCGGAGCGGTACACGGACGTCGCAGCTCGATCCGCACGCGGCGCGTCGGCGCGCGAGATGCGCAACGACCCTGATTTCCAAGTACTCGCGAGGCGCTACGCGGACAGAATCGAACAGACGCTGCCGCCGGAGCTCGTGTGGAATGGCGAGTTGCACCTAGGCTTCGAATCGAACCAAGATTGGTCGTCGCGCCAAACCGTGTTCGGGTTCACGTTGGGCGGGAGGTTCCTGAGCTCTGACCCCGACGCGACGGCGAGCCGTTGGAACGTCTTCGATGCACCGGCTGCGGCCGTGCGTTGGCTCGCGGGCAACGACGAGAAGTTCCGCTTGTCCGGGACCGCTTACCCTGCGATCGCACTCGGCTTCGACGTCGTCGACGCATCGCAGGACGATACGCGTCGCGCGTTGACGGACGACGATTCGCTCGTGCGCGCACGCTTCGAAGCCGGTATGCGATCGGCCGTGCTCGACCTCGACGACGAGCAGCTGTGGCTCTCCGCCGGTTGGCGCTTCTTCCAAGAGGTCGATCCGGAAGCAGCGATTCGTCGCGCGGACACGGATCACTCGAGCCACCTCGCGATTCGGATGGATCTTCCGCGCGGTTGGGCGCTGACCTACACGACCGGCCGGTTGCCTCTGGACGCGCAGGACGACTCGACCTTCGCGCTCGGCTTCGACGTTCAGTTCTAGCCCGCACTTCTCACCACGTCCGTCGCGAGGGTGCGCCAGCGCGTTCGGAGCAACGCGTTGCATCGGAATCGACCGGAGGTGACCTACTTGGTCGGCAAGGATCGATTCCGATCCAACAACGCCGCTCCGAGCGAGTTGGCACGAGCGCAGCAGGACGTGCTGAGAAATGCGGGCTAGTGTCCTGAGTCAGAAGTTCGCTCTCACCAAGGTCGAGATCGTCGTCGCTGGCAAGGCGCGAGGGTGCAGGCAACCTGTCAGGTTTCCGAACCCGAGCAACGCCGCCAGCGCAG
>JBJXHG010000034.1:0-36452 GCA_046160865.1 Planctomycetota bacterium | reverse complement strand
CGGCGAATCTCGACGATTCGCCTGCGGTCTCGCTCCTTGCGCCGGCGCAAACGGGCCGATTTCAAACTCGAAGCACTTTCACCACGGGCTGCTAAAGCGCCGCTCCGCATGAGCGGGCACGGCGAAGGCCGCGCCAAGTCGGGCTCGCGGCGTTGCGCCTCCTCGGAGTATTGCGGCGCAATACGCATCGTCGGCGCGTCTTGCTCGCCTCGCCTCGTCGCAGTCTTCGCCGTACCCGCTCATGCGGAACGGCGCTCTCGGACCCTCCGGCTGCGGACGACACCGCGAAGCCGCGCGCGCAATGACGGTCGCGACGTTGACGGCTCGCACGACGCTCACGATAAAGGCGTCATGACGAAGGCGACCGTCGTGCCGGACGATCCGAGGCCGGATGATCCGTGGAGCGGCGGGCTCGGAGCTGCGCCGCAAGCGCGCGCGCGCGTGTTCACAGTCGGCGAGATCACCGCGACGATTCGCCACGTCTTGGAAGGGCTCGGTCGCGTCGCGATCGAGGGCGAGATCAGTGGTCTGCGTCCCGCCGCGTCGGGCCACGTGTATTTCAATCTCAAGGACATCGACGCCGTGCTCGCGTGCGCGATCTGGAAGAGTCGCGCGAAGACGGCCGCGCCTTTTCCGCTCGAGGAGGGAGCGAGCGTCATCGCCCACGGACGTCTCGACGTGTACGGACCGCGCGGCGGCTACACGCTGATCGTCGAGCGTCTCGAGAAGAAGGGACTCGGCGCGCTCTTGTTGGAGCTCGAGCGCCTGAAAGGCGAGCTGCGCGCGCGCGGCTGGTTCGACCGGCACCGACCGCTGCCTTCGATGCCGCGCACGATCGGTGTCGTCACGAGTCGTGACGGCGCCGCGTTCCAGGACTTCCTGCGCACGCGCTCGTTGCGCTGGCCCGGATATCCGGTGCGACTCGCGCACACGCCGGTGCAAGGCCCGCACGCCGCGAAGGAGATCGCGGCCGCGATCGCGCGCCTCGACAAGAGCGGTGTCGACGTGATCGTCGTGTGCCGCGGCGGCGGATCGCTCGAGGATCTCTGGTCGTTCAACGAGTTGCCGGTCGCCGAAGCGATCTGGAACGCGAGCGTGCCCGTCGTGTCCGGCGTCGGCCATGAAACGGACGTGACGCTCGCCGATCTCGTCGCCGATCACCGCGCGCACACGCCGACGGACGCGGCGCAAACGGTGCTGCCGGATCGCGCCGCGCTCGTCGCGGACCTCGATCGCGCGGCGACGCACCTCGGGCAAGCGATCGACGACATCCTCGAGAGTCGGCAGGAGCGGCTCGATCGTGCCGCGGGCGCGGCCTGCCTCGCGAGTGCCAGCTGGATGCTCGAGCGGCGCGCCGAGCGTCTCGAGCACCACGCGAGCACGCTGCGACTCGCGCTCGCGCGCGCGGTGATGACCGCCGACGCGCGCATGGCAACGATTGCGCCGCGCTTGCGCCACGCCGGCGATGCGCTCTTCCGCGAGCGCGCGCGCCGCTTGGATCTCGCCGAGCGCACGCTGCGCGCCACTTCGCCCGAGAACGTGCTCGCGCGCGGCTATTCGATCACGCGCCGTGCCGGCACGAAGACGCCGCTCGTGTCCGCGGCAGACTTGAAACCCGGCGAAGCGCTCGAGACGCGCCTCTTCTCCGGTGTCGTGCACTCGACGGTCGAGAAGAGCGCCGAGAACACGTGATCCCGCAGAAGCTCCACATCGCCGCCGTCGTCGCCAACTGGAACGGCGGCGACGAGAACCAGGCCTGCGTGCGCTC
The DNA here is from genome assembly GCA_046160865.1 of Planctomycetota bacterium. GTDB lineage: Bacteria > Planctomycetota > UBA1135 > UBA1135 > JBJXHG01. The sequence continues at coordinate 34,684 of JBJXHG010000034.1, read as the reverse complement.
GCTGCTCGCGCAAGGGCTCGCTCCCGCCGACATCGTGTTCGTCGACAACGGATCGGTCGATGGCTCGCGCGAGGCGGTCGAACGCGCGTTTCCCGGACTCACGATCATCCGCAATTCATCGAACCTTGGCTTCGGTGAAGCGAGCAACCAAGGCGCGCGCGCGGCACTCGCGCGCGGCGCCGACGCCGTGTTCTTCGTGAACAACGACGTCGAGCTCCCCACAGGAGCGCTCGACGCGCTCGCGCAGGAACTCGTCGCCGAGAAGTCGATCGGCATCGTCGGTCCGCGCGTGCTCTACAAGCAGGACCCGTCGCGCGTGTGGTGCGCGGGGGGGATGCTCACGTGGCGCGAGAACCTCTCGACGCTGCTCGGTCACCGCGAGCCCGACTCGGCGGAGCACCGCGAGCGCAAAGTCGTCGACTACATCCCAGGCTGCGCGTTGCTCGCGCGGCGCGAGGTGCTCGAGAAGGTCGGCATGTTCGATGCGACGTTCTTCGCGTACATGGAGGACGTGGACCTGTGCTTGCGCGCGACGCAAGGTGGCTACCAAGTGCGGCTCGTCGGGGACGTCGCCGCGTTCCACAGCACGTCGAGCTCGACCGGCGGCGGCTACAACCCGCGCCGCAAGTACATGATGGGCGTCAACTCGATCTGGTTCCTGCGCCGGCATGCGCTGCCCGCGCAATGGGCGCGCTTCGTCGTGTACGACGTGCTCTCGCTGCCGGTGCTCTGGATCGTCGGTGTGTTTCGCGGACGCGGGCGCGCGGTGCTCGCGAAGGCGCTCGGCATCGTCGACGGTTTGCGCGGTAAGCGCGTGACGGCGGAGAGTATCCAGGAGGGTGGGGGATGGCTGTGGTGACGGTTTCGCAGTTTCGGATCGCGCTCGTGACCTGCGTCCTCGCGCTCGCCGCATGTCGTGCGCGCTCTGATGCTCCCACGCGTGTTCACAAGGCCGGCGACGATCGGGGGACAGCGGCGCGTGCGCTGACACCGGAGCTCGCCGAGCCCGCCGCCGACGGCTACACGGCGGCGTACACGCGCGCGATGCCGTGGATCGAGAGCATCGCGCAGAAGGACGACGCGGCACGACGCGATGCCGCGCTCGCCGCCGTCGAGTCCGCGCTCGCCGCGAGCGATCCGCGCGAGGTGCAAGCCGGGCTCGTCGCACTGACGCAGACGTCGGGCGCGGGCTACGACAAGATGCGCTTCCGTGCGAGCGTGCGCGCGCAGCTCGACGCGCGCGATGCCGCCGTACGACGTAGCGCGTACTACGCGCTGTTCGAGATCGGTGCCGAGCCGGCCGACGTCGAGCGCGCGCTGCGCCTCGCCGCCGACGGGCATCCGCTCGTGCGCGATTCCGCCGCGCACATCATCACGCTCTACCGTGGCGGCGATCTGACCGGGGATGCCGCGCGCGCGATCGAGACACTGCTCGACGACCCGGCGTCGCAACTCGCGACGCTGCGCGGGATCTGGGGCGCACGCGTGTCGCCGTCGCTCGCGTCGCGCGTGCTCTCGCTGTCGCGCTCGGACTCGGTCGAGCTCGCGCACGCCGCGATCTACTTCGCGCTCAGCACGTTCCAGGACAAGTCGCAGGCGGTCGTCGCGCGCCTCGTCGAGGCGCTCGCGGATCCCGACCCGAAGATCGTGAATCGCGCGCAGTGGGGACTGTCGCAAGGCGTGCCGGAAGCGCTGTGGCCGGAAGTCGCCGACGCGCTGCTCGCGCACTTCGCGCAGAGCACGTCGCGCATGAGCCGCATCGATGCGCTGCGTGCGGTCGGGAAGATCGGCGACGAGAAGCACGCGGCGGTGCTCGCGGACTTCGTGAATCGGCGCGGCGGCAGCCCCGAGATGCTCGAGATCGCGCGGCAAGCGGTCGACGACATCCGCGCGCGGACGAAGTAGGGGCGCGCTGTAGCCGAGGCGCGGCGCGATGCTGGTGCTCGATCGGATGCGCGAACGACGAACCCCGCTGCTCGCGCGCGCGATCAGGATCGCTGCGGGCTTGATCGCCACGACGGCGTTCGCGGGCGCACAGTTCCTCCCGACGAACACAGGAGTGCGCGTGTACTGGTCACCGGGTGCGCGGTGCCGCTTCACCGTCCGCGCAGCGGGTAGGCGCTCCAAGAGCACCGGGTAGCGGTCGGAGTGCGGCGAGACGACGGCGCTGGGACCGTAGCTACGGAAATTCTTGATTCACACCGCGGTCAAATGCGGGTAGCCTGAGATCATGCGTCCACCGCTCCGCGGCTGGCAATTGCGCTCTGGCGCAGCATCTGCGCGCGTATGAATCGAGCGTGGCTAATCTCCGGCATCGCTTGCGTCCTTGCGGCCGTGGTGCTCTACGGCGTGGCTGCGAGGGGCGACGATGCGCCGTCCGTTGCAGCTGGAGATAATCGGCCGATGCGGGAGCCAGAGATCCTCAAGTCGCTGGATGAAGTCGGTGAGGAAACGGACCAGCTCGCGGTCCGGCGGTACGAAGACGAAGAGCGAGAAGATGCGTTTCAGATATGGCTCGGTCGTCGCGAGGATCCGGCAGCTGTAACCGGCTACAAGCCCGACAAGGAGCGAATCTGGCGCTTCGCGAAAGAGCATATCCTGGAGCAGATTAGGACACCCGGAACAGCAAAGTGGCCCGATGACGGCTGGGTCTCAGGCTTTGATGTGGATGACGCCGTTTCGTACTGGGGAAACCGAAAGTACGAGGTCAATTCGTGGATTGATGCAGAGAACGGGTTCGGCGCGTTGATACGAAGGAAGTTTTTCTTCCGTGTCTTTGACGGAGAGAGCGGGATGTTCGTGTCCGGTTTCTTGATGTATTAGCTAGGGGCCGGCTCTCGCGATCAGAGTCAGAATGCTCTGCTTCCAGAGCCTCATTTGCTCGGGGACCATGTGCAGCCCACTGAAGTCGCATTCACTGAGCACGCGCAGCACAGGAGAGTTGTGGTACTCGTCCTTTAGCCCCTTCGTGGTGCAGAACCGAAACTCGCCTGAAATTAGGTCGGCCATCTGCACACCTGGCTCTTCTTTGTCGTCCCTGAACTCTGGACTGTCCCGGAGCCACCGGGTGATTCGATAAACGTCGTAGTGATGTTTCGGGTGTGCGGTCTTGTACTCGCCGTAGACCGTGTTAACGCGTTTGACGTACTCGGGAGATGAGAGGCTATCGAACACCACAAGCGGCTTCTTCGGAGTCGGCTTGGCGGGCTTCACCCGCTCCTCCATGTACTGCGCGACGATCTGTAGCACGGTGCAGACCGCCGGCAGATATGGATCGTGCCACACGCCGCCCAGCGGCTCGCCTTCGCCTGCTACCGCGGAGAACTCTGCTTGGTCCACAGTGACCACGATGACGCGTCCCTTGCTGGCCAGCGCGTCGCGGATCGCGTAAGCAAGCGCCATGCGCTTGTCGAGCACCTCCTGAGCGGTCCACCCGTAGAACACAGAGGCGGGCTTGTCTCGCTGGCCGGCATCTTTCGAGCTGTAGCGCTCAAGTTGCTTGCCTCGGCGGAGCGCAGCCCTCCACGCTGGATAGAGCTTCTTCCATTGCCGCTGTTCGCCGATAAGTCCGCCGACAGCGTAGGCGGTCGGGTTGTACGACTCGTCAAAGCAACTTTTCGAGAGGGATATCACGCGGCCATCGCGTTATCCGACCGGGCCGATCTCCTTCAGCGCCTTCTCGATGTCTTCTTTGGGCAAGCGCGTGTTCGCGCGCAGCGCGTCGGCGAACCCGTCGACTTCCGTCGCGGAGTTCGGCTCCGCGAGCGCCTTCGCGACGCAGCCCGGATGCACCTTGATCGGGCCGTTGCGGACTTGGTTGTAGAACTCGACCGAGCGCAACACGACGACGCGGAAGGAAGCGTCGGCGACGGGCTCGCCGCACTGCGCGCACTTCGAGCGGCCGGACGGAGCGCGCTCGACGTAGGGCGCTTCCTGTTTCTCTTCCTTCTTCTTCGCGGACTCTTCGGCGACGGCGCGCAGCTCCTCGATCGGGGGCTTCTGCACGCCTTCCGCCGTATAGGCGCCGGCGTACGCTTCCTCGACGAGGCCGATGTCGCGGCGCGCAAGACACTTGAGGTGGTGCCAGAGGTAGCCGACGCCGAACGGGCCCTCGATCAAGACGCCGATGCGCGCGACGCCCTTGTCGATCGCCTTCTTGCACGTCTTGCACTTGCTGCGGTTGCTGCGCGCGAGCTCGATCTTGTACGGATCGAGATCGACTGCCGCCTCCGCGTCACCGAGCGGCACTTCGCCTTCGGCTGCGTCTCCACTCATCGGAACATCTCCACTCACTTGCGTCCTCCGGGGCGCGCGGCCGGCTTCTTCTCGAGCTTCGCACGGCCGCGCTTGTCCGGCGGTGCTGGCTTTCTGACCGATGATCGCGCCTTCGGCACGGTCGGAGTGTGCGCCGCACGCTCCGACTGGCGCGCGAGCGCGTACGTGTTCGATTCCGCGATGCGCGGCGCGTCCTTCTTCACCGCGGTGAAGAGCTTCTCGAGCAAGCGCCCGCGCTGCGCGTACAGCCTGTAGCCGTCGCGATCGCGCAGATAACCGCGCGCTTGCGGGTGCTTCGCGAACAAGGCGTCGCGGCCCATGCGCTCGGCCCAACGCTCGAAGCGCGCACGCTTCTCGAGCAGCGCTTTCGCGATGAAGGGCATCACCGTCGAGTAGTCCGCTTGCATGCTCTCGCACGTGGACCGGAAGTGCTCTTGATCGACTTTGCCCCACGTCACCGCTTCCGCGGGCGGGCAGGACGAGAGCGAGCCTTCGGTGATCGGCGCGGTCGTGATCTGGATGTCGTACAGGTAACCGGAGATGTTCTCGAAGCCGAAGATCTGCGACAGCGCGGGCTCCGGCTGCAAGTTGAAGTTCTTCGGCACGCCGCCGCCGAGGATGAGCGTGCCGAGTGCCGCCTTCTCGCTCTCGAACAGTCCCCAGTAGTGGTAGGCGCAGCTCTCGAACACCTCGGCGTTCAAGTCGAGCTCGAAGTGGTGCTCGCCCTGCCCGACCTGCGCGAGCGCCCAGAGTTTCACCGAGTTCAAGAAGATCGAGCCGTCCGCCGGCGCGCCGACGAAGATCGGGATCGACTTGCGCTGGCACAGCGCGAGCAAGCCTTCGGGTGCGCCGTTCTTGCGCTCCTGCGCGGCGAAGCGCGCGCCGAGCAGATGGCGGAACTCGACGCCCGACATCTTGCGTTGGAACTCGGGCTCGACGAGGCACGCGGAGATGAACGCATCTTGCTCGAGCAGGATCTCCTCGTCGAAGCCGATGTCGGTGACGCGGATCGTCTTCTCGTCGCGCAGCGCGGAATCGTCGCCGAAGATCGGCACCTCGTGGAACGGATGCTGCGCTGCCTGGTCGAGCGCGCGGTGCCCGTCGTGGTAGCACACGGCGTCCGTGGTCGAGAGCAGCGCGAACCAGCCGGTGTCGAGCAGCGGCAAGAGCCACGTGTAGTGCTGACCCGACACGGTGACGGGCCCCGAGATCGACAGCGTCATCGGCAGGCCCTTGCCGATCGCTTCGTCGAGCAGCGTGTACACGCGGCGCAGGTAGGCGCCGCCGAACGCGGGCAAGCAGTTCTCGAACAGCTGATCGAGGTCCTGGACCTCGGTCACCGGGCGCGCGACGAGCTCGCGGCGCTCGCCGCCGGAAGCACCGGGCGCAGTGTTGCAACGGCTCCGCTGGTCTTTGCGCGTCGGCGACATGGCGCGAGAGTGTAGGAGCCGTTGCGCGAGCCCGCCACGGCCACGGGCTCGTGACACCGCTGCGAGCCGCGCGCTCGCTCGAAAACCGGCCGGCTCGCGGTTGCATGCGCGGCGCTGCTCCTGGATCCTGTGCGCCGAGTCATCCGGCCGGCATCCGCTCCGCACGAACACACTCCATGACGGAATTCAACGCACAGGCGAAGGCGCGCTACGCGAAGCAGGACTACAGCCCGAAGAAGAAGATCGAGGGCGTCGAGATCGTCGAGCTCAAGCGCTTCAACGACGACGGCGGCGCGATGACCGAGCTCGGGCGGCTCGACGGCGGAGTGCACAAGCAGCTCCCGGGCTTCGTCGTGCGGCAAATCAACTACAGCGTGCTCGAGCCGCTCGCGATCAAGGCCTTCCACCTGCACGATCGCCAGACGGACGTGTGGTACGTGCCGCCGTCGGACAAGCTCCTGCTCGTGCTCGCCGACGTGCGCAAAGGCTCGCCGACCGAGGGGCAGGTGATGCGCTTCGTGCTCGGCGACGGCAACTCGCGCCTCGTGCGCATCCCGCCCGGCGTCGCGCACGGCTGCAAGAACCTCCGGCCGGCGACGCCGACCGCCATCATCTACTTCGTCGACGTGCAGTTCTCGGTCGACGAGCACTGCGACGAAGGCCGCCTGCCGTGGGATCACTTCGGCGCGCAGGTGTGGGAAGTCGAGCGCGGTTGAGCGCGCTGAGCGCGGCAGACCGCGCTACGCGCTAGGGCCCCCACGGCACACCGTACGCGTTCGTCGTGTTGAACGTTGCCGGCGTGCAGAACGTCGCGGCGTTGCGGTAATAGACCTGGTAATGGATCGCCACGTGCGCGCCCGCGGTTGCGGAGAGCGGCTGATCTCCCGCCGTCGGATGCGAAAGCGTGCCGGCCAGGCTCGCTTGCTTCACGCGCAGGCGCACGAGCGCTCCGGAGACGCACGTCGTTCCGTCGGCGAGCGGAATCGGCGACGTCAGCGCGTTGCCTTGGAAGACCAGCGCCGTCACACCCGGCGGCATGAGGTCGGCGTGCAGCACGAGCGAGTCCTCCGACATGTTCGCGACGCCGCTGCCCCACAGCTCGCCTTTCTGCTGCAGCGAGTTCGTGCAGCCGCCGAGGTTCAGGTTCGAGAGGTCCTCGACGTGCTCGCGGGGATTTTGGAACACCTCGGTCGAGTAGTTGCCGCACGGACACACGGAGGAAGCGTCGCATTCCGGCTTGCCCGGCTCGATCCGCAGCTGGACGTCATCGATCAACCAGCCGAAGCCGTGGTTGAGCCAGGCGTCTTCCGCTCGGAATCGGAAACGAACGAGGACCTGCTCGCCCAAGTATGGCGTGAGATCCGCGCGACCCTTGTGCCACGACGATCCATTGCAATCGGCAGCGAGCGGGATCCACGTCGCCCCGCCATCGATCGAGACGAAGCGATCCGGAACGTCCCAGAATCCAAAGTGGACCTCCCACGAGCAGCCCTCCGACTCGATCCGATTCTGGTAGCGCAGCCACGCGAAGCGCCCGGTACCCGAGAGCTGCACGGGCGTCGTCATCGTGATCGTCCCCGACGGTCCGGCGAAGGGGTTCGTCTGATCGTCGAAGCTGCACGGGGCCCCGCCGTTCGGCGGCAATTCGGCTCCGAACCACGCGCACTGCGTTCCGCTGGGGAACGGCGCGAGCGGCGCGCCGCACGTCGAGCTCGCGCTCAGCGGCCGCCACAAGCTGGTCGTGGACCAATTGGCCAATCCCGCTTCGAAGTCGTCGAAGAACATCGTTTGCGCACGCGCGGAGACGGCAAGGGATGCGGCGGCGACGAGCGCCGCGAGCAGGGGGGCGATCTTCATCGAGTTCACGTGGGCCGCGTGGGGCAGCGATCTCGCGGCGGCGGCCTCGCGTTCCCGACTATACGTCCGAGCGAGTTCGGCGGGTTCGGCTCGGTCGAGAATTGCTGCCGCCCTCCCAAAGCGTCGAACGAGCGTTGGCGTGCGGCGCGCGGACGGCGCTCTCTTCCTGAGGCGCATGAAGTACCGCAGCAACGTGCGCATGCTCTCAGGACCGAACGTGCGCGTCCGGCCGCACGGTTACCGCGCGCGCGCCGCTCGGTATACGTCACATCGCGCGCACGGCGCCTGTGGGCGTGGCGTGCCGCGCAGACATCGGACGATCAGCCGGCATCGGACGGGGCACATCGATGAGTGAGCCGCGGAGTTTTCATCCGATCCAATTCGTGCGCAACCTCACGCGCAGCTCGCCGTGGCTCGTCATGGCGGTCGCAATCCACGTGATCCTCGGCGCGATCGCCGCGATCGCCGCGATTGCCGTCGTGCATACGAACAGCGAGGCACGCGAAGAGGTCGTCACGTCGATCCACGTCAGCGGTTCGCGCGAGACGTTGCCCGAAGACTTCGTGCTTCCGCCCGAGCCGATCGATCGCAAGGCGATCCCCAAGAACGAGCAAGCGGAGCTCGTCTCGTTCGAGGAAGACGTGTTCGTTCCGACGACGGAAGCACAGGCCGAGGACCTGCATCTCGACCGCGGCGATCCGGCCGCGCTCGACAATCTGCCGAGCGGAGGGACGACGGGCGGCACCGCGATCGGTGTCGGCGCCGGCGGACACGCGGGCAGCGGATTGCCGACGGCATTCGGCGGCCGTCGCCTCGGACTCGGCGTTCCGAAGGGGCGCACCGGCGGTGCGACGCAAGGCACGGAGAAGTCCGTGCTCGAAGGCTTGCGCTGGCTCGCGCGCCACCAGAACGACGACGGCTCGTGGGGCGCGAGCTCGATCGCAATGCACTGCACGACGAATCCGCCGTGCGCGGTCGTGTCCGATGTGGAGCACGGCAAGACGTTCGACGTCGGCATGACGTCGCTCTCGTTGCTCGCGTTCCTCGGGCACGGCTTGTCGGTCGACTCGAAGCTCGAGATCGTCGACACCGCGATGGGCACGAAGCGCGTCGCTGGCGACATCGTGCGGCGGGGCGTCAAGTGGCTGCTCGCGCAGCAGAAGCTCGACGGCTCGTTCTCGGGCGCGGGGACGTTCGAGTTCCCGGAGAACGACACGCTCTCGACGATGGCGTTGTGCGAGGCGTTCGGCCTATCGCGCAATCTCGCGTTGAAGCGGCCCGCGCAGCGCGCGCTCGACTTCCTCGTCGCGGCACAGAAGCGCAACGAGGATGGCTCGCGCTCTGGATGGGGGATGGGCTCCTACGCCGATCTGAGCGCGAAGCGTGAGCGCGGCGAGCTCGAGTTCGAGCAATTCGTCGCCGACAGCCAGAGCGTCGAGCCCACGGTCACATGCTGGGTCGTGATGGCGCTGCAATCGGCGCGGACGTGCGGCTTCGACGTGCCCGAGGACGTGCTCGCCGGCGCGCTGGCGTACGTCGTCGCGGCGACCGGCGACAGCCGTGCGCCGTCGAGTGTCGTCGTGAACCCGGACGACGCGTTCACGTACCACGCGGCGCGCGAGCGCGCAGTCGGCATGCTGACGCGCACGTTCGCCGGTGGCGCGATCACCGACGAGTACCTCGAGGGCGCGGCGCGGGCGCTGGCGGACGACGTGCCGAAGGTGACGAAAGACGGCAAGTCGGTCGATTTCTACTACTGGTACTTCGGCACGATCGCGCTGAACCAGTTCGACGGCCCCGACAGCCCGCGCAAGAGCGGCAAGTACTGGAATGCGTGGAACCGCGGCCTCGTCGACTCGATCCTCGAGCTGCAAGACGACTCGAGCGAGCGCGACGTGTGCTCGCGCGGTGGATGGCTGCAGACGACGCGCGGCGATGCGCGCGGGCTCGAGCTGCGCAACACCGCGCTCAACGTGCTGACGCTGGAAGTGTATTACCGCTTCGACAACGTGTTCGGCGTCGCGACGCGCAACTAGCTCTCGCGCTAGTTGCGCGTCACGCGCGTGCGCTTCACGCACGTGATTTGGTCACCTTGATCGTCGGATCGCGATCAAGGTGACCAAATCACGGTCACGCCATTCGTGCGGTTCGTGTTCGAGATCGGCGCGGGCACGCACGCCGGCGCGACTTGGCGATACGCCACTTGGTAGTAGCGCGTCGCTCCGGCCGGCGGGATTCCGCCCTTGATCGAGAGCGGCAGGTCGACTCCCGACGGATTCGCCGAGCTCCCGCCGATCACGTTCTTCTGTCCGACGCGGATCAGTGTGCCCGCCAAGCATTGGATGCCGCGTCCGAACGGCAGGGCTGTCGGGTCCGTCGATTGGAAGTACCACGACTGGAAGCCGGACATCGACGTCGCGGTCAGAGTCAGCGAGTCGGCCGACACGCTGGCGATCCCGGTTGCTCCGAGCAGCGCTCCATTCGCGTACGCGGCGTTGCCGCAGCCGCGACCGACCGTGCCGGTGTTGTTGCACGGACAGATCGCGCCGGTGCCGTCGCCGAAGCAGAACGGTGCGCTCGACCGCGACGCGTCGCCAATGCGCACGAGCTGGATTCCGCTGAGGCCCTGGTTGACGTCGGAGCCCGGCCGGATGCGCAACGTCGTGCCGGGAGTGATCGAGAGCGGGATGACGGCGATGAGCCACGTCCCGAAGTTGCCGGCGAAAGGTGCTTGCTGCGGGAGCTGGACACCGGCGCCGACGCCTTGCGGCAGGAGCACCGTGTTGACGTTCACGAAGCCGCCGCCGTCCGCCTTCGGATACGCGAACATCAAGTACTCGCCGGGGACGAGTCCGACGATGTCCATGCGCGGCAAATCGAACGCGCAGTCGGCGTAGATCCAGTCGTCGAGGAGCGCTTCGTCGTCGCCCGTCGTGTTCGGGAAGTCCGTGCCCGCGTTCGTGTCGCAGTTGAACGCGGCCCACGTCGCCGACGTCGCTTCGCCCGCGAGACCGACGAGCGGCACTGCCGAGCTCGGCATCGGCATCTCGTTCCACTCGCCGGGCGTGCCCGCGGCTGCGGCGTAGCTCGAGCTCGGCGGCGAGCCGACGCCGAAGTCGATGTAGATGCTCTGCGCCCGCGCCGCGCCCGCGACGAGCTGGGCGAAGAGAGCGGCGGCGAGCGTTCCTCGGACGGCGAGTCGGATCCGGTTCATGGGGTGATTGTCCGTGGCTGCGTCGAATTGCGCAACGCGGTGATCACGCGGTCGGGCGCGTCGTTCGGGCCGCGCATGCGATCGAAGCCGGAGACGTGACACGCGCGTGAAGCCACCGCAGAGTGCTCGTGCTGTCGCGTCCGACGACGTTCCGCCCTGGAGATCCCAGAACATGCATCGATTCGTGCTTCGCATCCTCGTCCCGCTGTACTTTCTCGCTCCGCAGGCGCTCGCGGCCGGTGGCATCCGACATCTCGCCGACATGAACACGGAGGAGATCCGTGCGCTCGATCGTGCGAAGACGGTCGTGCTCTTGCCCGGCGGGATCCTCGAAGAGCACGGGCCGTACTTGCCGGCGTACACCGACGGCATCCTGAGCGAGCGCTTGACCGACGAGCTCGCGCGCGCGATCGCAGCGAAGAAGCCCGATTGGACGGTGCTCCTGTTCCCGCAGATCGCCGTCGGTGCGAGCGGCTCGAACGAGCTCGGCGGTCACTTCACGTTCTCGGGGACGTACGCGGTGCGGCCGAGCACGCTGCGCGCGGTCTTCATGGACGTCGCGAGCGAGCTCGGCGACCAAGGCTTTCGCTGGCTGTTCGTCGTGCACGTGCACGGCGCGCCGCTGCACAACAAGGCGCTCGATCAGGCCGGCGACTACTTCCACGACGTGTACGGCGGCCGCATGGTGCACCTGTGGGGATTGATCCCGGTGCTCGGCGGTTGGGGCAAGGCGATGCAGGTGATGACCGACGAGCAGAAGAAGGAGGACGGCGTGTCGCTGCACGCGGGTGCCGACGAGCACAGCCTCTTGCTCCATTTGCGCCCCGACCTCGTGTCGCCGAAGCACAAAGAGGCACCGATCGTGGCGGGTGCCACGCGCGACGAGGCGTTCGAGAGATCGAAGGCCGCCGATTGGCCCGGCTATCTCGGCTCGCCGCGCGTCGCGAGCAAGGAGCTCGGAGAGAAGATCTGGCGCGGCCTCGCCGACGCCGCGATCGAGCACGCGCTCAAGATCCTCGACGGCGCGGACCCAGCGCAGTTCGCGCGCTACGCGGACTATCTCGCGAAGGTCGATCGCTACAAAGGCTGGATCGACGCCGCGTCGAAGCGCGACGACGAGATCGGTGCGAAGCAGGCGGAGTGGTTGAAGAAGAGCGCGAAGTGAGCTGCGCTCACCGCGTCCGCAAGCGATCGGGATCGTTCGACTGCGCGCGGAGCTTGGCGAGATCGATCTCGCGCAGGAGCGCACCGTCGCGGCCGGACAGAATGCGGCCGATCTTCATGGTCGGCATCACGATGACGTGATCGTCCATGCCGTCGCCGTTCACGTCGCCGGCGTTCGCGACGTCGACGCCGTGCTGCGAGGAACCGAACAGATTACGTATCCAGTCGCCGTCGCGGCCCGATCGCACTTGCGCGTAGCCGAAGTCGAAGAAGCTGCCTTGGCACTCGTTCGCGCCGACGAGCCAATCGTCGACGCCGTCACCATCGATGTCGTCCGTGCGATCGAGGCTCGAGCCGAATGCGTCGAGCCACGCGCGCTGGCTCCCCGTCTCGACGTGGTGGAGCGGCCGAAATCCGTTCGTCGAGATCGCGAGCACCGTCTGGTGCAAAGCGCTCACGAGCAAGTCGTCGCGTCCGTCGCCGTCGAGATCGCCGCACCGACTCATTGTCCAACCGACGTTCGCCGACCATGAATCGCCGTGAAGGCCTCCGAGTACGGCGCCGGTACGGCCCGAGAACGAGTAGACGACGCCATCCTTCCACGGACCCGCCGCTCCGACGGCGAAGTCCGGCACACCGTCGCCGTCGGAGTCACCGATCCCGCACACGCTCGTTCCGAAGTAGCCCTGTCCGGACCAGCCGGCGTGCTTCGACTTGGCGCGTTCGACGCGCATCGAGTTCGTCACGCGCAACAGCAAAGATCCGTCGCGGCCCGAGCGCACCGTCGCCTGACCAGGTTGAGGACGGCAATCCATGTCGGGGCAGCCGAGGAGGATGTCCGGCACTCCATCGCGGTCGACGTCGCCGGCAGCGGCGACGCTCCAACCGTCCTCGAGCTCGAACAGCACGCACCCGGACTTGCCTGAGAACACCGTCGCGAACACGCACGGATTGCGGTGCGGGTACGAGCGCGTCTCGCACTCGGACTCGCGCGCTGCGACCGCGAGATCGTCGACTCCGTCGCCGTCGAGATCACCGAGACGTGCGAGCTCGCTGCCGAATCGATCGCGCTTGCACGCTCCTCGGAGCGCGTAGATCAGCGTTCTATCGCGTCCGGAGACGGCCCACACGCGCTCCGATTCCGCGTCTCGGCTCGCGATACAAAGATCCGGCACGCCGTCGCCGTCGAGGTCGCCTGCGCCGAGCACGCAGCTCTTGAATCCGTCGAACTCCTCGGCCCGCGCGAGCGAGGGGATCAAGACGAGCAGGGTCGCCAGCACCGAGAACCGGGCGCGCATGGAGCGCTTCAACCCGCGAACGGTGCCGTGGTTCCGTGCCGTCCGTTCCGCGTGCGGAATCCTGGCCGCCGACCTTGCCGCCATCGACGGCGTCCCGACGAAGCGTTCGAACGAGCAAGTGCGGCGGAACTCCACGCGCTTTCCTCGCGACTTCGTCTTACCGCTCGCGAGTCCGCCGCCGTGAAGCTCGCTCGGCCGTTCCGGGTTGAACAGCGATCCGCTCTAAGGTCGCAAAATGCGACCTTAGAGCGCGGTCAGCACGCCGGGTACCCGCCGTGCGTCAGCGTGCCGCTTCCGTGATCTCGATCATCCGCTCGAGCGCGAGGCGCGCCTCGGCGACGAGCTGCTTGCGCTCGTCGTCGTCGAGTCGATCGCGGTCGGCGGTGATCTCGTTCATCACGTCGCCGGCGAGCACGCGGTTGATCTCGGGCGGCTTGCCCTTACGCAACAAGTCGAGCATGCCGGCCAAGTGCGGCGGATCGTTGCGGCTCATCGTCGCGCAGCCGCAGCCGGCGCCTTTGAAGTTCGCGTCGGGGATGTCGGCGAGGTGCATGATCTCCACGCCGCGCAGCTTGCCTTGGTCGCGCGCGTTGCGGACGAAGTGGCCTTCGGTGCCGATCGCGAGCTTGTCGCCGGGCTTCGTCGCCATCACCGCTTTCCACAAGTAGTCGGTGCTGCCCGATCCGTCGGCGGCTTGCACGACCTCGAGCGGCGATTCGGGGTGCACGAGCACGCGCCAGCCGCGCGCCTTCCACCACTCGACGTGCTCCTTCTTGAACACGGTGTGCACGCCGCAGTAGCTGCCCCAGAGAATCATCTCGGCCCGGTCGAGCGCAGCGAGACCACCGTTCACCGTGTTGTCGTCGACCTTCAGCTTCGATCGCCACACTTGCGGATCCGGCAACGCGACGACCTTGTCCATCGACATTCCGAGCTTCGCGGCCGTGTTGCGACCGAGGTGATGGTCGGGCACGAACAGGATCTTCTGTCCCTTCTTGCGCGCCCAGTCGACGACGAGGTGCGCGTTCGAGCTCGTGCACACGGCACCACCCGTGCGACCCGCGAGGGCCTTCAGTCGACCGCCGGTGTTCATGTACGCGATGACGCACAGCTTCGGATAGCGCGCGAGCAATTGCTCCGCGACCGGCAGCACCATGTAGTCCTTGGCGAGCATCTCCATCGTGCAGCCCGCCTTCGGATTCGTGATCCACACCGTTTGGTCCGGGTTCGCGAGGATCGCGATCGACTCCGCCATGAAGTGCACGGCCGACTCGACGATCACCTTCTTCTCCGGATGCCGCACGGCTTGCAGCGCGAGCGCGTACGAGTCCGCGACTTGTCCGCCGTAACGCTCGACGAGCTTCACGATCTCTCCGCCCATGTAGAAGTGAGCGAGCAGCAGCAGCGAGTCGCCGAAGTGATCGAGCGCCGGCAGCGCGTACTTGTCGAGCCATGGCAGCACGGAGCCGGGCATGCGATCGGGCAGCGCCAGGTACTCTTCCGCGTACGGCTTGAACTCCGCTTGGTACCAATCGAGCGGCAGATCCGTCTGGCAGATCGGAATCTCGGGGACGAGCTGGATGCCGGAGGACGCGATGCGCGTGGATGTCGGTGAAGGGTTCACGATCCGTCAGAATACAGGAAGAGACCACGAGCGCGACGAACGTTCGTGCCGGGTCCTGTCGATAGACTGGCGCGCCCGGTCGGCATCCGCGGCGCGGGGTAGTCATGCGCAGGCAGTCATTCGGAACCGTTCTATTCGCACTCGCGCTCGTCGCTTGCGCCGGCGATGCGACGAAGCGCAGCGTCGAGCGCCGCGATCGAAACCCGGCGAGCGCGCTCGGTGTCGTGATCCCCGAAGGCGTTCCGTTCCAAGCCCGCGGTCGTGTGCGCGTCGCGCCCGGCGAGTGGTTGCGACCGGCGGTCGGCGAGCCGCATCCATTGGCGCAGATGTCCGCGGCGATCCGCATCGAGGATCAGGACGACGTCATGCTCGATCTCACGGACGTCACGTTGCGAGGCGCGCCGCGCGACGCCGATCTCGATGCGGCAAGCGGCATCGGCATCCTGCTCGTCGGCTGCGATCGCGCGACGATCCGCGGCGGCGAGCTCGGTGGCTACAAGGGCTGCATCGTCGCGATCGACTGCCACGACTTGACGATCGAGGACGTGCGCTTCGACCGCTATTACGCCGGCCGACTGCGCAGCACCACTGCGGCTGAGGACGAAGGCGACTGGCTCTTCCCGCACGAGAATGACGCGGGTGAGTGGCTCGCGAACTACGGTGGCGCGATCCATCTCACCGATTGCGAGCGCCCGACCGTGCGTTCCTCGCGCGGACGTCACGGCCAGAACGGCATCCTGCTGACGCGCACGAGCGACGCGCGCATCTACGACAACGACTTCTCGTTCTTGTCGGGCTGGGGGCTCGCGCTCTACCGCAGCTCGAAGAACGTGGTCGATCACAACGTGTTCGACTACTGCGTGCGCGGCTACAGCCACGGCGTGTACTGGCGTGGCCAGGATTCGGCCGGAATCCTGATGTTCGAGCGCTGCTCCGACAACCTGTTCGCGTTCAACAGCGCGACGCACTCCGGCGACGGCGTGTTCCTGTACGGCGGCAACGACACCGTCCGCGGACATGCTTTCGAGCGGGGGGAGATGGACGCCGGCGGCAGCGACCGCAACGTTTGGTACCGCAACGACTTCTCGTACGCGGTCGCGAACGCGATCGAAGCGACGTTCTCGGCGGACAACTGGGCGATCGAGAACGAGCTGTCGGGCAGTCACCAGCACGGCGTGTGGGGCGGCTACTCGAGTCGCATGGTCGTGCTCGCGAACACCATCCGCGGCACGATCGGTGGCGGCGTGTCGATCGAGCACGGTCAGGAGTGCGCGATCGTCGAGAACGAGATCTCCGAGAACGACCTCGGCGTCGAGCTGTGGTGGGACGAGGATCCGGATCTCGTCCTCGGACCATTCGGCCAGGCGCGCGACACGCGCTCGCGCGACCACTGGGTGATCGGCAACCGCATGGAAGACAACGCGCGCGACCTCGTCGTGACGGAGACGACGGGCCTCGTGATCGCGGGCAATCTATTCGCTTCGACGAACGCTTCGCTGCCGATCGAGGACGTGGAAGTGCTGCGCAAGCCGCTCGATCCCGCGCGCGACGCGCGCGAGCTGTTCACTGGCGTGCATGGCAGTCGACCGAGCGGACGGATCGCGCGCTCGAGCGTCGTGTCGACGACACCGCCCGAGCCCGAGCACGTGCGGCGCGCGCGCGCGTTCACGTGTCCTGAATTGCCGGGCAAGCAGGAGACGTCTGCTGTCGCGCGCGCCGTGCGCGGCGGTCTCGACACGATCGTGATGGGCGAGTGGGGGCCGTGGGACTTCGTTGCGGGCGAGCCGCGGCCGCCCGTGCGCGTGCCGGGCGGCGTGTTGCGCGACGCACGCTGGTCCGCGACTTGGTTCTCGTGGCGCGACGCGGCCGATCCGCGCGCAGACGTCGCGGCGTGGCGCGCGCTCGCGTCGAAGCCGCTCGCCGAGGGCGAAGTCGCGAACTTCGTGCAGCCATGGATGGACGACGACGTGCGCGCGGCGGTCGGCAACGATCACTTCGGGCTCGTCGCGACGAGCACGCTGACCATCGACGTGCCCGGGACCTATCGCTTGACCGTCGTCTCCGACGACGGCGTGCGCGTGAAGCTCGACGGCGAAATGGTGCTCGAGAATTGGACGTGGCACGCGCCGACGCGCGACACGGCCGACGTCGTGCTCAGCACGGGCGAGCACACGCTCGAGCTCGAGTACTTCCAGATCGACGGTGCGAGCGCGCTGTCGATCGAGCTCGCGGCGGTCATCCACCGCTGATCAGCGGCAGCGGTTCTCGAGCACCGTCACGAGGCCCAGAGCGCTGAGAGACACGACGAGGTCCGTGTCGCCGTCGGCGTCGACGTCGGCGAGCTCGATCGCGCTCGGCTGCACGCCGGCGAAGTATTCGACCGGGGCGGCGAAGCCTGCGGCGCCCTGGTTCTCGAAGACCGCGATGGGATCCCGGGCGAGGCTCAGCGTCAAAAGCTCAGGCCACGCGTCGCCGTTCAGGTCCGCCAGCGCGATGCGGTACGCCGCGGACGCGGGATGGAGGGCGTGGGGCAGGAAGCGCGCGCCGCCGGAGTTCTCGAGCACCGCGACGCCGTTCGAGCACGCGATGGCGACGTCCACGTCGCCGTCGCGGTCGAGGTCGCCGAGCGCGAGGTCGCGCGGGCCTGCGGCGACCGGGTGAAGCTCCGGTGCCGCGAAGGTTCCGTTGCCAAGATTGCGCCAGATCGAGATCCGGTTCGCGCTCTGATGGGCGAGCGCGACATCGCGGTCGCCGTCGCTGTCGAGATCGGCGCACTCGATCGCGACGGCGGCGGTCGTCGCGTTCAGCGTGAGCGGAGCGAACGTGCCGTTGCCGTGGTTGCGCAGGAGCGAGAATCCGCCGCTGCGGATCACCGCGAGATCGAGGTCCTGGTCGCCGTCGAGGTCGCTCGCCGCCGCGGCGAGCGCGTCGGCGACGACGACCTCGGTGAGCGCCGGTTGGAACGTGCCGCTGCCCGTGTTCCACAGGAACGAGACTCCGTCGTCGAACCCGCCTTGGCAGAAGAACAGATCGGGGGCTCCGTCTCCGTTCAAGTCGCCGCTCCGCAGGCGGACTGCGCCGGGTCCGACCGAGTGGAGCACCGCGTTCGCGAATTCGCCGCCACCCAAGCCGCGCAGCACGGCGACGCGCGCGAACTGGCCGACACTGCCGCTCGCGACGTCGCACCGGCCGTCTCCGTCGAAGTCGTCGACCGCGGCGTAGGCGAGCGAAGCGGCGACCGCGCCGTACTCGGCGTGCGCGAGTAGCGCTCCGTGGTCGCCTTGGAAGCGTACGGAGACGCTGTTCGCGCCCGTGCAGGCGACCGCGAGGTCGATGCGACCGTCGCCGTCGAGCTCGCCCATCGCCACGGCGCTCGGGGACCGGCCGACGGCGACGCGCGCGACCTCCGGGAAGCTCGTAGGTCCGAGCATGCGACGGATGCGCACCGAGGCGTCGCCTTGGACGACGACTGCGAGCTCGCCGTAGCCGACGTCCCCGTCGAGGTCGCCGATCGCGACGGCGCGCGGTGCGTCCTCGTCGGAGAGCTCGACCTCCGGCGCGAATGTCGCGCCGCCGAGACTCAGGAACACGGAGACTCCGCCGCCGGGCGAGTTGGCCGTCGCGAGGTCCACGTCTCCGTCGGCGTCGAGGTCGCCGGCCGCCAGGTCGATCGCCTGGCCGTTCACCCACACCGGCAGCACACGCGCGAACGTGCCGTCTCCTTCGTTGGCGAGGATCCGCACGGGATTGTCGGAATTGGCGGGAACGATCTCGCACGCGACCGCGAGGTCGACGTCGCCGTCCGAGTCCAGATCCGCTGCGACGAGTGCGCGCGCGACGTTCACGATCGGTGTCGCCGCGAAGCGCGCGAGCGTCCCGTCGCCGTGGTTCGAGAAGATCGAGACGGACGCGACGTCCTGGTTCCCGACGGCGACGTCGCGATCGCCGTCGCCGTCGAAGTCCGCGATTGCGACGGCAATCGGGCCTAAGTCCGCCGAGTAATCGACGTGCGGCGCGAAGCGTCCTTCGCCGATGTTCCGGAGGACGGAGATCGTGTGCGCGTCGGCGTTCGGCACGACCAGGTCGAGGTCGCCGTCGCCGTCGAGGTCGCCGGCCGCGACGTCGCTCGGCCCGAGGCCGGTCGCGTACGTCGTGCGGCTCTCAAAGAGTCCTCTTCCGTCGCCCAATGCGACCGTGATCGCGTTCGCGCCCGGGTGCGCTGTGACGAGATCGCGGTCGCCGTCGAGGTCGAGGTCGGCCACGATCACCTGTTCGGGCGCGTCGGCGACGTCGAACTCGACCTCGTCGAAGAGTCGGCCCGCAAACGCCGGTCGCGGCTCGCGCCGTCCGATCAAGTGCGAGGATCCCGGCACCGCGCTTTGGAGCCCGCCGGAGGCCAGAAACGTTGCCTGCGCGAGCGGAAGCGCGGCGATCACGAGCACAGTTCGAGCGAACGGCGGGAGCGGAATCATTCGAAAGCCTCCACGGCATCATCCTACACAGGAGCGCGCGCCTGGGCGGACTCGGCGATCTGCCGTCGGCGACGGGAGCTCCGCGCGCTCAGCGCGTCACGATCGGCAAGTACGCCTTCCACGGACCGACGTCGACCGCGTAACGCTTCGCCATCACGCGCGCGATCTGCGCCAAGTGATCGAGATCGTGCACGACCCATGTCGCGAGCAATTCGCCGAGCGTCACCGGTCCGAGCTCGGGGTGTCGGCCGCGCTTCTCGAGATGGTCGGGCGTGAGCCGCAGCGCTTCGAGCGTCGCGAGATTCTGCGCGCGGAGCTCGGCGAAGATGCCGAGCAGCTCGCGCGTGTCGGACAGCCGTTCCGCAGGCGCGCGTGCGAAGCGATCGAACGGCTCGAAGGCGAGCGCGTCGCCGTGCTCGAGGATGCGCTTCATGCGCGGGATCCAGTCCGTGCGCTCGCCGTGGATCAAGTGTCCGACGACGAGGTGCGCGTGGAAGGTGCGATTGCCTTCGTTCGCGAACAGCCACGGCGCCGAGAGGCCCGCGAGCAGCGCGTCGAGTGCCCGTGGCGTCGCGCGCAGGATCTCGAGCGCCTCGTGCAGCGCGAACGTGCGCGTGTCGCCGACGTAGCGCGCTAGCAGCCCGTGGTGAAAGTCATTCAGCGCGAAAGCGGCCCGTTCGCGCCAGCCCGGCGTCGCTCGATCCTCGGCGAATCTCGACGATTCGCCTGCGGTCTCGCTCCTTGTTCTGACGCGAACGGGCCACTTTCGCGCTCGAAGCACTTTCACCACGGACTGCGAGGCGCTCGATCATCGCCGTCCACGCGGCGGCGTGATAGCGAGCCGCGGCTTCGCTCGGCAGGCCCGCGTGTGTGAGCGCGAGCTCGGTGCACGCGCCGTGCTTCTCCAGCGAGACCGTGACGATCGTTTCCGCGCCGCCCGTCGCTTCCGACGTCCATGTGAACGCGAGCCGCGCGGGCCGCTCGACGGCCGAGTATCTCCCCACGTGTTCGAAGATCTCGCCGCCGGCGAGCGCGCGCAGGTCGAGGCTTAGCGTTCCGCCGCTGCGTGCGTCGACTTGGACACGCGCGACGTCGGTGTCCGGTCCGCACATCCACTGGCGCAGTGCTTCCGCGCCCGTCCACGCGCCGAACAGCTTGTCGGAGGATGCGGCGACGCGCCGGCGGATCTCGATCGTCTGCGTCTTCATGTTGCGCTTCGCGGCGCTCAGCCTTTGGCGAGCGTCCACAACCCGATCGCAACGAAGCCGACCCCGGCGACCCAGCGCAACGTGCGCGGCTCGACGAAGCGACCGACGAGGCTGCCCGCGAGCACGCCGATCGCCGCCGCTGTACACAGGGCGAGGCACGCCGCTGCGAACACGGTCCACTTGCCGTGCTTCGCATCGGATGCGAACAAGAGCGTCGCAAGCTGCGTCTTGTCTCCGATCTCGGCCAGGAACACGGTGCCGAACACCGTCAGGAAGAGCTTCGCGTTCATGCGTCCTCGTTGTTGCCGTGCGGTCGTCGCGCGGCGCACGACGACCAAGAGCCTGTTTCAAAATAGAGCGTGCCTTCGAAGGCCGCGCCGATTCGAGCTCGCGGCGTTGCGCCTCCTCTGAGTATTCCTCGGCGAATACGCCTTGTCAGCGCGCCTTGCTCGCCGCGGCTCGTCGCGGCCTTCGACGGCACGCTTCATTCTGAAACTGGCTCTAAGTCAGCGCAGTCCCGCCTCTTTCAGCCGCCAATCGATCCATTGCTCGCGGAGCAGGATCGGATCGACACGGCCTTCGATCTCGAGGCGCTTGATCGCGTACACCACGTCCGCGTGGAGCACGAAGCGGACGAAGCCGCGCTTGCGCGGACCGGTGGGCACTTCGTCCTTCGTCTCGCCGTCGACGATCGACTTCACCGTCTTGCCGTCGTGGCGGAGCTCGAGGCGGTAATCCATGCCGACGAAGAACTGCGCGCTCTTCGTCTGGCCGACCTCACTGAAGCCCGACTTCGCGTCGTACACCGTCACCGCGCCGACCGGGTTCGCGTGGATGTAGGCGTCGTCGTTCTCGGAGCACAGCGCGATGAAGAGCAGCGTCTGCTCGCCTTCGCCCTCGCACTTGTAGTCGATGCGGATCGTCATCGGCGCCGCGAACGGTAGGCGGTGCCGATAGCTCGTCGATCCGGAGCAGCGCAGCGCGCCGTCCGCGACTTCCCACACGTTCACGCCCGCGCTCTCGCCTTGCGCAGTGAGCTTCTTGCGCAGCTGCTGGTAGTACGTGTCGGCTTGCTCGAAGTCCTCGAGCTCCGCGGGCGAGTCGAACTCGTACACGATCTTCAGATCGCCCGCTCCGAAGTCGCCGAGCGTGCCGCGCACGAGGCTCGCGGCCTCCTTCATCGTGAAAGCGCGGAACGCGGTCGCTTCCGCGAGCTTCGCGAGCACGTCGCGGCGCCGCTGCATCAAGGGAACGTCGCTGCTCTGCGTGCACAACGCCGTGATCGAGTCGAGGACGCGCAGCGCGTCCGACGCATCGGCGGGCTCCGGCGTGCGCGCGAGCGCGGCCAGTGCGTTCGCCGTCGCGCCGGTACGGAGGAGCGCCGGATACGCGCGGCTCGCGTCGTTGCGCAGCGCCACGTCTTCGGGCGTGTCCTTCAATGCCTTCTGCCAGCGCGCGTCGTCGCACAGCGCGAACGCGAACGCTCGCACCCACGGCGCCGCGCCGCCCTGCTCCTCCTTCTTGTCCGCTTCGCGCGCGACGAACAGCGCGTCGAGGCGGGCCAGCGGAAGCTTGTCGAGCTTGCGCGCGTTGGGCGCCAAGAACACGAACCCGTTCTCGACGCGCTCGATCGCGGCGACGAGCTTCTTGCCGTCGACCTCGAACGCGATCTTCGCCGCGCTCTGCCGCGCGCTGTCGATCCAGGCGTCGCGCAGCGCGAGCAGAGCTTTCGTTCGCGCTAGATCGCGCGCAGCGAGCTCGTTGCCCGGCGAATCCTTCACGATGCGCTCGAGCGCGGCGATCGCGCCTTCGAGATCGCCGTCGCGTGCACTGCAGAGCGCGATGCCGTGCGCGCTCTCGCCATCGAGCTCGGCCAAGCCGCCGGGGAGGAAAGCCGGCACGGCATCGCGCGCGCCGCCCGACGCTGCAACGGGTGGCCCGATGGGGGCGGGCGGCGTCAGTTGCGCCGCGAAGCCAGCGGACGCGAGCAGGAGTGCGACGAGCGATACGGTGAGCGTGCGATTCAAGAGGAAGCACCTCCGAGCGTCGGAGTGTCGAGCTCGAGAGAGCATAGCGACGCGACCCGCGGCGGCGCAGCCGCCCGAAGCCCGGCGAGGTTCTAGGACGTGCCTCTAAGGCCAGGCGATCTCGAGCGCCATGACGCCGTCGCGCTGGATGTCGATCTCGCGCACGGAGCCGAAGCTTGTGAGCACACCGGGCTCGGAGCTCGCCGCGTACGTGCGAACCGACCATTTGCCTTCGACGAGTCCGTCGACGCGCACGACCGCGCGCGCATCCCATGCGAGCGCGCGCGCGAAGTCGAGCGCGTCGCCCGCGGGCCGAAGCACCACGAGCAGCGGCTCCTGCGCGCCGACGACGTTGCGCAGCGCGATCTCGAGAGCGCCGGAGCCCGACAACGGGATCACGAGCTCGGATTCTGCATCGAACGATTCCAGCTGCGCGGCGCCCGTCTCCAGCGCGCCGAGCGCGGCTCGAACGGTGTACGCCTGCCCCGGCACGAGCCCGCGCAGCCGAAACCTGCCCGCAGCGTCGGTGATCGCGCGCGCACGCGGCCGTCCGTCGCGCTCGCGTCGTGCGAGCGCTTCGCGCACGAGCGAGGCTTCGATCGTGTGCGCGTCGAGGAGGGCGTGCAGGTGTGCGTCGAACGCGCTCTCGACCGCGACTTCTGCGCCTGCCACCGCGTCGCCGCCAGCCGACCGTACGGTGCCGACCAGCGTGCTCTCCGCGACGTCGATCGTGAGGTGCGCGTCGCCGTCTCCGATCGAAGCGGGCCGTGTGCCGTAATTGCCGTCGATCGTGAGCGCGAGCGCGTACTCGCCTCGGCGCACGCGCGGAAGGCGCGCCCGTCCAGCGGCATCGGTCACCGCGGCGGCGATGCGCACGGACGCGGTGGCGTCGAGGAACTCGACGGGCACACCGGCCATCGGCGCGCGTCCGTCGACGACCGTGACGTGGAGAGCGTGCGTGCGCGTCGCAGTCAGCCACAGCTCGCGCGTTTCGCCGGCGCGCAGCGTGATCAACGCGACGTCGCGATCGCTCACACGGTCGTTCGGGCCGAGGTACACGCGCTGCAAGTCGGGCGTGAGCCGCATCCAGTGCGCGTTGCCGTCCGCACCGGTCCACACGGGCTTCGCCGCCGGAATCCACGCGTTGCCCGACTGCGGATCGGGGCGCTCGACGATCACTTCCACGCCCGGTAGGGCGTCGCCGTCCTCGCTCGCGACGTGCGCGACGATGCTCGCGCCGGCACTCATCGGCACGTCGAACACGTCGCGCGCGCGCTCGAGCGGACCGGGCAGCTCGAGCGTCGCAAAGCCCGGAGCGGCGATCGTGAGGCGCGAGCCGCGCTCGTCGAACGTCGTCACGCGCGCCACGCCCTGCTCGTCGCTCGTCGCGTACGCGATGCCGTTCTCGGCGTCGCGTGTGGCGTCGACTTCGTGGGCGCGCACCTCGGCGCCGTGGATCGGCGAGTCGGTCGCGGCGTCGCGCACGCGCAGTGTGACGGTGCGCGTGCGCGGGAGCAGCAGCGAACCGAGATCCGTCGGACGACCGGCGCTGGCTGCGAACGAGAAGCTCGCGCGCGCGTGCCCGAGTGCCTCGACCGACAGCGTGCATAGCTCCCCGCCGAGCGGGCGAAAGCCCGCGAGCACGACGCGCCCGTCCGCGTGACGCGCGAGCGGCTCGGCGTGCTGGTCGAAGAGCGTCGCGGGCGCAGCACCCGCGAGCACGAAGACGAAGTCCTCGATCGGCGTGCGCGTGTCCGCGCTGCGTAGCTCGAACGCGAGTTGCGCCGGGCGCGCGAGCGCGAGCTCGATCTCGAGCGCGCTCGGTCGTGCACGCACGCGCGCGAGCACGGAGTCGATGTCGCGGGAGACGAGCTCCATGCCGAGTGCCGCGCGCGTGCTCCGATCAGTGAGCGTGGACGTGCGCGCAGCGGAGCGCGGTCCGACGACGACCTCGTACGTGCGCGCCGACAGCAGACCCGCGAGCTCGAAGCGGCCGTTGGCGTCGACGTTGCTGCTACTCTCGCCGCGCAGCGCGGCGCCGAGCGTGCGACGCGCGTCCGAATCGGCAGCGGTGGGCAAGGACTCGTCGGGATCGAGCGGCGGATCGGTCCAGTTCGGCACTGGACGCGCGACGACGAGCAGCGTCGCGAGCTCGGACGCGTCGGCGCCGGTGACATGTCCGAGTATCGATGGTCCGCGAACGAGCTCGACTTCTATGTCCGAGATCGTCTCACCCGGCGACGCGAATCCCGACGCGTGCGCGACGACGAAGCCGTCGGCGATCGCGTCGAGCGTCCAGGCGCCGCAGGCGAGCGGCAGACACGCGAAGCCGCCGTCGGCACGCGTGATCGCGGCCGTGCGCTCATCGATCGACTCGGTCCGATCGCCGTTGCGCGCGAGCACGTGCGCGCCGCCGATCGACCGACCGGCCTCGTCGACGACGCGCCCGAGCAGCAGCACGGGCAGGTCGAGCGCGAGATCGCCTGCGTCGAGCGCTCCGCCCGTCGGAACGACGAGTCCGTCGACGTGGCGCGGCGCCCAACTCGCCGCCGAAAGCGCGAGTTCGATCGGGCCGGGATGGAGGCCGGCGATCTCGAAGCGCCCGGCTGCGTCGGTCGTGGTCTCGACCTCGCGCGTCGCATCGAGCTCGTCGGACGTCGCGGCGCGCGCGAGCACGCGTGCGTCGCGGATGCCAACGCCGCTCGGATCCGTCACGCGTCCGACGATACGCGTCGCGTGCGGCAACGGTCGTGTCGCGTCGATCGCGATGGGCGGCATCGGCGTGACGTCGTCGTCGACGGATGCGATGGGCGTCGCGCCGGGATCCTGCGCGGACGGGAGCTCGGGCTGTGCGTCCGTCACAGGAATTGTGCTCGAGGGCGGCACGCCCGGCGACGATCGAGTGCGCGCGTCGCGCGGTGCGAGCGTCCACACGAGCAGCGCAACGATCGTGGCGACGACGAGAAGGCCGAGCAGGATCGAGCGGGAGCGCATGGAACGACGGTCGACGAGCGTAGCGACTCCGGTATTCCGCGCGAAGTGTCCGCGGTGCGGAGCGAGCACGCGCTGATAAGCCAGTCGTCGGGAAGACGCCCGCGTGCAGCTCGTCGACCGGCGAGTTCTCAGTCCCACACGAAAGGTCAAACCATGGTCGACGAAGTTCATTTCGAACCGGACGCGCTCACGCACACCGGCAGATTCCCTGAAGGCAACTCACGCTCGCTGCATGAAACTCGTCGCCGAAGAGGACGAGTGGCCGTGGGTGCGTCGTTCTTCTCCGCCTTCGCGCTCGTCACGCTCGCCGTGCCCAACGTGCTCCCGAGCAGCGTCCAATCGAAAGGCGGCGAGAAGCCGAACGGCGACATCGTTTCGATCGAGGCCGCGGCCAAGCAGTTCGCGCTGAACAATGGCGGCAAGTGGCCGGACAGCCTCGAGGTGCTCGTGACACCGGACGTCAACGGCAAGCGCTATCTCGACCAGAAGGAGCTTCCCAAGGATGCGTGGGGCCGCGTGTATCGCTACGACCCGCGTCCGCGCATCTATTCGCTCGGTCGCGACGGCGTCGTGGGTGGAACCGGCGAGGACGCCGACGTCGACAATCGCGACATGCGCTGACAACTTCCACGCCACGCGATGAACGACCCCAATTCGAGATCCGACGGCGACACGCTGGTTCAAAGCCGCGCACTCGAAGCCTCGACGCGACGATCGAGCGACGATTCGGAATCGGCGCGACAGCGAGCGCGTGTGCGACGGACGATGCTCGCGCTCGCTGTCACTTCACCGATCTGGATCGGCGCGTGGCTGCTCGCCTTCGGCGTGTTCATGACGCTCATCGTCCCGAACGTGATCCAGAAGTACTTTCAGCCCGCAGCGACGAAAACCAGGGTGGACATCTCTTCGATCGAGTCCGCCGCAAAGGAGTTCGCCATCAACAACGGCGGCAAGTGGCCGGACGATCTCCGCGTCCTCGTGGTACCGGACGTGAACGGCGAGTCCTACCTGGACGCGGCGAACGTGCCGCTCGATCCGTGGGGACGTGAGTACCTCTACGAGCCGCCGCGTCCGGGACGGCCCATCCCGCGTATCTACACGCTTGGGCGCGACGGATTGCCGGGTGGCGAAGGGGACGACGCGGACGTCGACAACGGCAGCGCTACGCGTCACTCCTCCGCGAGAAACGGATACCGCCAATCTCTCGGCGGAACGAGCGTCTCCTTGATCGTGCGCGGCGAAACCCAGCGCAATAGATTGAGGATCGAGCCCGCTTTGTCGTTCGTGCCCGACGCGCGCGAGCCGCCGAACGGCTGCTGTCCGACGACGGCGCCGGTCGGCTTGTCGTTCACGTAGAAGTTGCCCGCCGCGAAGCGCAGCGCGTCCGTCGCGAGGCGCACTGCGTGCCGGTCGTTCGCGAAGATGGCGCCGGTGAGCGCGTACTCCGATGTCGTGTTGCAGAGCTCGAGCGTCTCGGCGTAGCGCTTGTCGTCGTACACGTGGATCGTGAGCACCGGACCGAAGAGCTCCGTGCACATCGTGTCGTAGCGCGGGTGCTTCGCTTCGATCACCGTCGGCTGGATGAAGTACCCGACGCGGTCGTCGCACTCGCCGCCGAACACGATCGACGCGTCGTTCGACTGCTTGGCGGCGTCGATCGCACCTTTCAGCTTCGCGAACGAGCGCGCGTCGATGACGGCGCCGACGAAGTTGCGGAAGTCCGTGACGTCGCCCATGCGCATCTGCGCGAGGATCGCGCCGAGACGCTCCTTCACCGGTAGCCACATGCTCTTCGGGATGTACGCGCGGCTCGCGGCGGAGCACTTCTGGCCTTGGTACTCGAACGCGCCGCGCGCGAGCGCGACGCACAAGGCTTCGAGATCCGCGGACACGTGCGCGAAGATGAAGTCCTTGCCGCCAGTCTCGCCGACGAGCCGTGGATAGTGGCCGTAGCTCGCGAGGTTCTTGCCGACCGCGGCCCAGATGCCGTTGAAGACACCGTTCGAGCCGGTGAAGTGCACCCCGCCGAGGCGCTTGTCCGCGACGACGGGATCGCCGACGGTCGCGCCGGAGCCCGGCACGAAGTTGATGACGCCGGGGGGCAGGCCCGCGTCCTCGAGCAGCTTCATGATGAAGTAGTTCGAGAGCACCGACGTCGACGCCGGCTTCCACACGACCGTGTTGCCGAGCAGCGCTGGCGCGGTGGGGAGGTTGCCGGCGATCGACGTGAAGTTGAACGGCGTGACCGCGAACACGAAGCCGTCGAGCGGGCGATGCTCGAGGCGATTCCACGCGCCGGGGGCGGACTGCGGCTGCTCCTCGTAGATGCGCTGCGCGAACTGCGCGTTGAAGCGGAAGAAGTCGACGAGCTCGCAGGCGGAATCGATCTCTGCTTGGTGCACGGTCTTCGATTGGCCGAGCATCGTCGAGCCGTTGATCGTGTCGCGGTGCGTCGTCGCGAGCATCTCGGCCGCGCGCAGGAACACGGCCGCGCGCTCTTCCCACGGCAGCGCGGCCCAAGCCGGCTTCGCGCGCTCGGCGGCATCGATCGCAAGGCGCACTTCGGCGGCGCCCGCCTGATGGAACGAGCCGAGCTCGGCCTTGTGGTTGTGCGGCTGGCGGACCGTCTGCATGTCGCCCGTGCGCACTTCCTTGCCGCCGATCACGAGCGGAACCTCGGTCCTCTCGGACGCGAGCTCACGCAGCCGCTGCTTCAAGGAAGCCTTCTCCGGCGAGCCGGGTGCGTAGCTCTTGACGGGCTCGTTGATCGGCGGGGGAACGCGGAAGACACCGTGAGTCATAAATGGAAGCTCCGCGGCCGCGCGCATGCGGCCGGAAGGTGGCGAGTATCCCAGGCCACCGCCGTGATGTCGAACGCGCTCGCGACGTACTGCACGGTTCGCTTCGCCCATACAACCAAAGCGGTGCGCCACACGAGTTTTTGCACGCCGCGCACTTTCGCACGTCGCGCGCAAGGCAGAGGATGAGCAACCGCCATGCTGCTCTCCACGATCGCCTGGGTGTTGTTCCAGTCCGCCGGCGCCGCACCGAGCGCGACCGCTGTTTCGCCGCAAGCGGCGGGGCCGCGCGCGCACGTGTATTCGGCCGACGATGCGCGCTCCGCCGTCCAGCGCGCCGTGCGTTGGTTGCTCTCGCAGCAGAAGCCCGACGGCTCGTGGGGCGAAGGCAGCGCCGACTCCGTGCAGATGCTGTGGGCTTCACCGGAGACGCACTACGCGTTCAAGATCGGTGCGCACGCGCTCGTGTGCATGGCGCTGCTCGAGATCGAGGAGACGCCCGAGCGCCGTGCCGCACTCGAGCGCGGCTTGAAGTGGCTGATCGAGGCGCGCATCCCCAAGCGCGGTAACGCGTGGGACGTCGACTGCACCTGGTCCGCGCTGTACGGGTTCCAAGCGATGGTCGCGGCGGCGAAGGACAAGCGCTTCGCGGGCGCGGAGTGGAAGCCGCGCATCGAAGCGCGTGGCGCCGAGCTCTACGCGCTGCTCGAGCACAATCAGGAGCCGCTCGGCGGCTGGGGCTACTACGAGGGCCCGGTCGTGTCGCGTCGCCCGACGTGGTCGACCAGTTTCGCGACGGCGTGCGTCGTGCCTGCGCTGTGCGAAGCGAAGGCGATGGGCTGGCGCATCGATCCCAAGGTGATCGAGCAGGCGCAGAAGTACCTCGAGCGCTGCGCGCTGCCGACCGGCGCGTACCAGTACGACTTGCAGCCCGTGCCGCGTCGTCCGGGCGAGAGCATCGACAACGTGAAGGGCAGCCTCGGCCGGATCCAAGTGTGCAACTGGGCGCGCCGGCGCGCCGGCGACGGCCGCGTCACCGACGAGAAGATCGAGGCCGGGCTCGAGGCGTTCTTCACGCACCACAAGTTCCTCGACGTCGCGCGGCTGCGACCGATCCCGCACGAGGCGTACTACGCCAATGCGGCGTACTTCTACATGTTCGGTCACTGCTACGCGGCGTTCGCGATCAACGAGCTGCCGCGCGAGAAGCGCGCCGCGCTGCACGCACAGCTGCGGACGGAGCTCATGAAGACGCAGTGGGACGAGGGCTCGTTCCTCGACTTCCTGAACACGAGCTTCATGAAGCTCTCGGGCACGAGCTTCGCCGTGCTCGCGCTCTCGGCCGGGTTGTCCGAGGACTGACCGAATGCGTCGGCACGAGCTGGTCGAGGCTCGAAGTCACCGAATCGTCACCGCTCTTTTGCGCTGCGGCGCCGCAACCTCCATCATGTCGTCGTTCCGCAATGGCCCCATCCATCCTTCTATGCACCAACTGAACTGGCGTTCCCTGCTCTTCGTCCTCCCCGCACTGCTTCCGCTCGCCGCTTGCTCCAGCACGGGCAAGGCGTCGCAGCCCGACGCGAAGCCGGCCGCCGAATCGCCCGGAGGTGACGACGGCGAGAAAGGCGGTGCGGAAGAGAAGCAGCGCAAACGCGAGCGCGCGCTGACGTACGCGCGCTTGGAATTGAAGATCGCGCGCCTGGAAGCCGAGGCCGCGGACCGCGAGTCGAAGGACGCCGTCGCGGACGCCGAGCGCGAGCTGCGCGACGCGACGCTGGATCGCGATCGCTTCCAGAGCTTCGCGAAAGCGTTCGAGGAGGCGCAGTCGCAGCTCGAGATCGATCAATCGAAGCAGCGCCACGAGGAGAACCGTCAAGAGCTCGACGAGCTGCTCGCGATGTACAAGCAGGAAGAGCTCGCGGCGCTGACGAAAGAGCTCGTGATCTCGCGCGGCAAGGCGCAGCTGGAGTTGGCGGCGCGCCGCCTCGAGCTCGCGCTGCGCGAGGACAAGGAGATGCGCGACCACCAGCACCCGAAGAAGCTGCGTGAGCTCGAGCAAAAGGTCGCCGAAGCCGAGATCGGATTGCGCGAGGCGAAGGCCAAGCAGGCCAAACAAGCGAGCGAGAAAGAGCTCGCCTTGTTGAAGGCGCAGCACGAAGTGGAAGACGCAGAGCGCGAGCTCGCGGAAGCGAAGGACGGCAAGGAGAAGCCGAAGGCGTGAGCGCGCTCGGGGCGAGTTTCGGCGCGATCTGCTGCGCGAGCGCGTTGGTCGTTGGTGCCTCCATCGGACGAGCGAGCGGCGCACAAGCCACTGCGGCGCCCACCGATGGTCAGTCGTCGGCTGCGCCGACGACTGGGGGGCCGACGACTGGATTCGCCGACGAAGCGCGCACGTCCGTGGAACGTGCGATCGGATTCTTGCTCACGAAGCAGAACCCCGACGGCTCGTGGGGGACGAGCACGGTCGAGTCGCTGTTCGAGATCCATTACTCGAACGCGAGCTTCTATGCGTGGAAGCTCGCCGGCGGCGCGCTGTCGTGCCGCGCCTTGATGAAGGTGGACGAGACGCCCGAGCGCCGGGCCGCGCTGGAGCGCGCGTTCGCGTACATCCTCGACCACCCGCGCCCGCGCCGCGGCAATCACTGGGACATCGACAACAACTGGGCGGCGCTGTGCGTGTTCACGCTGCTCGTCGATGCGACGGGCGACGCGCGTTTCCAGGGCGAGCCTTGGAAGTCGAAGATCGACGCGGCCGGCAAGGAGTACGCGCAGCACCTCGTCGACAACCAAGAGCCGCTCGGTGGCTGGGGCTACTACGAAGGTCCGGTCATCTCGCGGCGGCCGACGTGGTCGACGTCGTTCTCGACCGCAATGGTGATCCCGGCGCTCGTCGAAGCGCGCGCGCTCGGCTGGCCGATCGAGGCGCAAGTCGTCGACAAGGCGATCGAGTACGTGCGCCGTTGCGCGTTGCCGAACGGCGCGTACGAGTACGACCTCAATCCGATACCGCGCGTCGACGGCGGCGAGCACATCAACGACGTCAAAGGCTCGCTCGGTCGCATCCAAGTGTGCAACTGGGCGCTGCGCGAAGCCGGCGTGAAGACGGTGACCGACGACAAGATTCGTTGGGGACTGTCGCAGTTCTTCGAGCACCACAAGTTCCTCGACGTGGCGCGGCTGCGTCCGATCCCGCACGAGGCGTACTACGCGAACGCGGGCTACTTCTACTTCTTCGGTCACTACTTCGCCGCCGAAGCGATCAACTGCTTGCCGCCCGCCGAGCGGGAGGCGTGGCACGCAAAGCTGCGCCCGCATCTCGTCAAGGCGCAGTGGAAGGACGGCAGCAGTGTCGACTTCCCGGGCTCGTTCTACTGCTGGACGGCGAGCACGAGCTTCTCGGTCCTCGCGTTGGAAGCGGGACTTCACCCCGAGCGCTTCGAACGCGCTCCTGCCGCGCCGGCGAAGCCAGCGCGTGAAGTGAAGGCAGAGCCGCGATGAGTGCCGTGCGCGAGTTCCTCGTGTCGAAGCTCGAAGCGCGCGTGCCGAACGCCGCGTGCGCATGGCTCGAGCAAGCGTCCCGCGAAGTCGCGGGCGGCGTGGACGACGTGCGCTTCGCCGGCTTGATCTCGCTCGCGAGCCGCCACGTGCCGCGCGACGAGCTCGGCTTCGACGCGGCCGAGCTCGCGAGCGCGTTCGAGCTGTGCGAAGGCTGGAATCCCGCGCGCTGGAACGCGCTCGAAGCGGCCCGCGTCGTGTTGCTCTTGTCGCGGCCGGATCTCTCCGAGCCGAGCGGCGCGCGCGGCGTCGAGGAAGCGTTTCGCTACGCGGACGTCGGCGAGTTGTGCGCGCTGTACCGATCGCTCGCGCTCTTGCCCGCGCCCGAGCGCTTCACATGGCGCGCGGGCGAAGGCTGCCGCACGAGCATGCGCGCCGTGTTCGAGGCCGCCGCGTGCGACACGCCGTTCCCGTTCAAGCATTTCGACGAGATCGCGTGGCGCCAGCTCGTGATCAAGTGCGTGTTCATCGAGGCGCCGATGTGGCGCGTCTTTGGACTCGACTTGCGCGTCGATGCGGAGCTCGCGCGCATGGCGCTCGATCTCGTCGAGGAGCGCCGTAGCGCCGGCCGACCGGTGCCGCACGAGCTGTGGTTGTGTCTCGGTCGTTCCGGTGGTGCCCGCGCGATCGCGTCGCTCGAGCACGAGCTCGCGGGCACGGATGCGCGCGGACGCCGTGCCGCCGCGTTCGGTCTAGCGCGCGCGGGCGAGCTCGAAAGGCTGACCCAGCATCTCGCACGGGAGAACGATCCCGTCGTGAAGGAATCGATGCGCTCCGCGCTCAAGGGTCGCGTGCAGTCATCCGCGTTCCGCGACATGGAACAGAGCGCAGCCTGCCCGTCATGAAGTTCTTCGATCCGCACATCCACGTCACGAGCCGCACGACCGACGACTTGACCGCGATGGCTGCGGCCGGCGTGCGCGCGGTGATCGAGCCCGCGTTCTGGCTCGGACAGCCGCGCACGCAGATCGGGACGTTCGTCGACTACTTCTCGAGCCTGGTCGGCTGGGAGCGCTTTCGTTGCGCGCAGTTCGGCATCGCGCACTACTGCGCGATCGGGCTCAACTCGAAGGAAGCGAACAACGAGGCGCTCGCGAAAGAGGTGCTCGAGCTCGTACCGCGCTTCGCGCTCAAGGAGGGCGTCGTCGCGATCGGCGAGATCGGCTACGACGAGATCACGGCGGCCGAAGAGAAGGCGTATCAGCGTCAGCTCGAGTTCGCGCGCGCGCACGACATGGTCGTGATGGTGCACTCGCCGCACCGCGACAAGAAGAACGGCATCCGCCGTTCGCTCGCCGTCGCGAAAGAAGTCGGGCAGCCGATGCAGAAGCTCGTGATCGACCACAACAACGAGGAGACGGTGCAAGACGTCCTCGATGCCGGCGCGTGGGCGGCGTTCACGATCTATCCGCACACGAAGATGGGCTCCGAGCGCATGGTCGAGATCGTGCGCCGCTACGGTCCGACGCGCATCTTCGTCGACAGCTCGGCCGACTGGGGCGTCAGCGATCCTCTGGGCGTGCCGAAGACGGCGAAGTTGATGCTCGAGCGCGGCATTCCCGCCGATCACGTCGAAGCGACGACGTGGACGAACGCGCTCGACGCGTACGGACAATCCGGTCAGATCGACGTCGAAGCGCTGATGCGCACGCCGGTGATCGACCAACGCGCGCTCTTCCACGACAACAGCGTTCTGCGCGGACAAGCACCACGCATCGACGCTCCGGTTCCGAACTGAAGGCACGAAACCTCATGCGTCGATTTGCATTGTTCTGCGCAGTCCTCGCGCCCGGCGCGGCCTGCGTGTTGGTCGTGAAGGATCCGGATCGAGGCGCCGTCGAAGCGTCGGCGATCGCGATCGAGGGCGCCGCCGAGACGATCGCGGCCGCGGCGATTTCGCCGGATCGGTTGATGGCTCACGTCAAGGTGCTCGCGTCGGACGAGTACGAAGGCCGCGCGCCGGGCTCGAAGGGCGAGAATCTCACCGTCGCGTACTTGGAGCGCGAACTCCGTGCGATCGGCCTCGAGCCGGGCAACCCCGACGGCACGTTCGTGCAAGCCGTGCCCCTCGTCGGCCTCACGACGACGTCGACGAACGTGTTTCGGGTCGGTGGTCAAGATCTGACATTCGACAACCCGACGCGCATGACGCTGATTTCGCGCCGGCAAACGGGCGAAGTCGCGATCGACGCGAGCGAGATCGTGTTCGTCGGCCATGGCGCGGAGGCACCCGAGTTCGCGTGGGACGACTTCGCCGGCGTCGACGTGCGCGGAAAGACGGTCGTGTTCCTCGTCGGCGATCCGCCCGTCGCCGACGCGAACGATGCTTCGAAGCTCGACGAGCGCATGTTCGGTGGCCGTGCAATGACGTACTACGGACGCTGGACCTACAAGTACGACATCGCGTCGCGCAAGGGGGCCGCCGCCGCGTTGATCGTGCATGACACGGCGGGCGCGGGATACGGCTGGGGCGTCGTTGAGCGCAGCTTCACGCGCGAGAACTTCGATGTCGAGAGCGACGATCACGCCGCCTCGCGCGTCGCGTTCGAAGGTTGGCTGTCTCGACAAGCGGCCGGCGAGTTATTCGCGGCCTGCGGCGAGGACTTCGAGTCGCTGGCGCGCTCGGCCGCGACGCGCGGCTTTCGCGCGAAGACACTGAAGGCGGCCGCTTCCTTCACCGCGCGCAATACGGTGCGGTCGATCGCCTCGCGCAACGTGATCGCGCGGCTTCCGGGTGCGTCGCGCCCCAAGGAGCACGTGCTCTACAC
>JBJXHG010000033.1:0-21391 GCA_046160865.1 Planctomycetota bacterium | reverse complement strand
GCGCGAGCGCAAAGCGCTCGCGCTAGCGACGCTTGTAATCCGGGCAGACCACCGCATTCGGGCGCTCGGGCCGGCGGCACACGTTGCCGAAGTCGTACTTGCACGTGTCGCACAGGTAGCGCTTCGACGACAGCGCGAAGATGCGCCGCAGCGCCTCGTTGATCCGCCGCCACAGCGGGAGCTTCGGGCCCGTCGCGGCAGAGCGGCCGGAACGCGCCGGGCGCGCGGGCATCGTCCTGAGAGCCCTTAACGGTCCGCGCGGCGGCCCGTGATGACTTCGAGGCGCGACGCGTCGATGCGCTTCGGTGCCGTCGTCTGTCCGTCCGCGCTCGGGAGCGCTGAGCGCAACAGCGTGCCGTTCACACCGACCTCGTACTGATCGAAGTCGGCGAGATCGAAGCGACCGCTCGTGCAGATGACCTCGGCGGTGACCGCGCCGCTCCAACGCACGAGGTAGCGCGGCTGCGCCTTCGTCGACGCCGGATCACGCTCGAGCCAGCCGCGCGCGTCGAACCGGCCCCACAGCGGATCGCTGTCGACCGACGCCTCGCGCAGGCGCGCGTCGGCTTTCACGAGCTCTTCCTTGCGGCGTTCCTCCGCGCCCGCCGCGGCGGTGCGCAGGCGCACGATTTCCTCGCGCGCCGCGATCTCGTCGAGGCGCCCGCGTGCCGTCTCGGCCGCCGTGCCGGTGCTGCTCTGCTGCAGCACGCTCTGGTACGCCGCCTTGGCCTTGGCGAAGTCCGGCGTCGGGGCTGCCTTCGCGTCGGCGAAGAGCTTCTCCGCTTGGTCGAGCGTCACGCGCGCGGCCTCGCTGTTCTGCGCGGGAGCTGCGGCCGGTTGCGCCGACGCGTCGGCGCCCGTGATCTTCGGCGCGCTCGCGGCCTTGGCGGTGAAGCCGAGCGCCACGAGATCGACGGTCGGGATCTTCGCTTGCGCCGCGTTCACGGCGGAAGTCCACAGCGCGCGTCCGTCTTCACCGGCCGCGAGCGGCGCGGTCTCTCCGGCGACGATCCACGCGCGCGTGCCCGGCGGCGCTTGGATCTGCACGAAGTCTTCGGACGCGGCCTTGCTCGGGTTCGCGCGAGCGAGCGCGCGCACGCGATCGCCGCGGTGCAAGCGCACCGACAGCGGGAAGCTCTTCTCGTCGCTCGCCGGCAGCGGACGCATCAGCACGGGCTCGCCGGTGACTTCGAGGATGCCCGGCACTTCCGTCGGCTTCACGTACTGACCGAACACCCACGCTTGCAGTCCGCTCGCGGGCTCCACTTCGAGGTAACCCGCGCGCTCGCCGTAGACCGCGAGCAGCGTGTTCGCGGGCGGCGTGCTGATCGCCACGCTCGCCTTGTCGGGCAAATTGAACAGCCGCGCGCCGTTTGCAACGCGCAGATAGCGGCCCGCGTCCGACGATTGCGCGTGCGCGAGCCCGAGAGTGCACAGTGCCAAGCCGAGAGCGGCGATGCGGATGATGCGTTCCATTGTCGTTGACGTTCCCCCCAAGCTCACGCGGACGAAAGCCGTGCGATCGAGCGACTGCCAGGGCATCGAGCCCTCGCGCGGCGTAGGCCGCGGATCCTAGTGTTCCGAGCCGGGAGTTCGCAGCAGAATTCAGGCTGCCTGCGACGGCTCGGCGTCGTTGCGGCTTCTCCGAAAGCAGCGCGTGCGAGGACGCGTCATCGCTGCTCGCTGTCGCCGCGGCCGCGGAACGACCAGTAGCCCGGACTCGGCCCTCGCAACCCGCGACACCGCGAGCCCCGGCAGCCCGTGGTGAAAGTGCTTCGAGTTTGAAATCGGCCCGTTCGCGCCGGCGCAAGGAGCGCGACCGCAGTCGAATCCTCGAGATTCGCCGAGGATCGGGCGACGCAGCGCCGACGCGAACGGGCCGTTTTCGGGCCGAATGACTTTCGCCACGGGCTGCCAGCGCAAGCGCACGGTTGTGACGGTGCGGCGCGCTGGCAGACTGGCGCGCTGGAGGTCTTCGCGCGTGATGGCTCGACTGCAGTTCCCGTACATGTTTTGGGCGCACACGCACGCAGTGCGCTCGGCCTACTGCCTGTCGCAGTCCGGCATGCCGACCGCCGACGCCGGGATCTTCGCCGGGGTCGGCGGCATCGATCTCGGACACCCGTCCGCCGAAGCGCTCCCGTCGCTCGAAGCCAAAGTCGCCTCGGTCTTCGGCGTCGACCCGCGGCGCGTCATCGCCGTGCTCGGTGCGTCGGGCGGGATGCACACCGCGGCCTTGCGCTACTTCCGTCCGGGCTCGCGAGTCGTCGTCGACGTGCCGTCGTACGAGCCGTTCCGCGCGCTGCCGAGCTACCTCGGCGCCGAAGTCCGTCCGCTGCGCCGACGCGTCGAGGATGCGTGGCAGATCGATCCGGCGGAGGTGCGCCGCTTGCTCGCGCGCGGCGGCGGCCCCGGTCACGTCTTCCTCTCGAACCTCCACAACCCGTCCGGAGCGCTGCTCGAGCGCGAAACGCTCGTCGAGATCGCGCGTGCCGCCGAGAGCGCGGGCGGCGTCGCGATCGTGTGCGAGGTGTACATGGAGTACGTGCCCGCCGCTCGGCGCGTGCACGCGTTCGATGTCGCCCCGAACGGCATCAGCGTCGGCAGCCTGACGAAGGCCTACGGCCTCGGGCCGTTGCGCATCGGCTGGATCATCCTCGGCGAGGGGCTCGTGCACGAGCGCGACGCGCTGCGCGACATGACGTACCTCTCGTACGTCGATCCGCCCACCGTGTGCTTGCGCGCCGGCGTGCGCGCGCTCGAGCGGCTCGACGACCTACTCCGGCCGCTCGCGGTGATCGAGCACGAGAGCCGGCCGATCTGGGAGCGCTGGCTGCGTGAGACGCCGGGCGTGAAAGCGAGCGTGCCCGAATTCGGCATCATCGCGTTCCCGCTCATCGAGGGTGTGAACGACACGCTCGCACTGGCCGAGTTCCTCGCCGCGGAACACGAGGTCGACGTCGTGCCGGGCGAGTTCTTCGGCACGCCCGGTCACCTGCGCATCGGCTGCGGCGTGCCGGCCGAGACACTGCGCGTCGG
The DNA here is from genome assembly GCA_046160865.1 of Planctomycetota bacterium. Classification (GTDB taxonomy): domain Bacteria; phylum Planctomycetota; class UBA1135; order UBA1135; genus JBJXHG01. The sequence goes on along the minus strand of JBJXHG010000033.1, from coordinate 18,352 downwards.
CCTCGAGCGCTTGACTGCCGGCCTCGCGGCGTGGCGCGCCAAGCCTGTCGCGCGCTAGCGCGAAAGGCGGATCCACCCGTGCGGCCTCGAGCCCTCCGCGCTCTGGCGCGAAGGGCGAATGAACCGGTGAAGCTTTTGCGCCGCAGCTGCCGCTCCGATTCCCGCGCCTCCGTCGCGGACGCCGCTTTTCCAAACACCTCCGCGGGGCTAGCTTGGTCGAGATGCGGATCTACCTGCGATCCAAGATCCACAAGGCGACCGTCACGGGCGCGGACATCAACTACATCGGCTCGGTCACGCTCGACCAAGCCCTGATGGAGCGCGCCGGCATCGCCGAGTGGGAGAAGGTGCTGATCGTCGACAACACGAACGGCGCGCGCCTCGAGACGTACGCGATCGCGGGCGAGCCGAACTCCGGCATCGTGCAGATCAACGGCGGTGCCGCGCACCTCGTGAAGACCGGCGACGAGGTGATCCTGCTCACGTTCGAGGTCACCGACCACTACCGCCCGCCGACGCAGATCCTCGTCGACAAAGAGAACCGCTTCGTGCGCTACCTCTAGTGTCCCGTCTCGGAAGTTCGCGGCATTTCTCGGGGCTCTCTCGGCGCCGGCGGCGTTGCGCGTCCTCCGAGGATTCCAGCGAATACGCGTCGTCCACGCGCCTTGCCGGCACCGCTGCGAGCCTCCGACAAATGCCGCGAACTTCTGAGTCGGGACACTAGCGACCCGTGGCGAGCCGCGCCGAGACCACGGTCCTCCACGTTCGGATCGTCTCCGGCACCGGCGGAGGTCCCGAGAAGACGATCGCGAACTCGCCGCGCCACATGCGTGGCAGCGGCTTTCGTGCCTTCGCCGCGTACCTGCACGCGCCCGGCGATCCCGGCATCGCCGAAGTCGCGCGGCGCGCGGACGCGGCGGGCTGCGAGCTCATCGCGATTCCCGACGCGTTCGCGATCGATCCACGCACTCTGCAAAAGCTCGCGCGCTTGTGCCGCGAGCGCGACGTGCGGATCTGGCACGGGCACGACTACAAGTCGAACTTGTTCGGCTGGCTGCTCGCGCGGCGCTGCGACTTGAAGCTCTTCTCGACGGTGCACGGCTGGGTGAAGCACACGCAGAAGACGCCGCTCTACTTCGCGGTCGACCGATTCGCTCTGCGCCGCTACGACGAGGTCGTCGCCGTGTCCCAGGATCTCTTCGACGAATGCGCGCGCTTCGGCGTGCAGCGCGAGCGACTGACGCTGATCGAGAACGCGATCGACACCGAGCAGTTCCGCCGTGTACGCGCGGCGAGCGAATCGCCGCTGCGCGCGTCGCTGCCGGCGCGACGCCTGCTCGTCGGCGCGATGGGCCGCCTGTCGGAGGAGAAGGGCTTCCACTTCTTGATCGAGGCCTTCGAGCGCGCGGTCGACGCGGGCTGCGAGCTCGCGCTATGGATCGCAGGCGAAGGCGATCAGAAGGAGCGGCTCGCCGCGCAGATCACGGCGTCGCGTCACCGTGATCGGATGCAGCTCGTGGGCTTCGTCGCGGATCCCGTCGCGTTCCAGGAAGCGCTCGATCTCTACGTGCTCTCGAGCTTGCGCGAAGGGCTGCCGAACGTCGTGCTCGAAGCGATGGCGATGGAAGTGCCGGTGCTCGCGACTCGTTCCGGCGGCATGGACGCGTTCGCGCGCGACGAGAACGACGCGCTGCTCGTCGCGCCAGGATCGGTGGACGAACTGGAGCGCGGGCTCGTGCGGCTCGCGCGTGACGCCGAGCTGCGCGCGAGGCTTGCACGCAGTGCGCGAGCGCGTGTCGAGCGCGATCAGAGCTTCGCGCGGCGGATGCAGAAGGAGATCGCGCTGTACGAGCGGCTGATGCGCGCGGGCGGAGGGTAGGCTCGTAGCCTCGCGGAGCGCTCGCACACGCCACGCGGAAGAGTCTCCATGCGCACTCGACTGCTCATCTCGTTCTTCGCGGTGGCCACGCTCGCCACGGTCGCGTGGATCGCATCACGCCCTGCAACGACGCCTCCCGACGTCGAGCCCGTCGCAACGGAGACGGCTTCGGCGGAACGCGCTGCGCATCTCGAGTTGAGCGAGCCGGCGAGCGCGTCTCGACCGGAGCGAGCGCCGGACGCGGGATCGCGCGCCGTCGCCGAGACGGACCCACACGCACTCGTGATCGAGGTGCTGCAGTCCGACCGAACGCCGCTCGTCGAGGCGGAGGTGTACATCGCGATCGGCGAGACCGTCGTCGAGAAGCGGATCACCGACGCGCTCGGCGTCGTGCTGTTCGACGCGCAAACGGACAGCGTCGACGTGTACGTGCTCAGCGGATCCGCGCTGCGCACGCGCCGGAATCTCGAGAACGGCGCGGGAAGACACACGATCGTGCTCGATGCCGGCACGCCGCTGGCCGGGACGGTGATCCTCGACGGAGAGCGGCCCGGCGCGCCGTTCGCGCTGCAGCTCGTCTGCGAGAGACGCGACGGCGGGCTCGAGTTCACGCCGGACGTGATCCTCGATGCCGAGCGCAGGCCCGGTACGATCGTCGATTACACGTACGTGCCCTCGTTCTCGATCCAGACGGATGCCGACGGCCGCTTTCGCGTCGACGGCCTCCGTCCGACGTGGACCGGCCGCATCGACGTCGGCCACCTGCACGCGCTCGAGGACGAGAGCTCGCGCATCGAGCTCGACGCCCCGCGCTCCGACCTCGTGCTGCGCGTGCACACGCTGCCGTCGCTGCGCGGACGCATCGTCACCCCGAGCGGTCGCGGCGCCGCGGGCGCGCACGTCGCGCTGTCGTTCCAGTGCGACGACGGCGACGAAGAGGCCGCGCTCGCGTGCAACGACGACGGCCAATTCGGGATCGCGCTGCCGTGCGTGAGCGTGCTCGCCGTGCGCATCGCCTGTCGCGTCGCGGGCGTCGGACAACGCGAGATCGAAGTCCGCGACGTGTCGGCCGATGGCCTCGACATCGGAGAACTCGTGCTCCACGTCGAGCGCCGGATCTCGTTCACCGCGCGCGACTCCACGGGCGAGCCGATTGCCGGCGCGGTGCTGGGCGCGGACGACAGTCCCTTCATCGCAAGCGAGCCGAGCGACGAGCGCGGTCGCGGCGCGTTCGGCGTTCGGGACGGCGCGGAAGTCGCTCTCGTATGCCGCGCGCCCGGCTACGAGGACGCGCACGCGACGATTCCACGAGCGGACGAGCGCGTCGACTTCGAGCTCGCGCCGCTGCCCGGCGTCGACGTCCGCGTCCACTCGAAGCACGGGCCGCTGCCGAAGCTCGTGCGGGTCATCGTCGCGTCGTGGGACGCGGAACCATTCGTGATCGATGGCGCGCGTCGCGCGATGCCGGACGAATCCGAGCTCTCGCTCGCGTCGAAGCGCGTGCCGCGCACCGCCGCCGAGCGCGCGGACCCGAGCGCACCCGCCGTCGAGCTCGCATTCACGGTGCCGCGCGACGGCACGCTGCGGATTCCGAATCTCGTGCCGCGCTCGACCGTCGAGCTCTGCCTGGTCGACATCGCCGGCACGCGCATCGCGACCCAGCGCGTCGAGCCGCCGGCGTCGCCGTTGCGAATCAGACGTGAGTTCGTGCTCGACGCCGCGCCGCGCACACTCGAGCTCGCGTTCGTGCGGCCCGACGGAACACCCGAGCCCCGTGCCAAGCTGTACCGCATCGGCGAGTTCGGCGTGCTCGCGCGCGCTGCGCGGGACGGCGTCGCGAAGCTCGAGGGTCTGTGCGCCTCCGAAGTCAGCGTGATGGTGCGCGGCGACGGGATCGCGCCTCAGCGGCTCGAGCGCATCGCCCTGACGGGAGAACGCACGCGGCGCGAGGTCGTCGTCTCGTCCGGCCGCACCGTCGTGCTGCATGTCGTCGATACACGCGGCGCACCGGTCGCAGCGACCTCCGTGAGCGCGCGCACATTGGACGACGAGCCTCTTGGGGCCGCGTTCCGAAGCTCCGAAGGCCACTTCGAAGCGCGCGACGCACCCGAGCACGCGTTCGTATTGAGCGCGCGCGTCGCGGGGCGCACATTCCAGAAAGAGTGTGCGCCGAGCGACACGGCGGTCGATCTCGTCGTGCCCGACGTCGGCAAGCTGCGGCTCGAATTCGAGCCACCGCTCGGCGCACAACGCAATGTCAGGATCGTGCTCGAGTCGAATACGGAGCCAAGCGCGCGGCTCCACGAGTCCGTGCCGGGCAATCGCTCGTGCGCAGCGCACGAGCTGGCCGTCGTGTTCGCCGGCACGTACAAGCTCGAACTCCTTTCCTACCGCGACAAGTGGGAGTCGCGCGTGACGCTCGCGCGTCGCGACGGCGTGCTCATCGTGAGCGGCGAGACGACGACGCTGCGTCTGCGCGGCGACGACTTCACGGAGCGCTGAGCGGCTCGTGCGTTGCACGCGGAGCATGCGGAGCATGCGCAAGGCACGCTCCGCGCATGTTTCACGACTGCGCGCTCACGGACCGCAGTCATGAAACTTTCCGACGCGCGCCGACGAGTGCGTGCCCGCACGCAGGAACGCGCCGCCACCATAGAGGTCCGCCCCGCCCGTGCCGCCGTCGTCGAACGTCGCGAGCGCGTGCGCCGCGTCGTCGAGCCCCGTCTCGAGCGCGCTCCACGCGACGCCGTCGAAGCGCGCGATGTTGCGCGCGGGCACGCCGCCCGCGGTCGCGAACGCGCCCGCGGCATAGAGCTTCGCGCCGGAGCCGTCGTCCCACACGGCGAGCGCGTTCACCGGTCCATCGGTGCCGCTCGAGAGCGGCGTCCATTGCGTGCCGTCCCAGCGCGCGACATTGCCCGCCGGATTGCCTTCGGCCGTTTCGAATCGCCCGCCCGCATAGAGCTTCGCACCGCCGCCGTCGTCGAAGACCGCGAATGCGCGCACTTCGGGCGAGAACGACCCGGTGACGCCGCCGCCGACCGGCAGCCAACCGATCGTCGCGCCGCGCCACGTCGCGACGTTCGCCGCCGCGATGATGCCGGCGTTCACGAAGCGGCCGCCGACGAACAGCGCCGGGCCCGAGCCGTCGTCGAACGAGATCAGCGCGCGCACGTTGCCGAACTCGACGCCGCTCTCGGCACCGACGCCGCGACCGAGCGCGATCCACTGCGTCCCGTTCCACTTCGCGATGTGGCTCGCGACCGTTCCGCCTGCGACCGCGAACTCACCACCCGCGTACAACTGCGGGCCGGAGCCGTCGTCGTGCCACGCGAGTGACTCGACCGTCGCGAACTTGCCGAGCATGCCCGTGCCGAAGCCCGACCAAGCCGTGCCGACGCGGCGTGCGATCTTGTTCACGGCCGGGTTCGTGCCTGCGCGCCGGAAACGGCCGCCGACGACGAGCGTCGCGCCCGGCTGACCCGAGCCGATCCCGAGCATCGAGAGCACCTCGCCGTCCATGCCGCTCGACAGCGTCTCCCAAGTGCCGACGCCGAGTCGCGCGATCGAAGACACGCGCAGCGAGCCCGCGAACGTGAACGAGCCCGCGGCGTAGAGCCGCGGACCGCCACCCAAGTTGTCGTCGAACACCGTGAGCGCGCGCACGTCGTCTCCGAAGCCCTGACCGTTCGACTCCGTCGTCCAGGCCGCGCCGCTCAAGCGCGCGACGAAGTTGGTGACGAGCGACGCGGTCTGATTGAACGTTCCACCGGCGTACAGATGCGCGCCGCCGCCCGAGCCGTCGTCGAAACGCGCGAGCGCCCGCACGCTGCCGTTGAGGGTCGTCGCGACGGCACTCCAGCTCGCGCCGTTGAAGCGCGCGACGCCGCCGTTCGTCGTGATGCCGCCTCCGGCGTAGAGCTTCGCGCCCGTGCCGTCGTCGTGCACCGCGAGCGCGTGCACCGGGATCGCGGACGGCGCGGGAGTCCCCGTCCAAGTCGCACCGTTCCAAGCGAACACGCCGCTCGGCGCGCCAGCGAAGAGCCGCGTTCCGCTGCCCGCGTCGTGGACCGCGAGCGCGCGCACCACCGAGGACTCGCCGAAGGAGTTGGGGAGCCCCGCGCCGACCGCCGACCACGCGGCGCCGTTCCAGCGCGCGACGCCGATCGCCGGCAATCCGTCCGCTTTGGTGAAGTCGCCGCTCGCGTAGAGCTGCGCCCCCGAGCCGTCGTCGTGAACGGCGAGCGCGAGCACGCGTGCCATGTTCTGCTGCGCCGTGCTCGAGATCCCGGCACCGAGCGCTGACCACGTCGCTCCGTCCCACTTCGCGATCTTGCGCGCCGGCGATCCGCCCGCCAACGTGAAGTACCCACCGACGAACAACGCCGGGCCGGATCCGTCGTCGAACACCGCGAGCGCAGCGGCGCTCGTGTCGAGGCCCGCGCCGAGGCTCGACCACGCGCTGCCGTCCCACTTGGCGATCGAGCGCGCCGGCACGCCGCCGGCCGTCAGGAAGTTGCCCGCGGCGAAGAGCGCGGGACCGCTGCCGTCGTCGTAGATCGAGAGCGCGGCGACCGGACCTCCGACGCCGTCCGCGAGCGGTGTCCACGACGAGCCGTCGAAGCGCGCGACGTAGTTCACCTGCACGCCGGCGGCGCGCGTGAACTCACCTCCGGCGTACAACGCGGGCCCGGTGCCGTCGTCGAACACGAGCATCGAGAGCACCGTCCCGTTCGTTCCGTTCGCGCCGAAGCCGCGACTCCAAGTCAGGCATTGTGCATGCGCGGGAACGGTGGGCAGAACGGCGGCGAGCGCGAGGAGCGCGTGCGGGAGGCATTTCATGGGTGGGTTCCTGAGAGCACGTCCGTAAACCAGGCCAGGCGTCGGGTGTCTGCGCCGACGCGTCGCGGCGAGGTAGTAGGACGTGCTCGGATTGTCCCATCGCTACGGTCCGGCAAGTGCGATCGGTTCAACAATCGCGCGCGCCAGCGCGCGGCGTCGAGGAGTCCCGGGCCACGCCGCCGCCGCGAAACGCGCGCCATTGCTGTCACGATCGGCCCGCGCGCTGCGTCCCAGATCCCCGATCAACACGAACCCCGGCGGCAGCGCGGCTCATTTTGGGTAGGGGCACGTAGTCGTTTTCCCGCAGCGCGCAGCGCGCGCGGCTCAGAACGCCGCGATCGCGAGCGCGGCGTACAGACCGAGCCAGAAGAGCACGGCGGCCGTTCCGCGCCACTCCGAAGACTGTCCGCGCCCACCGGTCGCGACGCGCAGCTCGTGTACGTCCGCGAGATGCACGCGCTCCGGCTCGCTCGTACCGGCGGTCGCCAGCGCGACGAACCCGTCGACGACGACGCGCACGGCCTCGATCGGACCGATCGTCTCGGGCTGGTGCTCGACTCTCCCTTCCACGTACTCGCCGCGCTCGTCGCTGGCACCGCGCGGCGCGTTCATCCGCCATTCGTGCGCGTCGGTGCGCAACCAGATCTCGCCGCGGCCGTCGAACTGCGACGCCGCGTACGGCGGCGAGAGCTGCTTCCAATCGTGTACGTGCGTTCGGCAGCTCGCGAGGATCAGCGCGACGAGGAAGAGAACTCGCATGCGACGCGGATGCATGTAGCCTCGCTGTGAAGACAGACCTGACGATGCGCTCGCTCAGCGCATGCTCGCGAGCGCACGCTCGATCGCGCGCCGCTCGACCTCGCGCAGCGACGTGCCGAGCACTGCCGCCACGCGCGCGACGTCGTCGTGCTCGGGCGAGAGGTCGCGCTCCGTCACGCGCGCGCCCGGCCGCTCGCGCACCTTCACGCGTAGCGTCTGCCCGTCGAGCTGCACGTCGACGATGCGCCGCTCGCACTCGGTGCGTTCGACCGCGCGCCAGCGCACGCCGAGCGTCGTCGTCAGCTCGAACAGCGCGCGCTCGATCGCGGCGCGCTCGCTCGCGCGGCACAGGCCCGAGAGGAGGACGCCCGGGCGCCCCTTCTTCATCAACACGGACGTCGTCCAGACGTCGAGCGCACCCGCCGCACGTACGCCGTCGGCTGCGTGCGCGAGCTCCTCGCCGCTCATGTCGTCGAGGTTGACCTCGACGAGCCACGCTTCGCGTTGCGCCGTCCGCGCGGCGAGCGCGCCGAGCTGGACGCGCAGGATGTTCGGCGGACCGTCCTTCGGATCGCGCGCGCCCGCGCCGTACCCGATCGAGCGCGCCTCGAACGAACCGGGCTCGCCGAAGCGCTCGACGATCTCGGCGAGCACGGCCGCTCCCGTGGGCGTCAAGCGCTCGCCGTTGCCGCCACCGATCACCATCGGCTTGCCGCGCAAGAGCTCGGCGACGGCTGGCGTCGGCACCGGCATCTCGCCGTGCGCGCACATCACCGTACCCGTGCCGGTGACCGGCGGCGCCGACAGCACGCGCTCGACACCGAGTCGGTCGAGCGCGTAGACGGCGCCGCAGACATCGACGAGCGTGTCGACCGCGCCGATCTCGTGGAAGTGGATTTCCTCCGGCGTCGTGCCGTGCACGTTCGCCTCGGCGACGGCGATGCGCCAGAGCACGGCGATGGCACGCGCGCGTGCGGCTTCCGAGAGCGGCGAGCGCGCGACGATCGCTTTCAAGTCGGCGAAGCCGCGGTGCGGCAGAGTGCCCGTCTCGGGTGTGTGAACCGTGAGCAGCTTGCCGGAGAGGTTGCCGCGCCACGCGGTCTCGAGCGTGATGCGCGACTCGCCCGGCACCATTACATGTGCCAGCTCCTGCAAGTCGGAGAGCACGAAGCGCGGCTCGTCGAGATCGAGCAAGGCCGCGAGAAACATGTCCCCCGCCATGCCCGCGAAGGGCTCGATGTAGAGCGTGCTCATCCTGGATCCGAAGATGCGGAGCGTAGCGCGTTCGTGTGGCCTCCACCATTCGCCGTTCGGTCGACACGTGGTCGATCACCCGCCCGCCCGCGCGACGACCGCCGCGTGTACGGCCGCCGCCCCAGCGCGCAGCAGCACACGCGCGCACTCGTCGAGCGTCGAGCCGGACGTCGCGACGTCGTCGACGAGCCCGATCCGACGCCCGACGACGTGCCGACTCGCGAGTCGGCGCACGCGGAACGCGCCGCTCACGTTCGCACTGCGCGACGGCGATCCGAGCGCGCCTTGCACGGCCGTGAAGCGCGACCTCGCGAGCACGCGTCGCTCACGCAGATCGAGCGCGCGTGCAACCGCGCACGCGACGAGGCGCGCTTGGTCGTAGCCGCGCTCGAGGCGCCGCAGCGGATGCAACGGCACCGCGACGACGAGTGGGTCGCGCTCGGCGATCGGCGACGGCCCGCCAGCCGATCGTGACGGCTCGCCAGCCGATCGTGACGGCTCGCCAGCCGATGGCTGCGGCGTGCGTGCACCAAACTGCAGGCGCGCGTGAATGCGCTGGGCAAGCAGCGTCCCGAGCGGCTCGGCAAGATCGCGGCGGCCCCCGTACTTCAGCGCGAGCAACCACGCCGCGACGCCGTCACCCGCGCGGTACTCGCAGACGGCGTCGAGAGTGCGAAACGACGGAGCTGCGCGCCGGCACTCGTTGCAGCGCTCGCCATCCGGGAGTGCGGGCGGCAGCGCACGTGCGCAGCGTCCGCAGCGCGGACCGGTCAAGCCGACGCGGAAGCGATGTTCATCGCAACCGAGGCCGTCACCGGGCTCGATCGCGCGGCACAGCGGACACAGCGGAGGAAAGAGCGCGTCGAGGAAGTCGTGCGCGGCGGAGGTACGGAACAGCTCGGCGAGCCTCATGGCGCATCCCGGGACCGTGTCGCGACCTCGCGGTTGCAGGTGCGTGCCGAAATTTCACGCGGCGAGTCTGTCCCCGTTCATTGTGCACGCCCGCTCTGAAACCGTTGCACGCGGCGAACCTGCGTCGCGCGCAGCGCGCGGGCCGCGGCCCGGCGGGGAATTCGCGCACAAGTGCTTGGCCCGCCAGCGCCGCCGCGAGCGCCATGCACAATCAACGGGGACAGACTCCTACGGGAGCTCGACGCTCTCCGAGTCGAACGCCGCCTCGCGCGCGAATGGCTGTGCGCGGCGCGCGCGCGGCGGCAATCCGATCTTCACCCGCAACCGCTCGGCGTACGTCGCGATCGTGTCGTCGGGCTGACTTTCGACACCGAACAAGAGACCGAGCTCGCGCGCGAGTCGCACATCGCTCTCGAGATCGCGTCCGTGCGCGACGAGCTCCGCGCGCACGGCACGGCGCAGCCGGCGTGCCGACCACACCCACGAGAGCGACAACGCGATCGCCGTGAGCAGCACGACGGCGCCGATCCACGCCGCGGGCAAAGTCTCCGCGTCGGGCGGCGACGGGTGCAAGCGTCCCGCGATCTGCAGTCCGAAACCCAGCACGAGCTCGAAGAAGCCGACCGCTATCTGCGCGCGCTGGAAGAGCTGCTCGCGCACGCTCGCGAGCTCGCCGCCGCGTCCGAGCAGCTCTTGCACCTCGATCTCGGGCCGACGGAAGAGCACCGCATTGCCGAGCAGGAACGCGCCGACGATGCACGCGACGAGCCCGACCGACGTCCAATCGGTGGTCGGAGACGCGTCCGACACGACGGCGAGGAGAACGCTGGCGATGGTCACGACATCGCCAACGTTAGTTCAGCCGCGCAGCGAGGAGAAGAGGCGCGACTCGGCCGCGAACGATGAGTGCGCGGCACGCTACCGCACTCGCCGGCGACCATCCGCTACGGTGCCCCAGGAAAAACGATCGAACTCGAACCGGATTCGACGCCCGGCACGACTCGTCGGAGCCGGACGCGACGCGCGTCGCCTACGATGTGGAGAGCCTTCCAAATGAAAGTCCTCATGAAAGTCCTCGGATCCCTGACGTGCACGTTGCTCGCGCCGTGCATCTTCGTCTCGCCGGCGTGCGCGCAGTGCATCGACTGGACGAACGCACAACAAACGCCCGGCGTCGCGGGTTCCGCTCCGCCACAAATCGACTCGTTCGCCGTGTTCGACAACGGGAGCGGCCCCGAGCTCTATGCCGCCGGCGGATTCCTGCATGCCGGCACCACGAGCGTGAACAAACTCGCGAGGTGGAGTGGCACGTCGTGGTCCGCCGTCTCGGCGGGCGTCCCCGCGCCGGACCCGACGTGGTTCCGCGTGCAGGCGCTGTTCGCGAGTGGAACGGAGCTGTACCTCGCCGGTGTGGGTGCTGACGACTTCTTGTTTCCACCGGCGGGCTTCGTCTCGCGCATCCAGCAAGGCGGCGCCGCGAGCCTCGTTCCCGGCCGGCTCTATCTCGTCGACGAAGATGAGGCGGCCGAGATGCACGCGTTCGCGATGTTCGACGGCGGCTCGGGTCCGAGGTTGCACGTCGGTGGACGATTCCGCGGGACGGAGACCACGACCGTGAACTCGATCGCACGGCGCGACGGCGATGCGTGGATGTCGCTCGGTCAGGGAGTCGAGGTCGTCCCGGACGGCGGCTTCACACTCGCGGCGCGGGTGTACGCGCTCGAGCCGTTCGACGACGGCAGCGGCGTGCAGCTCTACGCCGGCGGCACGTTCAACTATGCCGGCGGTGTTCTGCGTCCGAAGATCGCGCGCTGGAGCGGAAGCGCGTGGTCGAGCGTCGGAATTCCGGACGGCATGACGAGCTGCCGCGCGTTCGCGGTGCACGACGACGGCTCGGGACGCGCGTTGTACGCGGCGGGCACGCAGACCAGCGGCGGAATCGTCGCGCGTTGGAACGGCGTCGCATGGTCGACGGTCGGCGCGACGAATGGTCCGGTGCTCGCGCTCGAGGTCTTCGACGACGGCACGGGAGCCACGCTGTACGCGAGCGGCGCATTCGCGACGATTGCGGGCGTCGGCGCGAACAACGTCGCGAAGTGGAACGGCAGCTCGTGGTCGGCCCTCGGCGCCGGATTGATCGGATCCGCGACCGTCACCGCGCTCGAGAGCTACGACGACGGGCTCGGGTTCGGTACGGCGCTCTACGCTGGCGGTCAATTCAGCGGCGCGGGTGGCGACGCCGCGCTGAACTTCGCCGCGTGGCGCCGCTGCAATCTCGCCGGCAACTCGTACTGCTTCGGCGACGGATCGCTCGCCACCGCGTGCCCGTGCGCGCCGCCGTACACCGTTCCGAATCCGAGCGGCGCGCCTGGTCACGGCTGCGCGAACTCGTTCGAGCTTGGTGGCGCGCGCCTCTTCGCGTCGGGCACGACGAATCCCGACTCGGTGCGCTTGCGCGGCGAGGAGCAGACGCCCGGCGGCTACTCGATGTTCATCGTCGGCACGGCGAACGTGTCGAGCGGCATCGCCGTCGCCGACGGAGTGCGCTGCGCCGGCGGCGCGCTCGTGCGCTTCGGCGCGCAGCATGCGATCGGCGGAACGATCGTCTACCCGAACCACTTGCTCGGGTTCACGCTCTCCTTGTCGACGTTGAGCGGCGTCACGCCCGGCAGCGGTGCGACGCGCTATTACCAAGCGCTCTACCGCGACGCGACGCCGGGACATTGCAGCGCCGGCACCTACAATTTCACGAGCGGCGTCGAGATCGTGTGGTGAGCGCATGAGCTCCCCCGTCCGTGTTGCGCTCGCGCTTGCCACGATCTCCACGGCAGCGCTGCCACTCTCGGCGCAGTGCATCGAGTGGACGACGTCCGCCGAGCTGCCCGGGACGGACTCGATCAACGACAGGATCTACGCACTCGAAACCTACGACCCCGGCACGGGGGCCGTGCTCGCCGCCGGTGGCTCGTTCCACTCGCTGGGCGGCGTACCGGCCGACGCCGTCGCCGCGTGGAACGGCAGCACCTGGTCGGCGATCGATGTCGGTTTCCCACCGGGAGCGGCACCGACCGCAGTCGCGCAGGCGCTCTTCGCGAGCGGGAGCGACCTGTACGTCGGCGGAAGCGCGCAGCTGAACGCGTCGACGCAGCACGAGGGTCTCGTCGCGCGCGCGGGGAGCACGCCGGCGCTGCTCGGCACGTTCACCGTGTTGGGCAGCTCGGTCAACGCGGCCATCTACGCATTCGCGTTCGACGGATCGTTGTACGCGGCCGGTCGCTTCAATCTCGTGGACGGCATACCCGCGGGCTACGTCGCGCGCTACACGGGCGCGGGCTGGGAGCAGCTCGGCACCGGCCTCGGAGTGGGATCAGACCCGGGGTATCCGTTCTATGGCGTGCGCGCCCTCGCGTTTTTCGACGACGGCAACGGCGAGCATCTGTACGCGGCCGGCTTCTTCTTCAACGCGGGCGGCATGACTGTCGAGGGCATCGCGCGCTGGAACGGATCCCAGTGGTCCGGAGTCGGCGACACGCTCGGCCTGCGCGACTTCGCGGCGCTCGCGGTCTTCGACGACGGCACGGGCGCTGCGCTGTATGCGGCGGGCGGAAGCAACATCACCAATCAATACTCGGTCGCGCGCTTCGACGGCACGAGTTGGTCCTTCATCGCGAACCCGGCGTTCCGCGTGCAGTCGCTGTGCGTGTTCGACGACGGCGGCGGAGCGGCCCTCTATGCCGCGGGCACCTTCACGTCGCTCGGGAGCGTCGCCGCCAACCGTGTCGCGAAGTGGAACGGCTCGGTCTGGTCGACACTCGGCGCGGGGATCACCAGCAGCCCGCCGACGCCCGGAGTTCCCGCGCAAGTCAGCGCGCTCGAGGGCTTCGACGACGGCTCGGGCTTCGGCCCCGCCCTGTACGTCGGCGGCCAATTCACGCACGCGGGCTCGGACGTCGCGTCCAGCATCGCGGCGTGGAAGCACTGCAGCCCGGCCGGCACGCCGTTCTGCTTCGGGGACGGGTCGCTCGCTACTCCGTGTCCGTGCGCGCCGCCGCTCACCGTGCCGAATCCGAGCGGCGCTCCAGGGCACGGCTGCGCGAACTCGTTCGAGCCGAGCGGTGCGCGGCTCTTCGCGTCGGGGACGACGAATCCGGACACGTTGCGCTTGCACACTGTCCTGCAAACACCGAGCGCCTTCTCGATGTTCTTCTCCGGCACGGCCAGCGTCGCGAGCGGCAGCGCGGTCGGCGACGGCGTGCGTTGCGCCGACGGCGCGCTCGTGCGTTTCGGGCGCCAGAACGCGGCCGGCGGAGCGATCCTGTATCCGCTCGCGCTGCTCGGGCTCACGCAGCCGGTCTCGAGCGTCAGCGGCGTGACGCCCGGCAGCGGAGTCACGCGCTTCTACCAGGCGATCTACCGCGACACGTCCGCGACGTTCTGCAATCCAGGCCGATTCAATCTCACGAACGCGCTCGAGATCGTTTGGAACTGAGCCGGCGCGGATCGTCGCTCGCCGCCGCACGAGAATCACGCACGCACGCGGCGTAGAATCCGCCGCCCATGTCCTCCTCCACCGGCGATTCCAGCCTCGAGACCGTGCGCCGAGTCGCGGCGCTCGCGCGTCTTTCGATCGACGACCGCGAAGCGGCCGACCTCGCGGCGCAGTTCGAGCGCATCCTCGCGCAGTTCCAGGTGCTCTCCGAACTCGACGTCGAGGGCGTCGAGCCGATGACCGGGCCCTCGCAGTCGTCGAACGTCTTGCGCGAAGACCGGCCCGAGCCGTCGCTCGCGCTCGAGAGCGTGCTCGCGAACGCGCCGCAGCGCGAAGGCGAGTTCTATGGCGTGCCGAAAACCGTCGGAGGCGAGGAATGACGCGCGAGTACGAAGCGCTCGATGCTGTGGCTTTGCGCGACGCGATCGTCACGGGAGAGCTCACGGCCGAGGACGCGACGGCGCGCGCGCTCGCGCGCATCGACGCGGCCGAGCCGAAGCTCACCGCGTTTTTGTCCGTCGAGCGTGAGCAAGCGCTCGCGCGCGCACGCTCGCTCGATCGCGAGCGGCGCTCGGGCGCAGAGCCCGGTCCGCTGTTCGGCGTGCCGATCGCGATCAAGGCGAACATGTGCCTCGCGGGGTACGAAGCGAATTGCGGCAGCAAGATCCTCGCGGGCTATCGACCGCCGTACACGGCGACGTTCGTGCAGCGCTTGCTCGACGCGGGTGCCGTCGTCGTCGGCACGACGAACATGGACGAGTTCGCGATGGGCAGCTCGTCGGAGAACTCGGCCTTCGGTCCGACGAAGAACCCGTGGGACACGGCGCGCATTCCGGGCGGCTCGTCTTCGGGCAGCGCGGTCGCCGTCGCGGCGGGACTCGTGACGATCGCGCTCGGATCCGACACCGGCGGCTCCGTGCGGCAACCGGCGGCCTTGTGCGGCATCTACGGCTTCAAGCCGACGTACGGACGCATCTCGCGCTACGGGCTGATCGCGTTCGGCAGCTCGCTCGACCAAGTGAGCCCGTTCGCGCGCAGCGTGCGCGACGTCGAGCGCGTGCTCCAGGTGATGTCGGGAGCGGACGCGTTCGATTCGACGTGCCTCGACGAGCCGCCGCTCGCGCCCGAAGTGCCGCGCGACGCCGCGCGCCTCGACGGCTTGCGCATCGGCGTTCCGCACGAGTTCTTCCCCGAAGCGCTCGACGCGCGCATCCGCGGCGAGGTGGAGCGCGCGCTCGCGACGTTGAAGGGTCTCGGCGCCGAGCTCGTGCCCGTCAGCTTGCCGCACACGAGCTACGCGATCCCCACCTATTACGTCGTCGCGACCGCGGAGGCTTCGAGCAACCTCGCGCGCTACGACGGCGTGCGCTACGGCGCGCGCACGGACGGCAACGGCAGCTTGCAGGGCATGTTCGCCGCTACGCGCGAGCACGGTTTCGGCGCCGAGGTGAAGCGCCGCATCCTGCTCGGCACGTACGTGCTGTCGGCCGGCTACTACGACGCGTGGTACGGGCGTGCGCTGAAGGTGCGCCGCTTGATCGCGCGCGACTTCGAGCAAGCGTTCGCAGAAGTCGACGTCATCGCGGGACCGACGACGCCCGACGTCGCGTTCCGAATCGGCGAGAAGTCCGCCGATCCGCTCGCGATGTACTTGTCCGACGTGCTCACGGTTCCGATCAGCCTCGCCGGCATCCCGGGCATGTCGCTGCCGTGCGGATTCGTCGACGAGCGCGGCACGCGGCTCCCCGTCGGACTGCAGATCGCCGCGCCGTATCGCAGCGACGCGCGTCTCTTGCGCGTCGCGCGCGCGTTCGAGTCTGCGACCGAGTTCCACATGGCGCGACCTCCGGTCGCGGACGCGCGCGCCAAGCAGGGAGCACGAGCTTGAGCACACCCACGACGCCCACCACGACCGCGAAGATGGCCGACGTCGGCTACGTCTCCCCGAAGACCGGCGTGCGCTGGATCCCGGTGATCGGGCTCGAGGTGCACTGCCAGCTCGCGACGCAGACGAAGCTCTTCTGCGGATGCGCGTATCGATTCGGCGCGACGCCGAACTCGCTGACCTGCGCGCGCTGCACGGGACAACCCGGCGCGTTGCCGGTGCTCAACCGCGAAGCGCTGCGCCTCGCCGTGCGCACCGCGCTCGCGCTCGGCGCCAAGGTCGCGCCGACGAGCAAGTTCGACCGCAAGAACTACTTCTACTGCGATCTGCCGAAGGGTTATCAGATCTCGCAGTACGACCAGCCGTATTGCGCCGGCGGCGGCCTGCAGCTCGCGTCCGGCAAGTTCGTGCGCCTGACGCGCATCCACATGGAAGAGGATGCGGGCAAGGCGATCCACGATCGCGGCTCGCACACGCTCGTCGACTTGAACCGCTCGGGCGTGCCGCTGATCGAGTCGGTCACCGAAGCGGACATCGCGAGCGCGGCGGAAGCGCACGAGTACCTGACCGCGCTCAAGGAGATCTTGCAGTACGTCGGCGCGTCCGGCTGCGACATGGAAAAGGGCGAGCTGCGCTGCGACGTCAACATCTCCGTGCACCCGCCCGGCGAACCGTGGCGCACGAAGGTCGAGATCAAGAACCTGAACTCGTTCCGCTACGTCGAGCAGGCGATCGAGCACGAGATCCGCCGCCAAGTGGATGCGTACGAGTCCGGCGATCCCGCGCAATTCCCGGTGCAAGAAACGAGGCTCTGGGATCCGGCGAAGGGTGTCACGCGCACGATGCGGAGCAAGGAGAGCGCGCACGACTACCGCTACTTCGCCGAGCCCGATCTCCCGCCGATCCACGTGAGCAGCGCGTTCGTCGACGGCGAGCGCGGTTCCGTCCCCGAGCTGCCGGCGGCACGCCGCAAGCGCTATCACGAGGACCTCGGTCTCTCGACCTACGACGCCGGCGTGCTGACGTCGGAGCGCGCGGTGGCGGACTACTTCGAAGCGACCGCGCGTCTCTCGGGACGGCCGAAGGACGCGGCGAACTGGATCGGCAACGAATTGCTGCGCCTGTTCTCCGATCCCGAGTCGGGCGTGACGTCGATCGACGAGCTCCTGTTCAAGCCGAGCGATCTCGCGGAAGTGCTCGCGTTGCTCGAGAAGGGCACGCTCAACGTGCCGTCGGGCCGCAAGCTCCTGCGCGAGATGGTCAAGACGGGCAAGCGCGCGACGCAGCTCATCGACGAGCTCGGGCTCGCGCAAGTGCAGGATGCCGGCCAGATCGAGGGCTGGTGCCGCGACGCTCTCGCGGGCAAGGACAAGATCATCGCCGACGTGAAAGCGGGCAAGGAGCAAGCGCTCAATGCATTGCTCGGTCCGGTGATGAAGGCGTCGAAAGGCAGCGCGAATCCGCAGCTCGTGAAGGACACGCTGCTGCGGCTGATTCAGGCGATGCCGTGAACGACGTCGAATAAGTCGCGCATGCGAGTCCCCGTCACCGAACTCATCGATCTCGCGCGCGTCGGCCCCGGACATCGTCCACCGACGCCGCGCGAGATCCGCGACGCGCTGCCGCGCGGCTGGGTGCTCGACGATGACGGCGTGACGGCGCGGCGCGACACGCGTCTGTGGTTCAAGGAAGGCTGGGTGCTGATGCTCGGCCTCGTATGCTTCGGCGCCGCGGCGATCGGCTTCTTCGTGTGGAGCACGCCGCGCAACGGATCGGTCCTGCTACGCATTGCCGCGATCGTCGCGATCGTGCTCGTCGCGGGCGGGCTCGTCGCGCCGATCGTCACGCGCGCGCTGACGAGCAAGCGCGGCGATCGTTGACGGCACGCGCGCTCGCGCGGCACGCGTGCACGGACGCGCAAGTGCTCGATCGATCCGCCGAGGCGAGGCGCGCGGAGCGCTCCGCGAGTGATCCGTTCTATTCAGACGGGACTGACATACCCCCGCGCACTACGGCCACGCGACCTCGACGGCATTCGTCCAGTTGATCGTGCCGCTCGAACAGAAGCCGGCGACGGCGTTGCGGTAGACGAGCTGGTAGTACGCCGTCTGCGCCGGCGCTTGCGCGGTCGAGATGCCGACGGCGGTCGTCTGTGCGGAGTTCGGATACGTCCAACTGCCGATCGGCGCGTTCAGCGTGCCGGCGTGGTGCGCACCGAAGCGGATCATCGCTCCATCGACGCAGCGCACGCCGTCGCCGTTCGCAACACCGCCGATCGAGCGCGCGTCGCCTTTGACGAGGAACGCGAAGGCCGCGTACGAGGGCCCGATGT
>JBJXHG010000032.1:0-13623 GCA_046160865.1 Planctomycetota bacterium | reverse complement strand
CGCCGCCAGCGCAGAGGAGATCGAGCTTGGTGAGAGCGAACTTCTGACTCAGGACACTAGCTCACTCGCCGCCGCGCCGGTGCGAACGGGCCGCTTTCGCGCCGAATGACTCTCACCACGGGCTGCTAGCCCGCATCTCTCACCACGTCCGTCGCGACGAACGCGGACGAGCCGCGGACGAGGACGGACACCAGGCGAGCGAACGAGCTCGGCCACCGATGCCGACGGCAAGCTGCGCGTCGAAGGCTTGCTGCGAGGCGACTTCACGTGGCGCGTGCGCGCGTCGTCGGGTGCCGTGCGTGAGGGCGTCGTGCACGTGCGCGGGCGGACGGCAACCGCACTCGAAGTCGTCCTGCCGTGACGAAGCGTCACGCCGGGCCCGTGTCCGGCGGTGGCACGGCGGCATCGGAGCGCGCGCTGCGGAATACGAAGCGCTGGTAGAGCATCGAGACGATCAGCAGCGCGAATGCGAGGCCGAGCAGCGAAGTGACGCGATACAGACCTTGCAGGTTGCCGAGGTCGAACAGGAACACCTTCGCGATCGTGAGCACGAAGAGCGCCAAGCTGATCCACCGCGCGGCGCCGATCTGCTTGCCGACGCCGACCACGAGCAGCGCGAGTGCGTAGAGCGCCCAGGCGAGTGACATCGTGAGATCGCGCGCGGGCAGTCGCTCGCTCAGCCACGCGAACTTCGGCTCGGTGTCGAAGCCGTTCAGGATCGCGAGGTTGAGCCACGCGAAGAAGAGGCCCGCCGCGCACAGCCCGCTGACCGTTGCGCCCCATCGGAAATCGCGCGCACGCTCCGGGCTCACGCGGTTCGACACGTGCCGTGCGAACCAGCGCGCAGCGAGCGCGGCTGCTGCCGCGGGCACGAGGTACTGCCAAGCGAGCCAGTTCACGAGCTTCGCCGGATAGACGGGATGCGCGCCGACCAGACGCGTCGCAACGAGCGCGACGGACGCGAACACGAGCATGCCGCTCGCCACGAACTCGAGCGGCCGGTGATCGAGCTTCGTCTGGAGCCACGCGAAGCTCGCCGCTGCCAGCGCGAGACCGATCGGGAACCAGTGACGGTCGAGCTGAAGCGGCAAAGCGACGGAGAGCCAGAACAGTGCCGCCGCGGCGAACCACACGCGCGCGAGCGCGTGCGGCGCGAGACGCGCTTCAGACACCGCGTCCTCGGGATTCGTCGCGCGACCGAGCAGCACGACGCCTGCACCCGCCGTCGCGGCGAGCACGAGCGGCACGACGCCGACCGCGCGGCTCGTGAAGCACGTCTCCCACAATTCGCGCAGCGCGATGAACCACAGCGCGCTCGCGCAGGCAGCGATGCGCCACACCCAGCGCGACGACGTCCACGCGCAGCGGCGCACGAACGGTGCGAGCGTGAACGCGCAGGCCGTGCACGCGAGCACGAGGAGCATCCCGCGCTGGACCGCGGGCGCGATCGGCGCCGAGCGCGCAAACGTGGCGTACGCCGTGACCTGATCGAACGTCTCCAGCTGCGTCATCGCCGTCGCCGCGACGCCGAGCGCGAACAGCACGCTCGCGCGCGCCTGGTTCGCGGCGACGGCGACGCACACGCCGAATGCGAGCAACACGAAGAGCGCGACGCGCGGATCGCGCTCGTGCGTACCGAACCGGTCGCCCACCGCGGCGAGCGCGAACAGCGCGGAGATCCCGGCCGCCCACCAGGCGTACCGGCGCGCGCGCTCGTCGACGAACCGCGTCGCCACGATTTGGAACAGGAGCACGAATCCGAGAAGCACGGCGGTGAGCACCGCCGTGCTCGGCGCTGCGGGACCGAACGCGGCGGCGTGATTCCACGCCCACATCCCGACACCGGAGGAAAGCGCAGCGAGGATTGGAAGCACACGCCACTGCGCGAGCGCTCCTTGCCGGCACAAGAGCAGCGACGTGCACGTCCAGCCGACCACCCACGGCCAACATGCGAGCGAAGCGTTGCGCGCCGCGGCGCTCATGAGCACGAGCGCGAGACCGCCGGCGGCGACGATCGCGGGCGTCCAGGTTTCTTCGAGCCACGCGCTCGCCGAGATGCCACGCGCGCGCATTGCCGCGCCTCCGTCTGCAAGCGTCGCGTTCGTCCTCGCCGCTCCGATCACTCGCAGCCACGCACCGGCGTGCAGCACGGCCGCGAGGCCGACTGCGCACGCGACGAGCTCCCACGAGCGCGCGAGGTCGAGCTCGCGCGAGACCGTCCAGACGAAGCAAATCGCGAGGCTTCCGGCCGCGGCTCCGATAGGGACGAACGCCGTCTCGCGCTCGCGCGCGACAAAGCTCGCCGCCGCGCACAAGAGCGCGGCGAGGAGCGCCGTCGGATAGAGGTGATCGCCGATGAGCGCTTCGCCGCTCTGCGCGAAGTACATGCCGAACACGAACGGCAAGAACACGGCGCCGATCTGGCTCACGCGCCAGCGCGAGCGCTCGGACGACGGCTGCAGCGCGACGAACCCGACGAAGAGCAGCGCGAAGACACCGAGCGAGACGAGCGCGATCGGAAACGTGCGCGGACCCATGCGCGTGAAGATCCACGCGCCTTCGATGACGGTCGTGCCGAGCAAGCCGAGGATTCCGATCATCGGCCAGCGGCGCTTGTGCGCGACCGAGAGGAATCCCAGGTTGACGAGCAGCGTCCATCCGAAGAGACCGATCGGCCGATCGCTGCCGGTCGACAGCGCGATCGGCGTCGCGAATCCGCCGACGAAACCGAGCACGGCGATCGTCTGCGACGGTCGGCTCGACGCGAGCCACGCGCACGCGGCGGTGACGACGCCCATCGCCGCGAACGACGCCCAGAACGGCCACAAGCGGAAGACCGCGAACGCGGCCCAGAACGCGGCGTAGAGCACCACGACACCGCCGCCGGCGAGCGAGTTGGACGTGATGCGGTAGTTGCGCCGGCGCAGAACCTCGCTCGCTCCGATCGCAGCGACTCCGAGCGCGGTGCCGAGCGCGATGCGCACCGCGGGCGTGATCAGTCCTTGCTGAACGGAGTACTGATAGAAGTAGAAGCCGGCGATCGCGAGCACGATTCCGCCGAGCACCGCGGCGCCCGTGACGCCGAGCGCGCGCTCGAGACCTCCGCGCGAAGACTGTGCCGGTGCGTCATGTCGCGTCGCGCTCGTACGCGGCGGTTCGGAAGCGATCGGTTCAGCCGGTCGTGGTGTGCTCGAAGAAGTCGGCGCGCTCGATGACCATGCCGGCGTCGCGCTCGGCGGCGTGACGATGTGCGGCGACGGCATCGGCGGCGGCGGAATGACTGCGTCGGGCGCGCGCGGTGCGGACCACGGTTGCGCCGCTGGCGTCGCCGGTCGCGCACGCAACTCGGGCTCGACGTGCTCGACGCGACGGACATCGGCGCCCGGCGCAGCCGTCTTCTCGCGCAACGCGCGCTCGAGCGACGCGATGCGCCGCGTGAGCTCGCCCACGCGCCAGTACGCGGTCACGCCGAGCACCACTCCGATCACGATCGCGCCCGCGATCCCGAGCACGAACAAGGCGATGACGAGTTCGAGGGAGTGCATCGACGGTCGGCGCGCAACGCGAGACGGCGAGCGGCGCGGCGAGTGTCGTCGATCACTATAAGGAGGCCGCGGCGCGAGGCCAGGATCTCGTGCTCGCTCGTTCGAGAGCGAGCCGATCCGCGCGCTGCGAGCCGTCGCGCGCGGTGGTACAAGTGCGCGTCATGCGTCCCCCCCATGACCATCTTGGACTGCTTGCCTGCGCGAGCCTCGTTCTCGCGTGCATTGTCGCGTGCAGCACGCCCGACGAGCGAACGTCACGCGCGCACGACGACCCGCACGCACCCGGAGCTGAAACGAGCGCCGCGGCAGCCATCGAAGCGGACGACGACGACGAGCCCGTCCGCGACGGCAAGTACCTCTACACGCGCAACTGCGCCGGCTGCCACAACGACAACGGCGACGGGCTCGGCCCCACGATCGTGCAGATGGGATTGAAGGCGCGCAGCTTCGCCGAAGGCCACTTCGCGTTCGGCAACACGCGCGAGTCGATCTTCCGCACGATCGCGTCGGGCGTGCCGGGTCGTTCGCCGATGCCGGGCTTCGCGATGGTGCTCGACGAGGACGAGCGTTGGCTGATCGTCGACTACGTGCGCACGTTGATGCCCAAGGAAGAGGAGGTCGACGAGTCGCTCAGCGTCATGCACGTGAAGGACGAGCCGGTGATCGTGCGCGGCATGCTGCGGCCCATCGTCGAGGGCGCGCCGGATACACCGCGCGCACTGCTCGTCGGCTTGCCGGAAGGATTCACGTTCGCGTACCGCGCCGACGACGTGTGCTTGATCGCTGTGTACCAAGGTGAGTTCGTCGATCGAAGAGACTGGTACGACCGCGGCGGATCGAAGCTGAAGGTGCTGGGGCAGCTGATCTATGCAGTCGATGACGGCGATCCGAAACGCAGCGTGCAGATCGAAGGCGACATCGATGCGAGCCAATGGCGTCCGTCTAAGTTCGATCTGACGAGAACGGCTGTCCACGGACGAACAGCGGTGATTTCGACGGCCGCCATCGACGAAACGCCGAATGTGCTGACGCTCACCGTTGGCTCCGCGTGGCAACGGCGCCTACGCAACGGACCGCGCTGCGCGCCGATCCTCGTGCCCATCGGAAGCACGTCGATCGCAGGTTCGGTCGACGTCTCCATGCGAGCGCGCGCCGCCACGGAACGGCGGCTCCCCGCAGGCATGGACGTCGCGATGATCTCGCAGCCGCACGCGACCTTCGTCGAGCACACGATCGTCGTGCATGCGAAGGGCAAGGGCCTCGTGCGCGCCGACGACGGCTGGTCGATCCCGATCGAGCGGAACTCGGAGGTCACGATCACGACCGTCTTACTCGCTCCCGGCGAGACCGATCGCATCGAGCAAGTTTTGAAGGAGGTGCTGCCGTGATGTTCTCCCTCCTCGTATCGCTTCTCGCGCAGGGCGCCCGGCCCGAGTCGCTGTACTACCGCATCGATTACTTCACGCCGCCCGAAGGCGCGCGCTTCGAAGTCGGCGGTCTCGACTTCCTGCCCGACGGTCGCTTGATGCTCAGCACGCGACGCGGGCAAGTGTGGATCCTCGACGAGCCGCTCGCCGACGATCCGAAGCAATCGAAGTTCTCGCTGTTCGCCGAGGGCCTCGACGAAGGCATGGGGCTCGACGTCGATGGCGACAAGATCTATCTCGTGCAGCGCGGCGAGCTCTCGATCTTGCGCGACGCCGATCGCAACGGGGTGTGCGACGAGATCGAGACCGTCACGAACGACTGGGGCCTCTCCGGTCACTACCACGAGTTCGCGTTCGGCCTGCCGCGCGACAAGGACGGCAACTTCTACATCACGCTGAACGTGTCGTTCGGCAATCCGCATTGGTGGCACGGACGCTCGTCGGTGCCGTACCGCGGCTGGGCGATGCAGATCACGCCGCAGGGCAAAGTCACGCCGTGGGCGCCGGGCTTTCGCTCGCCGTGCGGACTCGGCACGAACGCGGCCGGCGACATCTTCGTCACCGAGAACCAAGGCGATTGGATGCCCGCGTGCCCGATCTTCCACTTGCAGAAAGATCGCTTCTACGGACATCCCGCGTCGCTCGAATGGACCGACGAGCAGCGCCCGTCCGACCAACAAGGCCGCGACACGATTCCGTCGGTGCGCGAGCGCGCGCCTGCCGCCGTGTGGATCCCGTACGACTGGTCGCGCTCGACGGGCGCGCTGACGTTCGACTCGACGCAAGGCAAGTTCGGTCCGTTCGAGGACCAGCTCTTCGTCGCCGAGCTCACGAACGGCGTCGTCTTGCGCGCGGACCTCGAGAAGGTGCGCGGCGAGTACCAAGGCGCCGTGTTCCCGTTCCTCGAACACGTCGGCTCGGCCGTGCGCTTGTGCTTCGCGAGCGACGGATCGCTCTTCGTCGGCTTCACCGACCGCGGTTGGGGCGGACAGCCGCCGGGCGACGGACTCGCGCGCGTTCGCTGGAACGGCAAGGTGCCGATGGAAGTGAAGCACGCGCGCCTGATCGACAAGGGCTTTTCGATCGAGCTCACCGAGCCGCTCGCGAAGAACGTGACGCTCGCCGCGAGCGACGTGCGCGTCGAGCAGTACGACTACGACTATTGGTGGGAGTACGGCTCACCGACGCGACACAACGTGCTCCGCACGCCGGAGACGCCCGCGGTCTCCGCGGATCGCAAGACGCTCACCTTGCAAGTGCCCGATCTCACGGGAGGCATGGTCGCGCGCGTGAAGCTCGCGAACGTGCGGACCGACGACGGCAGAACTCTCCTGCACGACGAGTTCGCGTACACGGTCAATCAGCTGCGCGACAATTCACCGGCCGCGCCGCACGTCGCGAAGCTCGTGCAGCCGCCGACCGCACGTGAGAAGTGGGAGGAAGGCATCGTGACGCTCGCGCGCGGCGGCGCCTTGGATGCGTGGCGCGGCGAGGGCTGGATTGTCGCCGACGTCGAGCTCGACCCGGAGAACGCGATGCGACTGCGCAAGAAGCCGATCGAGCCCGAAGTCGTGTCCCCCGATTCATCGACCGGGGCGCCGCCGAGCGGCGCGACGGAGAGCACCGCGCCGCCGAAAGACGATTCGACCATCGTGCCGGTGCTGACGAACGTCGACGCGGCGCAAGGCTCGGACCTCGTCTCGCGCTACGAGTTCGGCGACGTCGATCTGCACGTCGACTTCTTGCTGCCGGAAGGCGGCGACGGCGGCGTGCTCTTCATGGACCGCTACGAAGTGCAGCTCGGCGGACACACGGACAAGGAGCTCGACCTCACCGACTGCGGCGCGCTCGGGGTCAGCGATCTGTTCGCCGGCCGCGCGCCGAGCTTCCAAGCGTTCCGCGCAGCCGGCGAGTGGCACGGACTCGACGTCCGCTTCCGCGCACCACGCTTCGACGCAAGCGGCAAGAAGGTTCGCAATGCGCTGTTCGAGCGCGTGATGATCGACGACACGCTCTTGCAGGAGAACGTCGAAGTGCCCGAGCCGAGCGCCACCGGCGTCCGCGGTCCCGAGGTCGCGTTCGGACCGGTTCGATTGCAGGGCGATCGCGGCGTCGTCGCGTACAAGAGCATCGTCGCGCGTCCGAAGAACTTGCCCGCCGATGACCAAGGTTGGGCGCGCATCTTCGACGGAAAGTCGCTCGACGGATGGCAAGCGTCGGACGGCGGCACGTGGAAGGTCGAGGACGGTGCGATCGAGGGCTCGGGCCCGCGCAGCCATCTCTTCTCGCCGCGCGGCGACTACAAAGACTTCGAGCTGCGCGCGCAGGTGAAGATCAACGACGGCGGGAACTCCGGCATGTACTTCCGCGTCGCGTTCGGCGCCGGCTGGCCGAACGGTTACGAAGCGCAGGTGAACAGCACGCACACCGACCCGGTGAAGACGGGCAGCCTGTACAACCATGCGCTCGTGAGGACGCGGCTCGTGCCGCCCGAGACGTGGTTCGAGCAGCGCATCGCGTGCCGCGACGAGAAGGACGGTGTGCGCGTCACGATCCGTGTGAACGGCGTCGTCGTCACCGACTACCTCGACAAGGAACGCAAGCACGCGTCGGGTCACGTCGCGTTCCAACAGCACCACGAGGGCTCGGTCGTGTGGTACCGCGACGTCGAGGTGCGCGAGCTGTAGGCGCGCGCGTGCCAGCTTTGACACGCCGTCGCGCGTAGCGCGCGCGGATCTCGGTCCGCGCGATCGTGTCGCTGCACACGCCGCTAAGATCCACTCGGATCGGCGCGCTTCCCCTCGGCACGGTCTCTCCCAGGCCGTCCAGTGCGCCGAATGAACGAAAGTGAGGCGCAGATGATCTTGCGAGTAATTGCA
This sequence comes from Planctomycetota bacterium, assembly GCA_046160865.1. GTDB lineage: Bacteria > Planctomycetota > UBA1135 > UBA1135 > JBJXHG01. The sequence continues at coordinate 5,772 of JBJXHG010000032.1, read as the reverse complement.
CTCGTTCTCGGCTCGAGTTGTCTTTCGTCGAGCGCGCTGGCGTTCCGTGGCGATCCGAAGGAGTACCCGGCGCCGCCGAACATCCTCGTGATCGTGCTCGATGACGTCGGAGCCGACCAGCTCAGCATGTACGGCAAGACGCCGACGAAGTGTCTGCCGATCAACTGCGACACGCTCTGCAATTGCGGACTGGGGTTGTGTCCGATTCCCCACGGAGCCTGTCTCAAGAACACCTACGCGCGCACGCCGAACTTGGCGGCGCTCAGTGGCGGCAGCGCGCCGGGCGTCAGCGGCGGCGGCGTACGCTTCACGAAGTTCTACGCGAACCCGCTCTGCTCGCCGACCCGCGCCGCACTGCTGACCGGCCGGCACCCGTTCCGGACCGGGATGGGTTGGGTCGTCGAGCCGGCGAACGTCAATTGTTTCGAGCTCGATGACTCGGAGCTCCTGATCCCCGAGCTGCTCAAGAATGGTTTCCCGACCGACCCGGTGCCGCATCCCGATCTCCCCTACAACTGCGGCGCGTTCGGCAAGTGGCACCTGGCGCTGCTCGAGAACGACGCCACCACGTCGGGCATCGACAACCTGGCGCACGCCACCGACAACGGCTTCGACCGCTTCTACGGCTCGATGCAGAACACGCGCTTGCACTTCAATTGGTGGAAGGTCGAGCACAACCTCACAGTTCCGCCGTCCACGCCGTCGACGTTTCTGCTGTCCGGCACGACCCCGTACACGGCGGAGTTCTGGAACGCCGACGTCAACCGCCGCGACGCCGCCACGTGGATCAATGCGCAGACGAAAGCCTTCTTCGCGTACGTCGCGTTCAATCCGCCGCACGCGAACCTGAGGGTTCCTCCGCTGCTCGCTCATCCGGCGTCGGCGAATCGTCCGTTGCTCTCCGACGACACGTTGTGCGAGCTCGAATGCACGTTCGGAAACTCGTACGTCCCGGGCGACCCGCCCGTCGTCGGCAGCAATGCGGCCACGAATCTGCGCCACCGACAGCTCGTGTACCGAGCGATGCTCGAGGCCGTCGACAGCGAGATCGGGCTGTTGCTCGAAGACATCGACGACGAGAAGCTCGCGAACACCATGATCTTCGTGGTCGGCGACAACGGCACGCCAGGGAACTTGATCCACGATCCGCCGCACGAGGACCTGCACGGGAAGGCGACGATCTACGACGGCGGCACGCGCGCACCGATGATCGTAGCGGGTCCCATCGTGCCGACCGGCGGCCACGCGTCGGCCGTGCCGATCGCAGCCGTCGATCTGTGGCGGACGATCGGCGAGATCGCGAGCGCGGATGAAACGCTCGCGTCGCCGCCGTACACGATCGACAGTCAGAGCTTCCTCGAATACATCGTCGATCCCACGGAGACGCCCACGACGCCGCGTTACGCGTTCTGTGAGTTCTTCAATCCGAACACCACGTTCGAGAGCCCGGCCAGCGCGCCGCCGCCGCTGTGCTTGACGCTCCACCACCGTGCGATCACGGACGGCCGCTACAAGTACATTCGCAAGCAGGAGCAATCGCTGGCGTGCTGGGCTCCGCTCGATGCTTCCCCGGCGTGCAGCACCTGGCCCTGCGCGAATCCCGTCTGCGCGGTGCCAACGTGCAACACCGTCGCCTGTGATGCCTCGTGCACGCCGCGCGAGTGCGAGGAACCGACCTTCAGCCACGAGTTCTACGACTTGCAGGTCGACGCGAACGAAGCGAACGACCTGGGCACGTCTCACGCCGAGTTTTCGAGGCTCTCGGACGCGATGGACGCGATCAGCGGATCGTAGGCACGCGACGGACTTGCGCAGGACGAGACGCGAGGCCGCACGACGCGGCCTCGCGTCGCTCTCGAACGGCTTCGGGACCTCACCGATCTCGCACACGACTTCTACCGAACCGGCGCTCCGTGCGGGCTGAATGATGCGCTTGTAACGATCGGGGCGGCCTGGGCGTGCGAGAAAGAGAGGAACTCGGCGACGCTCATGCTGCTCCTCTTCACCGCGCTCGCGCTCCAGCTTCCGGCCCCGACGCACGCGCCGTCGGCGTTGCGCACGAATCGCCATCGGCCGAACATCGTGTTCATCCTCGCCGACGATCTCGGCGTCGACATGGTCGGCGCGTACGGGAAGTCGGCGAGCGCGCCGTGCACAGCGAACATCGATGCACTCGCGGCGGAGGGACTGCTGTTCCAGCGCGCGTGGTCGAACCCGCTGTGCTCGCCGACGCGCGCGCAGATCCTGACCGGACGTCACGGATTCCGCACGGGCATCGGCACGGTTGTCGGACCTTACACGAAGGGGCTCCAGGTTTCGGAGACGACGATTCCGGAGCGGCTCGCGGGCTACGACACCACGTACGTCGGCAAGTGGCACTTGTCCGGTGCGCTGGGCGACCTGCATCCGAACGAGAGCGGCTTCGGCCACTTCGCCGGTTTCGTGCACGGCGCCGTGCAGAGCTACTTCAACTGGGGCAAGGTCGTCGACGGCGTCGGCGCGGTGTGCTTCACGTACGCGACGGTGGAGATCACGAACGAAGCGATCGCCGCGATCGACCGCATGCAAGAGCCGTGGTTCCTCTACGTCGCGTACAACGCGCCGCACTCGCCGTTCCAGATCCCGCCCGCGCACCTGTGTCCGGGCACCGGGTGCGTGTGCACGAGCATTCCGTCGTTCCGCAACTTCCCCAAGAAGGCGCGCGCCGCAACAGAAGCGATGGACGAAGAGATCGGCCGCCTGCTCGCCGCGCTCGACGCGCGCGATCCGGAGGCGTACGTGATCTTCACGGCCGACAACGGCACGTCGCCCGACGTGTGCGAGCCGCCCTATCTGCCTTCGCACGCAAAGGGCACGGTGTACGAAGGCGGCGTGAACGTGCCGCTCGTCGTTCGCGGTCCGAACGTCGTGCACGGAGAGTGTCACGCGCTCGTGTCGCTCGTCGACGTGTTCGCGACCGTGCTCGAGCTCGGACGCGCGCCGCGGATGCTGCCGGGCGACGAGCCGAACGACTCGGTCTCGATGGTGCCGTACTTCACCGATCCCACGCGCGCGCTGCGCGCGACCGTGTACGCCGAGTTCTTCACGCCGAACGGACGCGCGCCGCACGCGGTGCATCGGCGCGCGGTGCGCGACGTGCGCTACAAGCTCATCCGCGCGAACGGCGCGCCGGACGAGCTCTACGACCTCGCGCTCGATCCGTTCGAAACGAACAACCGGCTACCGAGCGCGATGGCCGAGGAGCTCGCGGCGTACGACGCGCTCGCCCTGGAGCTGGAAGCGCTCGGCGTCGACTGACGCGGCGCGTCGCCGCAAGTCTTTCGGCACGGCGTCGCAAGAGCGCAGCGAGCACGCATTTCTCACCACGTCCGTAGCGCGTTTGCGCCAGCGCGCAGAGCAAGTCGTCGCATCGGAATCGACCGCCGCTCTCCTGCCAGGTCCGCGAGGATCGATTCCGTCCAACAGCGCCGCTCCGCGCGAGTCGGCGCGGCCGCAGCAGGACGTGGCGCGGGTGCGGGCCTCGTGCGCATCGACGCGTCGTCGAAACGCTACCTGAGCAGCCGCAGCGCGCGCTCGGACGCCCTCGTGCCCACGTACTTCGCGATCAGCGCCTCGATCCGCTTCTTCGACTTCGAGACGCCGATGTCACGCATCTGCTCCTTGATCGCAGCGAGCTCCTTGGCGGCCTCGAGCTCCTGCTGCAGCGCCTTGTCGCTCTCGATCTCCGCGAGTCGCTTCTTCGCGCTCGCACCGGTCGCTTTACCGTCGAACTCGCGCGCCAGCGATTCGTACAGCGCACAAGCCGCGCCGACCTCGCGCACTTCGATCAGGCGCGCGGCTTCCTTTTCGAGCGCGTCGACGTAGCCGTTCAACGCCGTCTTCGCCTTCTCGGCGGCGCGCTTCTCGTCGTCCGTCGACTTCGGATTCGCCGCGACCGCTTCGACTTCCTCGAACGCCGCCGCGAGCTCGCCATTGCGCGCGAGCTTCTCGTACTTCGACTGCTCGGGGGTGCCGTCGACGTCGCCGCGATACGCGAGCAGCCGGTTTTTCGGCAGCTTCACGTCGCGCAACACCTTCTTCAGGGTGGCGGACGTGAGCTCCATCGGGTGCCCTTGCCACGCGATCTTGCCGTCCGCGTCGATCAGGAACGTCGCCGGAATACCGCGCACGCCGTACGCGGACTTCGTGGTGGAAGCAGCTCCGATGAGGAAAGGCAGGTCGTACTGCTCGACGTACGGCGCGACGATCTTTTTCATCTCGTCGCTGATCGCGACGATGACGAGGCCTTCGTCAGCGAACTCTTCGCGAATCTCCTGGAGGTGCGGCCACGCCGCACGGCAGGGAGGTCACCAGGTGGCCCAGAACTCCAGCAGCACGGGCTGACCGCGCAGGTTCTCGAGCGACGGCGCCGGGCCGACGTTGTTGAGCCATTCCTTGGCGCTGATCTCGGGCGCCTTCGCTCCGACCGCCGGCTTTTGCGCGTGTGCGACGGCGCTCGACAGCACGAGTGCGGCGGCGACCGCCCATTTCGATTGGATCATTGCCATGCTCCGCGTGGTCGCGCGCCCGATGCCGGCACGCAGGTCATCCAGGCTAACCCACGGGCGCGAAACGAACAGGCCCCGATTGGGAACATCGCGAGCACGAATTCGCGCGACCGCCGTCCTGGCCGCCGGTGGTGAAAGCGCTTCATGGCGCCGACGGCGCGCGTGCGAGCAGCGCATGGCGCGCGTCCAATGAGCGCAGCACGCCCTGCTCCTCGAGCTTCTGCAGGGCGCGGTTGATCGCCACGAGCGCGTCCGTGCGGCCTTTCGGCAACGCGAGCGCGTAGGTCTCGGTGCCCAGCGTCTCCGCGAGCCGCGCGAGCGCGCCGCGACTCTGCTCCACGAGCGCGGCCGCCGCCGGCCCATCCATGACCGCGGCGTCGACGGAGAGCGACGTCAACCGCTCGAGCGCGGGTGTCTGGTCCTTGTTCTCGAACACGCCGGTCGCGCGCGGCAGTCGCAACCGGACAGCGCGCTCGGAGGTCGTGCCGGTGCCCGCTGCGACGCGCTTGCCGGAGAGATCGGCGAGCGTGCGCGGTTCCCCAGGCCCAGTGCGCACGACGACGGCGAGATGCGTCTCGAAGTACGGCAAGCTGAACGCGACGTGCTGCGCGCGTTCCGGCGTGACGCCCAGCGTCGCGCAGACGACGTCGACCTCGCCGCGCTCGACGGCGGGCAGGAGCTCGGCGAACGGCATGCGTCGCCACTCGATGCGGCGGCGGAGCTCGTCCGCGATGCGCTGCATCATCTCGACGTCGCGGCCGCGCGGTTTCTCTTGCTCATCGACGAACGCGAACGGGCGGTTGTCGAGATCGGAAGCGACGACGAGCGGCACATCCGTGCGCCGCGTGCTCGCGCAAGATGCAGCGAGAAGAAGACCGGTCGCGAGGAGAAGTCGCAGCATCCCCGGAGCATAAAGCCGGCTGCGGGAGCCGTCGAGGCTCGCAGACGTTTGGAGATGCGGCCGAGCCTGCATTTCTCACCACGTCCGTCGCGAGGGCGTGACAGCTCGCTTCGGACAAGGCGTTGCATCGGAATCGACCGCAGCTCTCCTGTTAGCTCAGCGAGGATCGACTCCGATCCAACAACGCGGGTGGAAGCGAGTTGACGCGACCGCAGCAGGACGTGGTGAGAAATGCGGGCTAGCAGCCCGTGGTGAAAGTCATCCGGCGCGAAACCCGCCCGTTCGCACCGGCGCGGCGGCGCCGACGTGGCGCAATCCCGCGCA
>JBJXHG010000031.1:0-11795 GCA_046160865.1 Planctomycetota bacterium | reverse complement strand
GCCTCGAGCCGAACGACGTGGTGATCTCGGTCGACGGGCACCTGGTGCGCGACGCGGCCGACCTGCGCTCGCGCATCAGCGGCCACGAGATCGGTGAAGTCGTCGAAATCGAGGTCCTGCGCGGCGGCGAGACGAAGAAGATCGAGGTCCGCGTCGGCGGCGCGATCGCCTGATTCGATCTTCTCGATCGCGAAAGCAGCGAGAGAGCCGGCGCCGAGCCGGCTCTCTCCATTCTTGGACGGCGCGCGCGCCGTCACTTCGATCTCGCGAACGCGAGCCACCACGCCGCGGCCAGCGCGAGAGGCGCAGCCGCGGCGAGCGCGTTCTGCCATCGCGACTGCAAGAGCTGCCGCGGAATCCATCCGAGCGCAGTCCCGGTGACGATGCCGACGGCGAAGCCGAACACGTGCGCGAGGACGTCGATGCGGCGCAACTGCGCGTCGAGGTTCTTCAGTCCCTCGGGCATGTCGAGCGGATCGACGCTCTGACCGCCCGTGCCGAGCCAGGCGAGCAGCGCAGCGCCCATCACGAGCGGTGCCCAGCGACGCCAGCCCTGGTAGCGCAGCTCGCGCCGCCGCATCCATTCGTACGCGGCCTGCACGCCGAGCAATCCGAACACGGCGGTCGAGGCACCGATCGAGGTGTGCGCCGGCTCCTGCACGAATGCGTTGAGCGCGTTGCCGAGACCGCCGGTGACGACGAACGCCCACCACGCGACTCCGACACCGACGCTCTGCGAGAGGATCACGGCGAACAGTGCGCCGAAGACGATGTTGCCGGCGATGTGCTGCAAGTCGGCGTGCAACGTGAGCGCCGTCAAGCTGCGCCACCACTCGCCGCTCGTGATGCGCTCCGCGCGTGCTGCGCCCGCGCCGACCCAGTCCAGTCCGAAGCTCTGCTGCACCTGGCACACGAAGGCGAACCCGAGCAGCCCGCCGTACACGATCGCGGCGTGGACGCCGAGCGAGATCGGGGCCGGCGCCGACTCGCGCGGCGGCCAGCCGCGATTCTCGCTGTCGTACCGCGCGAGCTCGGCTTGCGCCCGCTGCGCGTCCTCGACGCGGACCACGAGGAGGTGGTCCGGCCCGTTCTGCGCCGTGCCGGACGGAATGCCGACCGCTTGGAGCACGAGCGCGTGCTCCTGCACCGTCCGGCGCTGCGGCGAGCGCGAGACCTCGACCCACGTCGTCTGCGGCGTGAACACGGCGGGGAAGTATGTGGCCGCCCGTGGTGAAAGTCATTCGGCCCGCAAGTGCCCGGTTTGCGCCGGCTCGGCGTCGCTCGATCCTCGGCGAATCGCGCGGATTCGCCTGCGGTCGCGCTCCTTGCTCCGCCGCAGATCGACCACTCGCAGACTCGAAGCACTTTCACCACGGGCTGGTAGCGCACACACGCCGTGCGCTCGCCGAAGTTTTTTCCACGCGGCGCGTGCGCATGCGACAGCTCCGAGTTTGGTGCTCAGCGCACGCCCGCCGGACGCCGAAAAACGGGCCTACACCCGCCGCGCGCGGCATCGTTTCGTTCCCGCGTCCGCGCCAGCCCTTGAAGAGGATTCTCGTCGTCGATCCGGAGCCGGCGTTGCTCCAGGGACTCCAAATCGTTTCGGAGCCACAGCGCGGCCGCTGGCAGCTCCTTTGGTTGCGGAGCTCGGTCGAAGCGCTCAATTCGATCGCAACCGATCCGTTCGACGTCGTGCTCGTGAACGTGGCTGCCTCGGCATCCGAAGGGCTCGCGCTGCTCGCGGAGTTGCAGGCGAAGCACCCCGCCGTGCGTCGATTCGCGATCGCCGACGCGGCGCAATCCGAGGTCCATCAGTGCGCGGCGAGCACCGCGCACTGCTGCCTGGTCAAGCCGTGCGCCGCGAGCGCGGTGAAGTCGGCGCTCGTGCGCGGCTTCGCGTTGCAAGAGATGCTCACTTCGGAACGCGTGAAGTATCTCGTCGCCGGCATGCCCGACCTGCCGTGCGCGCCGCCGGTCTACTTCGAGTGCGTCGCGGCCACTTCGGGACGGAGCGCGACCGCGGCCGACGTCGGCGCGATCGTCGCGAAGGACGCGGCGCTCAGCGCGCGGCTCGTCAAGCTCGCGAGCTCGCCGTCGTTCGGCGCGGCACAGCCGGTCGAGACTCCGGTGCAAGCCGCCGAGAAGCTCGGCCTCGACACGCTGAAGTCGCTCGTGATCGCGCTGCAGACGTTCGCGCAGTTCGACGAGACGCGGATGAAGGATCTGTCGATCAACGACACCTGGGGACACAGCCTGCAGGTCGCGAAGTTCACGCGGCACATCCTCGAGTCCGAGCTCTTCGACGAGCAGCAGCTCGAGTACGGCTTCTTGGCGGGCATCCTGCACGACATCGGCAAGCTCGTGCTCGCGCTCAACCGACCCGATCGCTACCTCGCCACGCGCATGCTCGCGGAGCGCAGCCACGAAGACCGGGCCGAGCTCGAGCGCCGCCTGTTCGGCGCGCACCACGGCGCGCTCGGTGCGTACTTGCTGCACTCGTGGGGCTTGCCGAACTCGGTGGTCGAGGCGGTCGCGTTCCACCACGCGCCGGCGCAGTATCCCGAAGCGAACTTCGCCGTCATGACCGCGGTGCACATTGCCGATTGCCTCGCGCGCGTCGACTTGAAGCGCGCCGAGTTCGCGCCGATCCCCGGGCTCGATCGCGCGTACCTGTCCGACCTCGGCTACGGACACCGTTTGACGCGCTGGCTGAAAGCGTGCCGGCGCGCGACGGGCGAGCTGCAGCGGATCAGGTGAGCGCGACGGAGCGCGCTGCTACTTCGGCGGCTCGGTCGGCTTCGGCAGCGCGCTCTCCAAGTCCTTGGGATCGAGCCGGATCTCGAACCGTTGCACCTCGCTCACGTCACGCACGTCGATCGTCGGCTCCTCTGCGAGCTCGATCCACGTCTCGCCGCGGAACAGCTCGCCGGTCTGGATGCCGAACTGCACGCGGTACTTGCCCGGTGCCGGGATGCGCCGCCGCGCGGTGCCGAGCTCGTTGAACGGCATCTCGCCCCAGCCGGCTTCGACCTCGGATTCGTCGTCCGCGACGAGGATCGGCAGCAGCGCGAACGGCGCGGGCGGCGGAGTCGCACCTTTCAGCACGAGCTCGATCTCGATCGCAGGTAGCAGCACGACGTCGCGCGTGCCGGTGAGCCCGGTGATGTGCGCGGTGCGAAGGCCGTCCGCAGCGACCGTGACGTCGATGCGCTCTTCCGTCGACACGAACGTCGCACGACCGTTGCTGGAGTAACCGTAGCGCAGAGCCTCCTGCGACTCCGAGGGTCGCCAGTGCGTCTCCAGCTCGGAGATCGTGCGCCCGTCCTGCGCGCGCACCCGCAGCTCGAAGCGATGCAGGCGCGTGCGCAGATCGACGGCCTGCAAGCGCGCATCCGCGTTCACCTCGCCAGCGCGCACCACGATTCCGTCGGCGTCGACGAGCACCGCGGACTCTGCGCGCACGCGCAACTGCACGCGGTACGTGCCGGGATCGAGCTCGGGCACCAGGAACTTGCCGTCCGCGCGCAACCGGTACCACGCTCCGCCTCCCGAGCTCTCGGCGTCGCGCCAACAGTGGACTTGGATCTCGTGGAACGGAAATCCTTCGGCGAAGAGCACGGAGCCCGTGATCGATCCCGCCGCGTGCAACGCGATGTCGAGACCGCTCGTGCCCGGCTCGATCGCGACCACCCGGGCGCCGTAGCCGGACTTCGCCGCGCGCAGGTTGAGCCGTGACGCCTCGAGCCAACCGTGGATCTCGAATCGACCGAGCTCGTCGGTCGAGTCGCGTAGCCAGTCGCTGACGATGCCGTAGGACACCTCGCGCGCGAGCAAGCTCACTTCTGCGTTCGCAATCGGATTGCCGGCCGTGTCGACGACGCGGCCGGATGCGATGCGCGCTCCGCGCTCGAGCACCACGTCGCCGATCGGAACCACTGCGATCTTCAGCTCCTTCGGCACGGGCACCTCGGCACCGCGGACCACGCTCCAGTCGCCGGTCGTCTCGCACACGAGCAAGCGGAGCGGGCCTTCCTCGAAGTGCTCGTCGTGGATTCCGAGCTGGAAGCGGCCTTCGGAATCGGTGCGGACATAGGTGAAGCGCGTCGGAACCGGCGGAGTGCCGGCGTACGTGCGCACGGCGAGCCGCGCGTTCGCGATCGGTCGCCGCTCGCGATCGACCGCGCGCGCCTCGATCGTCGGCACGAGCGGCTCGGCATCGATGTCCAAGAGGAGCGTCGCGCGCTCGCCGGCCTCGCGCGGACCGAGGCCTTGCACGACGCATTGCGTCTCGCGTCCCGGCCGCATCACGGTCGCTTCGACCGTGCAGTCCAGACTGACGTACGGGAAGAACGCGCGGCCTCCGACACTGGTGACACGCAGGCTGGAGCGCGTGCGATCGCGCGCGAGCTTGCGCGGATCGAGCGCGCCCGCGCGCAGGCATTGCAGCCCGACTTCGACCGGATCGGTGTACACGCGGCCGTCTTTGCGTCGCAGCCACACTTCGACGGCGCCCGTCGGTGGCAGCACGAGTCGGACTGCGTCGCTCGGAAGCGCGCCTGCGTCTATCGGTACCTCGACGGGCGGCTCGAGCGCGGCGGCGATCGCGATCGAAGCTTGCGCGAACGAGATCGTGTCGAGATGCATGCCCGCGTGCGGGATCTCGGCCACGCCGTCCGGCTCGCGCGTGACCGCACGCACGACGTCGTCGAGATCGAACCCGGAGCGGCTGCGCAGCGCGACTGGCACGCCCGCGCACGGGAACGCGCGCGAGTCGACGACTTCCACGCGCAACGTGCGATCGGGGACGAGCTCGACGTACTCCGGCGACACGCTGCGGCGACTGATCGCACTCCAGCCGAAGCTGCCGTCGCTCTCCGCGATGATCACGACCGTGCCCTCGACGCGCTCGAGGTACACGCGGCCCTCGTCGTCGGCTTCCACGTGTTGTCCGCTCCGGGCGACCTCGTCGACGAGCTCGCCCGCGACGCGCCAAAGACCGAGTTGAATGCGTGCCGCGTCGTGCACGGCGAGCCAGCGCACGCTCGCCTTCGGCACCGCGTGGCCGGTCGCCTTCTCGACGACGCGCAGCTCGAACGCGCCGCGACGGTCGACGATCGGCGCGGCTTGCGCATCCGCGACGGGTGCCGCTTGCGCGTCGACGACACGCTCACCGGGCTCACGCGTTGCGCTCTCGAGCAGCGCCTCGTCGGCAGAGTTCGCGCCGGGCACCGCGATCGGTGCGTCCGAAACGCGCGTCTGCGTGTCCAAACCGAGCCACCACAAGAGTCCGCCGAGCACGGCTGCGAGGAGCAGCACGACGACGAGGAGCACGGTCTTCTTCATCGTGGGGACTTGGACGGCGCGCGGGGCGACACGACGAGCTTACTTGCGAAGCGCGGCGAGCGCGCGCTCGAGCGCCTCCTGCGGTACCGCGACCTCGAACGTCTGCACGCCGTCGACGTCGGCGACCGTGATCGTCTGCGGCAGCGCGAACCGATCCGATTGCTCGAACTCGCCACGCCGCACGTGGTAGACGACGTCGTACTGACCGGCTTCGGGAGTGGCGATGTGGCACTCGCGCTGCGCATCGAACGGCTGTCCGCGCCGATTGAGGTCCTCGACGCCATCCCGGCGCGCAATCAGCATCGGCAGCAGGCTGTACGGCGCCTCCGGCAGCGCACCTCCAGTGCGCAGCACGAGGCGCACGTCGTAGGCGGGCTTCAGCACGATCTCGTGCGTGCCCTCGCGGTACGTGGAAACGTGAGTCCGCAACTCGTCACCGCGCACGCGGACCTCGAGCTCTTCGTTCGCCGAGTAGAACGTCATGCGACCGTCGTACGCGGGATCGTCGTCGAAAAAATCGGCCTCGTTCGGCAAGCGAGCGCCGTACGCGAGCACGGGGGCGTCGTGCCCCGGCGGAGCGCGCGTCTCGAAGCGGAACACGCGCAATCGTCGATCGACGTCGATGCGCTCGAGGCGCGGATCGCGCGACTGCTCGCCCGCTCGCAGCGAGAGCTTCGCGAGCTCGAGTTGCGGCCCGATCAACCGCTGCGCTGACAACAAGACGTCGTACTCGCCGGGCTCGAGACCCGAGAAGAGGAACTCGCCCGTGCCGATCTCCGGTCGCGTGGACATGGACTCCGTGCGGTTCCACGTCGCGTTCGTCGTTTGCCAGGACAAGTACACGTCGTCCAAGCGGAGCTTCGTCGGCGGCACGATCGAGCCCGCGATGCTCGCTTCGGCGTGCAGCACGATCTCGATGCCGGTCTCGCCGACCGCGAATCGCCGTCGCGTCGGACCGTAGCCTGCGCGCACGACGGCGAGCACGGGCGGCTCGGTCGTCGCGAGCATGCCCGCGATCTCGAACCGACCGGTCTCGTCGGAAGTCGCGCGATGGAAGTGCGGCGGGAAGCCGCTCGAGCTCCCGTGCGCCTCGACACGAATCGACGCGCTCGATACCGGCTCACCCGCGTCGTCGACGACGCGGCCGGCGCACACGATCGACGGCGGAGCGAGCGCGACGTCGCCGACATCGATCCCTTCGCTCGCGATCGGGCCGGCGAGCGCGACCCGTGCGCTCGACACGACCGTGCGAACTTCGATGATGCCGAGGAGCAGCGCGGAAGCTCCCGGCGGGTTCTCCAGCATCACGTAGCGAAATCGTCCCTCACCGTCCGTGAACACGTTCGACCAGGACGGAGCCATCGGCGGCTCGCCGTGCGCGAGCCCGACGGACAGCTCGCGGTCGCGCAGCGGCGCGCCGTGCGGATCGAGCGCGCGTCCGCGTAGCTCCGGGTACTCGTCCTCGACGCGCCGGCGCAGCACGAGCGTCACGCGCTCACCGGTTCCGCTCGGGCTCGCGCCATGCACGCAGTCGGAGTCGAACGAGGCCGCCGTCGGGCAGACCGACAGCCAGCCGTGCAGGCCGACACGCGCCACGACGAGCCGTCCGCCTTCGCACGTGATCTCCTCGGATGGCGACAACGCGCTGTGCGTCGAGCGTGCGGCTTCCGGTTTCTGGATCCAGATCTCGCACGGCACGGGCTCGAGACACGGTGCGCCGTCGGCCTCTTGCACGAGCAGCTCGAGCTCGCCGGTCGGCGGCACGACGAGCGTCACGCGACCGGACGCTAGCTCGTGCTCGTCGACGAGCGTGCCGACGGGCGGATCGCACGCTGCCGCGACGCGTGCGAAGAGCGTGCTGCCCGGGCGGCTGCGGAGCAGCACGCCGACGTGCTCGAACGCGGCGACGCCGTCGGGCGTGCGCGTGCGTGCGCTCGACAGCGTGTAGGTCCCGTACGAGCCGGCGACCGACAGCTCGACCGGCACGTCGATCTGGGGCGCGCCGTGCTCGTCCACCACCTCGACGTCGAGCGACGCATCGTCGAACAGAACGACCTGGCGCACGTCGTGACGCGATCCGTGGAGGAGCAAGGAGCCCGCGAGCTGCTCGTGACGCGCGTACACGAGCACCGCACGCCGGGGAATCGGCAATTCGATACGGCCGTCGGCGTCGGAGACGAAGCGTGCTCCGCCCTCGATCACGCGCTCGTAGAACGGCAGGAGTCGGCGCTCGTGCGCGCGGACTTCGTCGTCGTCGAGCGGCAGCGCACGGACTTCGGCGCCCGCGATCGGAGCACCGCTCGTGTGGCGCACGACGGTGAGCGCGAAGAGGTCACGTCGACTCGGCCCCGCCGTCGATCCGACTGCCGGCGTTGCACTCTCGACGGCGGTGCGTTCGCGCGGAGTCGCCACGGCCGCATCGATCGGCGTTTCGAGCGTAGCTGCGCCCCGCGTGCCTGCTTCTCGCGCGCCGTCGACGACGCTGTCCCTTTGCGTGCCTCGCTCGCGCAGTACGAGCCACAGCACCAACGCGACGACGACCGCGACGAACGCGGCGAGCGAGATCAACCGCTTCATGAGCACCCGGGAACCGCTCACTATAGCCATCCGTTTCGTTCGACTACCGATCGCGCGGATGCCGATTCGACGCGGGCTTCTCGGCGGAACTCGGTATTCGCGCTCACGATCGCGCGCGGCGCTCGCTTGGAGAAACCGCAAGTGTGCGCGATACTGTGCACACGAGTTCCGCGCCGCAGTCAGCGGCTCGGCAGCGCGTTCTTATGGCGAAGACCGATCGGGAATTGTGGCTGCGTACTTTCGTGATCGTCGAAGGCAGCGCTTCGATGCTGCACCACGCGTATCAACCGTCGCGCTCGTCGAACGGTGCGTCGGTGTGGGAGCCGCCGGTCGACGTGTTCGAGAACGAGGACGCGGTGTTCGTGCTCGTCGCGCTGCCCGGTGTCCAAGCCGACGAGGTGCGCATCGCGATCGAAGAGAACGTGTTGATCGTCGCTGGCGAGAGCTCGCGGCCGCTGGCTTGCCGTGAAGCGGTCGTACGGCGTCTCGAAATTCCGTACGGACGTTTCGAGCGGCGGATTCCGCTTCCGCAGGGCAGGTTCGAGCTCGGGCCGCGCGAGACGCGCGAGGGCTGTCTCCTGTTCAAGCTGCTCAAGGTGTTCTAACAGCCCATGGTGAAAGTCATTCAGCCCGAAAGCGGCCCGCCCGCGCCAGCCCGGCGTCGCTCGATCCTCGGCGAATCTCGACGATTCGCCTGCGGTCTCGCTCCTTGTTCTGACGCGAACGGACCACTTTCGAGCTCGAAGCACTTTCACCACGGACTGGTAAGGAGGCGCCGTGACCGCTCGTAGAAAGAAAGTCGTCGCGTCCAACGCCAAGAAGAAGCCGGCGCCGCCGCCCGCCAAGCGGAAGGCCGCGCGGAAGAGGCCGGCCGCGGCGGTCACTCGACGCAAGCGCGCCGCGGCGGCGCGCAAGAAGACGCGCGATACCTCGGCTCGACAGTTGGATCTCGCGGCGATCGCGACGCGCAGAGGCGTTGCGCCGACGGACGCACTCCAAGTCGCGTCGATCGCACGCGAGCATTCGAGCAACCCGTCGACGCCGGATCTCATTCCGATCCTGCCGGTGCGCAGCATGGTGCTGTTCCCCGGTGTCGTGCTGCCCGTCTCGGTCGGCCGCGCGAAGTCGATGCGCGCGATCGAGCACGCGGTGCGCGAGCAGAAGCCGATCGGCATCCTGACGCAGCGTGTCTCGACCGTCGACGACCCGGTCGCGGCCGACATGTACTCGGTCGGGACGATCAGCGAGATCCTGCGCTACGTCGAGTCGAAGGACGGTGAGCACCACGCCGTTTGCCAAGGCCAACAGCGCTTCCGCATCGTCGAGTTCACGCAGACCGAGCCGTTCTTCATCGCGCGTGTCGCGCGCATCGAAGACCAGGTGACGACGTCGAACGAGCTCGCGGCGCGCTTCCTGGCGGTCAAGAACCAATCCCAAGAGGCGCTCGAGCTCCTGCCGAACACGCCGCCGGAGCTCGCGACCGTCGTGCAGGGGATCCAGAATCCGGCGCTGCTCGCCGACATGGTGTCGACGTTCCTCGACATCACGTCCGAGGAGAAGCAAGCGGTGCTCGAGACGGCGGACGTGCTGAAGCGCATCGAGCTCGTGGGGCAGAAGCTCGCGCACGTGCTCGAGGTCTTGAAACTCTCGCGCGACATCCGCAAGCAGACCACAGGCTCGCTGTCGAAAGCGCAGCGCGAGTACTACCTGCGCGAGCAGCTGAAGACGATCCAGAAGGAGCTCGGCGAAGACGAGTCGGCGTCGGTCGAGCTCGAAGCGGTCGCCAAGGCGATCGAGGCCGCGCAGATGCCGCCGGAAGTCGAGCAGGAAGCGCGCAAGGAGCTGCGCCGTCTCGAGCGCATGAACGAGTCGGCGGCCGAATACTCGATGCTCCGCACGTGGCTCGACGCGCTCGTCGACTTGCCTTGGTCGAAGTCGACGGAGGACGTGATCGACATCGCGCGCGCCCGCGAGATCCTCGACGAGGACCACTACGGTCTCGCGAAGGTGAAGCGGCGCATCGTCGAGTTCCTCTCGGTGAAGAAGCTGATGCCGAACGGCAAGTCGCCGATCCTGTGCCTCGTCGGTCCGCCGGGCGTCGGCAAGACGTCGCTCGGCCAGAGCATCGCGCGCGCGATGGGGCGCAAGTTCGTGCGCATCAGCCTCGGCGGCGTGCACGACGAAGGCGAGATCCGCGGCCACCGGCGTACGTACATCGGCGCGCTGCCGGGCAACATCATCCAGGGCATGCGCAAGGCGGGCTCGAACAACCCGGTGTTCATGCTCGACGAGCTCGACAAGCTGAACCTCGGCATGCACGGCGATCCGTCGGCAGCGCTGCTCGAAGTGCTCGATCCCGCGCAGAACGACACGTTCCGCGACAACTACCTGGGCGTGCCGTTCGATTTGTCGCGCGCCATGTTCATCGGCACTGCGAATGTCCTCGACGCCATTCCGGGACCGTTGCGCGATCGTCTCGAGATCATCCGCCTGTCCGGCTACACGGAAGAGGAGAAGGTGCAGATCGCACGCCGCTACCTCATCCCGCGCCAGCGCGAGGCGAACGGTCTCACCAGCGCGCAATGTGAGATCAGCGCAGAAGCGCTGCGCGAGGTGGTCCGCGCCTACACGCGCGAAGCCGGCGTTCGCCACCTCGAGCGCGAGATCGGCTCGCTCTTCCGCAGCGCGGCGACGCGGATCGCGGAGGGCACGAGCGAGCTCGTGAAGTTCGACGTCGCCGACATCGTCGCGGTCCTCGGTGCGCCGCGGTTCGAGAACGACACCGCCATGCGCACGTCCGTTCCGGGCGTCGCGACCGGCCTCGCCTGGACGCCCGTCGGCGGCGACATCCTGTTCATCGAAGCGACGCGCATGCCGGGCGCGAACCACCTCACGCTGACGGGTCAGCTCGGCGACGTCATGCGCGAGAGCGCGCTCGCCGCGATCAGCCTCGTCAAGTCGCGCACGAGCGAGCTCGGTCTCGATCCGGCGATCTTCCGGGACACCGACATCCACGTGCACATCCCGGCCGGCGCGATCCAGAAGGACGGTCCCAGCGCAGGAGTCACGATGTACACCGCGCTCGTGTCGCTGCTCACGAGCCGCACGGTGAAGAGCGACCTCGCCATGACGGGCGAGATCAGCCTGCGCGGTCTGGTGCTGCCCGTAGGCGGAATCAAGGAGAAGGTGATCGCGGCGTTCAACGCCGGCATCCACACGGTGCTCCTGCCCGCGCGCAACAAGCGCGACTACGACGAGATCCCGGAGTCCGTCCGCCGCGGGCTCACGTTCGTCTGGCTGGAGACGGTCGACGACGCCGTGCAAGCCGCGCTGGATCCGGTCGCTGGCTCGTCGGCGGAGCGCGCGCTGTCGGCCGACGTCGGGGTGGCAGCGCACGCTGCGATCGGTACCGTGGGCTAGCAGCCCGTGGTGAAAGTCATTCAGCCCGAAAGCGGCCCGTTCGCGCCGGCACGGCGTCGCTCGATCCTCGGCGAATCACGAGGATTCGCCTGCGGTCGTGCTCCTGGTTCCGACACGAACGGACGACTTTCGCGCTCGAAGCACTTTCACCACGGACTGCTAGCGAGCCCCTTTCAGTTGTCCCGCCCAACGAAAGCGGCGACGAGCCGGGCTCTCTGCGTGCACCTCTGAAAGGCGCTTTACATGAACCGACCGCTACGGCGGCGACTCGTCGCTCTCCTCGTGGGCTTCGCGGTCGTCGCGCTGATCGCTGAAAACGTCCTGCGCTTCTTCCCGGTCAGCACGGGTTTGCGGCCGCAGCCCGTCGATGCCGAGCACACCGTCTTCCAGTTCGAGCCGAGCCGCGACTTCGTGTTCTCGCGCGACTGGAACTTCAACGTCGCGAACAAGGGCCG
>JBJXHG010000030.1:0-50391 GCA_046160865.1 Planctomycetota bacterium | reverse complement strand
CACCTTCACGATGCTGAAGAGCGCGGAGAATCCGCAGATCAACAGCACGGCCACGCCGGTACCGACCAGCAGCTCCGGCGGGAGGTAGAACGCCAGCGGCGAGCGCTTCGCCAGGTTGCCGAAGAGTCCTGCTGCCGCGCCCACTCCCAGGCCATAGCCGATCACCCCGACGGTGAGCGCCTGGAGCAGGATCATCCTCAACAGCAGAAGGTTGCCGGCTCCCATGGCCTTCAGTGCGCCGAACTGCTTGAGGTTCTCGAGGGTGAAGCTATGGAACGTCTGCCCCGCAATGGCGACTCCGACGATGAAGCCTAGCAGCACGGCGATGCCGAAGTTGATCGGGATGCCCGTGTACTTCATGAAGTAGCGGATCGTCATCCACTGGAAGTCTTGGCGCGTGTACGCCGCGAGACCGGTCGCCGCGCCGATGCGCGCACACACCTCGCGCGCGTCGTGGCCCGACTGGACGTCGACGAGCACGAACGAGAGGAGCTTGCGCTCGCGCGGCGCGTAGGTCGTCGCACGCGCGTACGTCGTGTAGACGACCGGCTGCGACTGGAACGTGCGCTGCACCTGACACAGGCCGACGACGATCGCGCGGTGATCGTTGATCTCGAGCGTGTCGCCCACGGCGAGCGGAACGGGCGCTCCGCCTGGCACTGTGGGCGGTTTGGCGAGCTTGGTGCGCGCGCCGACCTCGTCGACGATCACCGATTCGCTGCGGCGGAGGTCCTCCAGGCGACCCGCGACCATGACCGGCGGACCACCGATCAGTGTCGCGTCGTCGAGACCGAGGACGTTGACCGTCTGAAAGTTTCCGTTCGAGAGACGCGCCTTGAGCAGACCCTTGTACAGCGGAACGGCCCATTCGACGCCTTCGACGCCACGCACGCGATAGAGCTCGGTGCTCTGCATCGGCTTCACGTCGTCGATGAACTGCACCTTCGGGTCCATCACCCACACTTCCGCCTGCCCGAGGTCGGTGATCGTCCCGAACGTGCGCGTCATGATCCCGGTGAAGATCGCCATCTGCTGCGTGATGAGCAGCGACGCGAACGTGAGGCCCACGATGATTCCGATGTACTTGGCGCGATCGCCAGTCAGCATCCGCAGCGCGACGAAGTACATCTCGGTGGCGCTTCGGGCGCTCAGATCGCGACTTCTTGGCCGCTCGCGAACTGAGCGGCGTACAGCCTGGCGTACGCACCGCCGCGCGCGAGCAGCGCCTCGTGCGATCCGATCTCGACCACGCGGCCGTCCTCGAGAACAGCGATGCGATCGGCGTTGCGAACGGTCGAGAGCCGGTGCGCGATGACGACGACGGTCTTGTGCGCCATCAAGCGGTCGAGCGCTTCCTGCACGACGGCTTCCGACTCGGTGTCGAGCGCGCTCGTCGCCTCGTCGAGCAAGAGCAGCGGCGCGTCCTTGAGGAACGCGCGCGCGATCGTGATGCGCTGCCGCTGTCCGCCGGAGAGGCGCGAGCCCGCGTCGGCGACGTTCGTCGCGTAGCCTTGCGGCAGCGCGGTGATGAACTCGTGAATGCCCGCGGCGCGCGCGGCGACCTCCACCTCGGCGTGGGTCGCGTCGGGCTTGCCGTAGCGGATGTTCTCCTCGATCGACGTGTGGAACAGGAACGGCACCTGTCCGACCATCGCGTACTGTGCCGTCCACGAATCGAGCGACAGCTCGCGCAGGTCGCTGCCGTCGACCGTGATGCGGCCGCGCGACGGATCGATGAAGCGCGCGATGAGATCGATCATCGTGCTCTTGCCGGAGCCGGAGGGACCGACGAGCGCAATCGTCTCGCCCGGTCGGATCTCGAGATCCATCGCGGCCACCGCGTCGCTCTCGCCGTCGACGTAGCGGAAGCCGACGCCTTCGAAGCGCACACCGGCGCCGAGTCCGCCGATCGTACGCGCGCCCGCGGGCTCGACGAGATCGCTCTGCTCGTCCAGCAACGATTGGATGCGCTCCGACGCGCCGACGGACTCTTGCACGACCGTCCCGGCCTTCGTGATGTCCTTGACGCTGGCGTACGCGCCGGCGACGGCGAGGAAGAACGCGCTGAGCTCCTTCACGTCGGTGAAGAGGCCCGCTCCTACCGTCAAGTAACCGACGACGAACACCATCGCGGCCATGCCGACGTGGCTGAGCAACAGCGTCGACGCGTTCGACATCGCTTGCGCGCGCACCATGCGCATCGTCGTGCGCACGTAGCTCTCGTTGATCTCGCGGTAGCGCGCGAGCTCGCGCTCCTCCGCGCGGAACGCCTTCACCGTGCGCACGCCTTGGAACATCTGCGACAAGGCTTGCACCGACGAGCCGAGTGTCGTCAGCGATTTCGAGCTGCCGCGCCGCACGCGCCGCGAAAGGACCGCGATCGGCAGCACGATGAACACGAGCCCGAGCGTCACGCAGAGCGCGGGCACGGGTGCGACCGACGCCGCGATCACGAGCGACGCGGCGCCTTGCAGCGGCTCCTGGATCAGATCCTTCATCGCGACGTTGAGGACGTTGAGCGTCGTCGTCACGTCGCTGCTGACGCGCGAGAGCAGATCGCCGAAGTGCCGGCGTCCGTGATAGACCATCGACAGGCCCATCAAGTGCTTGGCGATGCGCGCGCGGAGCTCGACGACCATGCGCAGAGCGATCCAGCGTGCGAGCGTCAGGAACGCGTACTGCGTGAGCGACGCGACGACAGCCAGCACCGACAGCACGAGCGCGATGCGGCCGAGCGCGCCGAGGCGGTTCTCCGGCGTCGCGAGATCGCCGAGGATCCATCCGTGCAGGCCGTGCACGAACGACTCCAGATCGCGGGCGACGTGCTCGACGAAGCCGTTCGGCTCCGGCTTCGGCGCGGCCCGTGCGCCGCCGGTCGGGAAGATGACGTCGATCGCCGGGTAGACGAGCAACAGGACGGACTTCTGGCCGAGCGCGGTGATCCAGCCGAGCACGCCGAGCAGCACGAAAGCCCACACGTGCGGGCGTGCGTGCGGCTTCAACAGCCGCACCGTGGTCCGGAGTTCCGCGCTCACGGGGCCATCATTCACGCACGGACGAGGGGTGTCAAAACGACGAGCAGCGCGTGGTGAAAGTGCTTCGCGCGCGAAAGTCGTCCGTTCGCGTTGGCCCTGTGCATCGAACGGGGAGCGCGCGGCGCCGGGCCGTCGCGAACGGGCAGCTCTTGCGCCGAACGACTTTCACCACGGGCTAGAAACGCAGAGGCCGCCGCCGATTCGAGCTCGGCAGCGGCCTCTTCACGGTGCGGCGGGATCTCACCAGTTCTTCGTGTCGAAACCCTTCACCTCGGCCTGGGCGATGGACTCGCGCGCGTAGTCGATGAACGCGCAACGCAGATAGTCGTCCTTGAGCAGCTGTTGGTGACGCGGATTGCTCAGGATCAGCGGCTGCGTCGCCGGCTTGCGGCGCTTGACGTACGTCAGGTAATAGCCGCGCGGGCCCTTGAACGGACCGGCGACCGTGCCGACTTCTTGATCGAAGAACACTTTGTCGGTGAGCGACCCGCCGCGCACCCATTCGGAGAACTCGGTCTCCTCGAGGAACGTGAGCAGGTCGTTGCGGTACTTCTCACCGAAGCGACCCTTCATCTTGTACGAGATCATGCTCTGCTTGGCGCCCTGACCCTCGGGCGGCGGCGGATCCCAGTACTCGGAGTTGTCGTCCATCAGCTGCGTCCACCAGCGGTAGAAGTCGAGCAGCTCTTCCGACGACTTGTACTCTTCGCCCTTCGTGCGCGCGTCGGCTTCCTTCGCCCGCTCGTCGGCCAGCTTCTTCTGGTAGTCGTCGACTTGCGCCTTGAGCTCCTTCGCGCGCTTCTCGGCCCACGACCAACCGTCCGGCTTCCATTGACCCTTCGGATAATCGAACGCCGAGACGAGCATGAACTCCGCATCGACTTGTCCGAGGCCGAGCATCCTGTTCGTCCGGTCGAGCTGCTTGCGCAGAACCGGCGCGACCTCGGAGCTCGATGCCGCACCGCCGCCGGCCGTCGCCGCCAGCTCGGGCTCCTTCGCCTTCTTGAAGCTCAGGTGCAGGTGGTAGAAGTCCTTGAACGTCTCGACGGACGGGAAGTAGCGCATCTCGGTCACGTTCAACGCGAGGTTGATGTGCGTGCCCTCGAACTGCTTCTCGTACTCGCGGACGCCCGCGCGGAGCTCTTCGGCGCTGATGAGCGCGCCTTCCTTCTTCAGCCGGTCGTGCGTCGAGTAGTACGCGATGAGCCAGCGCTTCGCCTCTTCGATCTCGTGCGACTGCGTGATCGGCGCGACCTCTTTCCAGAGGTCTTCGGTCTTCAGCTGCAGCTCCGGCGTTCCGTCGCCGTTCGTGTCCGCCCACAGGATCTGATCGTCGGGTAGGCCGTCCGTGTTCGACCGGAAATCGATCAGGTTGAACATCGCGTCGCGCACGATCTGACGCAGCACCTGGAGATAGATCCCTTCCTCTTTCGGGACCTTGGTCTCGTTGTGGTTGTCCGCCCACTCCTTGCGCAGCTTGTAGCCGAGCTTCGCGTCCTCGAGCATCGGCTCGCCCGAGTCGGCCAGTACGGCCTCGATCGTCACGATCGGCCATTCCTCCGGATTGTTCGGCAGGAAGACCTTGTCGAACAGCAGCGACTGACGCAGCTCTTTTTTGTACCACTCGATGTCGCGGTAGGCGCGCACGATCTCGTTCTGGAGATTGAGGATCGGGTACTTCTTCTTGAACTCTTCGAGCGTGCGCGCGAACTCTTCGTTGAACTCGTCGTCCGTCACGCGATAGCGCTCGTTGCACAGTTCGAGTTGCTTCGCCGTCTCCGTCGCGAGCGCTTTTTGCCGCTCTTCCGGAGTCGCGAACGGCTTCTCGCTCTCGCGCTTGCGCAGCTCCATCTCGGCTGCTTCCGCGGCTTGGCGCCGCAGCTCCTCCTGGATGACGAGCCCGATCCGATTCAGCTCGAACGCGAGCTTGTACGGACCGTGGATCAGATAGAGCTTGATCTCGTCGTCGGTGATGCGCCGTCCGTTGACGAACAACGGCGCTCCGAAGATCGAGGTCTCCGCTTGTGCGGGCGCGGCTTCGGCCTTCGCCGGCGCGAGCGCCGTGGTCGTCGCAGCGCTGGGTGACGTCAGCCAGAAGAATCCAGCGACGAACAGGCCGAGGGATGATGTTGCAGCTTGCATGGGGATCGTCTCGCAGAACACGCGCGAGCGCGGTTTCCGGCTTGCCGGCCGGGTTTTTGGGAGGGCCAGCCTACGGGCACACCCGCGAGCGCGTGAAGGGATTTTTGCGTTTAGAGGACGGCGGAATGACCTCGGACATGCCGTTCGCGCCGCCTGACGGAACGATGTCGCGCAGCGGCGAGCCCGACACGCGACGAGCCGGGATGCAGCCCGCGCCGCAATGGATTAGAGGAGGCGCGCCTCCGCTCGGCCCACTCGCCCTCGTGGCGGAAGCTCGTGGACGC
The DNA here is from genome assembly GCA_046160865.1 of Planctomycetota bacterium. Lineage (GTDB taxonomy): Bacteria > Planctomycetota > UBA1135 > UBA1135 > JBJXHG01. Next base: position 44,930 of record JBJXHG010000030.1, on the reverse strand, counting down.
GCCTTTCGAGCCCCAGGTTCCCTGCGAGCGCGGATGGCGGCAGCGCCTTTCGGCTAACCTGGTCGACGCTCGACTCTCGCCGTGATCCCCACCATCGACACCCTCATCGCCGTGGACGGACCTTCGCCGTGAAACCCAACCGGTCGCGCCCGATGCTCTACACCCCGCGGACGATCGCGCTGCACTGCGATCTCTTCCATCCGCCCGTCCAACCGGACGCAGCGGCGATCCAGCGCCTGCACAACCAGATGTTCCAGGCGCCGGAGCCGGCGTACACGAGCTTCGCGGTGACGCCCGCCGGTGCCGTGCTCAGCAATCCCGTCGCCCAACCCGGCGCAAACTCCTACGCCGCGTTCTTGGCCGACCGGTTCCAGTTCCGCGAGGAGCTGTCGAGCCTCACCTACGACGACTTCGCGGGGCGCGTGCGCGCGATCTCGGACCAAGTCAGCGAGCTGCGCAACATCCAGGTGTTCACCGCCCAGCACGTCACGGTGCGGACGCTCGTGAACCCGCGCTCGTTCTCCGACAGCCGCACGTACCTGAAGCAAGGCATGTTCGGCTTCGACGACGAGCCGCGCGCCTTCGGTCGCGACGCGCAGCTCTACGGCTACCGCATGGTGTTCCCGCCCGACGAGAACAACGCGAACCTGTTCATGCTGAAGATCGAGTCGTTCAACAACGACCCGCGTTCCTTGTACATCGAGAACCAGGCGAGCTTCGGCCAGGTCCTCGTCGCGGGCGGCCTCGAGCCGATCGAGCAGAACATCCTCGCCACGTACCGCTTCGTCGTGGACAACACGCTCAAGTTCGTGGGCTGCTTCGACGCGCCGCGCGAGGACGCGAGCGGGAACTGACCCGCCGCGGGAGCCTGCTCGCTGCGGTCGCCGTAACTCCCGCGGGTGTCCCAGATAGGTTCCTCGATGCGCGCGTCCGTCGCCTCCACCCGAGCCTCCGTTGCTCACGACGGCCTGCTGTGGTCGCGCCAACGCGCGCGGAGCGGCGTCGTTGGATCGGAATCGGCGACGGCAGCACGCGGAGAGAAATGCACGCTCACACGCTCCGCCGCGGTGTTGCTGCTCGCCCTGCCCGCGTGCAGCGAGCCGGCCGCGCCCACGCCTACTTGGCCGACGGGTACCGTGCTCGCCGTGGATGACCAGGCGATCACGCTCGAGGAAGTCGACGAAGTCGCAGGCTGGTTCGCGATGCTCGAACCGCAGTTCACGCTGCCACAACTGCGGCGGCTCGCGCTGACCCAGCAGGTGCTGCCGCTCGCGGCCGCCCGCGCGAGCGAGCCCGATCGGCGCGCGGCCGCCAAGCGGCAAGCCGAGGAAGCGCGCGCGCTGCTGGTTTCCGGTGGGACTCCCGCGGAAAACGCTCCGTCGACGCGCGAAGGCGCGTGGCGAGCGATCGGCCTCGGCGTGTGGCGCACAGCGTTCGACATGCCGATGAACACATGGAGCGCAGTCGTCGAAAGTCCGGGCGCCTTCCACGTGTTCTCGATCACCGCTCGCCCGCCTGCGCGCACACCGCTGGACACGTCGTTCACGATCGCCGCCTACGACTTCGGCTACTTGGATCCGAACGCGGGACAATCCGCGCTCGCAGAGACCCTCGAGCGATCCCGCCTGACCTTCGTCGACGAGAGTTGGCGTGACTTCGTGCCGACCGAGATGCAGTACCGCTTCCGCGGAGGAACCCCGTGAAGATCGTCCTCGCCCTCGCCCTCGTGTTACCCGCACTCGCGGACGCCACGCACGCGCGCACTGCACCCGTCGCCGCGCAGGAGAAATCACCCGCCGCGGTCGAGCGGCTCGCCGCGTGGCCGAAGCCCGCGGACAAGGACGTGCTGCTCACCGACATCGAGCGGCTCGTCAAGGCGCGACTGCCGGAGATGGAGCGCCAAGCGCGCGCGGCGCTCGAAGCCGCCGGCGCGAGCGCGGTGCCGTTCCTGCTCGATCGCTACGGCAAAGAACGCGACGACGCGGCGCGCGAACGGCTGCACGAGGTGCTGCTCGTGACGACGGACGCCGCGCAGACGCGGCTGCTCGCGAAGGAGTTCGACGACAAGTCGGCGCTCACGCGCACGTTCGCGCTGTGGCGTGCGGCCGCGTTCCCCGACCAGGAGCTCTTGGCACCAGCGGAAGCTGCTCTCGCACGCGTCGCGAAGCTCGGCGACAAGGCCGGCCCGGACGAAGCGTACGCAGCGGCGCTCTGCGCGACCGCGGCCGGCTCGCTCAAAGGGCTCCCGCAAATGTGGACCGCAGCGCTCGATGTGACCGGAAAACGCGAGCCGGAGATCCGCGTCGCGCTCGACTCCGTGCGCGGGGAGGAAGCGTCGCGCTTCGTGATGGAGCGCGTGAAGGACGGACAGCGCAAGGAGAAGGTCGCCGCGCTCAATCTGCTCGCCGGTTGCGGCGACTCGTCGACCATCGCGTTCGTGAAGCCGTTCCTCGACGACAGCGACAACTCGCTGCGCGTCGCGGCGATCAACGCGCTGCGCGGCATCGTCGACGGCGAACCGCCGCTCGCTCAGCTGCCGGTCTTCGAAGCGATCGAGCTCGCGAAGAAGTGGAAGGAGAAGCTGCTGTGATCCCGCGCACGCTGTCGCGCGGCGTGCTCTTCGGCGCGCTCGCCCTGTGGTTCGTCGTGTCGTTCGCGTCGGGGGCGCGCGCGCAGAAGGCGAAGAAGCCGCCGCCGGGCGATCCCGTCAACTGCCCGTACTGCCACAACGATCCCGTGCTTCTGGAAGCCGCGGGGCTCGTCAACCACGGCGGCTTCGAGTTCGGGCTGAACGACACGGCCAAGGTCGACGAGCTGCTCACCGGCGTCCAGGTGCATTGGCTCGAGACGAAAAACTTCAAGATCGGCCTCGCGCTCGGCATCGGAAAGATCAAGTTCGAGGACAAGAAGCGCTACATCGCCGAGCTCACGCGCCTGCAGACCATGCTGCCGGACGTGAAGCCCGAGACCGCGACGCTCGATCCGTGGCTGCGCGTGCACATGTTCGCGCAACGCGCGGAAGACCTGCACGCGCGCTTCCTCGACCTGATCGCGGGACACGACTTCGTGTTCAACGACGGCAAGTCGCAATCGCTCATCGGCGACTACCGCGGCGAGGGCCCGTACCTCGGCATGAAGCGCAAGTACGAGATCCTGTTCCTCCCGAACGCGACGCTGCAGACGAAGTTCCTGGCCGCGCACACCGGCTTGCAGACGAAGAACAGCCAGCGCTGGCACTACGTCGATCACGGCTCGATCGGCGTCATCTGTCACACCGAGGAAGGCGCGCTGCGCCAAGACCTCGCGCTCCACGGGCACTTGGCGTTCAACCTCGCGCACAACCTGTTCGACGGCCTGCTGCACTACTCCTACGACACGCCGGTGTGGCTGCACGAAGGGCTCGCACACGTGTTCGAGCGCGAGATCCAAGTCGATTCGAACAGCTTCGACTCGAGTGAGGGCGCCGTGCCGCAGGTGTCGAGCAAGAGCAACTGGAAAGCGGAGGTGCTGAAGATCCTCGCGCAGGGCGACGCGCCGCGACTCGCCGAGCTCGTGAGCCTGAAGAGCTACGCCGAGCTGAAGCTCGACCACCACTTCGTGCTGTGGTCGATGGTCGAGTACCTGATGAAGACGCAGCCCGAAGGCTTCGGCAAATTCCTGTGGGCGATGAAGCGCTGCACCGACGCACAGGGCGTTCCGACCGGCGCCAACCTGCCCGAGCACCAGCGCACGCAGTTCCGTGAGTGCTTCGAGATGAATTACGCGGAATTCGACGAAGCCTGGCGCGCGTGGGCCACCGTGAACTACAAGCCGGCGCCGCCGGGCAAGGGCGGAGCAGAAGAGGGCACGCAGCCGGGCGTGCCAGGCAATCCGATGGGTGGGTTCGGAGGTCCGGTGCGTGGCGGAATCGGCGGAGGATGAGGCGGGCGCCTCGCGCACATCTGCCGGGTCTGCGCCCTTCGTGTAGACTTCCCTGCCCGTTCTCCAGATCGCGAGGCAAGGGCCGCCTCTGCATCCGGACCGCGGCGTCCAGCTCGGCTCGGCATGCCGGCGGACCGAACGATCGCACGCCCTTCGCCACGAATTGATGAGTCCGGGACAGACTGATGCGGTGAGCGCTCACGCGATCCGCAGCACCGGTCCGATAGCCGGAGCCCCGCCCGCCGCGGGCTCCCGACGCCACGCCTCCACACGGAGCGACGATCCCCGCACCCGATGATCGACCGCAAGAAACGCATCGTCCTCTTCCTGCCCCACCGCGCCGATCCGACGCGCGGCGAGATGTTCAGCGCGGACTTGCTCCCGCTCGAGCTCCTGCAGATCGCGTCCGGTCCCGTCGCGGACGGCTACGAGGTCGTGATGATCGACGCGATGATCGAGCCCGACTACCTGAAGAAGGTCGTCGAGGCGTGCGACGGCGCGCTGTGCTTCGCGAGCTCGTGCATCCTCGGTTACCAGGTCTACGACGGTTACGTGGTCGCGAAGGCCGTGCGCGAGCGCTACCCGAAGCTGCCGATCATCTGGGGCGGCTGGTTCCCGAGCGTCATCCCGCAGATGTACCTCGACGGCGGAATCGCCGACGCGGTCGGCATCGGCCAAGGCGAGATCACCTTCCGCGAAGTCGTCCAAGCGCTCGACAGCGGCGTCGACCTCGCGCAGGTGCCCGGTCTCGCGATCCAACGCGACGGACGCATGGTGTACACGGAGCACCGCGCCGTCGTCGGCTTCGATCAATTCGCGCCGGTGCCGTGGCACTTGCTCGAGTACGAGCGCTACGCGGAGATCCAAGTGCGGCCGACGCACCACAAGGTGCGCCACCGCTTCCCGCTACCCGGTCACTGGACGCCCGACAATCCGCCGCGCGCGTTCAGCCACTTCTCGAGCTTCGGTTGCCCGGAGCCGTGCACGTTCTGCTGCTCACCGCTCGTGACGAACCGCCGTTGGAAGGCGATCCCGGGCAAGCAGCTCGCCGAAGAGATCGCGGAGCTGCAACAGCGCTTCAAGTTCGACGTGTTGCGCTTCCAAGATGCGAACTGGGGCGTCGCGGAGAAGCGCACGAAGGAGTTCTGCCAAACGCTCGTCGACTTGAAGGTGCCGATCCACTGGAACGGCACGATCGAGATCGAAACGATCATGCGATACAAGGAGGACACGCTCGACCTCCTCGAGGAATCGAAGTGCCACCTGCTCTGGCTCGGCGCCGAAACCGGCACGAAGGAGATGCAGGAGCGCATCAAGAAAGAGATCGACATCGATCACATTCCGCAGGCGATCGAGAAGCTCGCCAAGCGCGGCATCGTGCCGGGCACGTTCTGGATCATTGGCTATCCGGGCGAGACGCGCGAATCGATGATCGAGACGCTCAAGCAAGCCGCGAAGGTGAAGCACCGCTTCCCGATCGCCGGCTCCGAGGTCTATCCGTTCCGCCCGATCCCGGGCACCGAGGACTTCGATGCGGCGATCAAGCTCGGCTACGAGCCCCCCAAGGACTTCTACGAGTGGGGCAAGTGCTTCGAATACAAGTACAACTCGCACAACACGCCGCTGCCGGAGGACGTGCGCGAGACGTGGCGCCTATACAACAACACCGCCGCGATCTACGACAAACACGTGACCGAAGGCCCGCAGTGGATGCGCGACTTGCTCAGCAAGTCCGCGGGCTGGCGCCTGAAAACCGGCCGCTACAGGTTCCCGATCGAGCAGAAGATCTTCGACTTGTACGTGCGCGCGACGGGGCAAATGGAGCCGGGCGCGAAGGACTACGTGCCTGCGGTCGACGCGTAGATAGCGCGAAACGCCGGTGATGCACACGAGCGCGCGCAGAGCGCGCTCTTTTCTTTTCATCGGCGAGCCTGCCGCGCATGCCACGGGAGCGACGCATTCGCCGCGCCCAGTCGCTCGACGGCGGCTTCCAAGCGCGCGCGCGCCTTCCCCACGTCGCGCAGCGACTTACAGCGCACTCGTTTCGTCCACGTCGGCCACGACTCGAGCACGAGCGCGTGCTCGCCCGACTCGGTGTGACGCTGCGCCGACACGACGAGCAAGCGCAGCTCGAGCTCCTTCGCGGCCGCACCACTCGCCTCGATCGACGACTCGGCCTCGACGCGTGCGATCGAACGCTTCGCAGCCGCCGACAACCCGCGCGTCTGCCATGGCGCGCGCTCCAACGCGACCGCGGCGAGCGCGGGCCAGAGACTCCGGTGCACGAGCGTCACCTTGCCACCGATGAGCTTCGTGAACAGCACGTCGCGGTGCGCCGCGAGCTCCGCAAGGACGCGGAACACGTCGTGCGCACACGGATGCTTCCACCACGACGAGCGCAACGTCTCGCCCGTCACGAGCTGCACGACGTTCGGCAGCTGCTTGTCTTGCTGGAGCAAGAGGCCGTGACGCTCGAGCTCGGCGAGGACCGTCGCGAGCAAGCTCGTCGCCTTCGCGCGCGGCGGCACGACGGCCTTCTCAGCGTGCGTGCCATGCTCCGACTCCGCGCTCGTCCACGCGAAGCGCTTCATGTCGATGCGACCGCGTGCGTCGACGCGCACGCCTTCGCTCGCGAGCCGGCGTCGCTGCTCGCTGGCCGAAGCTCCGCCGACGCGAATGTGCCCGCCCGCACCGACGACGCGGTGCCATGCGAGTGTCGATCCCTTCGGCAACTCGCGGAGTGCGCGACCGACGAGGCGCGCGCGTCGCGGCAGCAGCGCTTCGGCGGCGACTTGGCCGTACGTCGCGACACAGCCGCGCGGGATCGAGTCGACCGTGGCGTGGATGCGGTGCATCACCGCGCCGGGATCGGTCGCAGACGACGGAGCGCGCGTTCGGTTCGAGTCGAGCATCGATCGAAGAGCGCGGATGATACGCACCGCGCAAGCGTGTGGTATTCGTGGATCCGCGTGTCCCCCCATCGCGAACACGACACCGACCTCGGCGGCGGGGGCAGCCGCTTCCCGCGCACGCGTCACTCCGCGATCGTCGCCGCACGCGCGGACGATCCGCTCGCGCGCAAGGAGGCTTGGGAGACGATCTCCGCCGCGTATTGGAAGCCCGTGTACGCGTACGTGCGCGCGCGCTGGAAGCTCTCGAACGACGACGCGCAGGAGTTGACGCAGGACTTCTTGTTGCGCGCGTTCGAGAAGAGCTTCTTCTCGGCGTACGACGCGTCGAAGGGGACTTTTCGGACGTTCCTGCGCACGTGCCTCGATCGCCACGTCGCGCACGAGCTCGAGTCGCGCTCGCGACAGAAGCGCGGCGGAGACCGCGGTCACGTCGACATCGACGAACACACGACGGCGCCCGGTGATCCGGAGCTCGAGCGCCTCTTCCACCGCGAGTGGGTGCGCGGCTTGTTCGAGCACGCGCTCGAGGAGCTGCGCACCGCGTGCGAGCGCACCGGCAAACAGCGCGTGTTCGCCATGTTCCAGCGCTACGACGTCGAGGGCCCCGACGCGAGCCTTGCACCGACGTACGCGGCGCTCGCAGCGGAGCACGGCGTCCCGGTGACGCAAGTCACGAACGACCTCGCGTGGGCGCGCCGCGAGTTCAAGGCGCGCGTGCGCGCGCGGCTGCGCGTGATCTGCACGGACGACGACGAATTCGAGGCCGAGTCGCGCGCGTTGCTCGGAGAAGAGCGCGCGTGAGCGATCTCTCCGACGCCGCGCTGTCGCACCTGCGCCGCTTGCCCGACGAGCCGGCGTTCGCGAGTGACCGCTACCGCGTGCGGCAAGAAATCGGTCGCGGCGGCATGGGCGTCGTCTACCTCGCCGAAGATCTCGAGCTCGGCCGCGACGTCGCCATCAAGATCGTGAACGACGCCGCGCGCTCCGGCGCGATCGCAGATCGGCTGCGCGCCGAGGCGCGCATCCTCGCGCGGCTCGAGCACGCGGGCATCGTGCCGGTATACGACGCGGGCACGCTGGCCGACGGGCGTGCGTTCTACGCGATGAAGTACGTGGCCGGCGAACGACTCGACGAGTTCGCGCGCCGCACGCACACGACCGACGAGAAGCTGCGCGTGTTCGCGCGCATCTGCGAAGCCGTCGCTGCTGCACACGCGCAAGGCGTCGTCCACCGCGACCTGAAGCCCGAGAACGTGCGCGTCGGGACGTTCGGCGAAGTGCTCGTGCTCGACTTCGGCGTCGCGAAGTCGCTGCACGGCGATGACGTGCACGCCGGCGCGCCCGCTCCGCACGCGGCAGCACCCGCGACGCAGCACGGAACCGTGATCGGCACGCCCGGCTACATGCCGCCCGAGCAAGCGCGCGGCGATGTCGCGGCGATCGACGAGCGCGCCGACGTGTTCGCGCTCGGAGCGATCCTCGCGTTCTTGCTGCTCGGCTCGCCGGAACGGCCCGACCCGGCTCGATCGCTGCCGCGCGCATTGCGCGCGATCATCGGGAAGGCGATGTCCGCCGTGCGCGACGACCGCTACCGCAACGCGAGAGAGCTGCTCGACGAGGTACACCGCTACGCGTCGAAGCTGCCGGTCTCCGCCTATCGTGAGGGGTTCGGCCCGCGCATCGTGCGCTTCGCCGGGCGGTACCAGACCGCGATCGTCCTCGTCCTCACCTACCTCGTGCTGCGCGTCGCGTTCCTTTTGTTCTGGTCGTCCAAAGGAACAGCGCCGTGACGCGGAACATGCTTGCGGCCGCGATCGTTCGCATCCGCACGCGCGAATGCACATCCATGCGAAGGAGAAACACAACGTGAACAAACCCGTGCTCGGTCTCGTCCTCGGCGCAGTGCTCGGTTGCGTGGACGGTGCTTCGGCGTGGTTCTACGGCCCGAAGCTCCAAGAGCAGATCCGCGACATCGTCATCGGATCGACGTTCAAGGGGTTGTTGGTGGGTGTGCTGCTCGGCTGGCTTGCGACGAGGAAGCGCTCGGTTCCCGCCGGACTCGTCGTTGGCTTGGTGCTCGGAACTTTGCTCGCGTACTTGGTTGCCCTAATGGGCGACAAGTACGGCGACCACTACTACTGGGAGATCATGCTGCCCGGCGCGATCACCGGCATGATCGTCGGTTACGCTACGCAGAAATTCGGACGCACACCGTCGTCTGCCGCGCGGTGAGCAACATCCCTCGATTCCAGGAGCAACAACATGGCGAAGGTCAAAACCATTCCCGACGGCTACACGTCCGTCACTCCGCACATCGTCTGCAAGGGCGTCGACAAGGCGGTCGCGTTCTATGCCAAGGCATTCGACGCGAAAGAGACGTTCCGCATGCCCGGTCCCGACGGGAAGACCATGCACGCCGAGATGCGCATCGGAAACGCGACCGTGATGCTCGGTGAAGAGTGTCCGGAAATGGGCGCGCAATCACCGCTCGCGCTCAAGGGCACGCCCGTCACGCTGCACCTCTACGTCGACAACGTCGACGCATCGTTCGACCGCGCGGTGAAGGCCGGCGCCACGGCGAAGATGCCGGTGACCGACATGTTCTGGGGCGATCGCTACGGCCAAGTCGCCGATCCGTTCGGCCACTCCTGGTCGATCGCGACGCACATGAAGGACTTGTCGCCCGAGCAGATCACGGAGGGCATGAAGGCGCAGTGCGGCGAGATGCCCGCGAAGAAGTAGCGCGCGGATGCAGAACGGGCCGGGAGCGTCGCATCGTTCTCGGCCCGTTCGTTCGCAACCGTTCGCGAATCGACACGCCGTCCAGCGCTCGCTTCGATCGGATCACACCACACGCAAGCAGGAGGCTCTCCGCGAAGCTCGTGCACTCACTCTCGTGCACTCACTCTCGTGCTCATCGCTCGCCGTGCTCGCTGCCGCCTGCACGACGACGAGCGCCAGCCCTCGCGACGCCGACGCCGCAGCGCAGTTCGAAGCGTTGAAAGTCCTCGCCGGCCGCTGGGAGAGCAAGCCTGGCAGCGTGGAGCCGAAGGAAACGATCACGTACCGCATCACGTCGGGTGGCAGCGTCCTCATGGAGGATCTCTTCCCCGGTACGCCGCACGAGATGATCACGATGTACCACCTCGATCACGGCGAGCTGATGCTCACGCGCGAGTGCTCCGCGCGATGCGGATGCAGGACACCGCGAGCGACGGAACTCTCACTTTCCGCTGCGCGGGCGGAACGAACCTGGTCTGCGCCAAGGACGGACACATGCACCAAGCGGTGATTCGCGTGGTCGACAAGGATCACCTGAAGAGCGCGTGGACGTTCTTCAGCGCAGGCGAGCCGGCCGAGACGAAGGAGTTCGATCTCGTCCGCGTCGGCGACTGATCGACGTCAGCGCCGACGCGTGCGCCATTTCGCGCGCGCCGTGGCGATCGAGCGCTCGAAGCCCGCGCGGAAGCGCTGCACGTGGAAGCGCTCTTCCACCGTGCGGCGCGCTGCGCGACCCATGCGCAACGCGAGGTCGCGATCTTCGAGCAAGCGCGTCGCGTACTCGCGCAGCTCACGCGGATCGTCGGAGAGGAAGCCGCTCTGCTCGTGCTCGATCGGTGACGTCGGATGGCGATTGCCGAGCACCGGCAAGCCCGCGGCCATCGCCTCGAGCGTCGCCATGTTGTAGCCGTCTTCGAGCCGCGGATCGGCGGTGTGCACGAAGAAGCGGTGCACGCGCAGGATCTCCTTGAGCTCGTTCCAGCTCCCGGCCGCGCGCACTCCCGGCAGCTCGGGATTGTGGCCGACGATTCGCAACGGCAATCCCGCGAACGCGGCGTCGTGCAGATCCATGCACAAGATTTCCCGACGCCGCTGCACGAAGTTGCTGACCCGCAAGCCCGATGCGAGCTCGCACGTCGGCTCCGGGTATGCGCCTGGATCCGCGCTCAGCTCGACGACATCCTGCGTGAAGCCCCACGAGCGGCCCTTGAGCTCGGAGACCGCGACGACGTGCACGCCGGCGCGCTCCGCGTAGACGTGCAGTACTTCGCTCGCGCGAGCAGGGTCGAGGTCGCTCTGCTCGGTGTGCAGGCGCCCAGCGAGCGTCGAGTGGAGCACGAGGATCTTCGGCGCATCGAAGGCCTTCACGTCGAGCAGGTCCGTGATGTTGTGCGTGACGACGCAGCTCACGTCGTCGGTGCGCACTTCCGGCAAGCGCACTTCCCTCGCGCGCGCGGGCAACGGCCGCATCGCGTTGTCCCAGCGCTCGGCGTAGCGTCCTTTGAGCCCGACGACGACATCGAGGTCGTACGGCAGGCCGTCGAGCTGGTGGACCCACGCCTCGTGACAATTGAAGACGACGAGTCGTCCCACCGTGTCGCGCAATCGAGGAGCATCCGGCGGCGGCATGTTATAGAGCATCGCGAAACGCGCGTGCGCCGTCCACGCGCGCTGCGCGTGCGCGCAATGGTTTCACACCGCAGTCCCAACTCTGACGATCGCGTGGAGGAGCGCGAGACGATGGTGCGCGAGCAGATCGCGGCCCGCGGAATCACCGATTCGCGCGTCTTGCTCGCGCTGCGTGCACTTCCGCGGCACGAGTTCGTGCCGCCGCACCTCGCCGCCGAAGCGTACGCGGATCGGCCGCTCTGCATCGGCGCTGGGCAGACGATCTCGCAGCCGTACATAGTCGCCGCAATGACGGATGTACTCGGCCTGCGCGGCGCGGAGCGCGTGCTCGAGGTCGGCACGGGCAGCGGCTATCAAGCCGCCGTGCTCGCGACACTCGCGCGCGACGTGCGCACGCTCGAGATCGTCCCGGAGCTCGCGGATCTGGCGCGCGTGACGCTCGCTCGGCTCGGCTTCGCGAATGCGCGCGTGTGCGCGGGCGACGCATGGACCGAGTGCACGGAAGGTGCGCCGTTCGACGCGATCCTCGTCGCAGCGGCACCCGAAGAGGTCCCCGCACCGCTCATCGACGCGCTGCGCGTGGGCGGGCGCATGGTGCTGCCGATCGGAGGTCGCGAGCAGCAGCTCGTCGTCATCGACAAGCACGAACACGGCTGCACGCGGACGGTGTTGTTTCCGGTGCGGTTCGTTCCGATGACGGGCGGGAAGAGGTGAGTGCAGGCGGCGGAAGAAGAAGAGAGGCAGCTGCAGAGCGTTCGCCCCACCGAGTGGTTGCATTGCCTGCGACGTGATCGGTCTCAGCCCGCGAACGCTATTGCGTTCGCGGGGTCAGACCGATCACGTCGCAGGCAATGCAACCATTGGCGAGCAGGAGCTCGACGCGATGCTTGCCCGCTCGCAAGTCGCCGACCGGTACGCTGAGCCAGCTCCACGTCTGCCAATCGGCGGTGCCCACGACCTCCAGCCCTTCGCGCGTGAACACGATCTCGTCGCCGCGCCACACGCGCAGCGCGATGCGTGCGCCGCCGCGCGGACACGCGTAGCGCAGGCGCACTTCGCGCGGGCCCGCCGTCGGCGCTTCGAGCACGACTTCCATGCGGTCCGACGGATCCGCGCCGAAGCAGCGATCGACACACAGACCGCCGAACGCGCTCGGATTCGAGCCGAGTCCGCCGCCGCTCACGCGCCGGTCGGCGAGCGCGCTCTCGCACTCGATGAAGCGCGCCTGGCGCCAACGCTTGCCGCCGTCCTCGCGCCACCAACGCGCCGCGGCCGCACTGCTCTCGAAGCGCTCGAACGTGAGCTCCTCGAGCGCCGCGAACAGGGTCGCGGCGACGAAGCTCTCCTTCTCGAGCCCCCACTGGTCGACGAGCGCGGCGACTGCGTCGGGGCGATTGCGCGCCGCCGCCAAGCCGCGCGCTGCCGCGACGCGCACCTCGCGCGCCGCGTCGGAGACCGCGCCCTTCAACGCATCGAGCACGAGTTCCGCATCGACACGGCGCGAGCCCAGGTAGCGCACGATGGCCAAGCGGCGCTCGACGTCCGGCGAGCGGAGCTCGACGCGGTACGCGTACTCGAGCGGCGTCTGCGCGCTGGCACGCACGTGCAACGCCGTCGGTCCGCCCGCACTGACGAGCTGCATCACGATCGACGAGCCTTTCGGGGCCCCGCGCGTGAAGACACGGGCCGCCGCAGCGGGGTTCGCTTCTGCGCCGCCGGCGTGCCGCGCGACGCGCACACCGTTCAGCCAGCCGGTCACTTCGCCGGTGCTCGCGACGAAGAGCGCCGAGGTCTTCGTCAACGCATCGGGCCAACGCGCGACCAAGTAGAAAATCCCCGGCTCCTTTCCGCGCGGCAGCGCGGAGAGATCGAGCAGACCGCGCTCGTCGGTGCGCACATCTTCCGACCACGCCGCGCCGTCGATCGACGGCAACGCGCGCAGGTCGACGGCGCTCCAATTCTCCACGTCGAGCGGATCTCCGGGACCCGCGGCATGCGCGGCGCGCGCGAGCGGGCCGATCACTCTCCATTCGCGCAGCACGATCTCGCCGTCCTGCTTCCAGCGTTCCGCGTCCGAGCTCTTGCGCGCGGCGGTCGCGCGCTTGGACCACGTTTCGGCCTCGCGCTCCGCGAAGACGTCGGGGGGGAACCGGAACTCGGCCAGCACCGCGCGTGTGCGTGCCGCACCGAACGCCTTCGAGAGCGCGCTCGCCTGCAGCGCGGGGTGCAGATGGAGCGGAGGCTCGCCGCCGCGCACGACTTCGCGAAAGAGGCGGCGGAACGGCGCCCAATCGGGCAACGCGCGCGCGTCGTTCCCGACCAGCGCGAGCCGCAGCAAGCAAGCGCTCGCAGCGGACGAACCGATCGCCTCGATCGGCAAACGCGTCGCGACGTACTCCGCGCGCGCGGCCTCCTCGAACGCTGCGCGGTACGCGTTGAAACGCGCGCGCAGCGGATCACCCTGGAACGCGATCCGATCGGCGACGTACACGCGCGCGACGTCGGCCCAACCGTTCGCGAAGCCGGCCGAGAAGAGCTGCTGCGCCGGATGCCGCGCGGCGAACATGCGGCCGAGCTCGCGCACGAGCGCTTCGACGTCCTGCGCGCGGAGCGGCGGGTCGCTCGCGAACGCGATCGTCAGCCGGTCGACGTCGCCTTGCGGCTCGCCCTTCACGTCGGACGTCGCGTAGAGCACGCAGCGTCGGCCAGCGGCCGCGTTCGGATCGAATGCGAACAGATCGCGCAAGCAGGTGTACGCGAGGTCGAGCGTCGCGAGCGCGTCGACCGCGCTGGCGGCCGTCAACGCCTCCGGCGGGGCGAGCACGATCACGTGACGGCCGAGCGTTTCGGCACTGCGCGGCGCCGCGCTCGTGCGCAGTCCATCCACCACCGCACCCTCGTGCTCGCTGCGCGCTGGAACAGCCCGCGGCGAGAGCTCGCGCAGCCTGCGCAAGACCGCGCGTCGATCGTCCTCGGTCGGATCCTCGTCGAGCAGGCGCTCGATCTTGTCGCACGCTTCGAGCGGCGGAAGCTTCGACAGTGCGGCGAGCCGCTCCCCCACCGTGCTGTCGCCGGCCTGCGCGAGCTCGGCCAGACACGCGAGGACGACGAGCCACGCAGCCAGGCGTCGCGAGAGTCGAGCGACGCGGGCGCGCTTCAGAACGCGCAGCTGCATCGAAGGCTGCTCCGCGGAGGGCTCGCTGCGTCGTGCCTCGCCCGAGTGTTGCGGGGCCAATGCGCATCGTCGGCGTGCCTTGCTCGCCGCGGCTGGTTCCGACCATCGATGCAGCTGCGCATTCTGAAACGGACTTTGGATCTGCATCTCTCACCACGCCCGTCGCGCGCTGCGGGATGCGGATTAGACTGTTCGCAACCTACAGGAGCCCTGCATGCCCTACCAGAACTTGAAACCCGCCGCGGCCAAACGCTTGCTCGACGACGGCTGGCTCTACCTCGACGTGCGCACGCCGGAAGAGTTCCACGCCGGTCACGCGACGGGCGCCGTGAACGTGCCGTTCGCGCTGCGCGACGGGATGGGTCGCATGCAAGCGAACCCCGAGTTCGTGCGCGTCGTGCAGGCGCTGTATCCGGTCGAGACGGCGCTCGTCGTCGGCTGCGCCTCGGGCGTGCGCTCGCTGCACGCGTGCGATCAACTCACGAGCGCCGGATTCACGAAGCTCGCCAACGTCTCGTCCGGTTTCTCGGGCTCGCGCGATCCCTTGGGCGGCTCGGAGCCCGGCTGGCAGGGCGCGGGTCTCCCGTGCGAAACCGGCACTCCGGCGGATCGAAGCTGGAAGACCCTGAGCCAACGAGCCTGAGCGCGCGGCTCTCCCCGCACTTCCCCGCATTCATGGTGGAGCTCCTCGACGTTCACGGCCGGCCGCTGCGCAACCTGCGCATTTCCGTCACCGACCGCTGCAACCTGCGCTGCAGCTACTGCATGCCGGAGGAGGAGTACGTCTGGCTCCCGCGCGACGACATCCTGCGCTTCGAGGAGCTCGCGCGTCTCGTCGACGCGTTCACGCGCGTCGGCGTCGACAAAGTGCGCCTGACCGGCGGCGAGCCGCTCCTGCGCCGCGATCTCGGGAAGTTGATCGAGCTGTTCGCCGCGCAGCCGGCGCTGCGCGACATCGCGCTGACGACGAACGGACTGCTGCTCGCCGAGCAGGCGCGCGAGCTCGAGTCGGCCGGCTTGTCGCGCGTGACCGTGAGCCTCGACACGCTGCAACCCGATCGGTTCGTCGCGCTGACGCGCCGACACGGACACGAGCGCGTGCTCGCCGGCATCGAAGCGGCGCGCGACGCGGGGTTCACGCACACGAAGCTCGACACGGTCGTGCTGCGGGGCACGAACGACGACGAGATCGTCCCGCTCATCGAGTACGCGAAGCGCGTCGACGCCGAGATCCGCTTCATCGAGTACATGGACGTCGGCGGTGCGACGCGCTGGTCGATGGAGCAAGTCGTGACGCGCGCGGAGATCCTGCAGCGCGTCGAAGCGGCGTACGGAGCCGTGCATCCGATCGCCGAAGCGAGCTCGGCGCCGGCCGAGCGCTTCCTGCTCCCCGACGGCACCGTGTTCGGCATCATCGCGTCGACGACGCAGCCGTTCTGCAGCGCCTGCGACAGAAGCCGCCTGACCGCCGACGGTCAGTGGTACCTGTGCCTGTACGCGCGCACCGGCTTCGACCTGCGCGAGCCGCTGCGGTCGGGCGCGAGCGCCGACGAGCTCGCAGCAATCATCGCTTCGGTGTGGACGAAGCGGACGGATCGCGGCGCGGAGCAGCGCCTCGCGCAGCACGGCCGAGCGCCGCTCGTGCAGCTCGTGGACTTGCGCCGCGATCCGCACCTCGAGATGCACACGCGGGGCGGTTGACTGCCGACGAAAAAGGCCCCCGAGCAATGCTCGGAGGCCTTCGATCGTGTGACGCGTCGGCGGGTTACCCCGCATCTTTCAGCGCGTCCGTCGCGAGGTCGTGAGAGATGCGGCTCAGCTCTTCACGCCGAACTCTTCGAGGCGCTTCTGCCACTGCGGGTTCTGCGGGTCGAGCTGGATGCACTTCTCGATGGTCTTCGCGGCTTCGTCCTTCTGACCGTTCATGAAGAGCACGCACGCAAGCGTGTCCATGACCTGCGGCGTGTTCGGCATCGCCGCATCGGCAGCGCGCACGACTTCGAGCGCGAACGCCTTGTCGTCGGCCGATGCGAACTCGCGCAGCTCCCAGAACGACCACGCGATCTGGTTGCCGGCTTGCGCCTTCGCTTCCGGCGGGCAGTGCTTCCACGCCGTGCGTGCAGCGCGCAACGCTTCCGCGTTCGCCTTGTCGCGCGCGCCCACGTCCTTCGTCTTCTTCGCGACGGCCATGTCCATCTGCAGGACGCGCATCCAGCCGTCGAAGAGGATGCCGGGATACGTTTCCTTGTCGAGGTAGGCGATGAGGCGGCTCGTGTCGAGCGCCTTCGTCTTCATCCACTCGGCTTCGATCGAGTCCGTCAGCAGCTCGTACTCGAGCTTGCGCGTGTCGAGCGACTCGCGCTCCGGATCGAGCTTCTTCATCTCGGCGAGCTGCGCTTGCGCGCCCGCCACGTCGCCGGTCTGCTTCAACTTGCCGGCGAGCTCGCTGCGCGCCTTCAGGTTGCGCGTGTCCGCGGCGATGCGCTTGCGCAGATCCGGCAGCGTGTCCTGATTGCGCTTCACGCGCTGGATCTCTTGCTTGAACTTGTCCGGCGCCATGTAGCCGACGAGCTGATCGCGCACCGAGCCATCGGGCTCGAGCAGGAGCATCGTCGGATACGCGCGCACGCTGAACTTCGCCGCGAGCGGTACGCCGGTCTCGCTCTCCGCGTCGACGCTGAGGCAGATGACGTCCTTCATCTCTGCAGCGACCGTGTCGTCGGAGAAGGTGTTCTTGACGAGCGCCTTGCACGGGCCGCACCAGCTCGTCCAGAAGTCGATGAAGATGATCTTGTTCTCCGCCTTCGCCTTGACGAGCGCGGCGTCGAACGGACCCGCGAACCACTCGAGCTTGCCGTGGCTCTCGATGCGAGGCGCCGGCGCGGGTGCGCTCGCCGCGGCAGGAAGGGTGAGCGCGAGGGCAGCGATGGAAGTCAGCAGCATGGGGTTGTCCTTGGTTGCGCTCGCGCATCCGCCGTCCATTCCGTGATGGGGCGCGCTTCGAGCCGGGTCAATGTATCGGCACCTACGGCGGCTGCCCATCGGGTGTGACGATCGAGTCGGCCACGTCGCGGAGCGCGAGGAGCTCTTACAGCGCCGACCGCGCCGCGCGGCCCGTGGACTCGGTTCCGGTGTTTGCGCACGATTGCGCCGATGTCCGTTTTTCACCGCTGGCACGAGGAGAAGCAGTCGGCGTGGATCTACCGCCGCCTCGCCGAGACCGAGCCGGAGACGCAGAAAAAGGAGCTGTTCCGCGCGCTCGCGGGCGCGGCCGAGGTCCAAGCCGGCATCCTCGCCGGAGACTTGAAGCGGGAGCAGCGCGACCTGCCGCACTTCCAGCCGACCGTGCGCGCGCGCGCCGTGACGGCGCTCGCGGGCCGGCTCGGCGTGCGGCGCACGCGCTCGTTGCTCGCCGCTCTGAAAGTGCGCGGCCTGTCGGTCTACGGCAGCCGCATCGTCGTCGGGCACGCGATGCCGGTGTCCGTCGGCGACGTCGGCGCGCGACATCGCCGCGCGGGCAGCGGCGGAAGTTTGCGCGCCGCGGTGTTCGGCGTGAACGACGGGCTCGTGTCGAGCACGAGCTTGCTGCTCGGCCTCGCCGGAGCGGCCGCGTCGGACGAAGTGATCCTGATGTCCGGCGTAGCCGGATTGCTCGCGGGCGCGTTCTCGATGGCGGCGGGCGAGTACTTGTCGGTGCGCAGCCAACGCGAGCTCTTCGAGTACCAGATCGCCGAAGAGCGCGACGAGCTCGCACGCTATCCGGACGAGGAGGCGGAAGAGCTCGCGCTCATCTACAACGCGCGCGGCGTTCCGATCGAGGAAGCGCGCACGCTGACGCGCAAGCTGATCGAAGATCCCGCCGTCGCGCTCGACACGCTCGCGCGCGAGGAGCTCGGCTTGAACCCCGACGAGCTCGGCTCGCCCGTGCAAGCGTCGGCGGCCTCGTTCTTCGCGTTCGCGCTGGGCGCGATCGTTCCGCTGCTGCCGTTCGCGTTCGGATCCGGCGCGAGCCGGATGCTGCTCGCCGCAACGCTGTCGGGGTGTGCGTTGTTCGTCGTCGGCGGCGTGCTCAGCTTGTTCTCGGGCCGCAGTGTGTGGCTCGGCGGCATCCGCATGCTCGCGATCGGTGCGGCCGCAGGACTTGCGACGTACGGGATCGGGCGCTGGTTCGGCGTGGCGCTCGCATGAGCTCGGCGCCGAAGAATCTGCTCGTCCTCTACCCCGGCGCGGTTTCGTTCCGCCAGCGTGAGTTCGCGCGGCAGCGCGCACTGCTGCGAGAAGCCGGGCTGCACACGATCCTCGCCGACGACTATCTCGCCGAGAGCGACGCCGACGTCTTCGACGAGCGCTTGCTGCTGCCTCCGCCGGAGCACGTCGAGGAAGCGTGGCGCCGCATCGAGCGCGCGTTCGCGACGCGACGCGTCGACGCGGTGCTCGCACAATCCGAAGGCGCACTGCTGATCGGCGCGCTCGCGTGCGCACGCTGGGGCGTGCCGGGCGTTCCTGCGCGCGCGGCGCTGTGGTGCACGAGCAAGTTCCTGTGCCGTCGTGAGCTCGAGCACGCCGGTGTGCCGGTGCCGCAGTTCACGCTCGCGTCGAGCGCGGCCGAAGCGCGCCGCTTCGCGTGCGAGCACGGCTTCCCAGTCGTGCTGAAAGGCGTCGCGTCGGCGCTCGGACGGCTCGTGACGCTCGTACGCGACGAGAGCGAGCTCGACCTGGCCGTGCAACGCGTGCGGCACGGCTTGCAGTCGTCCGCCGACATCCAGCGCTTGGAAGAGTTCGCACGCATCGCCGGCTTCGAGCTGGACTGCGATCCGCGCCGGCAGTTCCTCGTCGAATCGTTCGCGCGCGGCGCGCCCGTCGAGACCGACGGTCTCGTCGTCGGCGCGACGCCGCACAGCTTCGGCGTCACCGGACAAGTGCTGTCGACTCCGCCGCGCTTCTTCTTGGAAGGCTATCGATTGCCCGACGACCGGCCGCCGCGCGAGCTCGAAGAGATCGAGCGCGTGTCGAACGCGGCCATCGAGACGCTTGGCCTGCGCGACACGGGCTTCTCGATCGAGATGCGCCACACGCCGGCCGCGACGAGCGTGATCGAGGTGAACGGACGCCTCGGCTCCGACGAGGGCTTCGGCGACTTGTTCGAAGCCGTGCTCGGCGCGCAACCACTCGCCCTCGCGCTCGAGCTCGCCCGGGGACTCGAGCCGCGGATCGCTCCGCGCACGGACGTGCACGCCGCGCTGGCGTACGCCACGTGCTACGAGGATCGCGTCGTCGCGAGCGTGCCGAGCGACGTGGAGTTGTCCGCCGCCGCGACGGACGGCGTGACGCTCGGCCTCGCCGCGCGCGTCGGAGAGCGCTACTACGCGCCACCGCATCCCGACGTGACGCCGCACCTCGCGTTCGGTCTGGCGCGCGATCCGCACTCGAGCGCGCGTGCCTACTCGCGCGCGCGCGCCGCGGTCGATCGCCTGCGCTTCGAGCTCGCGCTGCCCGATGCGCTCGCGCGCACGGCTCGCTGAAGTCGCTCAGCGTGTCGCGGCGCCTGCGGCCCAGAGCACGCCGCCCACGAGATGCCGGCGGAAGCGCTCATCCGCCCACACTTCCGGCCGATGGCCGAGCGACGTGTAGAAGACGCGTCCCGCTCCGAAGTCCTTGCGCCACGCGATCGCGAAGTCGCGGTCGGTGCGGTGCACGCCGTCCTTGCGCGTGTCGACGGCGTCGGCGTCGAGGCGCAGCAGCACGTGGAGCTGCGCGCGATCGTACGGCGCACGGAACTGGTAGATCTCGTCCTCGATCGTGAACGACGTGCCGAGATGCCGCGTAGATGGGTCGGTTGCGTCCTCCACCATCACGCGTACGCGCTCGTGCCACGGATGGCCGTCGAAGTACGCGCCGATCATTTCGCCGTACTCCGGAAGCTCGTACAGCGTGTCGGTCGCGCTGTGCACGCCGACGAAGCCGCGCCCCGCCCGCACGAAGTCGAGCAACGCGCGTCGCTCTGCGCTCGACAGCGAGAGCTCGCCGGTCGTGTAGAAAAGCACCGCGTCGAACGTCGCGAGGTTCTCCGCCGTGAAGTCCGCGGCGCTGCGTGTCGGCACCGCGGTGAACATGCCGGAGCTTTGGCCGAGCGCGACCATCGTCCGCTCCACGAGCGAGAGCTCGTCCGCGCTCGCGCGACGCACGACGTCGTGCTCGAACCCGGCGGACACGGTGTAGACGAGCACGCGCTTCGGATCGGAGACGGATCGCGGCGCGTCCTTCGTCTGGCACGCACACGTGGAGAGCGCGAGCGACAACACGAGCGAGCGCAGCAACATGGTCATTCCGGGAGCATAGCTCGCATTTCTCGCCATGCCGCAAGCGAGCGGCGCCTGACGTGGAACGATCGAGCGCCTGCGCGGGGCGCTCCGACAATCGGGCGGCGCGTGAGCTCAGGTCACGAACTCGCGCTCGGGGTGCCGGATCGCGAGCACCGGCTTCGCAGCACGCTTGAGCACCGAGTACGCGACGTTGCCGAGCAGCACGGCCGACAGTCCCGTGCGCCCGTGCGTGCCGAGCACGATCAAGTCGCACGTGCTCGACAGCTCGAGGACTTTCTCGACCGGCTCGCCGTCGACGAACTCCGCGTCGTGCGGCGCCCCCATCCAATCGAACGCTGCGAGCGCCCTCTCGAACTCACCGATCTGCTTCCGGCGCACGTCCGCGATGACGTAGCCCTTGCCGTAGTCGGGATAGTCGGGCCACGTCGCCATCATGTAGCCACCGGTCTGGAAGACGTTGACCGCGCGCACGCGCGCACCGAACACGTTGGCGAGCGCGCACGCGTGCGACAGCGCGCGCAAGCTGTCGGGCGAGAGGTCGATCGGCACGAGGATCGTCCGAATCCGCTCCCAGGCCGTGGCCTGCACCCACACCGACTTCGGAGCGCGCGCGAGGACGGCGCGCACGGTGCTGCCGAAATCGAGCACATCCTTGTGGCGGTGCGAGCCGAGGAAGATCACGTCGGCATCGAGCTCGCGCGCTCGATCGAGGATCACCTTCGCCGGCGGACCGTGCACGACGCGCACGATGTCCTCGACTCTCGCCCGCGTCGCGGTCGCTTCGAGTAGCGGCGCGATGTGCGACGTCATCGCCTTCCACGCTTTCGAGGTGGAGTCCTCCGCGTTCGACACCGCGCGCGGGTCGTCGGGCGCATCCCAGTTGCGCAGCGCCGATCCGGCGGCGTGGAGCAGCTCGATCCGTGCGTCGAGCCTGTTCGCCACTTCCAAGCCGGCGCGGATGGCGTGATCGGCCAGGCCTTCCGCGTCGACAGCGACGAGCACGTGATTCGGTGCGAAGCGGCGATCGTTCGTGACCATGTGGGCTTGTTCCTCGGAAGTGGGGTCGACTCGACCCGCGGCGTCGGACTTCTAGCCCGCATTTCTCACCACGTCCGTCGCGAGGGCGCGACAACTCGCTTCGGACAAGGCGTTGCGTCAAAGTCGACCGGAGCCGACCTGGTCAGGTCGCCCTGGAGCGCGACGGAGCAGGCCGCCGCAGACGCCGGCAGTTGCGCCGCTCGCGCCGCGACGGGGTGAGAGAGGCGGGTCGGTTCCAGATTCTTGCCCGATGGCGAGGCGAGCACCGCGAGCGAGCAGCGCGGCGAATCGCTCGCCGGTTCCCGCGCGGCATACGCAAAAACCCTTGTGTGACGCGAAAAACGGCCCGAAGTTCGTCTGCCGCCAGAATGCGAACTCCAGACGCTTGCACTGGAGCACCCGGAACTATTGGTGAATTCGATGAACTCCGCACTGGCCCGAACCGGACCCGGGGCTACTCTGTGCGCATGAAACGCGCCGCCATCCTCGCCACGTTTTTCCTCTGCGCTTCGACCGCCTGGATCGCGTCGGCACAGCCGGTCAGCCAAGCGCCTCAAGGCCCGCAGATGCGCGTAGTGGTACCTGCGTACTTCGTCCCGTGGCCCGGATCGCCGTGGGAGCGCTTGAACGCGACCGCCGCTGCGCATCCCGGACGCATCGTCGCGATCGCCAACGTGTTCAACGGACCGGGCATCGCGCTGAGCCCGGCCTGGCGCTACGCCTTCCAGACGTTCCGCGGCAGCGGCGGTGCGCTCATCGGCTACGTGTACTCGAGCTACGGCGCGCGCCCGATCGCCGACGTGAAGGCCGAGATCGATCTGTGGTTCACGTGGTACGGCGTCGACGGAATCTTCATCGATGAGATGTCGAACGTCGCCGGTGCGCACGAGGCGTATTACGCCGAGCTCAATGACCACGTGCAGGCCCTGCTCCCCGACGCGCTCGTGATCAGCAACCCGGGCAAGGCGACGGAGCCGAGCTACCTGACGCACCCGACCGGCTCTCTGACGTCCGCGCTGTGCATCTACGAAAGCGACGACGCGGAGCTGCGTTGGAAGTCGGACGCGTGGGTTCAGCAGTTCGATCGCCGGCACTTCTGCGCGTTCGCGTACGAGACCGAGGAGTACAAGTGGCGGGCGGCCGTCGACAACGCCTGGCGTCAGAACTGCGGCTTCGTCTACGTGACCGACGACCTGTGGCCGAACCCGTGGGACACGATGCCGGCCTACTTCGAGTCGCTGGCGGCCTACATCGACACGACGTACTGACGCGCTCGCGCTACGCCCGACGACTCGCCGCGGACGGTTCGCGCACACTCGGCTGACGGCATGCAGAGCGCGCTGCTCCTATTCCTCGCGGCATTCCCGCGCGCGTCGGTCCAGGCGGTCAATCCCGCCGGCGCCCACACGCCCGTCCGCGTGGAGTCGCGCGCACCGAAGTTGCGAGTCCTCGTGCCCGCGTACTTCTATCCGGTCGCCGGGTCGCCGTGGTCGCGCATGAACGCGGCGGCGGTGGCGCACCCCGATCGGATCGTCGCGATCGGCAATCCGTTCAACGGACCGGGGACGACGCTCGACACGACGTACCTCGCGACGTTCCAGAGCTTCCGAGCCAGCGGCGGCAAGCTCATCGGCTACGTGTACACGAGCTACGGCGCGCGCCCGATCGCCGACGTCAAGGCCGACGTCGACACGTGGCGCGCGTGGTATCCGATCGACGGGGTCTTCGTCGACGAGATGGACAACGTGCCGGGAGCGCACGAGAGCTACTACCGCGCGCTGTACGACTACGTGCGCACGCAGCTCGCCGACGCGCTCATCATCGGGAACCCGGGCACGTCGACGGTGCCGAGCTACCTCTCGCACCAAGGCGCGCCCGTCGCGTCGGCGTTGTGCATCTACGAGAGCAGCGGCGCGGCGCTCACATGGAGCGCGGACCCGTGGGTGCTCGCGCGCGACCGCCGTCACTTCGCCGCGCTTCCGTATGCGACGCCCGCCGCGAGCTGGCAAGCCGCCGTCGACCACGCCTGGCAGCAGAACTGCGGCTTCGTGTACGCGACGGACGACGCGCTTCCGAATCCGTGGGACACGCTGCCGCCGTACTTCGAGGCGATGGCGGGCTACGTCGACGCGACGTACTGACGCGTGGCGTCAGTGCCCCGCGCCGCCACCCGCGAGCTGCTTCACGACCTCTCCGACGACCGCCTTCGCGTCGCCGAACAGCATGAACGTCTTGTCGTCGAAGTAGAGCTCGTTGTCGATGCCCGCGAAGCCGGGACTCTTGCTGCGCTTGATGGCGAAAATCGTCTTCGCCTTGTCCGCGTCGATGATCGGCATGCCGTAGATCGGCGTCGACTTGTCGTGCCGCGCCGCGGGATTGACGACGTCGTTCGCACCGATGACGAGGGCGACGTCGCACTGCGGCATGTCGGGATTGATCTCGTCCATCTCGACGAGGTCGCTGTACGGGATGTTCGCTTCGGCGAGCAACACGTTCATATGGCCAGGCATGCGACCCGCGACCGGGTGGATCGCGAACTTGACGGAGATGCCGCGTTTCGTGAGTTGGTCGTACAACTCGCGCACGCGGTGCTGCGCCTGCGCGACCGCCATGCCGTAGCCCGGCACGATCACGACGAGGCTCGCCTGCTCGAGGATCTGCGCCGCGCCCTCGATCGATTCGGCCTTGTATTGGCGCTCCTCGCCACCCGTCTTCGCCGCTTGCACTTGGCCGAACGCGCCGAACAGCACGTTGGTGAACGAGCGGTTCATCGCCTTGCACATGATGACCGAGAGGATCAGACCGCTCGAGCCGTCCAGCGCACCGGCGATGATCAGGAGCTTGTTGTCGAGCACGAAGCCCATCGCGACCGCCGACAGCCCCGCGTACGAGTTCAAGATCGAGATGACGGTCGGCATGTCCGCGCCGCCGATCGGGATGATCAAGAGCACGCCGAACAGGAGCGCGAGCGCGATGATCGCGCCGAACGCGATCCCCGACCACGGACCGGCTGGCACGAGCACGAGGAACACGCCGAGTCCCGTCGCGAGCAAGAGCAACGCGATGTTGCTCACGTTCTGCAGCGGATACGTGACCGGCCGTTGCGGGATCCACTTCAACTCTTGCAGCTTGCCGGCCGCCATCAAGCTGCCCGTGAGCGTCAAGAATCCGAGCAGCACCTCCGCCACGAGCGCAATCGTGCGAAACGGCGTGAGCTCTTCCGGCGATTCACCGGCCCACAGGAAGTACTTGGCGGTGCCGACGAGCCCCGTCGCGAGCCCGCCGAACGCGTGCGACAGCGCCGTTCGCTGCGGCACGGCCGTCAACGGAACGCGTGACAACGGGATGCCCACCGCGAGCCCGGCCAAGATCGCGATCACGATCCACAGGTGGTGAACGACAGCGGGATGGACCCACGTGGCGGCGACCGCGAGCACCATCGCGGCGACGCCGGCTCCGACGCCGCGCCGCGCGGTCTTCGGAGCGTTCATCCAGTACAGCGACAGGATGAACAGGATCGAGGCCGCGAGATACGCGAGCTGAACGACGGCGCTCATCGCTTCGCGTCTCCGCCCGTCGCGCCGCCGCGCGCATCGGGCCTCTTGAACATCTTCAGCATGCGGTCGGTGATCAGGAAGCCGCTGACGATGTTCGTCATCGACGCGAACAGAGCGATCGCGCCGAGGATCCGGATCTCGAGCGGATAGTCGGAGCCCGTCACGAGGATCGAGCCAACTACTGCGATCGCCGAGATCGCGTTCGTCAGCGACATCAGCGGCGTGTGCAGCAGGCGCGAGACACGCAACACCACGCCGAGCCCGATGAACGTCGCCAGCGCGAAGACGAACAGCAGCGACCAGTAGTCGACCGGCGCGCTCGCGTGCGGCGCGGCGGATTCGGCGCTCGCCGGGAGCGCAGCCAGCGTGAACAGCGCGCGTGCCATCATGACGCCGCTCCCTGCGCCGTGAGCGCCTGCAGCGTCGGCTTGTGCGTCACTTGCCCTCCGTACGTGAGCAAGGCCCCGGCGAGCACTTCGTCGGTGAAGTCGGTCGACATCTTTCCGTCCTTGTCCACGAAGAGGCGCACGAGATTGAGCACGTTCTTCGAGTAGAGCTCGCTCGCGTGCAGCGGCACGGTCGCGGGCAAGTTCTTCAATCCGACGATCGTGACGCCGTGCCGCTCGACGACGGCGCCGGCCTGACTCTCCTCGCAGTTGCCGCCGCTCTCGACGGCCATGTCGACGATGACCGAGCCCGGCCGCATCGACTTCACCATCGCGCTCGACACGAGCTTCGGCGCGGGACGTCCCGGCACGAGGGCCGTCGTGATCACGAGATCCGCGTCACCGACGCGCTTCGCGACCTCTTCCCGTTGGCGCGCGAGGAACTCGGGCGACGCCTCCTTCGCGTAGCCGCCTTCGCCGGAGAGATCCTCGCCGCCGGGCACGTCGATGAAGCGCGCGCCGAGGCTCTCGACCTGCTCTTTCACCGCGCGGCGCACGTCGGTCGCCTCGACGACGCAGCCGAGCCGCTTCGCCGTCGCGATCGCCTGCAAGCCCGCGACACCCGCACCGAACACGACGACACGTGCGGGCTTCACCGTGCCGGCCGCGGTCATCAAGAGCGGACACATCTTCGACAAGTGCGTCGCGCCGAGCAGGACGGCTTTGTAGCCCGCGACCGTCGCTTGCGAGCTCAATGCGTCCATCGCTTGCGCGCGGCTGATGCGCGGAATCAGGTCCATCGCGAGCGTCGACACGCCCGCGGCAGCCAGCGCGTCGACGGCCGCGCGATGCGCAGACGGGACGACGAAGCTCACGAGCACCGCGCCGCGCTTCATGCGCGCGACTTCCTCGCATGTCGGCGGCTGCACTTTGAGCACGAGATCCGCGCGCGACCAGGCGTCCGGGCCGACGATCACCGCCCCGACCTTGGTGAATACCTCGTCGGCGAGGTGAATCCCCTGGGCAGCGCCGGATTCGAGCTCGACGCGCAGCTTGAGCTCGATCAAGCGCTTGGTGGTCTCGGGTACGAGCGCGACGCGCGTCTCGCCGGAGAGCGACTCTTTGGGCACGAATACCGTGGTCATGAGGGTTCCCGGATATGAAGGGCGCGGAGCTTACCAGCCCGCAGCGGTCGCCGACATCCGCTCGAACCACTGAACCGGATCGCGCGCGCCGTGCGTAGGGATCGAGGTATCTCGAATGGGGAACCGCGCGCGGAGCGAAACAGCCGCGCGCAGCCGGCGCGCCTCAACCGCGCCGGTGCACGAGTCTCATGGCCGCGCCCGTGTCAGCCGTGATCTGCGGTGTGCACGGGCGCGGATTCGCACGCGAGCGTCGACGCGAACATTTCGCGGCGGAGCCACTTCGATCGCGCGACGCCGTCTCGCCCGCATTCCTCACCACGTCCCTGGCGAGGTTCCGCCCGCGCGTTCGGAGCAAGGCGTTGCATCGGAACCGACCGCAGTCGACCTGCGAGCTCTGCGAGGATCGATTCCGATCCAACAACGCCGCTCCGAGCGAGTTGGCGCAAACGGAGTAGGACGTGGTGAGGAATGCGGTCTCGCGCCACGACCGCGAGCACCCGCCCGCGGACGTCGGCGCGCCATGCGTGGCGCGCGGAGCCGAGAGTTCGACAGGCTGCTACGATGCGTGCGATGCCTCCCACGATCGCCGCACTCTTCGTCATCGCCCTCTCTCCTTCGCTCGACGCACCGTTCCGAGAGATCACGTTCGAGCAAGCGCTCGCCGCGGCGAAAACCGAGAGCAAGGTCGTGATGGTCGACTTCTACACGGACTGGTGTCAGCCGTGCAAATTGATGGACCTCAACACGTGGAAGGCGAAGAGCGTCCACGATTGGCTCGCGCAGCACGCCGTGCCGATCAAGGTCGACGCCGACGAGGAGAAGGAGCTCGCCGCCCGCTACAACGTCAAGGGTTATCCGAGCATGCTGTTCATCGCGCCGGACGGAGTCGAGCTCGATCGATCGATCGGCTTCCGCGCGGCTGACGACTTCATCGCGGACGGAAACCAGATCATCGCCGGCAACGGGGCGCTGCAGCGCGTGCGGCAGAAATTGAAAGGGCGCGAGAGCGATCCCGTCATACGACAGGAGCTCGCGCGCGCACTCGCGTCCCGCGCGCGCTACGACGAGGCCTTGACCGAGTACTTGTGGTGCCTCGACAACGGCGCCGCGGTGCCGAGCTTTGCGGCCACTCGGCGCCGTCAACTGGTGCCCGAGATCGCGTCGTTCTCCCTCACGTACGCCCCGGCGCGCGTCGCGCTCGAGGAGCGTCGCGCGAAGATCGAGGCCGCGATGGAGGGCGGCGGTGATCCGGCGACCGCCCGCGAGCTCGCGACGCTGAACCAGAATCTGCAGCTCTCGGGGCGCACGCTCGACACATACCGCGATCTCGAATCGCGCGGCAAGCTCGAGCCGGACGTGCGCGACGAGATCCTCGACGACGTCGTCGACCTGTGCCTCGAGTCGAACGACAGCGCAGAAGCCGTGCGCCTGATCGGCGACGTCGATGCGTGGGCGCGTCATCAATACTCGCCCTTGAAAGCGCTCGAAGCGCAAGTGGACGCAGGCGCGGGCCAAGCAATCGCGGGCGGCGCCGCGGAGCTCTCGGCCGCGCGGCAAACGCGCGCACGCCGCGCCGTGCGTGCGTATGAAGCATTTCTCGCCGTGAAGCAGCCGGAGAAGGCGAACGCGATCGCGGATCACATGCTCGCGGCGATTCCGGCCGGCTCGTCGTACGCGATCCTGATCGAAAGCGCGATCGCGGCGAACGATTCGGAAGCGGCACGCGCGTTCGTGAAGAAGGCCGAGGCCACGCTCAATGCGACCGAGATGCGGCGCGTGAAGATCGCGGCGAAAAAGATCGCGCCGACGTCCGAGTGAGCGATCGCGCTCAGCTCACTTCGTCGCGCCAGCCGACGTCGTTTCCTTCGCCAGCAACGCGAGCATCCGCGTCACGAGCCCGACGAGCCGCGCCTCGTCCACGGACTGCGCCGGATCGTTCCAACCGCACGACAGCGCGTACCAATCGCCGGACTGCGCCTGAAGCAAGTACGTGAGGTTGAGCACACCCGGCTCCGAGCCGCCCTTGAAGCCGACGAACGGGAATGCGTCGCGCGACACGTCGAGGCCGGGATTGATGGCGAGCACTTCCCGCAACGGGCGCGTCGCGACGCTCTCGGTCGAGTCGCGGAGCCACACCATCGCGCGGCACAGCTCGCGCGCGGACGCGAACCACTCGATCCGCTCGATCTCGAACGGCTTCGTGAAGCTTGCGCCGGCCATCTCGGGACCGTCGAGCGGTGGTAGTCGCTGCGCCAGGAACTCGCGTCGCTTCGCCGCAGTCAGCTCGACGTACTCCGCCGCGAGCTTGCCGCCCGACGCGAGCTTCAAGCGGAACATCTCCGACGTGGAGAGGAACGGCTCGTTCCTCGCGGCGTTCGTGTTGCCCATCGGTGCGAGCAGCGCTTCGACGCGCTCGCGTCCGAGCGCGAACAGCAAGTGGTCCGTCGCGGTGTTGTCGCTCTCGGAGATCATCAGCGCCGCCAGCGTGTGCAACGTGACCGGCGAGCCCGCGGGCCATGCGTGCAGCTTGCCCGATGGCAACGAGCGCCAGTTCTTCTGGAGCGCGATCGTGCCCTCGAGCTTGCGTCGCTCCGCCTCGACCTCGCGCACCAGCGCGCCGATCACGTACAGCTTGAACGCCGAGCCGATCGCGAGCACGCGATCCGGCTCGTGCTCGACGATCTTCTCGAGCACGCTCGCATCGCCTTCGCGCTTCACGCGGTAGATCCCGAGCGACACCGAACCGGGCAGCTTCGCAATCTCGAGGGCGGCGGCATTCCAGTCGCCGACGCTCGGCGCCGGCGCGCCGAACCACAAGGAGACGATCGAGTGCGGCTCGCTCGCCGTGAGGCCGATCGTGATCGGCATCGCGAACCCCTTCTCGAGCACGGCTTCGAACTTGCCCGCGAGCGCCGATTCGCGCTGCACGAGCGACGTCGCCGTCACGCGCCCGCACTGCTGGAAGATCCCGCGGCCGAGTTCGCGGAGCTTGGCCGGCGGGACGGCCGCGAGAAAGGCCGGATCGAACAAGTCATCGCTCCACTTCGGATCCGCGGAGACGAGAGCTCCGACTTCGCGCACACGCCGCTCCAGGATCGCTTCGTCCTGCGCCGCGACGACGTTCACGTGGAACGTGACAGCCAGCACGACACACGAGAGCCAGCGCAGCATCGTTTCGATCACGATTGTCCTCCAGAGTGGCAGCGAAGTTGTGGACCGCCACGGTGGGACGCTAGCGTACCGCCGCACGACGTTATGCGACGACTCGGCTCACCGTTCATCTGCATCACGACGCTCGTGCTCGCATCGCCGGCCGGCGCGCAGCAGTTGGGCTACGACCAGCACTTCTTCTTGCGCTCCGAGGACGGCGAAGCCGAGCTCACGATCGGCGGATTGTTCCAGTTCGGCGCGAACGCATTCGACGGCGCGCGCGACCCGTCGACGGACTTCGACGTGCGGCGCATGCGCCTCGAGTTCGGTGTCCGCGCGCCCGGCGGATTCCTCGCGCACCTCGAGCCGAACTTCGTGCCCGACGACTTCGAAATGGAAGAAGCCTGGGTCGGATTCGACATGCGGGACGGCGATGCGCGCGCGATGTTTGGACGCATGAAGGCGCCGTTCGGGCTCGAAGAGGTGCGCTCGCGCCGCGGCATCGACTTCGCGCGCTTCTCGATCCTCAACCAGTTCTCGCCGGCGGAGGACCACGGCGTGTTCGTGAACGGGCGCTCGCGCGATCGTGCGTGGGAGTACGGCTGCGCGGTCTACAACGGCACCGGCGACGCGGACACGAACAGCAGCAAGGACGTCGCGGCGCGTGCGATGTGGCATCCGTTCGCGCCGCGCGCCGAGTCGGCGTGGACCAATCTTCAGTTCGGCGTCGCCGGCACGACCGGACGCCAGGACGAAGACGTCGGCGGCGACACGATCGACAACGAGACCGGCCTCGCCGTGGTCGAGTTCGCGCCCGGCGTCGCGCTCGACGGCGCGCGCACGCGTGTGGGACTCGAGAGCGCGTGGTTCCACGGACCGTGGTTCGTGCAAGCGGAGTACCTCCATGCCGCGCAAGAGATGTCGCTCGCTGCGGCGGACGAGCGCATCGCGATCCGCGGCGGCTACGTGTCGCTCGCGCACGTGCTGACCGGCGAAGCGCGCACGTTCGGCGGCGTCGCTCCCGCGCAACCGTTCGACTTCCGCGCCTGGACGGGGCGCGGCGCTTGGGTCGTCGCCGCACGCTACTCGGATCTCGCGCTCGATTCGGATCTCGCGAACGCCGCGCTCGCGCTACCGGGCACGTTCACCGATCGCATCCGCACGTACTCCCTTGCCTTGAACTGGATCGCGAGCCGGCACGTGACGCTGCGCCACGCGCTCGTGCACACGGACTACGCGGACGAAGTCGATCTCGGCGACGGTAGCGACGACGACGAAGACGCGTTCCTGATCGAGCTGCAGCTCAGCTTCTAAGCCGAGCACGGCGAGGAGCCTGGCTTAACCCGTATTTCTCACCACACCGCGAGCGAAACGGTGCAAGTGTCGGTGGATGCAAGTCGAGCGACCGAGCGCACCGGAGGCGACCTGGTAAGGTCGCCGAGGAGCGTGACCGAGCTCGACGCCGCAGACGCCGGCAATTGCGCCGTTGCAGCCGCGGTGTGGTGAGAAATGCGGGTTAGCGCGCGAACAAGAAGTCGCTCTCCTGCGACCACGCGCTGAAGCGATACAGCGGCAGCAAGCGCGAGCATTCGTCGACCAGACGCTCCGGCATTTCCGGCGACAGCACCTCGCCGCGCGCGCCTTGAGGCGCGGCGTAGCGACGCTCGACCACGAGTGCGTGCTCGCCGGGCTTGTAGTACTTCAGGAACTCTTCGAGCTGCTCCGTCTTCAGCACGCCGCAGATCCACTCGCCCTTCCAGTCGGCGAGCTTCAAGCGATAGCCGTCGAGCTCGTTGAGCACAGCTTTCCACGCGGCGACGCCCTCGCGCTGCACGCGATTCTTCAAGTTCTGGCCGTCGAACCAGGCGTCGGCGTGCACGCGCAACGACACTTCCACGACGTCGTGCTCGAGCGCCACGCAGACGTACGCATTGCGGTACGCCGAATCGAGGTCCTTGCCGAGCTCGTTGCCGACGACGCGCCGCAGCCGCGCCTTCTCCTTCTTGTCGCGGCACGTGTACGCCCACAGCCGGCGCACTTGCATGTGATTGAATGCGTGCGGATTGTGCAGGCTCGTGCGCGTGTCGAGCACGACGCCCGCGTCCTTGGCGCGGGCCGCGACGACCTTCGCGAGCGACGACAGCTTGCGGCGCAGCTCGAGGCGCCGGTCGTTGTACTGCGGATCGCGCGCACAGGCCGGCGAGAGCGCGAAGAAATCGCCCTCGACGAGCGGCACGAGCTCGGCTCGCGTGGACGGTTCAGGATCGGAGGCGGCGGGTGACGACATTTGGCTCAGCAATCCGTGGTGAACGTGCTTCGAGTTCGGAAGTCGTCCGTGCGCTCGAGATCCCCACTCGCATCGGAAGCGGGGATCGTGCGACGCCGAGCCGCACGAACGGCCGGCCGCCGGACCGAGTGATGTTCACCACCAATCACTAGATGCCATCGCCCGGTGCTCGAGAGCAAGCGTCCGGGCTGTCGCCAAGGCGAACACTCCCCACCATAATGACGTCCCCCCCGGCCGCGACGTACTCGTGCGCGGCTGCACACCTGGCTCCCCGCATGCAGTTCGCGCACTTCCAGTTCGACCCCGAGACCGATCGTCTCGGCGAGGGTCCGCTCTCGGAGGTCTACCGCGCGGTCGACCAGCAGCTCGGGCGGACCGTCGCGCTCAAGATCCTGCGCGCGCACGCGGAGATCGACCCCGCGGCCGACCACCGTTTCCTGCGCGAGGCGAAGCACACGAGCAACTTGGCGCATCCGAACATCGCGACGATCTACGAGTACGGCAAGGATCAGGGCACCTCGTTCATCGCGATGGAGTACCTGCAGGGCCGGACGCTCGACAAGATCATCAAGGAGCAGTCACTCGGCTTCGAAGAGTGCTTGCGCATCGCCCTGCAAGTGACGCAGGCGCTCGCGCTCGTGCACAAGAGCGGCCTGATCCACCGCGATCTGAAGCCCGCGAACATCATGGTCCAGGACGACGGGGCCGTGAAGCTGCTCGACTTCGGCATCGCGCGCGCGAACAACGAAGCGAACATCACGCAACACGGGATGCTCGTCGGCACCGTGCTCTACATGTCGCCGGAGCAGGTGCGCGGCGACGACCTCGACGTGCGCTCCGACGTGTTCGCGCTAGGCTCGGTGCTGTACCACGCGCTGACCGGCCAGCTCCCGTTCCCCGGGAAGAGCTTCCCCGAAGTCTGCATGGCGATCCTCGATGGCAAGCCGCGCCGGCCGTCGGAGATCCGCATGGGGTTGCCACCCGCGTTCGAGAGCTTCGTGATGCGCTGCCTCGAGCCGGTTCCGACCGACCGATACGGCGACGCGGAGGCCGCGCACGGCGCGCTGCAAGCGATCGCCGACGGCGGTGTCACGGCGAGCGGCTCCGCTGGCGTCGGCAACGTTTCGGGCACGCTCTTGATCACGCCGATCCGATGCGGTGGTGCGCAGGCCGAGGCGTGCAAGCTGCTCGCGGGATCGCTGCGCAAGGACCTCGCGCTCGAGCTCGCGCGCACGCGCGGCCTGACGGTCAACTTGCTCGAGGACGACGTGCTGCCGAACGATGTCGAGTTCGACTTCGTGCTGCGCATGGAGCTCACGCTGTCGGACGCGCGCGGGCGCTTGACCGCGACGCTCGAGCAATTCGCCGACCACGGCCGCGGCTCGCGCGAGCAATGGATCGACGCGGTCGAGTTCGCGGACAAGGACGAATGGGCGCTGCAAGACGGCCTCATGCGCAGCGCCGTGCGCACGGTCAAGAAGCGCCTCTCCGAATCCGCGCGTCGGCCTTCTGAGACCGCGCGCCGCAACGTGAACCAAGCGCGTCAGCTCGCACTCCGCGCGCACGATCTGCTCCACCGCGGCTCGACGAAGCACCTGCTCTCCGCGATGAGCTCGTTCCGCCGCGCGACAGAGGAGGATCCGTACTGCGCGCTCGCGTACGCCGGCTTGTCCGAAGCGATGGTGCGCAAGTACTTGTACTGGGACGGCGACACGACGTTCCTCGACGAAGCGCGCGCGTACGCGGCCCGCGCGCTCGCGGTCGATCCGAACAGCGCGGAGGCGCACACGTCGCTCGGCTTCGCGTGGCACCTCTCCGGCCACACGGCCGACGCGCAGCGCGAGTACCGGCTCGCGATCCAGCTCGACCAAGACGAGTGGCTCGCGCACCGCTTGCTCGGCGCGGTCCTCGCGCGCGCCGGAAACTTCAAGAACGCGTCGCCGCTCTTGCAGCGCGCGATCGCGCTGCGGCCGGTGCACATCGCGTCCTACGACCACTTGTACACGGTGCTGCAGCGCCTGAATCGCTACGAAGAGGCGTTGACGACGGCGGATTCGGGCATCGCGGCCGCACGCGCGCACCTCGCGACCGTGCCCGACAACCAGGAGGCGCGCTTGCACCTCGCGATGCTGCTCGCGCGCATGGGTCTCGCCGACGAAGCCCGCGCGGCCGTCGCGACGGCGCGCGAGTTCTCGCCCAAGGACGGCTACACCGCGTTCAACTCGGCGTGCGTGTACGCGATCATCGGCGATCTGCCCGACGCGGTCGACTCGCTGTCGGCCGCGCAAGCGCGCGGGTTCTTCATCCAGTCGGAGCTCGTGCGCAACACCGACCTCGACGTGCTGCGCGGCCTGCCCGAGTTTCAGAAGCTCGCCGGCTAGCGCGCGAAGCGCGCCTCTATGCGCGGAGCGCGTCCTCGCGCGGAGCGCCCCTCAATTCGAACGGACGGCGGGGACCCGTGTCAGCTGCCTACGCTCGCTGTGTCGCGCATCTTGCCTGCGGTGTCGGCTCGCCGGTTGCGACGGCTCGACGATTCCCCGCGCGGCGTCCGCTGTCCGCTCGAGGCGCAAAGAGCGCATCCCCGAATGCGCTCTTCATCGCCCCGCGCCCCGCCGTCACTTCTTGCGCTTGTAGGTGACGGTCAATACCGGCGCGTACGAGCCGTCGGCCTGCGGATGGTTCATCGTGAACTCCCAGTTGTCGGCGTCGATGAACTTGTGGTCGTGGCGCTCGCGCATCGGCTTGCCGGTCATCGGGTCGGTGCCTTCCGTCCACAAGGACGTCGTCTTCGTCTTCTCGTCGTAGTC
Source organism: Planctomycetota bacterium (assembly GCA_046160865.1). Taxonomy (GTDB): domain Bacteria; phylum Planctomycetota; class UBA1135; order UBA1135; genus JBJXHG01. The sequence goes on along the minus strand of JBJXHG010000030.1, from coordinate 9,819 downwards.
GCCCTCGAACACCATGACGCGGTCGATCATCGAGTCGATCCACGTCGACACGTACTTCTGCTTCTTCGAGTCGTAGCCCGCGACTTCGTGACCGCTGAACGGAGCGCCCATGAACTCGCCGCGGAAGTCACCGACGAGCCACAGGCCGCCGTGATCCATCTTCGCGGTGAAGACCGCCTTGCCGCCGGGCTGTCCGCCCATCGTCATCAGTGCGTCCCACGTTCCGACCTTGCGAGCGAGAAGCTCGTGCTGCTTGCCGGGCTTCGCCATCGGCGGCGCATCCTCCTGCGCCGACGTGAACGAGAGACAGACGATGCCGGCCAGCGCGGCGGCGGCGACGACGAACGAGAGCTTCATGACTGCTTCCTTAGTTTGGGGGGACTGCGGCGGCGAACTCTGGCGCGCACGGACTGTAGAGGCGGATCCACAAGCCCGCCACGGCCACGCGCGCGTCGGAAGGACGCTCACGCTTCGACAACGCGGATCGCTCGCGCCCTGCACGCGTGTTCCGCAAACGCGGCGATTCCTTTGAAAAGCGCGCCAAAAAGCCGTGAGCGGGTGTGCACGCCGTTGCCGGGACGTGCGGCGGCGGTCACGATCTCGCACCCCCCATGGGCCAGTCTTCTCCGTTTCTTCGCGGCGGCAACCTGCGCGCCAGCTTGGGGACGACGCTCAACGGGCTGCTCGAGCGTGTTCCGCCGGCCGAGCTCGCCGCGATCAAGCGCGCGGTGCACGCCGAAGGCCTCGCGCGCGGCATCGTGTACGAGGACGACGACGGCACGCCGCGCGCCACGCCGATCATGCTGCGGCCGCGCGTGCTCGGCGGGAACCAGCGCAACTATCTGCAGCGCGTCACGCGCGTCTTGGAGTCCGCGCACGCCAAGCTCTATCGCCTCTGGCTGCACGACGCGGACGTGCGCCGGCTCTTGCCGCTCGAAGAGCGCGAAGAGCGTTGGATCGCCGACCTCAGCCAAGGCCGGCGTCCCGACGAGGTGTTCTTCGGCCGCTTCGACTGCTCGACGGACTTCGGCTCGCACGACTGGGTCAAGAGCACGCAGTTCTTCGAGTTCAATCCGACCGGCGCGGGCGGCACGTACGTCGCGCCGACGATCGAAGACATCGTGCTGAAGCACGTCGTGCCGGCGCTGCGCCGCAGCGCGCCGACGCTCATCCTCGAGCCGAACGACGATCCGCGGCGCGTGTTGCTGGAAGTGCTCGCGGATCACGCGCGCTATCTGCGGCTCAAGCGCTTCAACGTCGCGCTCTGCCAGTACAAGGACCTGACCGGCGGCATCACCGAGTTCCCGCGCAACGTCGAGTACCTGCGCTCACTCGGGATCGAGGTGTGGCACGTCGATCCGCGCGAGCTGCGACTGCACGACGGAGAGATCTGGTACGAGGACGTACCGATCGACCTCATCTACCGCGATCACGAGATCAACGACCTCGCCGCGAAAGAGGAAGCCGGCGAGGACATGTCGGCGATGCGCCACGCGTTGCTCACGGGCCGCGCGGTGTCGTCGCTCGCGGCTGAGTTCGATCACAAGAGCGCGTTCCAAGTGTTCACGTCACCGCGCTTCCTCGAGTACTTCACCGTCGAGGAGAAGCGCGTGTTCACGAACCACATTCCGTGGACGCGCCTCGTCGAGGACGCGCGCAGCACGGATCCCGACGGCAAGGAGATCGAGCTCCTGCACTGGCTCTCCGCGAACCGCGAGGACCTCGTGCTCAAACCGAATCGCGCGTACGGCGGCGAAGGCATTCAGCTCGGGCGCGAGATGGAGCCGCGCGAGTGGGATCTCGCACTCGCAAAGGCGCTGGGCGAGCCGTCGAAGTGGGTCGTGCAGCGCTACCACCCCGTCGCCGAGAAGGACTTCCCGATCATCGACGAAGACGGCAACCTCGGTCGCGCGGAGTACTTCTCGGTGCTCGGGCTCTTCGCGAGCGAGCAGCACCTCGGCATCCTCGGCCGCGCATCGCGCAAGAAGGTCGTCAACGTCGCACAGAAGGGCGGCGTGGTCGCGGTGCTGCGGCTGTTGTGAGGCGGCATGAGCGAGATGTACGAGCACGCCGACTGGCTGCTTCCGCTGATCGTGCTCGTCTCCGGCGCGACGACGTCGGCCGCGTGGTTCGTCATGCGGCGTAGGTTCGCGCGCGCAATCTCGCTGCCGAGCGCGATCGTGCTCGCGACGTACGTCTGGATGCTCTGCTTCGGCGTCTGCATGGCGGTCACGGGTGGACCGTTCTCCGATCTCGCTGCGGACCCGCGCTGGACTGACAAGGCTTTCGGGCTGGTGAAGCTCGCGTCGTGGCTCTGGTACTACTTCGTCACTCCGCTCGTCGTGCTCGTCGGCGGGATCGAAGTCGGGCAGCGCGCATTCTGCCGCGAATGGCCGCTCGTGCGAGCGCGCGCGAGCGTGCTCGCCGCCTGCATCGTCGGTTGGCTACCGCTGATCCTGCTGCTCGGCCTGTTCGCGACCGGCTGGCTACCGATGGTGTGAGTCGCAGAGCGTGAGAGGACGGCCGTCGGCTCCCGCTCCGTTGCGCACATCCGCGGTGCCGACGAGGATGAGCGCGTGAGGATGGCTTGGACGACCTTCGTGATCGTCGTCGCGCTCGCCGGCGCGGTGTGGAGCTTCCGCGCCTACGCGCGTGCTGCGGGTCGCTTCCTGCGCGAACCGAAATTCGCTTGGACGCAGGTACCGGGCGCGCTGTGGATCGCGATGTGCGTGTGGTTGCTCGGCGTGTTCTTCGGGCTGAGCGCGACGGAGCTCCTGTTCGGCCCACATCCGCACCCGCGCGACGCGGCGAGGACGCTCGATCGGTACGCGCGCGGCGCGAGTTTCCTGCTCCTGTACTACAGTGCGGCACTCGCGATCCCGTGCGTCGTCGGCACCATCATCCAGCTCGTGCGCGATCGTTTCCGCGCGGCCTGGAGACCGCTGATCCTGATGGTGACCCCGGCCGCGGGTTGGGTCGGCACGTGGATGGCGCTCCTGTACTTCGCACAGGTGGTCCACGTCACTGACTGAGCGCATCGCGCGCGGAATCGCCGCGTCTCCGCCACGACGCTGGATTAGGATCCGCAGTCACGCTCCATGGATCCCGCTCCCCCGCACTGGACGTTCAAGCGCTGCCTGCTCCTCGTGTGCGGATGGATCGCGCTCGGGCTCGCCCTCGTGGGCGCGCTCCTGCCGCTCGTGCCGGCGACGCCGTTCCTGTTGATCGCGCTGGCGTGCTTCGTGCGCTCGTCGCCGAAGCTCTACCGCTGGCTGCGCGAGCACAAACGGCTCGGTCCTTACGTCGAGCAGTGGGAGCGCGACAAGAGCATCCCGCGCGCCGCGAAGAAGAAGGCCTACCTGCTCACGTGCGCCTCGTTCGCGGTCTCGTTCACGCTCGCGCCGACGACGGCGCTGCGCGTCGTCGTCGCGGTGTGCAGCGTCACGGTGATCGCCATCCTCGCGTGCCTGCGCACGAGCGACGACGCCGAGTTCCGTGCGCGGCGCGAGGCCCGACCCGACGATCCGCATTGAGTCCGCGCGGCGCGCGCGCACGGCGTCTCTTTCGTCGGTCGCCATCCCGGCGAGGAGCCGGCCGTCTCACGCGTCCCCGAGCGCGCCGCTTTCCCGCGCCCGGCCGCGGAGATTCCAGGCTTCTCGGCACGCGCGATCGCGACGGTGCCGGTAGACTCTTTCGCCCAAATCGCGGCCGCGCGCATTTTCGCCCGCACTCATGTCCTCCACCCTGATCGTCCTCGATACCGAGACCGCCACCGCGCGCGGCACGCCCCATCTATTGGAGCTGGGCGCGCTGCGGATCGAGGGCGACGAGGTCGTCGACCGCTTCGAATCGCTCGTGCGGCCGCAGATCCCGATCGACGAGGACGCGCGGCGGGTGCACGGCATCGGCGAGGCCGACGTGCGCCACGCGCCTCCGGCGTCGGTCGTCATCGACCGATTCCTCGAGTGGCTCGGGCCGTCGCAGGTCTTCGCCGGCCACAACGGCCGCTTCGATCTGCACGTGCTCGCGTTCGAGTGCCTGCGCGCGGAGCGCTGCCTGCCGAACGGCACCTTGCTCGACACGCTGCGGCTCGCGCGACGCGCGTTCCCCGATGCGCCGGACCACAAGCTCGACACGCTGTGTCGCTTGCTCGCGATCGACGGTGAGCGCCGGCACCGCGCGATGGCGGACGCGGAAGCGTGCTGGCACGTGCTGCGCGCGTGTCTGGCCTGCTTTCGCGAGCGCGAGCCGAACGCCGATCTCTCGTGGGCCGCTCTCGCGCAGCGCGGCGGCCAACCGATCCAGACGCAGGCCGCGATCCCCGCGGCACCGCGCCTCGCGCCACGCCTGTGCGAACTCGCGCAGGCGTGTCGCGACAAGCGGCGCGTCGTCCTGGTTTATGGAGAGGAGCCGGCGCTCTCGCGCATGACGGTGATGCCGCGCATCCTCTTCCAGCACGACCGGAAGGGCTACCTCGAGGCCCATTGCGCACGCTCGGGATTGCTGAAGACCTATCGACTCGACCGGATCCACGAAGTCGTGTGCTCCGCCGGAGACTGACCGATGCCTCACACGAAGAAGCCCATCCGCAACATCGCCATCGTCGCGCACGTCGACCATGGCAAGACCACGCTCGTCGATTCGATGTTCCGATTCGCGGGCACGTTCCGGAAGAACCAGCTCGTGCAAGAGCGCGCGATGGACTCCGACGCGCAAGAGCGCGAGCGCGGCATCACGATCCTCGCGAAGAACACGGCCATCGACTACCACGGCACGCGCATCAACATCGTCGACACGCCCGGCCACGCCGACTTCGGCGGACAGGTCGAGCGCACGCTGCGCATGGCGGACGCCGTGCTGCTCCTCGTCGACGCGGCCGAAGGTCCGATGCCGCAGACGCGCTTCGTGCTGCGCAAGGCGTTCGAGAACGGACTGCGCGCGCTCGTGATGATCAACAAGATCGATCGACCCGACGCGCGCGCGCCGGAAGTGCTCGACGAGATCTTCGACTTGTTCGTCGAGCTCGGCGCGAAGGACGAGCAGCTCGACTTCCCGATCGTGTACGGCTCTGGCCGTGACGGTTACGCGATCGACGAAGTCGACGACGAGCCGACGGACCTCGAGCCGCTCTTCCGCATGATCCTCGACCGCGTGCCGCACCCGCACCTCGAGTACGACGCGCCGGTGCAGTTCCAAGCCGCGACGCTCGACCACGACGACTTCCTCGGCCGCATCGCGATCGGTCGCGTGGCGCGCGGCACTCTGAAGAACGGCGCGCGCCTCGCGGTGTGTCACGTCGACCGCTCGAAGGCGCTGATCATGCCGATCAAGGGTCTCTATCGATACGAAGGGCTCAACCGCGTCGCGGTGGAAGAAGTGAAGGCGGGCGACATCGCCGTCGTCGCAGGCATCGACGACATGAAGATCGGCGACACGCTGTGCCCGCAGGACGCGCAAGATCCATTGCCGGCGATCAAGCTCGACGAGCCGACGATCGCGATGGAGTTCTTCGTCTCGAACTCGCCGTTCGCCGGTCAGCACGGCCAGTTCGTCACGAGCCGCCAAGTTCTCGCGCGCCTCGAGAAAGCCCAGCTGCGCGACGTCGCGCTCATCCTCGCCAATCCCGACGCGAGCGACGGCTTCGAGGTGAAGGGTCGCGGCGTCATGCACCTCGGCGTGCTCATCGAGAACATGCGTCGCGAGGGCTACGAGTTCTCGGTCGGCAAGCCGCGCGTGATCTTGAAGACCGTCGAAGGCGTGCGCTGCGAGCCGTTCGAGCGCACGTCGGTCGAGGCGCCGACGCAGCACGCCGGCCGCGTGATCGAGTACCTCGGCAAGCGCCGCGGCGAGATGGTGCACATGGAGCCGTTCGGCGAGCACACGCGCCTCGAGTTCCTGTGTCCGTCGCGCGGTCTCATCGGAGCGCGCACGGCGCTGATGACGCTGTCGCAAGGCGAAGCGATCCTCTCCCACGTCTTCGACTGCTGGAAGCAAGACGGCGGTCCGATTCCGCGCCGCACGAACGGCGTGCTCGTCGCCGACCGCTCGGGCGAGGCGATTCCCTACGGCATGTTCGGCCTGCTCGACCGCGGCACGTTCTTCATCGAGCCCGGCACCTCCGTCTACGAGGGCATGATCGTCGGCGAGAACAACAAGGACAACGACCTCGACGTCAACGTGTGTCGCGAGAAGCGGCTCACGAACATCCGCTCGGCCGGCAAGGACGAGAACGTGAAGCTGCCGCCCGCGCACAACATGTCGCTCGAGGAAGCGCTCGAGTACATCGAGGACGACGAGCTCGTCGAGGTGACGCCGAAGACGTTGCGCCTGCGCAAGCGGGCGCTGACGGCGATCGAGCGCAAGAAGCAGGACCGTCAGGCCGCGCGAGTCGCGCGGAGCTGACGGCGCGCGGGCGCGCGCCTCTTCGTCGAAGCGCGTGCTTGCTCCGATCTACCTCGCTCGCTCGCGTACGAGGAAGCTGAGCACGACTCCCGCCGCGATCGATGCGAACGCCGTCAATGTGAACGGCGACGGCGCGGCCAGATTCGTGACGGCCGGACCCGGGCACACGCCGGTGATTCCCCAGCCCACGCCGAACAGCGACGCGCCGATGACGAGACGGCCGTCGAGCGTGTGATTCGCTTTCGCGGGCACCGGCGCGCCGCACACGCTCGCGCGTCCGCGCCGCCAGAGCCACGCGAGCATGTACACCGGGATCGCGCCGCACATGACGCCAAGGAGCGTCGGATCCCACTCGCCGAAGAAGTCGAGGAAGCCGATCACCTTCGCCGGCTGCAACATGCCGGAGATGCCGAGCCCCGCGGCGAACAGGACACCGCACGCGAACGCGAATGCGAGTCTCATGCGACGCTCCGCAGCACGATCACCGTCATCGCGCCGACCGCGATGAAGATCGCGGTGCCGGCGAGGCCACGCACCGAGAATCGTCCGATGCCGCACACGCCGTGACCGCTCGTGCATCCGCCACCGAGGCGCGCACCGAACCCGACGAGCACTCCACCACCGATCACCCACTGCATGTCGCGCGGCGCGACGTGTGCAAGCGACGTCGGACACTTCCAAGCGAGCAGCATCCCGCCCGCGACGAGACCGGCGAGAAACGCGGCTTTCCAACTCCACTCGCCCTTCTCGCCGCGCAGCACGCCGTCGAGGATGCCGCTCACCCCCGCCGTCTTGCCGGTCAGGACGAGCAGGCCGGCGGCCGCGAGACCGATCATCGCGCCCCCGATCAACGCGTTCTGCACGCGGCCTACTTCTCGTCCTCGGAGATGGGACGCCCGAGGCGCGCGCGACCCTGCAACCGCCGCATCGTCGCCATCGTCTCCTCGAGCCAGCGCAAGCGCTCCGCGGGAGTCAGCGACAAACCGAGGCGCGCTTGACGACGGCGGTGACCTTCCCAACCGTCGTCGAACTCGCCCTCGGGGTGCGGCTTCTTTTCCTCAGTCATCGGGATGGTCCATCATCGGGCCTCAAGGACTCGAGCGCTCGCACGTCCTCGACGTCCTTGTGCCGGCCGACGGCTTTCTTCATCGCGATCAAGTCGTCGAAACCGATGACCGTCGCGCTCGCGTGCCCCAATGGAACGCGCAATGCTCGTCGATAGACGGCGTCGAAGTCGAACGGCTCACGAACGAGGAGATCGACTTCGAGAGTCGGGTGCGCCGCGCTCCACATGGAGAAGACCGTCAAGTTCTTGTCGCGGATCCACGACTCGCGCGCGGCCGCGTCGGCCAGCGCCTCCGCCTTTACGGGCGCGCGTGGACGATACCCGAGCCGCGCGAGCGCCTCGACCGCGCGCAAGACATTGTCGCGTTGCAGCTGCACGACGAGGTCGAGATCCGCCGTCGTGCGGAGGTGACCGTGCAGCACGACCGCCAAGCCGCCAACGATCAGATAGCGCACCTTGGCGTCGTCGAGCGCCTGGATGATGAGTTCGATATCGCTGGGCATGTTTGGACTCGAGTCGACGGAAGTATGAGAGCGACGGCTGCGTCCGACAACGGCCACTTCTCGATCGTGCGCGAGCTCTCGTACACTTCCGCTCCGATGAGCTCGCGCCCGTCCCCGTCGATCGCAGTCGCTCGTCGCGTGTCGAACCCGTTCGACGGCGTGCGAGCGACACGGGGAAGGCCGCGCGCGTGACCGACGGCAACTCACCGCGCGATCGGGGCAAGCTGCTACAAGTCCTCGGCTTCGCCTTTGGGCTCGCGGTCATCCTCGGAAACACGATCGGCACCGGGATCATGCGCACACCGGGCGAGGTCGCGGCCGGTCTTCCCAGCGCGACGTGGATCATCGCGGTGTGGCTCGCCGGCGGCGCGTATGCGCTGCTCGGCGCGTTCTCGCTCTCCGAGCTCGGCGCGATGATCCCGCGCTCCGGCGGCCAGTACGTGTACGTGCGGCGCGCGCTCGGCGAGTATCCCGCGTTCGTCGTCGGCTGGAGCGATTGGGTCTCGACGTCCGGCGCCGTCGCGGCCACGGCGATCGTCATCGCCGAGTACAGCGGCGTGCTCGTGCCTGCGCTCGCGAACCGTCAGGCGGCGGTCGGCATCGCGATCATCGTCGCGTTCACGCTGCTGCAATCGCGCGGCATCAAGGTTGGAGACGCGGCACAGCAGATCAGCAGCCTCGTGAAAGCGCTCGTGTTCGTCGCGCTCGTCGCAGCATGCTTCGTGCTGTCCGGGACTTTTGCCGCGGCCGCGCCGCCAGCTCCGTCGATGCCGAGCGGCACTGCGCTCGCCGCGGCGGTCATCGTCGCGCTGCAGTCCGTGATCTACGCGTACGACGGCTGGACCGGCATCCTCTACTTCGGCGAGGAAGTGAAGGATCCGGGGCGCGACATCCCGCGCGCGATGATCGGCGGAGTGCTCGCGATCACGGCGATCTATGTCTTGGTGAACCTCGCGATGCTGCACGTGCTCGGCGTCGGGCGCATGGCTGGCGATCCGTTCGTGCCGGGCAGCGCGAGCACGGCGCTGTTCGGCGAGCGCGGCACCCAGGTCATCCACGTCGTGATGATCCTGGCCCTGCTCTCGACGGTGAACGCGCTGCTCTTGCTCGCATCCCGCGTGCCCGTCGCGCTGAGCCGCGATCGCTTGCTGCCGGGCGTGCTCGCGTCGGTTAACAAGGGCGGAACGCCAGCGCAGGCGCTCTTCGCGAGCGCAGTGGTCGCGATCGCGTTTCTCGTGACGGGCAGCTTCAAGACCGTGATCAACGTCTTGTCGTTCTTCTTCGTCGCGAGCTACACGCTCTCGTTCTCGTCGGTGTTCGTGCTGCGCGTTCGCGAGCCCAACACCCCGCGTCCGCATCGCGCGATTGGCTACCCGTGGACCACTGGGCTCGCGCTCGCGCTTTCGGTCGCGTTCCTCATCGGCGCAGCCAAGAGCGATTGGACGAACACCTCGCGCGCGCTCGTGCTGCTCGCGGCGAGCTTGCCCGTGTACCTCGTCGTGCGACGCGTGCAGAAGACGTCGCGAGCGGCCTAGAATCGTCGCGTGGCGAAGAAGAAGCGACGAGCATCACAGGGCGACGAGCGCCGCATCGCGGACGAGGCGAGCTACGTGTGCGACTCGTGTGGCGAAGACATCGTCGTGCCGCTCGATCCCTCCGCCGGCGAGAGCCAGCAGTACGTCGAGGATTGCCCCGTGTGCTGCTCGCCCAACGAAGTGTTCGTCGACTACGACGAGGACGGTTCGGCGCGCGTGACGGCGCGGCCGGAGTAGGGATTGGTACAGCACGCACCAAGATTCCGCGGCCTTCGGCCGCGGGAGTCGGCACTCGCGACGGCAGATCGGAAGA
>JBJXHG010000029.1:0-2675 GCA_046160865.1 Planctomycetota bacterium | reverse complement strand
GCATGTTGAGCGTGAAGATCGAGGACGAGAGGCCCTGCGGCACGGCGTTGTGCTTCGCGATCGCGTCGTCGATGTCCTTGACGCGGATCACGTACAGGATCGGAGCGAAGGTTTCCTCTTGCACCGTTTTGTAGTGGTTCTCCGCGCGCACGATCGCGGGCTTCACGAAGTGGCTGCCCGCGTTGTCGCCCGAGAGCTTGCCGGCTCGAAAGCCGCGCGCGCTCACCAGGTAATGCGCACGGCGTTCGTCAGGTTCGCGGTCCCGCTGCTGCAAAAGCTCACGGCGGCGTTGCGGTAGTAGACCTGATAGTGCTCGGTGAGCGCGCTCCCCGGCGCAGTTCCTCCGACTGCCGACACCGCAAGCGTCCAGCCCAGAAGCGGATTCGGGTACGACATCTGTCCGCCAACGGCGTTCTGGCTGCCGAACCGCACCAGCGCGCCGTCCGCGCACCGCACTCCGTCTCCCACCGCGACGCCGTTCGAAACGCTGGCGCTGCCCGCGATGAAGAAGCCGAACCCGGCGGGCGAGAGATCGCGTGCGAGCAGGCGCACGGTGTCCGGATTGATCGCGCCCGATGCCGCGAGCCTGCCGCCGCCGAGGTGGAACGAGTTCGCGCAGCCCGCATCCGGGGCGCCGCTCGGATTCGGCACGGTGTTCGGCGGCACGCACGCACAAGGCGTCGCGAGAGATCCGTCGCCGAAGCAGTACGGTGTTCCGATTGGAGTGCACGCGCCGTAGCGCGCGATGTTCTGCGTCTGCAGTCCGCCGGCGTGCGAGAAGCTGCCGGAGCCGAAGAGCTCGGGCCCGTGGCCGAGGCCCTCATCGAACACGCACAGCGCGGTCACGAGCGCAGACGAAGGATTCGACGGCAACGCGATTCCCGAGCCAACGCCGGACCAGTTCGAGCCGTCCCACGCAGCGATGCGGTTGACGGTCACTCCTCCCGCAGAGTTGAACGCGCCACCGGCGTACAGCTTGGCGCCCGTGCCGTCGTCCCACACGGCCAGCGTGTTCGGATACGCACTCAATCCCGTGCCGAGCGCCGACCACGAGCTCCCGTTCCACTTCGCGATGCGCGCGGCAGCGACACCGCCGGCGTGCGTGAAGAGTCCGCCGACGTAGAGCGCCGTGCCCGTGCCATCGTCGTACGTCGCCATGCACAGCACCGCTCCGTCGAGACCCGCGCCAAACGTCGACCACGCGCTGCCGTTCCAACGCGCGATGTTGCTGGCCGCGATGCCGTTCATGGAGAAGAAGTTCCCGCCGGCGTAGAGCTCGTCGCCGCTGCCGGAATCGTAGACGGCGAGCGCCTTCACGCTGATGTCCGATGCGCCGTCGGCGTTCACTCCGCTGCCGATCGTCGACCAGCTCGAACCGTTCCACTGCGCGATTCCGCTGGCGAACACGAACCCGGCTTGGATGAAGTTCCCCGCGGCGTACATGTCCGCACCGCCGCCGTCGTCGTAGGCGATCAGCGCCATGCCGATGCCGTCGAGACCCTCTGCGAGCGGCGACCAGGCGCTGCCGTTCCAGCGCGCGATGTTGTGCGCCGCAACGCCTCCGGCGCTCGAGAAGACGCCCGTCGCGAACAGGCTCGGGCCCGACCCGTCGTCGAACGCGAGCAAACTGCGGATGGAAGCGGTCGACGCGCCGAGCGTGACACCGGCGAGCGGCGACCAGCTCGCGCCGTCCCAGCGCGCGAAACCGTTTGCAGCACTGCCGCCAGCGGACGTGAACACGCCGCCGGCGTACAGGCGCGCGCCTCCGCCGTCGTCGTACGTCGCGAGCTCGATCGCGCCCGTCGTCGTGGTGCCGGGGTTGCCGATCGCCACGTTCCAGTCGCGGCATTGAGCGGCGGCGCGTGACGCCAAGAGGAGAAGCGAGCACGTGCATGCAGCGCACGCGCGGTAAGTCGGTCGGCGAGTCATAGTGGCCTCCGCAACGAAGAAGTGCCCGTTGCAGTCCCGGGCTCGCGCTCCGTCCCCACTATCCGACCGTGGCCGAGATCGGTCAATCGGCGGCGCGCCGAATCCTCATCCGCTGCGCTTCTTGGCGCCCGCTGAATTCCGCACATACGACACGAGCTCGCCCGCCGCGAAACCGAGCGCGCCAGCCGCGAGGATCGCGAGCGACACCGGCATCTCGGCCGTCACGATCCAGAAGAAGTTGATGCGCGCCGCATCCCAGTTCGTCAGCACGAACGTGGCGAACACGGCGATGACGATGCACGCGAGAACGAGGCGCAGCTTCATCCGAACACGATCCCCTGGGCCAGCGGCAGCTCCTTCGACCAATTGACCGTGTTCGTCTGCCGGCGCATGTACGCCTTCCACGAGTCGGAGCCCGATTCGCGACCGCCGCCGGTCTCCTTCTCGCCGCCGAACGCGCCGCCGATCTCGGCGCCCGACGTGCCGATGTTGATGTTGGCGATGCCGCAGTCCGAGCCGGTGGCGGACACGAAGCGCTCCGCGTGCCGCACGTTGAGGGTGAAGATCGCCGAGCTGAGACCTTGGGGTACGTCGTTGTGTAGTCGCAGCGCGTGCTCGACGTCCTTGACCGGGATGATGTAGAGGATCGGAGCGAAGGTCTCCTCCCGCACGATCGCGGTCTGGTCGGGCATGCGGACGATGGTCGGTTGTACGAAGGTCCCGCCTACGAGGTCAGCGGTCATCCT
>JBJXHG010000028.1:0-3930 GCA_046160865.1 Planctomycetota bacterium | reverse complement strand
CGGACTGCCGCGCGACCTAGCCTGCATTTCTCACCACGTCCGTCGCGAGAGCGCGACAGCTCGCTTCGGGCAAGGCGTTGCATCGGAATCGACCGGAGCCGACCTGTTAGGTCGGCGAGGATCGATTCCGATCCAACAACGCGGGCGGAAGCGAGTTGACGCGACCGCAGCAGGACGTGGTGAGAAATGCGGGCTAGCGCGAAGCGCGGTCCTCCGCGCGAAGCGCCCGCGTGTGACGCGCTCTCGCGTCGCACGCATGAAACGACGGCGGGGCCCCGTTGCAGCTACCTCGCGCTCGCTGTGCCGAACCGTTTGCGGGGAGCGTCAGGTTCCCTTTGGGGGGTTGCGACATGCGGACATCGAGTCCGCGCGACCTCGACGGCTGGCCGGCCGGTCGCGATCGCGCGAAGGCAGATGAGAGCCAAAGGCAATCTGCACGGCACAGCGAGCGTCGGCAGCCGACTCGGGTCCCGGCCGTTCAAAGCGCTCCGCGTGCAAGGCACGCTTCGCGCATGCGCTGTGCGCATTCGCACCCGGCATCGACGACACACGTGCGACAGGCCGCGTGGCACACCGGAATGAATTGTGCAAGGCCGCTGCCCGCTTCGCTTCCTCCCATCGAAACAGGAACACACCGTCATGCAGCCTCTCCATCCGTGCATGCGACGCCGCTCGCTCGCACTCGCCATCGCAGTCGCCACAGCAGTCGTCGGTTCGACGAGCTCCTCGGTGCGCGCGCAAGTCGTCAACGCACCCGTCGCACCCGACACCATCTACGTCGTGCGCTCGAGCCCGGCCGGCGGCGGAGTCTCCGTCATCGACCTCAACGGCTTCGGCTGCTCGACGGGCAATCCGACGTTCGACCCGACCTATCAATCGTTCCAAGAGGGCTGGTCGAACTACGTGAACAACCCGAACTTCAGGTTCCAGGGAGCTCTGCTCGGACTACCCGCACCGAGCTCGACGCTCGACGGTGGCTCGGCGGGCGTGTTCACGTTGACCAAGAACAGCGCGCTCGAGGATCTCTTGCTGCGCGCGCCCGACATCGCGTCGGTCGGTGATCTGATGATCGGAGCTCCGCTCGATCTCGCGTTCAACGACGGACCCGCTCCGTTCGGTTGTCAGGCGGGCGGCGGGAACCTGTGCGCGATCGATGGCCAGCAAGTGCTGTCGGTGACGAGCGGCGGCCCGAACACGCTCGCGCCCGGACCGCTCTTCTCCGGCGCGCTGGGCCTCATCGTTCACGGCGGCAACCCGATCTCGTTCGCGCCGCACCCCAATCCCCCACCGATCAAACACACTCCGTCGTGCAGCGTCCCGCTCATCGCCGCGGCAGAGCCGACGCCCGCGTCGACCTCGCTCTCGAACCTGCTCGTCCCTGGCGATCCGTTCGGTGATCCGACGAACGGAGTTCCGCCCTCCGGGCTGCTGACGCGCGAGCAGAACACGTTCTTCATGGGCCCATCGGCGGACACTGGACCGATCGGAGCCTGCCCGACGTACGTGTACCGGCAACAAGTCGGCCACTTCCTCTACATGATCGATCGGCGCGCGCGCCAAGTCGTCGTCGTCAACAGCAACACCTTCGACGTGGTGACGCGCATCGCGACGCCGGATCCGACCGAGCTCGCGATGAGCCCGAACGTCGACGTGCTCGCCGTTTCGAACCGCGACGCGGACAGCGTGAGCTTCATCGACATCGATCCGCAATCGCCGACGTTCCACACGGTCTTCCACGTGACGTCGGTCGAGGATCGGCCGAGCGGTATCGCGTGGGATCCGGGCAACGAGGACATCCTCGTGTGCAACGAGGGCAGCGACAGCGTCTCGATCCTCTCGGCCGCGACTTTGCAGGTCCGCAAGCGCGTGACGCGTGGACTGCACGCGCCGTTCGGCGTGGCGATCACGCAACGGCAAGCGACCTTCGGCTTCCATCGCAATGTGTACTTCGCCTACGTCTTGGATCGCGCCGGCAAGGTGACACTCTTCGAGTCGGGGCCGAACGGCCCGAACGGCTGGGGCTTCGATCAGTTCATCGGACAGACGAGCGCCACGTTCCGCGCGCCGAAGGCGATCCAACCCGATCCGCTCGACCTGCGCTCGGCCGTCTGGATCGCGCACGAAGGCCAGCTCGACGCGAACGGAGCTCCGACGAGCCTCTCCGGCGGCGCGCTGACGAAGCTCGTGCTCGACTCCGGCGTCATGGGCGCCATCCCGCTGCTCCCGAACGAGCCACCGAGCATGCGCTCGCTGACGTTCGGCATCGCGCGCTCGATCGGAACGGACGAACTCACGGGCAACCCGCTCGACATCGCGTTCGACGATCAGCGCAATCTCGGCGCGCTGCCGAACGTCTCGTCCGTGTTCGCCGCGGGACCGCCGGCGCCGATCAACGGCAAGTCACAGGTGCGGAGCGTGCGCGGTGATGTGCGCAACACGAACGAGGCGACGTACCTGTTCGTCGCCGTGCGCGACCCGAGCACGGGCGTCAGCTCCGGCGTCGACGTGATCGACCTCTTGACGGGCTTGCGCGTCGACACGAACGCGTTCCGGCCCGGCATCCAGTCGATTCCGGCGCGCGGCGCCGTGTTCGTCGCCGACTACTTCCGGCAGTAGGCGCGGTCTGCCTCGCCTACTGCGTGTGACGCGTCCTCGCGTCACACGCTTTAAACGGCGGGGACCCTTGTCGGCTGCTTGTCGCTCGCTGTGCCTTACAGCTGGCGGGGAGTGTCAGTGCTCCGTTGCCCGCCTCGCAACATGTAACGTCGTCACTGCGACGCCTGTCGCAGTGGCACCGAGGCGATCGAGAACCAACGGCGAACTGCAGGACACAGTCGAGCGCGAGGCAGATGCAACGGGTCCCCGCCGTTTAAAGCGCTCCGCGTGCAAGGCACGCTTCGCGCATGTTGGGCACGCTTCGCGCATGCTAGGCGCTTCGCGCGAGCTCGCGCAGCGTGCTCTTCCCGATCCAGCGCGCCGGCGGTTCCGTCGACTCTGCGAGCCGCTTCGCGACGGCGACGGTTGCGGCGTGCAGCTTCGGACCGCGACGGGCGATCCCACGCAGCGCCCACAGCACGCCTTTCTTGACGAAGTTGCGCTCGTCGCTCGCAGCACGCTCGCAGAGTGGCAGGTACTTCAGGAACGCGGCATCGTCGGCTTCCTTGTCGTGCAGCGCGACGCACGCGAGCAGCGCGAACGCGGCGCGCTTCTCGAACTCACCGCGCTTCTTCGACCACGGCTGGACCTTCTTCAAAGCGCCCGGCACGCGGTCGAACAGCTTGAAGCAGACCGTGTCGCAGATCGCCCAGCTGTCGAAGTCCTTCGCCCAACGGTCCATCTGCGCCGTTGTCACGAGCGCGGGATCGTCGACCAGCGCCGCGACCGTGCGCGCCTCGTAGTTCGCCGTCCCCCAGAGCGACTGCGCGAGCGCGTGGTCGCGTCCGAGCTCCTTCGCGAGCTGAATCATCTTGCCCATCGGAACCCCGAACGCGTTGTGGTTCGGGATGCCGTAGCGCTTCGTCATGTCCGCGCGGACGCGCTCGCTCGCGAGCTTGCGGAGCGTCGCGACGACAGAATCGGCGTCGTGCGTAGCGCGCGTCTTGCTCGAGCTGGAGCTGGCAGTCTTCTTCTTCGGCGGCATGCGTTCTCCGATCCGCGCTTCGCGCGCGCGCCATCTCACGCCATCACAGCTGTCGGATCCACGCTCGCACGATCGATTCGAACGCCGATCGGTTCCAGTATGAATGGCAAGCGCGCAGACTGCTTGTTCTGCACTGCCAGCGTGGGCCGAGTCGACGGCCGGCGTGAATACCGAGCCCGCATTTCTCACCACGTCCGTCGCGAGGTTGTGCCAACTCGTTCGGAGCAAGGCGTTGCATCGGAATCGACCGGAGTTGACCTGCAAGGTCAGTGAGGATCGATTCCGATCCA
>JBJXHG010000027.1:0-30345 GCA_046160865.1 Planctomycetota bacterium | reverse complement strand
AGTGCTTCGAGCGCGAAAGTCGTCCGTTCGTGTCGGAACCAGGAGCACGACCGCAGGCGAATCCTCGTGATTCGCCGAGGATCGAGCGACGCCGTGCCGGCGCGAACGGACGGCTTTCGCGCCGAATAACTTTCACCACGGGCTGCTCGTCCAAGACTCCGCGCGCGGCCGGGATACGATGGCCGCACCTCACATGTTCGCCGCCTGCCTCCTCGCGCTCGTGCCCATGAAGTACACGGCGCTGTGGCTCGACCAGATGATCCTCGGCGCCGATCGCAATGCCTAGGCCGCGAGTGGACACGAATGTCAATGCGGCTTAGTTTCTTCATGGCTCGCGCTCGGCTCACCGCGACGAGCTGATCGTCGACAGGATCGGTCACCGCGATGGCATCTATGAGGAATGAACTCGAGGTCGAGATGGTCACTCTGAAGCTCGCGGGACGGGAGTACGTCGTCGTGCTCCGCGAAAGGTACGAGCGACTCGCGCGGCTCGCGGAGTTGCCACCGATTCCTTCGCGAGACGCCAAGGGCAACTTCGCCGCCGTCGACTACGCTCGCGCGTCGATCGCTCGGGAGATCGTCCAAGCACGGCTGAAAGCGGGAATGACGCAGCGCGAGCTCGCTCGCCGCGCCGGAGTGCGAGTCGAAACGCTGTGCCGGATCGAAATCGGCAAGCACACTCCCAGCACGCGCTCGATCGCGCGCATCGACCTCGCCCTCAAGGCTGCAGCGCCGGTACAGCGACGAGTTCGCAAGCGCGCGTGACGTCCGCATGATCCGCTACGAAGGCACGCTCTACCGTCCGCCGTCCGAAGCCGACAGTCTGATCCTCCAAGCGACGATCGGCTGCTCGTACAACGAGTGCACGTTCTGCGGCATGTACCGCGACAAGCGCTTCCGCGTGCGCAAGCTCGACGATCTGCGCGCCGAGATCGCATGGGCGCGCGAGCATCGCGAAGAGCTCGGCGGCGTACGCAAGGTCTTTCTTGCCGATGGCGACGCATTGATGGCGAAGGCGTCGTTCCTCGCGGACGTGCTGCGCGAGCTGCGCACTGCGTTCGGCCCGCTGGCACGCGTGAGCTGCTATGCAAGCCCGCAATCGCTGCAGGTGCGCAAAGTCGACGAGATGCGCGAGCTGAAGGAGCTCGGCCTTTCGCTCTACTACCTCGGCATCGAGAGCGGACACGACGCCGTCCTCGCGCGTCTCGTGAAGGGCGTCGATGCCGCCGAGATGATCGCCGTCGCGCTCAAGGCGCACGAGGCCGGCGTGAAGCTCTCGACGATGATCTTGCTCGGCGCCGGCGGACGCGCGCTGTCGTCGGAGCACGCACGCGAGAGCGCGCGCGTCGTGAGCGCGATTCAACCGCGCTTCCTGAGCACGCTCGTGATGACGCCGGTCGAAGGCACGCCGCTCCATGAGCAAGCGGAGCGCGGCGAAGTCGACGAGCTCTCCCCCATCGAGCTCGCGCGCGAGCTGCGCGAGCTGCTCACGAGCTTGCAACTCGACGCGACGATCTTCCGCTCGAACCACGCGAGCAACTACCTGGCACTCGCCGGGAACTTGCCGAAGGATCAAGCCGCGATGGTCGCCGCGCTCGATCGCGTGCTCGCGTCGCCGGCGCGCGCGCCGTTCCGCTCGGAGTGGCAGCGCGGACTGTGACGGCTGCGCGTCGCGCACGCGTCGCGTACAGTCTGCGCCGCCATGACTCCCCTCTCGATCGTCGCCGTCGCGCTCGCGCTAGTCGTTTCGCAAGGCACGCCGCAGCCGGCGTCGAAGCCGAAGAAGCCCGGGCTCGCGGACGCGAGCCTGAAAATCGCGATCGAGAAGCTCACGCCCGACGCCGTTTTCGAGATCCCGGGACTGCCCGATTGGATCGCGATCGAGGAACACGTGTGGATCTCCAATGCGCCGAAGGACAACGTCGTGCGCCTCGACCCGCAGACGAATCGCGTCGTCGCGACGATCGCGGTCGGCAAGAAGCCGGGCTCGGGCCTCGCGGTCGGATTCGGAAGCGTGTGGGTGCCGAACTGCGGCGACGCGACGATGTCGCGCATCGACGTCTCGACCGGCACGGTCACCGCGACGTTCCCGATGACGTTCGCCGATTCCGAAGGCGGCATCGCGACCGGCGCGGGCAGCGTGTGGCTGATGAAGGACACGAACGGCACGCTCGCGCGCCTCGATCCGGCGACGAACACGGTCACGCACGAGATCGCGGTCGCTCCCGGCTCGTGCGCCGTCGCGTTCGGCGCGGACTCCGTGTTCGTGACGAGCACGCGCGAGAACGTGCTCACGCGCGTCGATCCGCACACGAACTCCGTCGTCGCGAAGATCCCCGTCGGCCCCGGCCCGCGCTTCCTCGCCATCGGTGAAGGCTCGGTGTGGACGTTCAATCAGAAGGACGGCTCGGTCTCGCGCGTCGATCTCGCGCAGAACGAGGTCGTCGCGACGATCGAGATCGGTTGTCCCGGCGGCGGCGGCGAGATCGCCGTCGGCGAAGGCTCCGTGTGGGTCACGTCGAACGAGTATCCGATCACGCGCATCGATCCGAAGACGAACCGCGCAGTGCAGCAGTTCGTCGGCCCCGGCGGCGACGCGATCCGCGTCGGCCTCGGATCCGTGTGGCTGTCGAATCTGCGCGCGCAGAACGTCTGGCGTCTCGACCCGCGCCGCATCGAAGCCGCGCGCGGCGAGTGACTGGCGCGCGCCTTGTCGCTCGCGCGGCGTGCGTGCTAGCGTGCTCCGCGCGATGACGACCGTTCCTTCGTCCGCTCACGTTCGCTCCGACGCCGACGACGCCGAGCTCGTCGCGCGCTTGCGGCGCCAAGACGAAGCAGCGTACGCGCTCGTGCTCGAAGAGCACGGACCACGCCTGCTCGCCACCGCGCGCCGCTTGCTCCGCAATGAAGAGGACGCGCAGGACGCCGTGCAGGAAGCGTTCCTCGCCGCGTTTCGCTCGATCGATTCGTTCCAGGGCGACGCACGACTCTCGACCTGGCTGCACCGCATCGTCATCAACGCCGCGCTGATGCGCCGTCGCACTCTCGGCCGGCGCCGCGAGGGTGAGCTGCAAGACGACGGGGATCTCGGCGAGCTCCTGCCCGGATTCAACGACGCGGGTCAATTCGAGCGCGCTCCCGTGGCGTGGACCGAGCCGAGCGACGTCGAAGCGCAGCGCGCCGAAACACGCGCGCTCGTGCGACAAGCGATCGACGATCTGCCGGAGAGCTATCGCACCGCGTTGATCCTGCGGGACATCGAAGAGCTCGAAACCGACGAGGTCGCCCGGCATCTAGGTGTGACGAGCAATGCCGCGAAGATCCGAGTCCACCGGGCGCGACAGGCCTTGCGAACGCTGCTCGATCGGCGCTTCGATCCGAAAGACGGAGGGCTAGTCGAATGAACTGCCCGGAATGCCGGCCGCTCCTCCACGAGTACTTCGGGGGCGGGCTGACGATCGCGCAGCGCACGGCGATCGACGAGCACGAGGCGAGCTGCGCGAGCTGTCACGCTTTGATGGAGACCGCGCGCGAGATCACCTGCCGCGCTGTCAGCGACTTCTTGAACGAGTACGTCGACGGCGAGCTCTCTTCCGATCGGCGCGCCGTGTTCGAGCGACACCTCGCGATCTGTGGCGAGTGCCGCGACTACCTCGCGTCGTATCGCGCGACGATCCAGCTCGGCCAGCGCGCGCTGAAGCAGGGTGAGATCGGCATGGACGCGAAGATGCCGGAGAAGCTCGTGCTCGCGATCCTGGATGCCCGGCGGCGCAGCCGAATCGATCCGGCGAGCTGAGCGCGTGATCGCTCGGCTACGGGGCGCGCCCGTACACGGTGACGATCGATCCGCGCGCCGTGATCTCGCCCGGTGACGCGAGCTCGACGATCCAGCGCGCGGCGTCGTCGAGCCTCACCCAACGCGAGAAGTCGGCCGCCGGCATCGCGGTCCGGTTGGATGGCGTGTCGAGCGTCGACGGCGCGATCGCATTCACCGCGATGCCGTCGCCGACCACTTCTTCCGCGAGCGCGCGCGTCATCGCCGCGACGGCCGCCTTGCTCATCGTGTAAGCGACCATGCCGGCGCCGCGCGCGGGCTCGAGCGCTTGGCGCGCGACGACGTTGACGATGCGTCCGCCTTGGCCGGCAGCGCGCAACTTGCGCACGGCTTCGCGCGCGCACACGAACGCCGTCGTCGTGTTCGTCGCGAGCTGGCTCTGCAAGTCCTCGACGCTCGTGTCCGCGAAGGGCTTCGCCGCGAAGCCGCCGGCGCAGTGGATCGACGCCCACAAGGCCGGCAGCTCGCGGTAGAACGCGGCGACGGAGCTCTCGTCGAGCAAGTCGACGCCGGCGACGAAGCGCAGGCGAGCATCGGAGCCGGTCGTCTGCGCTCGCGTGCGCACGGGTAGATGACACTGCGCGCCGCGTGCGGCGAAGAGGCGCGCGACAGCGCCACCGAGCTCTCCGCTCGCACCGGTGACGACGACGTGCAGACCGTCGAACATGCTCGGCGTGGTCGATGTCGATCGAGTGGTCGTGTTCATCGCAGGCTCCCGGCCGATTCCATGGGTGACGCGCCCCGCGCGCCGTGATCGGGAGCGACGACGACGCGACGCTGCCGTGGGTCGCGGAGACTCCGCACGGCCGCGATCTCGCGCCGCTGATCATGCCCTGCGTGCAGCACCGGATCGAGTGTGTCGTGCGCCGCCATTTCCACGCGTTTCCGCCGCAGCAAGAGCGCTGACTCGCCGCTTACCTTGCAGCTTCTCGGCCGCACGCCTCTGTGCACCGTCGTCGCTCGGACGGCTGCGATTCACGAGCGGACCCGTCTCGGCGCTGCTCGTCACGCCGCCGACGCCTTGGACGAGTTCGGCTCGCTGCTCTATCCTCTCGCGCTTCTCTCGGTGCGCGACGCACCAGAGCGCACCATGAGCCACGAACCGACCGTCGAGAAAAGCGGCGCGCACCGCGAGGGCCACCGCCACTTCATCCAAGAGGAGATCGACCGCGATCTCGCCGCTGGCAACAACCAGGGCCGCGTGCACACGCGCTTCCCACCCGAGCCGAACGGCTATCTGCACATCGGACACGCGAAGTCGATCTGCTTGAACTTCGGCTTGGCGAAGCAGTACGGCGGTCAGTGCAACCTGCGCTTCGACGACACGAACCCGACGAAGGAAGAGCAGGAGTACGTCGACTCGATCCAGGAGGACGTGCGCTGGCTCGGCTTCGACTGGAGCGGCTTGTACTTCGCGAGCGACTTCTTCGAGCAGTTGTACGCGTTCGCCGAGCACCTGATCCGCACCGGTCACGCGTACGTGGACGATCTCTCCGGCGACGAGGTCGGACAGTACCGCGGCACGCTCGACAAGCCGGGACGCGAGAGCCCGTGGCGCAATCGTCCGGTCGACGAGAGCCTCGATCTCTTCCGCCGCATGCGCGCGGGCGAGTTCGAGGACGGCGCGCGCACGCTGCGCGCGAAGATCGACATGAGCTCGCCGAATCCGAACCTGCGCGATCCGGTGCTCTACCGCATCCTGCACGCGAGCCACCACAGGACCGGCGACACGTGGTGCATCTATCCGCTGTACGACTTCGCGCACGGACAGTGCGACGCGCTCGAAGGCATCACGCACTCGATCTGCACGCTCGAGTTCGAGATCCACCGTCCGCTGTACGAGTGGTTCCTCGCGCACCTGCCGGTCGAGCACCACCCGCGCCAGATCGAGTTCGCGCGCCTCAACCTCACGTACACGGTGCTCAGCAAGCGCAAGCTGCTCGAGCTCGTGCAAGGCGGACACGTCACCGGCTGGAACGATCCGCGCATGCCGACGATCCGCGGCATCCGCCGGCGCGGCTACACGCCCGAGTCGTTGCGTGCGTTCTGCGGCACGATCGGCGTGGCGCGTTTCAACAGCACGGTCGACAAGGTCGTGCTCGAGAACGCGGTGCGCGACGACCTGAACCGTCGCGCGATGCGCGCGCTGGCAGTGCTCGATCCGTTGAAGGTCACCATCGAGAACTTCCCCGCGAACAAGATCGAGTGGATCGAGTGCGTCAACAACCCCGAGGACCAGAGCGCCGGCACGCGCAAGGTGCCGTTCACGCGCACCTTGTGGATCGAGCGCGACGACTTCCGCGAGGACGCGCCGAAGAAGTACTTCCGTCTCGCTCCGGGCAAGGAAGTGCGCCTGCGCTATGCGTGGTGCATCACGTGCAAGGAAGTGAAGAAGGACGCCGCGGGCAACGTGATCGAGCTCGTGTGCACTTACGACCCGCTCACGGCGCACGGACAGACGCCCGACGGCCGCAAGGTGAAGGGCATCATCCATTGGGTGAGCGCCGAGCACGCCGTCGAAGCGCCGGTGCGCCTCTACGACCATCTGTTCTCGGCCGAGTTCCCGGGCGACGTGCCCGAGGGTGTCGACTGGAAGACGACCTTGAATCCGAAGTCGGTCGCGCTCGTCGAGCACGCGAAGCTCGAGCCGTCGCTGCGCGACGCGCGCGCGGGCACGCACTATCAGTTCGAGCGCGTCGGTTACTTCGTCGTCGACACGGTCGACTCGCAGCCCGGTGCGCCGGTCTTCAATCGCACGGTCACGCTGCGCGACACGTGGGCGAAGATCGAAAAGCGCGGCGAGGAGTGAGCGCGGTTCGTCCGCCGACCGCGACTCAGGACAACGTGAGCCTCAGCTCCGGCATGATCTGATCGGGCTCCACCTGGGCTGCACCCTCCGCTCGGCGAACGACGCCTTGAATGGTGCCCTCGACGCGGACGATCCGGAGTCCTGCGACGAGTCTCTCGAACACACGCTCCCCCGTGCGGCGTTCGCGCTGCTGCCCGTCGACGACGAGCAACCACCCTTCGCCGACGCTCGCGCCGTTGGTCACTACGATGGGCACAACGCCCGTGCGCGCGTCGTCGCGACCCCTTTGGCGATCGTCGCTGCGCTCCTTCGCCCGCAGCGTGTCCGCGTCGGCCTGATCCTTCAGCTTGCTCTCCAGGTCGCTGAACGACTGGCGGAAATCGTCCACCCAAGCCGATGTTTCATCCTCGATGACCTTGCGCAGATCGGCCACATACTTCGACGCAATCGCGACGAGCGTCTGGAGCTTCGCGCACGGCTGCGAAGACACCGTCGTACACGCGCGTTCGCTCTCCCACTCGAAATGGAAGCGCGTCATCAACGATTGGATGCGCGTCTGCGCCTGGGTGTAACGGATCCACGCCTTCGAGAATCCGAAGTAGCGGTCGAGCGAGAACAAGGTCGCCGCTATCCCAAGCGCCACGGTCGACAAGAGCGGCGAGATGGCGTTGTTCGTCCACTCCGACAACACCGGAACGAGCGCCGCGACCGACGAGAAGAAGACGACCAAGATCCGCACCCAGAGCGCGAAGCGCTTGTCGGACGGCTTCGCGTCCGCGTACCACTTGACGCCCGACTCGCCGAGCGCGAGCGCGTAGCCCTTGATCGCCTCGAGCGCCGCTTGCGCGCCCGAGTCGGTCGACCAATCGAGCGCGCCGAGCTCCTTCACATCGAGGTTCGCGCGCACCGAACGTCCACGCACGGCGAAGTAGATCGTCAGTGCAGTGATCCCCGCGATGACCCCTATCGCGAGCTGCGACTCCGGTGACAAGCTCCACGTTTTTGCAGCGCTGTCCGACTGGACCGTCACGAACGGCGAGAACGCCAATGTGTGCACCAAGTTCATCTCTCTCCTCCTCGCATGACTCGGCAGCCGCGATCCGAGTGATCGCGGGCGTGCGACTCCGAGTCGTGCGATACGCTACTCGCGCGCTCGCGAGCGCGTCCAGGCGGTGCTTTGCTTACACGCGCGAAGTGCTCCGCAGGCACTGCGGAGCACGCCCGATCCAGCTACGCGAGCCGCCCCATCTTCCCGCTCTGAAAGTCCTTGATCGCGCGGTAGATCTCCTCACCCGTGTTCATCACGAACGGTCCGTGCGACACGACGGGCTCGCCGAGCGGCACGCCGCTCAGCACGAGCACGAGGGAATCGATCGCCGCGCGCACCACGACGCGCTCGCCGTCGCCGTCGAGCAAAGCCATCTCCGCGTCGCCGAGCGCGCGCGACTCGTTGACGGTCACCTCGCCCGACAGCACGACGACGGCCGCGTTGTGACCCCCCGGCACTTCGAACGCGAGCTCTGCGCCCGCGTGCAGTCGCGCGTCGCCGACATTCACTGGTGTGAACGTGGTCGCCGGACCGCGCACGCCGAAGAGCTCGCCCGCGATGACGCGCGCTTCGCCTGCACCGCCGTCGAGCGCGACGCGCGGAATCGAGTCCGCGACGATCGCTTGGTACTTCGGCGCCGACAGCTTGTCCTTCGCCGGCAAGTTCACCCACAGCTGCACCATCTGCAGCACGCCGCCTGCGCGCGCGAACGATTCGTCGTGCAGCTCT
This sequence comes from Planctomycetota bacterium, assembly GCA_046160865.1. Taxonomy (GTDB): domain Bacteria; phylum Planctomycetota; class UBA1135; order UBA1135; genus JBJXHG01. Next base: position 21,924 of record JBJXHG010000027.1, on the reverse strand, counting down.
TCGTGCACGACGCCCGCCGCCGCCGTCATCCATTGCACGTCGCCCGGTCCGATGACGCCGGAGTTGCCGGCCGAGTCACGGTGCGCGACGCGGCCTTGGTAGACGATCGTCACGGTCTCGAAGCCGCGGTGCGGATGCTCGCCGACGCCGCGCGCCGGAGTGCGCGGCCCGTAACGCGTGGGCCCCGCGTAGTCGAGCAGCAGGAACGGGCTGATCGACTCGCCGAGCGCGTTCGACGGGAATAGGTTCCGGACGTGGAACCCGTCGCCCACCATGTGAATGGATCCGGCTCGCAGGGTGTCGCGGACGCGCTTCGCACTCGTGGTCTTCATGGTCGGGGTCTCCGGGTATCGGAACAGAGCGGATCGTCGACAGCGCCGTGTGGCGCACGTTCGACGGCGCCTTGCGGGCGCTCTGCTTCGATGCCACAGCGTCCCCGCGGTTTCGCCGCGCCGGCGCCGCAGCGGCGCTCCCCGCCAGCGGGATGGCGGATGGAAAGCCACGCTCGATCGCTTTCCGCGGCGAATTGCTACGCTTCTCGCGTGCGGGGACGCGGTCCCCGCGATCCTCATCTACTCAACGGAAGGCCTCCGGCTCCTATGAAGAAGTTGCTCCTCGCAGCGGTGCTCGTGCTCGGCGTGTCCACGCCGAGCTGCCTCGGTCCCGACAACGCGTTCCACTCGGTCAAGAACTGGAACGCCGAACTCTCCGAGCAGGACTGGGTCAACGAAGTCGTGTTCCTCGGCCTGACCATCATCCCGGTGTACGGCCTCGCGCACCTCGTCGACGTCGTCGTGCTGAACACGATCGGCTACTGGAGCGGCGACTACCCGGTCAAGGATCCGGGTCCCTTCCCCGGCTTCACCAAGGACTGATCTCGCGCACCTGTCGCGACGACCCGCCCGTGGCCTCGTCCCGAGACCGCGGGCGGTCGCCATTTAAGGGCGTCGGCGGCGCGCAGACCGCACGGAAGCCGGACGATTTGAACGATTATCGCCTGGAAATCGGTTGATGTCGGTCGATTTGGTCGTATCATCAAGGCCTAGCCCCCGGGGCAAGCCTCATGGACGAGCACCTGACGAGCAGCGAGGTCGCGCGCCTGCTCGGCGTCGCGCCGAGCAGCGTGAAGCGCTGGACCGACTCCGGCCTGCTGCGCTGCGTGGTGACCCCCGGCCGCCATCGCCGCTTCACGCGGCGCGACGTGACGGAGTTCGCGCGCTCGCACCGCGCGCAGCTCGCCGCGCAGCCGCCGCTCGAGTTCGTCGACACGCTGCTCTCCGAACAGCCGCTCGCCGCGATCCAATCGGAGATCCTCGCGGTCCGGGCGCGCGAGCGAACGTGGTACGAGACCGTCGAAGCGCTCGCGCCCGCACTGGCTGAGATCGGCGCGCGTTGGGCGCGCGGCGAGATCACGATCCTCGCCGAGCACCGTGCGTCCGAACGCTTCGCGCGCGCTCTCTCGGCCTGCGCGGAGACGATCGTCGTCGCGAACGATCCTCCGCTCGCGTTGCTCGCGACGGTCGAAGGCGACGACCACACACTCGGCTTGAATCTCGCCGAGCTGTGCGTGCGCGAGGCCGGCTGGAAGGCGCTGTGGGGCGGCCGCCGTATGCCCGGCGCGGAGCTCGTGCGGCGGCTCGAGCAAGGCGGCATCGGCTTGGTCGCTCTGTCTGCATCCGAAAGCTCGTCGGATGCGTACGCGTTGGCGCAGCAGGTCGAGCTCTTGGCACCCGTCTGTCAGCGAACCGGCGCGCAGCTCGTGCTCGGCGGTAGCGGCGCGTGGCCGGCAGACGCCACGCGGCACGACGGCGTGCATCGGATCGAGCGCTTCGCACAACTCCACGAGCTGCTCGTGGCAGGAATGGATTGAACGATGACGACTGCGCGTACGACAGACCGGAGCACGCTCACATGACGACGGCCAATGGGTGGCTGCTCGCGCCGGGCGCAGTGCTCGCGAGTGTCGTGATGCTCGCCGTGTGGCTGCGGCAGCGCCGCACCCACGACGCGACCGCCGTCGACGTCGCATGGGCGGCGAACCTCGCGCTGCTCGCGATCCTGTACGCATCGCTGGCAGGCGGGCTCGCGGCACGGCGAGCGTGCGTCGCCCTGCTCGTCGTGCTCGCCAGCGGAAGGCTCGCTTGGCACTTGTTTCGAGATCGCGCGCAGCGGCCGGTCGAGGACGCGCGCTACCGCGCACTGCGCGCCGCGTGGGGCGATCGCGCGCAGCGGAACTTCTTCTGGTACTTCCAGGCACAAGCGCTGCTCGACGTACTGCTGTCGACGACGTTCCTGCTCGCTTGCATGAGCCGCGCGCCGCTCTCGGCCCTCGATCTCGTCGCGCTCGCGCTGTGGATCGCCGGCTTCGTCGGCGAGACCGTGGCAGACCGGCAGCTCGCGCGCTTCCGCGCAGAGCCCGGTCATCGCGGCCGCACGTGCCGCACGGGACTGTGGCGCTACTCGCGCCATCCCAACTACTTCTTCCAGTGGGTCATGTGGTGCGCGTACGCTCTCTTCGCATGGAGCGCGCCGCTCGGATGGGCGGGCGCGCTGAGTCCGCTCGTGATGCTCTTCCTGATCGTGCGCGTCACCGGGATTCCGCCCACCGAAGCGCAGGCCTTGCGCTCGCGCGGCGACGACTACCGCGCGTACCAGCGCACGACGAGCGCCTTCGTTCCGTGGTTCCCGCGCTGGAGTAACCGCTGATGTGGTTCCAGTCGCTGATCGAGTCCGGACGCATTCCGGACGTGGCGCTGCGCGCAGGCATCCGTCGCTTGCTCGCGCGTCGACTACTCGAAGAACGCAGGGGTGACGTGGAGCTCGAGCGCGCGGCGCTCGAGCTCCTGGTGGAGAAGAAGAGTCGCGGGCCGATCGCGCTGCACACGCACGACGCGAACCGTCAGCACTACGAAGTGCCGACCGAGTTCTACGAGCTCGCGCTCGGCCCGCGGCTCAAGTACTCGAGCGCGCTGTGGACGCCGGACTGCGTCGATCTGCGATCCGCGGAGGACGCGATGCTCGCCTTGACGTGCGAGCGCGCCGAGCTCGAGGACGGACAGGCGATCCTCGAGCTCGGCTGCGGCTGGGGATCGCTCTCGCTGTGGATGGCGGAGCGCTACCCGCGCGCGCGCATCCTCGCTCTCTCGAACTCCGCCACGCAGCGCGCGCACATCGAGGCGCAGTGCGCTCGACGCGGCCTCGCGAACCTCGCGGTCGTCACGTGCGACATCAACGCGTTCGACACGCCGCGACGCTTCGATCGCGTCGTGTCGGTCGAGATGTTCGAGCACCTCAGCAACTGGCGCGAGCTCCTGCGGCGCGTCGCCAGTTGGATGAAAGCCGACGCGAAGCTCTTCGTGCACGTGTTCTCGCACCGCGAGCTCGCGTACGAGTTCGCGAGCGACGGCGACGACGACTGGCTCGGACGCCACTTCTTCACGGGCGGCGTGATGCCGTCCGACGATTTGCTCCTGTACTTCCAGCGCGATCTCTGCGTGCAACGGCACTGGCGCGTCGACGGACGCCACTACGGCCGCACCGCCGAAGCCTGGCTCGCGAACTTGGATCGCGAGCGGGCGCGCGCTCTGCCGATCCTCGCCTGCACGTACGGCGCGGGCCGCGCGCAAGCGTGGCTCGAGAACTGGCGCGTCTTCTTCATGGCGTGCGCCGAGCTGTGGAACTACCGCAGCGGACAGGAGTGGCTGGTCTCGCACTACCTGCTCGAGCGCGCTCCGTACGCGCCGACTGTGTCCGAGGGGTCGCGATGAAGATCGCCATCGTCGGCAGCGGCATCGCGGGGCTCGCGGCGGCGCGCGGGCTCGCATCCGAGCACGAGATCGACGTCTTCGAGGCCGGTACACACGTCGGCGGGCACACGCACACGCACGATCTCGAGCTCGACGGACGCAGCGTGCGCATCGACAGCGGGTTCATCGTGTTCAACGAGCGCACGTATCCCGGCTTCTGCGCGTTGTTGCGCGAGCTCGGCGTCGCGTCGCAGCCGAGCGACATGGGCCTCTCCGTGCGCTGCGAGCGCACGGGCCTCGAGTACAACGGCCGGAACCTCGACACGCTGTTCGCGCAGCGCCGAAACCTCCTCTCGCCGTCCTTCCACCGCATGTTGCGCGACGTGCTGCGCTTCCACCGCGAGGCGCACGGACTGCTCTCCGCGGACGGCGCGGAGCTCTCGCTCTGGGACTGGCTCGACGCGCGCGGCTACTCGGACGTCTTTCGCGAGCGCTATCTCGTGCCGATGACGGCCGCGATCTGGTCCGCGCCAGCGCGCGACGTCGAGCGCTTCCCCGCGCGCTTCCTGGCGCGTTTCCTCGCGAACCACGGGATGCTGCAGGTCGACGGCCGCCCGCAGTGGCTCACCGTGCGCGGCGGCTCGGCGACGTACGTCGACGCGCTCGTGCGACCGCTCGCGGGTCGCGTTCATCTGCGCACGCCCGTGCAGCGCGTCGTGCGCTGGGACGATCGCGTCGAGATCGTGCTGCGCGGCGGCGAGCGGCGCACGTTCGATCACGTCGTGCTCGCGACGCACAGCGACCAAGCCTTGGCCTTGCTCGGCGACGCGACGCCGAACGAGCGCGAGATCCTCGGCGCCATCCGCTACCGCGAGAACGAAGCGCTGCTGCACACCGACGCGCGCCTCATGCCGGTCCGGCGCAAGTGCTGGGCGAGCTGGAACTGCCATCTGTCCGCGGCTTCGGACGCGCGCGAGAGCGCGGTCGCCGTGACGTACTGGATGAATCGCTTGCAGGCGCTCGAGCTCGACACGCAGGTGTTCGTCACGCTGAATCGCAGCGCCGACGTCGATCCACGCCGCGTGTTGCGGCGCGTGCAGTACCACCATCCGCAGTTCGACCCGTCGGCGATCGCCGCGCAGGCGCGCAAACACGAGATCCAAGGCCGGCGGCGCACGTGGTACTGCGGCGCGTACTGGGGCTTCGGATTCCACGAAGACGGGCTGCAGAGCGGCCTCGAGGTCGCGCGCGGGATCGATGCTCGACGCGCGGCGTCGATCGACGAGCCGCGCGCTGCGCTGCGGGTGCGCGCATGAGGAGCGCCATCTACGTCGGCCGCGTGCGCCACGCACGCTACGATCGCATCGCGCACGCGTTCGACTACCGGCACGCGCTCCTGTGCCTCGACCTGGACGAGCTGTCGCACGTCTTCGAGCGCCGCTGGCTGTGGTCGGTCGAGCGCGCGAATCTCGTCAGCTTCCGCCGCCGCGACTGTTTCGGCGATCCGTCCGTCCCGCTCGCCGACGCGGTTCGCGCGCGCGTCAGCGAGGAGCTCGGCCGCACTCCGCGCGGGCCGATCCACGTGCTCACGCAGCCGAGCCTGCTCGGCTACGCGTTCAATCCGGTCTCGTTCTACCTTTGCTACCGCGAGGGCGGCGTCGAACTCGATGCGATCCTCGCCGAGATCACGAACACGCCGTGGGGCGAGCGCCACGCCTACGTCCTGGACGCGCGCACGCACAGCGACGGGCGCGTCCGCGCGCGCTTCGCGAAGCGCTTCCACGTCTCGCCGTTCCAGCCGATGGAGCACGAGTACGTGTGGGAGTTCCGCCACGGCGACGACGCGCTCCACATTCACATGGAGAACTTGGCCAGCGGGCGCCGCGTGTTCACCGCTGACATGCAGCTCGCGCGACGGCCGTTGGACGGTGCCGGACTCGCGCGCTTGCTCGTCGCGTTCCCCACGCTCCCGTTCCGCACGCTGGCCGCGATCTACTACCAAGCGTTGCGCTTGCGGCTGAAGGGCGCGCCGGGCTACGACCATCCGCGCCACGCGCACGCGCGCACGGGAGCCGAGCTGCGATGAACTCGCAAGCGCTGTCACGCGGCGAATGCGCTCCGCGCGCGCAGGCGCTAGCGCGCACGCGCGCCGTGAGTCTGTCCGTGCGTGCGGCGCGCGCCCTGCTGCACCGCCGGCTCGCGTGCATCGCGTGGGGACGACTCGCGATCGCCGACGAGCTCGCGACGACGGAATTCGGCCGAGCCGGCGGCGCCGAAGAGCCGAGCGTGCGCATCGACGTGCGCGATCCACGGCTGTATCTCGACGTGGCGCGCGCCGGCAGCGTCGGCGCCGGAGAAGCCTTCGTCGCCGGACGCTGGACGTGCAGCGACTTGCCGGCGCTCGCGCGCATCTTCGTGCGCAATCGCGACGTCTTGAACGGTTTGGAGCGCGGGCCGGCGCGCCTCGGCGCGGCCGTGCTCGGCTGGTGGCACGCGCGCCGCGACAATACACGCGACGGATCGCGCGCGAACATCGCCGCGCACTACGACCTCGGCAACTCGTTCTACGCGCTCTTCCTCGACCCGACGCGCATGTACTCGTGCGCCTGGTACGAGCGCGAGGACATGAGCCTCGAGGAAGCGCAGCGCGCGCGGCTCGATCGGATCTGCGACAAGCTCGCACTGCGGCCGAACGACCACTTGCTCGAGATCGGGACCGGGTGGGGCGGTTTCGCGGTCCACGCCGCGCGCACGCGCGGCTGCCGCGTCACGACCACGACGATTTCGCGCGAGCAGCACGCGTACGCGACCGAGCGTGTGCGCGCGGCAGGGCTCGAGGCGCGTGTGCGCGTGCTGCTCGAGGACTACCGCGATCTCGACGGACGCTACGACAAGCTCGTCTCGATCGAGATGGTCGAGGCCGTCGGCGAGCGCTGGCTCGACACCTACTTCGAGCGCTGCAGCGCGCTCCTCCTGCCGCACGGCCAGATGCTGCTGCAGGCGATCACGATCCGCGACCAGCACTACGCACAGGCGCTGCGCTCGGTCGACTTCATCCAACGGCACGTGTTCCCCGGGAGCTTCATGCCGTCGATCGCGGCCCTGACGGATCGTGTCGCACGCCGCACCGACATGGTCGTCGCTCACCTCGAGGACATCGGGCCGCACTACGCCCGCACGCTGCGCGCGTGGCGCACGCGCTTTCTCGCGCGCCGGGCCGAGGCGCGCGCGCTCGGCTACGACGAATCCTTCCTGCGCTTGTGGGAGTACTACCTCGCGTATTGCGAGGGCGGCTTCGCCGAGCGCGCGCTCGGCGACGTGCAACTGCTCCTCGAGAAACCGCTGTGCCGGCGCGAGCCCTACAGCGGCGCGGGAGCGCGCGTGCGATGAAGAACCTGCTCGAGTTCGTCGGCTTCCAGCTCGTGTGGATCGCGTGCGTCGCCGGTGCGGCACACGGATCGGAGTGGCTCGGATGCGCCGCGGCGCTCGTCTTCACCGTCGCGGTCGCGCGACGCAGCGAGCACAGCGCGAGCGCGTGCGGCGCGGCCTTCGTCACCGGTGTCGTCTGCTCGAGCGCCGACGCCGTGCAGCGCGGACTCGGCTGGATCGAGTACGAGGGCTCGCCGCTCGCGCAAGCGTGGGCGCCGGCGTGGATCGTCGCGTTGTGGGTCGCGTTCGCCGCGACGCTCTCGTCGTCGCTCGCGTGGCTGCGCGGCCGGTGGTGGATCTCGCTCCCCTTCGCCGCGATCGGCGCACCGCTCTCGTACCTCGGCGCCGAGCGCTTGGGCGCCGTATCGATCAGCGCGCCGCGTGCGAGCGCGCTCGCTGGCGTCGCGGTCGCGTGGTGCGTCGCGCTGCATGCGGCCCAGTGGCTCGAGCTCCGTCTGCGCGCGCCCGCGCCACGCGCATTGCCAGTGGGCCGATGGGCGACCTTGCTCGCGCTCGCTCTGCCCGTCACATGGGGATGCACGTCGATGAACAAGCAAGAGATCGAGCGCCGCCTGCTCGCGCTCGAGAAGAACGCGCCCGTGCGCGCCGCCGGACTGCAGACGCTCGACGCCGAAGTCACGCTCGCTGGCGAGCGCGTGCGTGCGCGCTACCACTTCCACCGCGCCGGCCAGCGCGGCAGGCCGGTCGTCGTGCTCGTGCACGGCACACCGAGCTCGCTGTTCACCTGGACGGAGCTCGTGCACGGCGGACCTCGCTTCGCGGGCTTGGCCGAGGACTTCGACGTCGTCGCGCTCGACGCGCTGGGTCACGCGACCACGCGCACGCAACTCGAGCGCTACTCGTTCCAAGCCTGCGCCGATTGGGTGAGCGGTTTCCTCGACGCGCTCGATCTACGCGACGTCACGATCGTCGGCCAGAGCTACGGCGGCGAGTTCGCGTGGCGCGCGGCGCTCGACCGGCCGGAGCGCGTCGCGCGCGTCGTGTTGATGAACGCGTCGGGCGTCGCGCGGCTGGACGACGAGTGGTTGCCGGAAGAGATCAAGATGCGCGAGTGGAAGGTCGCCAAGTGGGGCTGGCTCTTCAATTCGCGCGCGCGCATCACCGAGGCGGTGCAGCCGCACTTCCGCGCGCCCGTGCCGGCGGAGCGCTTGGAGGAGTACTTCCTCGTGTGCGAGAACGCGGACAACTGGCACTGCATGATCGATCTCGCGCGCGACGAGAACGGCACGCGCGCGGACGAGCTGGCAACGCTGCGACAGCCCGTGCTGCTCTTGTGGGGTGAACGCGACATCGCGTATCGCCCCGAGCGCTTCGCGGCGGAATTCGCGCGACGCCTGCCGAACGGTCGCGTCGTGCTCGTGCCGGACGCAGGCCATTATCCTCACGAAGAGTGTCCGACCGATGTCGTGCGCGAGATCCGCGCCTTCGTCGCAGCCACGCTTTAGCTTTCCGTGGACCCCTGCACATGACTCTCACCGCGTGGCTCGTCGCGCTGCTCGCCGCGCAAGCGCCGCACGATCTCGTGCCGGCGCGCGCCGCGACCGCGGATGAGCTCGCGCGCGCGATCTTCGATCCGCGCTGGCTCTTGCCCGACGACCTGCCCGTCGCACGCGTCACGGGAAGCGGACCGCGCGAGAACCTGGTCGTGCACATGCGCGCGTTGCTCGCGCTGCGCGCCGATGCCGCCACGGAGGGTCCGCGCTCTCTCGGTGGCGTCGTGCGCGCATGCCTGCGCGCGGGCGTCGGCGCGCGCGCGCTCACGAACACGCTCACGAACACCCAGCCCGAGCTCGCGCGCGCGCTGGAGCCCGCGCTGCGCGAGCTCTTGTCGACCGAGCGGTTGGACTCGAAGAGCTGGGACCCGAGCCGCGACGACGCGCAGGACGGGATCTACTTCGCAGCGCCGCTCACGCTCGAGCACGCGAGCGACCCCCCTTGGTCACAGATCGAGGGCTCGCGACTCGTGCAGCAAGCTTGCGTGCTCGTGTTCGCCGACCTCGCGGCGATCAAGCGAGCGGAGAACGACTATCGCGCGTATCCGCGCCGCCCCGGCGCAGCGTACGAGTCGATCTACCCGGTCCGCGGCTCGCACGTGCGCGGCGTCGATACGAGCGGACACCCGTTCGCGGCGCTGCGCATCCACTTCCGCTGCGATCTCCCGTTCCCCTACTCCGACTACAGTTGCGATCTCTCGATCTGGAATCGCGTCGGCGCGGGCGGCGGCGTGCGCTGCGACATCCATTCTGCGAGCCGCGACTTCCTGTGGCTCGCCGGACGCGACACGTTCCTCGCTGTGCACGACGACGACGGCGCGCCCGTCGCGACGCTCGTCGTGCGCTGGTTCGGCTTCGACTTGCGCGGCGTTCCCGACGGCGACGAGGCGCGTCGGACCGCGCTCCGCGCGAGCCTCGGCAGCTTGAAGCGCGAAGCCGAAGCGCTGGCGCGTGCGACACCGTGGGAAGCATCGGTCGAGCGCGCGCTCGCCTTCGACGTGCGCGGCGGGCGATGAGCGGCGGCTTGCCGCGCGCGAGCTCGCGTCTCGTGCTACTCACGGGCGCGACGGGTTACGTCGGCGCGCATCTCTTGCGCACGCTCGAGTCGCGCGGCGTTCCCGTGCGCTGTCTCGCGCGCCGCCCCGCACACATGCAGGGACGCGTCGCGGCGTCCACGAGCGTGGCCGCAGGAGACTTGCTCGACCCGGCGTCGCTCTCGGTTGCGCTCGAGGGCGTGGACACGGCCGTGTACCTCGTGCACTCGATGGGAGCGAGCGGAGACTTCCGCGAGCAGGACCGGCGCGCCGCGCACAATTTCGCCCACGCGGCGCGCGCGCACGGTGTGCGCCGCATCGTCTACCTCGGCGGTCTCGGCGACGACGACGCCGCGCTGTCGCCGCACCTCGCGAGCCGTCACGAAGTGGGACGCATCCTGCTCGAGTCGGGCACGCAGGTGGTCGAGCTGCGCGCCTCGATCGTGCTCGGCGCCGGCAGCTTGTCGTTCGAGCTCATCCGCGCGCTCGTCGAGCGCTTGCCGGTGATGATCACGCCGCGCTGGGTCGAAGTGCTCGCGCAGCCGATCGCGATCTCGGACCTGATCGACTTCCTCGTCGCGGCGATCGACGCACGGTTCGAAGACAGCCGCGTGATCGAGATCGGCGGGCCCGAGCGCATCTCGTACGGCGGCTTGATGCGCGAGTACGCGCGCCAACGCGGCTTGCGGCGACTGATGATCCGCGTTCCGGTGCTGACGCCGCACTTGTCGAGCTTGTGGCTCGGGCTCGTCACGCCGATCTACGCACGCGTCGGGAAGAAGCTCGTCGAGAGCATGCGGCACGAAACGGTCGTGCGCCGGCCCGCGCCGGCGGCCGAGTTCGGACTCACCACAATGAACGCACGCGCGGCGATCGCGACGACATTGCGCGACGAGGAGCGCGCGGTGCTCGCCGCACGCTGGTGCGACGCCGTGTCGTCGGCGCGCGCGCCGGTGCAGTGGAAGGACGCGCGCTTTGGAGCGCGCATCGTCGACACGCGCAGCGTGTGGGTGGCCGCATCGCCCGCGCAGGCGTTCGCGCCGATCGCACGCATCGGCGGACGCACCGGCTGGTACGGTTGCGGCTGGCTTTGGCGCGCACGCGGTGCGCTCGATCTCGTGCTCGGTGGCGTCGGGATGCGGCGCGGTCGGCGCGATCCGAGTGAGTTGCGCGTCGGCGACCCGCTCGATTTCTGGCGCGTCGAGGAGTTCGAGCCCGGACGGCGGCTGCGACTCGCGGCCGAAATGAAAGTGCCCGGACGCGCGTGGCTCGAGTTCGAGGTCGAGCCGGAGACGGGCGGCGCGCGCATCCGTCAGACGGCGCTGTTCGATCCGGTCGGGCTCGGCGGGCTCGCGTACTGGTACGCGCTCCTGCCGCTGCACGCGATCGTGTTCCGGCGCATGCTGCACGGGATAGCGCGGTCTGCCGCGCGCAGCGCGTGCGCATAGCGTGCCTTGCGCGCGGAGCGCCCGCGTGCGGCAGACCGCGCTACGCGCTGGGCGCCCGCGTGTACGATTCCGAGAATGGGCGTCGACGACAACCCGCGCGAGCCGAGCGAGCCGGCGCAGGCTACTGACGCAGCGTCGCAGCGACGCGCCGACGATGCACGGGCGGTGCAGAACCTCGTGCCGATCGTGTACGCCGAGCTGCGCGCCGCGGCGCAGAACATCCTGCGCGCGGAGCGCCGCGACCACACGCTGCAAGCGACCGCGCTCGTGCACGAGGCGTACTTGAAGCTCGTCGGTCCACGCGAGCTCCCGTGGCAGAACCGCGCGCACTTCTATGCCGCGGCAGCGGAGGCGATGCGGCGCATCCTCGTCGACCACGCGCGCGCGAAAGCGGCCGCGATGCGCGGCGGTCCAGGCGCGCGGCGCGCCGCCATCGATCTCGCCACGCTGCCGAACCTCGATTCGGAACGCGAGTCGGCCGGCTTCCTGATCCTCGACGACGCGATCGCACGCTTGGAGCGCGTGGACCCGGACGCCGTTGCGGTCGTCCGCCTGCGCTACTTCGCCGGTCTCAGCGTCGAAGAGACCGCGGCCGCACTCGCTGTCTCGGCGCCGACCGTCAAGCGCGCCTGGGCGTTCGCGCGCGGCTGGCTGAAGGAAGCGATCGAGTCGGAGCGCGAGTAGCGTGGTCTGTCGCGCTACGCGCATGCGCTGCGCGCTTGGCGAATCGAGTCTCACGCAGTAGCGTGCGGACAGGTACGGCCGCCGAAACACGGACACCTGGAATCCACAGTGAACGGACTCAAGACGATCTGCAGACAGAGCTTGCTCGCGCTTCTCACGCTGGTCGTGGGTACGAGCGCGTGCGTCACCAAGAACATGACCACGGGCGAGATGGTCCCGCGCGGCGCCCAGACCTACCCCTGGGACCAAGTGGAAGAGCGCGCCAAGCGTTTGCAGGCGGGGCTCTCCAAGGCCCGGGTGATCCAGCTGATGGGATCGCCGGCGGAGACCGACTCCGCCGGCGATCTGTGGATCTATCTGCCCGAACGCTACGCGATCTTGGTCCCCGCCCAGGCGCTGCGCCTCGAGTTCAAGGACGGTGTCCTCGTCGAGCACGGCTACCGCGCGATCGTGCTCGGCACGCGGCTGTAAACGACGTCGCCGCTCACCAGCGTGCGGTGAGCGGCGACGTGCGCAGCTTGCGCGTGCGCGCGCTCAATCCAGGCTTGCGATCAACTCTTCGCTGAGTCGCTTGTATTCCGTCCCGAGCGATCCGCCCTGCTTCTCGGCGAGCTCGAGCGCTTGCTGCGCGGCCGCGAACGCGCCTTCCTTGTCTCCCAGCTTGGCGAGGATCAAGCCCTTGCGGTAGACGACCCACACGGCGCCCGGTTGTTCCTTGCGCGCTTCCTCGATCCACGCGGCAGCTTGCTTCAAGTCGAGGTTGTGCTCGTAGTAGAACATCGCCGCCGCGAGGTACGGCTTCTTGCCGTCGGCTGCCATCGCGGCCTTGATCTGCGGCACGAGCTTCCCGACGAGATCGATTTCGATCTTCACCGGAATACGCGTCTTGTCCCAGTCGATCGCGAGCACGGCCGAGTCGTCGCGCACGGCGAGCACGCTGATGGTCATGGTCTCGACGGCATCCGCGAGCGCGACCGGCTTGACGCTCACGCGCACGAGGTCGTTCTTCTGGTCGTACGCGTACGAGCCCCACTGCCCGACGACCTTGCTCAGGATGACCGTCCATTCGGAAGCGGTCGGCAGCGTCACCAAGGCGTAGGAGCCCGCCGGAACCGCTTGGCCACCGAACTTCACGTCGCCTGAGAAGGTGACCTTCGTGGCGGCGTTCGCGCCCGTGCGCCAGATCTCGCCGTACGGGACGAGACCGCCGAAGATCTTGCGGCCCTTCATGCTCGGCCGCGAGTATTCGAGCTCGACGTCGGTGAGTCCGACGCGTTGCTTGAGGCTGGCCGCGGGGCTCGCGGAGGGTAGCTCGAGCGGCTTGGCTTCGCCGGCTTGCGCATGCGAGGGAGAGGCCATGAACGTGGCAGTGAGCGCGGAAAGTGCGACGAACGCACCGAGGAGGATGTGTCTCTTCATGATGCGCGCAGTCTAGCAGCCCGTGGTGAAAGTCATTCAGCCCGAAAGCGGCCCGTTCGCGCCAGCCCGGCGTCGCTCGATCCTCGGCGAATCTCGACGATTCGCCTGCGGTCTCGCTTCTTGTTCTGACGCGAACGGGCCACTTTCGGGCTCGAAGCACTTTCACCGCGGACTGCTAGCCCGCAGCGCTCACCGCTGGAAGGGCGCAACTGCCGGCGTCAGGGCCGTCGCGTGATGCACCGGCAGCTACGCATGTTTCCGTGGACTGCAGGCCTCGATCGCGATCGCGACCACCACCACGATCGCGGGCGCGATCAGGTTGTACCAGAGGAACGCGACCTCGATCCGCGTGAAGTGGATGGCGAGGATCGCTGTCTGTGCGGCGAGCGCCGCGAAGAAGACCGCTCTCGCGCGCACGTGCCGCACGAAGAACGCGACGAGGAAGATGCCGAGAATCGTGCCGTAGAAGAGCGATCCGAGGATGTTGACGGCTTGGATCAAGTTCTCGAACAGGGAGAAGAGCGCCGCGAAGCCGAGCGCGAGCAGGCCGAAGACCACGGTGGCCACCTGTGTCGCGCGAACCTGCGCGCGATCGCTGCGCTCTCGCCGCGCGACGTCGATCGTCCACGTCGTCGCCAGCGCGGACAGCTCGGCGCTCGTGCTGCTCATGCCCGCGCAGAAGATCATCGCGAGCAACAGGCCGATGACACCGATCGGCAAGTGATCGAGGATGAACGAGACGAAGATGTAGTCCTTGTCGTTGGGCTCGGCTTCGGGCAGCACTTCGATCAAGCGCGACCGGAATCGTTGCTGGAGCGCGCTGTCGTGCGTCTCGAGCGACTTCATCTCGGAGAGCGCGGCGTCGGCCGCCACGGCGTCCGACGCGCGCCGAGCTTCGACCCAGCGCGCGGCCGATTGCTCGCGTCGTTGCATCGCATCCGCGTGCTCGCGCTCGAGCTCGCGCGTGATCGGCGTCGAGTCCGCCGCGCGCGCCGCGACGAGGCTCGTCTCGTTCCAGTGCAGCGGCGTGGGATGGAACAGATAGAAGACGAAGACGAGGACGCCCGTCAGCAGGATGAAGAACTGCATCGGGATCTTGAGCACGCCGTTCATCCACAGGCCCAAGCGCGCTTGTTGCGCCGACTGACCGCTCAAGTAGCGCTGCACTTGGCTCTGATCCGTGCCGAAGTAAGCCAGTTGCAAGAAAAAGCCGCCGATCACGCCGCTCCACAGCGTGTACTTGTTCGCGGGATCGAAGGACAGGTCCACGACGTCCAACTTCCCCAGCGCGTCGGCCAGCGCGAGGCTCTCGCCGAACGACACCACGCCGCTCAGGGAGTGCACGATCAGCGCGAACGCCGTGAAGATCCCGAGGATCATCACCGCCATCTGATGCTTGTGCGTGACACCGACCGCGCGCGCTCCGCCGGTCGTCGTGTACAGGATCACCAGCGCACCGATGAACAGACACGTCCACGACAGCTGCCAGTGCAACACCTTCGAGAGGATGATGCTCGGCGCGTAGATCGTGATGCCGGCAGCCATGCCGCGCTGGAGCAGGAACAGACCGGCCGTCAGGAGGCGCGTCCGTTCGTCGAAGCGTCGGCCGATGAACTCGTACGCGGTGAACACCTTCCACTTGAAGTAGAGCGGAATGAACACGTGCCCGATGACGAGCATCGCGAGCGGCAGCCCGAAGTAGAACTGCACGAATCCGAGCCCTTCGAGATAGCCCTGGCCCGGCGTGCTGAGGAACGTGATCGCGCTGGCTTGTGTCGCCATCACGCTCAATCCGACGGTCCACCAACGGTCGTCGGCGCCGCCGCGCAGGTAGTTCTCGGTCGTGTTCGCGAGACGTGTCTTCCAAACGCCGTAGGCGACGATGAAGCCGAGCGTGCCGAGCAGCACGATCCAGTCGAGCGCGCTCATGCGCGTCGCGTCCGACGCTGGAGCAGGTTCGCGAGCAGCCGGTACGCGCCCGGCACCCCCGCGGGAAGCTGTCGGAAGAGGCTCAGGCCGGTGTAGATGAAGCGTCCCTCTCCGTGATCGCACGCGATCCACGCGCCGCTCACGAGCTTCTCTCCCGGATCGCTCCATGCGATCAAAGACGTGTAGGCGCCGTCGAGCTCGCCCGCGAAGTAGAGACCGCGCTCCTGTACCCAACCGGCGAAATCCTCGGCCGTGATGGCGTTGGGGACATTCATCAATGGATGCTCGGGCGCCAAGAAGGTCGGCGGCGCTTCCTCCACGGTCACGCGCTCGCGCGTCAGCGCGAACGGACGCGGACCGATGTCGCGTGCCTTCAACACGAGGTCGTTGCCGTTCGTGTTGTACTGCACGAGCAGCGTGCCGCCGCGCTCGACGTACGCGAGCAGCCGCGCGTGGAAGTGCGCGAGTGCCGGAACGGTGTTGTACGCGCGGATCCCCGTGACGATCGCGTCGCACGCATCGAGCTCGGCATCCGTCGCGCTCGAGGGATCGATGCGCTCGACCGCGACACCCAATCGCCGCAACGCGCTGGGCACGTCGTCGCCGGCCCCGTCGACGTATCCGACCGTATGCACGTCGACCTTCACATCCAGCGGCAAGAGGGTGATCTCCGCCGGCGTGTACCACGTCTGCGGCAAGATGTGCGGATAGTCGATGACGTGCAGCGTGCGGTCCGCGCTGCCTTCCGGTCCCACGAAGGCGACGCGCAGCTGGCCGGCCTGCGCGCCGTGCTCACGTCGCACGTCGATGCGCACGCTGCGGCGCTCGCCGCGCTTCAATCCTTCGATCGGCGGGATCGGCGTCTCGAGCGACCAACCGGCGGGCAACGTGGCACGCAGCTCGCCGTTCCCGGTGTCGCGCAGCGCTTCGATCACGACGGACACGCTCGCGCGCTCCGACCGGACGATGGCGACGGGGTCGCCGACCTCGATCGATGCGACCGGCGTGACTACGACCGGTCGCGTGCGTTCTCCGGCGACGCGGTCGACCCACTTGTGCATCAGTTCGCGCTCGACGCGCAGCTCGAGTCCGTCGGCGAGTTTCAGCGTGCCGGAGAACACGGACGACGCGCGCGACTTGGGCTCGAAGCCGAAGTACTCGCCCGCGCGCGGATGGAAGAGGCCGTCGTGCGGAGCGCTCAGCCAGTACGGTTCGTCGATCGTGTGCTCGCCGTCGATCGCGTGATCGAACTCCACGGAGAACGCCCGACTCGACGACAACGCCCCGCGCGCCTCGATGACGGCGCCGCCCGGCGCGCGGAAATCGGCGACCTCGAGGCCGCTCGAGGGACGTCGCGCGAGCGCGGAGAGCGACACTTTCAACGCGTCTCCGGCCGCGGCGCGCGGGCTGTCCGCGGTGGCCTCGACGACGGTACCGCACACTTGCAGGATCAGACGTCGCGCAGCCTCGGCTTTCGTTGCCGCGAGCGCGCGCTCGGGATGCTCCGCGCTCGCGAGCGCGTCGAGCGCGCGCACGAGCTCCGACAGCGCGGGCAAGCTCCGCTCGGGCGCCTCCGGCTCGTACGCCAACGTGATCGCACGGATGCGCGCGAGGATGGCGTCGCCACCGCGCACACGCTTCCAAGTCGTCTCGATGCCGTCGAACAAGTCCGGACGCGCGAGCTTCGCGCCCTTCGATAGGCGCAGGTATTCCAGTGTCTCGCCGCGCGTTTCGGCGGCGCCGAAACCCTGGCTCTTGTGCTGACTGCGGCTGCGTCCCGCGAGCTCCGTGTAGCTCTGCCCGAGCAGCGGATCGAAACCGCCGACGTCGACGGTGAGCCAATGCTCCGTGTCCGCCTTGGCGATCGTGGCGAGATCGGAACGCCACCACGTGCTGCCGTTGAAGTAGAGACGCCGCGTCTGCCAAGGCTCGAATCCTTGCGCCACTTGCTCCGGGTACGCGCGCGGATCCGCGGCCAGGTCGAAGGCTTCGTGAGCGAGCAGTGCCGAGGCCGTGTGATGACCGTGCCCCCCGGTGCCGTCGGTGTCGAAGCGCGTGATGATCACGTCGGGCCGGAAGTGACGGATCACGCGCACGACATCGCCGAGAACCTCCGCCTTGCCCCACTTCGCGAACGTCTCCTCGGAACTCTTGCTGTAGCCGAAGTCGATCGCGCGCGTGAAGTACTGCTCGCCGCCGTCGATGCGCCGCGCTTCCAAGAGCTCCTGCGTGCGCAAGAGGCCGAGAGCATCGCCGAGCTCGGGCCCGATCAAGTTCTGACCGCCGTCGCCGCGCGTGAGGCTCAAGTACGCCGTGCGAACCTGCCTTCCATTCGCGAGATAGCTGATCAAGCGCGTGTTCTCGTCGTCCGGATGCGCCGCGATGTAGAGCACGCTGCCGAGCACCTCGAGCTCGTGCATGCGATGCAGGATCGCGGCGCTGTCGAGCTGAGCGGGCGGTCGCTGCGCGATGGCATGGACGCCGAGCGCGAGCGCGACGGGAACGAAACAGGCCAAGCGGACGACGAACGTCGGGAATTGCATGTGCGACGGCTGACGCATGTGTTTCAGGCGGTCTCGACCAGCTGCGCAACCAGATCGCACGATCGCAGTCCTCGGCGCACGAATCGAACCACCCATCCTATGCGAGCCGCTCGCGAGCGCGTGCATCGGTGGGCGGCGCGGCCGCGAGTTACACACCAGTGACCTCGCGGCCCGGGCGCAGCATGCGATACATGTTCGGGCCGCACCCGGCGACGCGTCGACTTCGACGCTCGTGACCCACAACGTGCGGCTGGCCGCGTTCCTCGACCGTCCACACGCCGAGGAACTTCACCGAACCATGCGTCTCTATCCCACATCAACCGCGCTGTCCCTGATCGCCGCGCTGTTCGCCTGCACTGCTGCGCAGAGCGAGACGCCGGACGCCAAGCCGGTGCACGAGCCCACGCGCGCCGACGCCGCCGACCCCATGGCGAGTTTTGCGCGCATGGTCGGCCGCGAGTGGAAGATGACCGCTCTAGCCGGGACGAGCACGTACGACACCTGGCACTGGGGTCCGAGCAAGCACTCGACGCGCGTGATGACCGATGGGTCGAGCTCGGACTTGATCCCCGAGCCGTGGCGCGGGTTGCAGGTCTTCTACTGGCACCCGGGTCGCAAGCAGGTCTGCACGCTGGGACTGAGCCCATACGATCGAGGCGTGAGCGAAGGCACGATCCAGTTCGACGGGGAGACCGCGGACGGTGTCTTCGACCTCTACCAGACCAGCGGTCGCCGCAAGATGGGTCTGCGTTGGACCTTCGACGGCCCCGACAAGTACCACGACATCTTGTTGGAGGAGACGGGTCCTGCCGGCCTCGAACCGGTGAACGGGTGGGATCACTTCCGCTCCGACGGGCCTCCCGCTCCGCGTGCGACCACCACTGAAAAGACGCCGGAACCTTCGGCGCACCCGAAGGTTTTCGGATCGCTCTTCGGCCGCATGTGGGAGAGCAAGGGCGACCGGGCGAGCGGAGATTCACTGCACTTTCAGACGACCTTCGAATATGTCCCGTACGCCGACGGGATCTACGTGCGCGTGATTGCGCCGACCAAGGAACGCGAGCCCACGCATCTGCTCGACGCATACCTCTACCACCACACCGGCATGGACAAGCTGCGCTGCCTCGCGCTGTCGAACCGGGGTGGCGTGCACGAGGGCGACGTGACTGTGCTCGACGGCGGCGCAGTGCAACTCGATCTGAAAGGCTACGAGGGTGACGAGGTCGTTCCCCATGTCGTGCGCTTCGACTTGGAGAGCGACGGGACATTGCGCAGTCGCGTCTGGTCCCTCGCGGGCAGTGAGCGCACGCTCTTGCTCGACGTCCACCACAAGGAGCTCGCGACGAAGAAACGCTGACGCGCATGTTCAGGAGCAGGCGAGCCGACGAGCTACTGATCCGATGCACTGACGTCATCGCAGTCGCATCGGGAGAATTCGAAAACACGACTCTCGTCAGGGGCTCGGCCTCCGTTGACGCGAGACTCTTCAGCATCCGATGACGCGAGACTCGAGGAAGTCCATGAAGAACTCCATCACGTTCGGCACCGCCGTCCTGGCTCTCACCGCAGTCGCGACGAGCTGCACCACGGTTGCGGGCCAGTCCAAACGCAGCGACAAGGTCTATCTCGTCGGTGTCGCCGGCGCAGGGTGAAGCGCAAATGCGAAGGTCCGTGCGGCCTTCGAAGAGATCGACGTCGTCTCGATGGTCGAGTTCGACTGCAAGGTGGCGACGGTCACCACGAAGGACAACGCCGTCCTCACCGAGCTGGAAGCCAGCAATGTGATGAAGGACGCCGGCTTCGAGGTCGTCAGCTTCACGGTCGGCGAGGCGCCCAAGCGGACGGCGCTCATCTTCCGCGTGAACGAGTTCGAGCCCTACGTCCGCGCGAGCCTCGAGAACGGCTTCCGCGAGGATATGAAGGACGCGGACAAAGTCGCGGTCGACAGCCTCGGTCGGGCAACCGTCGTCGTGAGCGGAGAGGCCGCCGCTGAGCGGGAGATTCTCTCGTTGAGCCTGAAGAAGCGAGGAGTCGCTGCCGAGGGCTTCGAGACGAAGTCCTGGCCAAAGCTGGGCGCGACGTACGTGGTCGCGGTTTCCGGGATGCACGGCGCCGTCGAGACGCGGACGGTCGCGGACGCGCTCGCCGGCGTCGCCAAAGTCGTCGCGGTCCACGTGTACCAAGACGCCGGAACGGCGACGCTGTGGCTCAAGGAACCGTGCGACGCGCTCGAGGCGAACGTGATGGCGGCCCTCACGCGCGCGGGTTTCTCGGTCTCACGCTTCGAGCTGAAGGTCGACTGATCGCCGTCGCCGAACCTTGTGAGTTCGAGCAACGCGGCGACGAACACGAGAGTGTGTTCGTGCCTGCCTCGCGAGTCAGCGCGCGTCCTTACGCTTGCGCAGGGCTTCGAATCCAGCATGGCCTTTCAACGCATCGAGGCGCGGATCGAGGATCAGCGCGCGCAGCGCGAAGTAGGCTGGGCGCGAGAGATACTCCTCGAGCGTGCTGACGGCCTCGTCGAGCGCGCCGACACGTAGCTCCGTGTAGAACCGGTCGAGCAACAGTGCGCCGCCGACGACCGTGTCGCGCTCGACGGGCAGCATCTCGGTCGCGCGTCGCGCCTCGCGCAATGCCTCGTCGCGCTGGCCGAGGCCGGCGAGCGCCAGCGCGAGCGGCGCGTGCGGCCTCGCGTTCTCCGGGAAGGCCTGGATCCGCGACAAGGCCATGTCGCGCGCGGCCTCGTATTCGGAACGTGCCTTGGCGCTATCGCCCGCAAGCTCGTCGGTGATCGCGAAGAGCAGCGCGCGCGGGTAGTCGTACCACTGGCTGGAGAGCAGCTCCGGAATCGAATCGAGCTCGGAGCGCGCGAGGGCGAGATCGCGCGACAGGATTCGTAGGCGCCAGCGCAGGACGAATTGCTCCGGCGTGCCTCGGCCTGCGTCCGGTGCGACGCGTGCGAGCAGTTCCGGATCGACGCGCCCGTCGCGATTCACCGCGCAGACGGCGTAGAAGAAGTCGCCTTTGGCGTCTCCGGAAAGCGCGTGTGCGAGCTCGAAGTGGCGGAGGGCCTCGTCGTAGTGTCCGAGCGAGAGCAGCGTGAGCGCCAGATCGAAGTGCAGACTGTCCTCGCGCGGCGAGAGCTCGACGGCACGCGCGAAGTCGCGTGCGCTGTCGTCCCATTTCCCGATGCGTCGGTACAGGGTCGCGCGGGCGCGCAGGAGCTCCAGCGAACCGGGTAGACCGCGCTCGGCGATGTCGTACTCGCGCTGCGCGCCCTCGTAGTCGCGGCTGACGTAGTGGTATCGGCCGAGGGCCAAGTGGGCCTCGGGGAGCTCCGGCTCGAGCTCGATCGCGCGCCGCGCCGCTTCGAACGCCGACGCGAGCATCGCCGCGTTCGTCGGCTCGTAGAGCCAGTAGATCTTCCCGCGGGTCTGCGAGAGGCTCGCCCACGCGAGCGCGAAGCGCGGGTCGAGCGCCACCGCCGATTCGAGAGCCGTGACGCTCTGGCGCAGTGCGGCGCGCGCGTCCTTGTCCACCAGGGCGAGTCCCGTCAGGTACGCGTCGTACGCCTTGTCGTTCGTCGTCGGAACGCCGCGCAGCTCTATCTTCTCGGCGGGCGAGAGCTGCGCTTGCAGCGCGCGCGCGACCGCCTCGGCGATCTCGCTCTGCACGGCGAAGATGTCCTTGCTCGTGAGCTCGCGGTTGTAGCTCTCCGCCCAAATGCTTCCGTCGCTCTGGGCGTCGTGCAGCGTGAGGTTGAGCCGCAGCGCGTTGCCTGCGCGTTGCACTTCGCCCGAGAGGATCGAGTTCACACCGAGCTCCTCGCCGATCACCCGGAGCGGCTTCTTCGTTTCGGCGTACTCGAGCACCGAAGTCCGCGCGATCACCTTGAGTGAGCCGATCTTCGCGAGGCGCGTCAGGACGTCGCTGTGCAGTCCCGCGGAAAACGTGGCGTCTTCTGCCGAGCCACCGAGGTCCGTGAACGGCAGCACGGCGAGCGCTCGGCGCGCGGTCGCGGCAGGTGCACTCGCAGGCAGCGGATGCGTGGCGCGCCAGCCGAGCCAGATCGTGACCCCGACCGCGACGATGGCCGCCGCCGCGATCGCGATCCGCCGGCCGGTGCGCGCTTTCGCGGGCGGGACGAGCGCACTGTCCGTCACGCGCTTGAAATGGCG
>JBJXHG010000026.1:0-3396 GCA_046160865.1 Planctomycetota bacterium | reverse complement strand
AGTGCTTCGAGCGCGAAAGTCGTCCGTTCGTGTCGGAACCAGGAGCACGACCGCAGGCGAATCCTCGTGATTCGCCGAGGATCGAGCGACGCCGTGCCGGCGCGAACGGACGGCTTTCGCGCCGAATGACTTTCACCACGGGCTGCTAGGTCACCTCCGGTCGATTCCGATGCAACGCCTTGCTCCGAACGCGCTGGCGCAACCTCGCGACGGACGTGGTGAGAAATGCGGGCTCGACTGGACCTCGGCAGTTTGGCGGCGGTGCTCGCCTGCCTGAGCGCGCGTGCGACAGCGGGTACGACTGACGACTCGTCGTACTGAACGCTCTCGCATCCGCTCAACGGGACGTCGGCACCACGAACGAGATGCATGACACAGTGAGCGTAGGCAGTCGACAACGGGCCCCGCCGCCGATTGATGCGTGCGGCGCGGAGACGCGCCACACGCGGGCTCTCCGCGTGCGAGGCACGCTCCGCGCATGCGCGTAGCGCGGCAGACCGCGCTACGCGCTAGGCACCTCGCTGCGCCACCAATCGCCCGCGGCAACCTGGCGGATGCCGTCCGCGTACGAGCGCGGCTTCCAATCGAGCTCGTAGATCGCGTTCGTGATGTCGTGGTTGTGGTGCAAGTTGAAGTACGCCGACGCGCGCCGGTCCTGCGTGTTGTCCGTGAACAAACCCTTCAGGAAGATGAAGCGGTCCGCCCATTTCTTCGGGATGTTGCGGCGGCGGATCCCGCCACCCGCGGCGGCGATCGTGAGATCGAGAAACTCGTTGTAGGGGACGCCCTCGGGACCCGCGAGCTCGTACACGCAGTCCACGGCGCGATCGAAGTGGAAGAAGCGCAGCACCGCGTCGACGACGTCCTCGACGTGCACGGGATTGATCGACGACAAGCCGTCGTGCGGGACCCAGATCGTGCCGCGCTTCTGCGCGCAGCGGCGCAACAGCGGTCCGGTGTGGCGCTGGTCTCCGACGCCGTACACGAGCGTCGGACGGAACGAAGCCCACGGGATGCCCGAGCCGCGGATCAGCTTCTCCTGCACGCGCTTGCTGTCGCGGTAGTAGCTGTACACCGGCGCGCCGATGACCGCCGAGCTGATCACCCAGATCTGGAAGTTCGAGCGCGCGCCACGGCGCGCTTCCGCCAGCAGCGCCTCGGTGCCTTGGATGTTCACCGCGCGCATCTGCTCCTCCGTGAGGTGGTCGTGCGCGCTCGCGATGTGCACGAGCAGATCGATGCCGGTGAGGAAGCCCGTCAGAGATCCCGGCTGCATCAAGTCGCCGACGTGGATCTCGGCTGGGCCCTCGGGGGGATGCTCGACGGCGGACTCGCGGCCGGGGCGGACGAGGACGCGGATCGAATGACCGGCCTGCGAGAGGCCGCGGACCATGTAGCGTCCGATGAATCCGGTCGCGCCGGTGACTGCGATTTTCATGAGGGCGGAAGAGAATAGCGCGGATCGCGCGCGTCTTCAGCCGCGCGTCGTGCGCGATCGTCACACGCGGCCGAGCGCGTACTCTCCGCGTTGCGCGTGTCGAAGGGAAGCGAGATCGCGCACGGCGGTGGATCAACGGCTCTCGAAGCCGCTCGCGCGGATGAGCTCGTGGCCCAGCGCGCCCGCCGCCGCACCCGGATCGTGCGGCGCGCGCTCCAAGAAGCGCCGCACGGCTGCACGGAATGCGCGGGCCGCGGGGCGCACCTCCGTCGACAGGTCCTCGACGTACTCGTCGCGGATCGCCCACGCGAGGACGTCGACGCTGTACCCGGCGAGGTAGGAGAGCGGTGCGCGGAACTCGAGTACCGGCCGGTCGTCACGCATCGGCGCCGCGTCCTGCGCGAACGCTTCGAGCGCGGCTCGCCCGGCGACTTGGAGCGCCGCTAGCTCGAGCGGCGAGCCGATGCCGATCCGCGCGAGATTCTTCGCGATCTGTCCGGCGATCGAACG
The DNA here is from genome assembly GCA_046160865.1 of Planctomycetota bacterium. GTDB lineage: Bacteria > Planctomycetota > UBA1135 > UBA1135 > JBJXHG01. The sequence goes on along the minus strand of JBJXHG010000026.1, from coordinate 1,448 downwards.
GCCCGCGAGATCGCGCTCGAGCACGCCCGGATCGCGCGCACCGACGAGGATCAGGTCGTAGGCCGACAAGTACGCGGCCGTGTGGGGGAAGGCGGCGTTCCACGTCGCCGCGACCGTCTGCAAGTCGCCGGTCGAGAGCTCGTACAGCGGCAACCACTGCGACGCGATTCCGCCGCTCGCGAGGTGTGCTGCGATGGTCTCGAAGTGCTCCAGCGTGTAGAGATCGCTCGATCCGCGCGTCCACGGATGCACGGGATCGGCCGTGATCAGGTCGAAGCGCTCCGTGCTCGTCGCGAGCATGTGGCGTCCGTCGCCGAAACGAAGCTTCGTGCGCGGATCGTCGAGCACCGTGTTGTTCCAGGGTCCGAACTCGCGCGCGGCGCGCTCGATCGCGGGCGAGATCTCGAAGATCGTGAGCGCGCGCAGCGTCGGCAGATCGAGCAGCGATCCGGCCGTCATTCCGCTGCCGAGACCGATCACGAGCGCGCTGCGCACGTCGCCGTGCAGCAAGCCGGGTACGTGCCCGAGCAGGAGCTGGAGTCGCTGGTCGACCGCGCCCGAACTCGCCTCGGGCTTGCCGTTGACGCGCAGCGTGCGCACCAGCTCGCCCGAGCTCGTGCGCAACTCCTCGACCGCGACCGTCGTGTGCGCGTCGAAGGCGTGCACGCGGACGGTGAGGCCCGCGCGTTCGTCGGCCGGTGCGAGCACTTGGGTCGCGACGACCGCCGCGGCGGCAGTGCCGAGCACCCACACGCCCGAGCGCCGGAACGCGACGCACAGCGCGGCGATCGAAGCGAGCGCGAGCACGCACGCCATCGCGATGCGTGGACCGACGTGCGGCAGCAGCACGAACGCCGCGAGCAAGCTGCCGGTCAGCGCGCCGAACGTGTTCGCCGCGTACAAGCGGCCGAGCCACACCTCGCGCGCGTCGCGCGCGTGGCGCGTCGCGAGCGCCCCGGCCGCGGCCGGCAGTGCCATGCCGAACGCGAGCGCCGGCAGGAGCAGCGCGAGGCTCGCGAGCAGCACGTGCGACAGCCACAGGCGCACGAGCGACGCTCCCATCGGCACGCGGTTCGACAAGCTGCCGAAGAGGTCGCCTTCGGCCAGTTGGAAGCGCAGCGACCACAGGCCAGCGAGTGCGAGCAGCGGCGCCGAGAGCGCGCAGTAGAAGAGGACGTCGATCTCGGCGACGCGCTGGCTGCGCCATTGCGAGAGCTGGCGGCTGCCGAAGCCGATGCCCGCTAGGAACACGGTCAGCACGATCGCGAAGGCGTAGATCGACGCACCCGTCACCGTCACGAGCAGGCGCAGCGCGAGCACTTCGAGTCCGAGGCTCGCAGCGCCGAGCAGCGCGGCGCACCAGATCACGGGCTCGCGCAGCCATTTGGACGGCGCCGTGCGCGCGGTGGACGGCGCGGTGCGCGCGGCTGCGTCGACCGGGCTCGGCG
>JBJXHG010000025.1:0-21060 GCA_046160865.1 Planctomycetota bacterium | reverse complement strand
AGTGCTTCGAGCGCGAAAGTCGTCCGTTCGTGTCGGCCCCGTACATCGAAGGGCGAGCACGACCGCAGGCGAATCCTCGTGATTCGCCGAGGATCGAGCGACGCCGTGCCGGCGCGAACGGACGACTCTCGCGCTCGAAGCACTTTCACAACGGGCTGCTAGCAGCGGCCGCGCGCTCACGGTGCAAGAACTTCCACGTGCGCTTCGTGGCCTCACTCTCGGCCGGCCCGTGCCGAACGTGCGTGATACGCTCTACGGAAGGTGAGTTCTGCACCCGCGCGGGCTCGCCGCGGCATGGAATCCGTATCTCCGTCTGCAACGCAGCGCTCCGTGGCAACCGATCGCCCGAACGAGTCCTCGCGACCACTGCGCCGCTCGCGAGCGCGTGCGCTCGTCGCCGGTGCTCTCGTCGGCGGATTCGTCGCTGCTGTCGCCGGAGCGATCGAAGGCGCGCTCACGTACTCCGGCTCGCCGCTGGATTTCGGCGCGCCGATGCGCGAGCTCGCGCGTGTCGATCTGAGCTACGGACTCGCGGGTGCCCTGTTCGGCGCGCTCGCCGGCGTGCTGGCACCGCGACTCTCCGCGCGCACGCTCGGTGGTGCGACTCTCGCGGCACTGCTCGTCTTCGTTTCACTCAACTGGACGCAGTCGTGGTTGCCAGCGGACCAGGGACTCGGCGATCCACGTTCGGCCGCCGCGCTCGCGCTCGGCGTGCTCGTCGCGCTTGCGGCGGGCTTCGGACTCGCACGCGCGCCGCTGGGCGACACGCTGCTCCTTGCGCTCGGCTTCGGCGCACTGATCGCGGCGCACGTCTCGCTCCTGTTCACGGGTGCGAACGACGCACGCTCGAGCGGCTCCGCGGCAGTCACTTCCGCGCCGGCCGACGCGCCGAACGTGATCGTGCTCCTCATCGACACGCTGCGCGCGGATCACTTGTCCAGCTACGGTTACTCCCGGCCCACGTCACCCACCATCGACGCGCTGGCGGCGAGCGGTGCGCGCTTCGAAGCCGCCTACGCGCCGGCGCCGTGGACGCGGCCTTCCGTGACGTCGCTGATGACGTCGCTCTATCCATCGAGTCACGACGTGGTCTCGGAGTGGAGCAAACTACCCGATGACGTGCCGACGCTCGCCGAGCTCATGAAGAGCCGCGGGTATCGCACCGGCGCGTTCTCGGCGAACCGACAGGTGTCGCCCATGTTCGGGCTCGGACGCGGCTTCGACACGTTCTGGAACTCGAAGCTGCCGACCTTGCTCGCGCAGACGTCGATGGGCGGCTGGCGCAAGCTCCTCCGCAACCACGTGTTGTCGAAGCTACTCGCGAATGCCCATGTCGACGACGCGCACGGTGGCTGGAGCTTGCGCGCGACCGACGCCGCAACGGTGAATCGCGAAGTCGAGGGGTGGCTCGACGGCAACGCGAGCACGGATCCGTTCTTCCTCTACGTGCACTACCTGGATCCGCACCACCCGTATTCGGCGCCGGAGGACCTGCTCAACACGGAGAAACTGGACCGTCTCGAGCTGCACCAAGTCGTCGACATCCCAGTCAAGCGTCGCCCCTATCCGCTGACCGTCTTCGACGAGCCGGATCCAAGCGATCTCTCCGGGATCCAAGCGCTGTACGACGCGGAGATCCGCTACGTCGACCGCGAGATCGGTCGCTTGCTCGCGACGTTGCGCGCGCGCGGGCTGCTCGAGAACACGTACGTCGTGGTGACGTCCGACCACGGCGAGGAGTTCCACGATCACGGTCAATGGTTGCACGGCAATTCGCTGTTCGAGGAGCTGATCCGCGTGCCGCTCGTCATCGCGGGGCCAGAGATAGCAGCGCGCGTCGTCGACGCACCCGTCAGCTTGGTCGACCTGTTGCCGACGATCGCGGATTGGACGGGCGAAAGCGCGCCCTTTCCGGTGCAGGGGGCGAACCTCGCGAATCTACTGCGGGGCGGCGAGGCCGACGGAGAGCGCACGATTTTCTTCGAGCGCAACGAGGAGCCTTCGTTGCGCGGCATCCGGACTCGCGACCACAAGCTGATCGAGCTCGCCCACGAAGGCGGACCGACGTGGATGGAGTACGACCTCGCGCGCGACCCAGCCGAGCAGACGAACCTGGCGAGCGATCGATCGCCGACGGATGCCCTGCGGCGCATGCTCGACCGAGCGAGTGAGGATGCGCGGCGGCTGTTGCGGAGCCGATCGGAGTACGTGGAGCTCAGGGGCGGAACCCGCGAAACGCTGAAGGCGCTCGGCTACGTCGGCGACTGAGTCTGTCCTCGTTCATTGTGCAGGCGCCACGTTCGAGAACCGCGCTCGAGTTGCGAAGAACTCCGCCACTGTGAACTGCCGGGATGCGACGCCGATCCGCATCGCTGGTGTCGTCGTTGGCGTGGCGTTGACCTTTCCGCGCAGATAATTGCGGTACGCGATCCAGATCCATAGATGACGGTCGAGCCACGCGCGCCGCTTCGAGTGGCCCCAGTTGCGACGCACGAGCCGAGACAATCCGTCTCGCAGCAGTGCGCACGTGTGATTGATCATGAACAGCGGATTGTGGGTGTCACGTCTGCTCTTGGACGAAACGCGCTGATGCAGCACACGATCGCCGAAGCGCCGGAGCAACTGCGCCCGATAGCTCGCCTTGAAGTCCGTGCACACTTGCAACGGTCCGCCAACTGGTACGAATGCCTCCAGGACAGACAGACAGTTGCCGACCGCCACTCGCGATCCGCTGCGGCGTTTCCCGAAGGCAAGCTCCCGCTGCATCTTTCGCGCGCGTAGCCGAGCGCGAAGGCGACCGCGACACGGGAGTGAAGCACTCTCCGCATGCAGAACGAAACCGCTTTCGCGCTCGATGAGAATGGGAACCGTGAGTGGCTGGAGCCGGCGCGAGTGCTCGAACGTCTCCAATTCGTCCATCAAGAACACGCCCGCTCGACCGCCCTCGTGTCCAGTCGCAGCGAGAAAGCGACGGTGCATTGCGCGACAGTGTTCCGCTAGTCGGCGCAGCCGATCGGCGACAGTGTCCTTCGAGCACCGGTTCAGTCGAGCGTTCTGCCTGTTGGTCGTCTTGGAGACCAGTCCACGAAGCAGCGACAAATGAAGCAGCGGTCGCTTCAGGCGGTAATCGAATCGAAACGTCTGAACCGAGAACGTGCGGTGACACGTACCACACAGAAACCGCTGCACGTATCGACCGTCGCAACGACGCCGATACCGCCCCTTTCGGGCCCACGTGAACGACCCTCCGCGGCTGGCCCCACACGCATCGAACGGACAGCAAGACGGCTGGAACGACATCGCGAACTCGCTTGCGAGACGGGCACCGGCCCGCCCTACGCGCTTCGACGACGTCCAACCGATCGTGCGGTTGCAGATCGGCCCGCGTTTTCCTTGCGGAGTCTGCACAACGGACGAGGACAGATTCCTCAGTCCTCGCCGGCGTAGCCGAGCTGCCGCAGCGCGCGCGAATCCCGTGCGCTGCGCGCGACGGGCAACGCAACCGACTTGCGGACGGACGCGAGGAAGCGATCGAGCTCGGCCCGGAGCGCGGCGAGTCGCTCCGGCTCGGCCGCCGTCACGTCCCGCTCGAGCGCTCCGTCCTCCACGAGCAAGCGCTCTTCCCCGTCCGCGCGCCGCACGTACTTGAAGCCGCTGGAGTCCAGCCAACCCTGCAGGCGCTGCGATCCGAGTTCCTCCTGAAACGCCTCCATATAGAAGCCACGCGCAATGCCGTCGCGACCGAGCACGTCCGGGACCAGGCTCCGTCCCGCGAGCCCCGCGGGCGCTTCGAGTCCGAGCACCTCGCACAACGTCGGCAGCAAGTCGATCTGACTCGCCGGCGTCGCGCGCCGCACGCCGCGCGCCCACCCGAGCGACGAAGGCGGACGGATCACGAGCGGGATGTGCTGCGTTGCGCGGTACAGGCTGCCGTGGTGCGCGCACACGATCCCACCTTCGCCGAAGCACTCGCCGTGATCGGCGAGCAGAACGATCCAAGTATTCGCGAGACCGGGGTCGCGCGCCTCGAGCACCGCTCGTAGCTCACCCAGGTATCGATCGAGGTCCTCGATTTCGCCACGCTGCAGGACGAGCTTCGCCTCGGCGCGCGCATCGACCGCGTGCGGGCCTTCCGCCCGCCGCGCTCGCACACGCATGCCAGCCGCAGCGCTCGGTGCGTACGGATGATGCGCGTCGTAGAAGTGCGCCCACAGGAGAGTCGGTGCGCTCTGGCGTGCGTACCAAGCGCCCGCACGCGCGACCGTGGTGTCACCCGGTGCGTTGAGCGCGCGCAGCGCGACGCCGTCCGGTACGAAGCGGCGGAGGAGCGCGCATCCGAAGCCAAGCTGCGCCAGCACACGTTCCGCGCGCGTTGCAACGCCACGATCGTCGAAGTGCTCGAAGCCGCGTCCGAACCCGAAGGCACGTCGCAGCACGTACGTCGAGACGAAACCGCCGGTCGCATATCCAGCGCTCGCGCAGAGCTCGGGCAGGCGCGCCGTCGTCGCGGCAGGCGCAGGATCTCCGTTCCCGCGCAAACCATGCTGGATCGGATACAAGCCCGACAGCATCGACTCGTGCGCAGGTCCCGTGTACGGCGCGACGGCTTGGAACTGCTCGAACAGGACTCCTTCGGCGACGAGCCGGTCGAGCTCGGGCGTATCGAGGCCCCCACCTCCGAAGCACGGCAACGTGTCCGCGCGCACGGTGTCCCACGTCACGAGGCACACGTTCGCCGGACCGGGCGCCGCGTGCCCCGAACGCGCGCGCGTCAGCGGGTCGTCCGTTTCGCCGCCACTCTCCGCCGCGATCGCGAGCGTGCACGCGACCGCGACGACGAGCGCGTGCAGCCCGAAGGCGGAGCGACGGAAGCGTGCTGCGAGCCGACTCGTGAGCAGATAGCAGAGCGCGCCGAGCCCGACCGCCAGCGCCACGTACGTCGTGCGATCGCCGAGCGTCGCCGGCGAATGCGCGCGCAGGAGCCAGGCGCCGAACACCAGCACTCCGAGCGCGCGCAGCCAGGCCTTGGGCCGCACGACCGCGCCGGCCAGCGCGCCGAGCGTGCCGTACACCGCGAACGGAACGAGCGGGATCAGCACGCGCTCGACCGGACGTTCGATGCGGCTGCCCTCGATCGCCCACACGAGCACGGCCTCCACGGCCGCAACGCTGAATCCCGCCACGAGGCCCTGGGCAACGTGCGTCGCGCGGCTCGTCGTTGATTTCGCCGGGGCATCCATCCGAATCCTCAACTCTACCTCTGCGTGGAACGGCGGCCGCGGCGGCGCGACGCAGCGCGGCGATATGGAAGAATGTCCGGCCCGCATTTCTCACCGTGTCCCTCGCGCGGTTGCGCGAGCGCGTTTGGAGCGAGGCGTCGCACCGGATTCGACCGGAGGTCCGCGAGGATCGACTGCGAGCACGCAGCACCGCTCCGAGCACGCTCTCGCAACCGTGTAAGGACGTGGTGAGAAGTGCCGGCTACCCTCCACTCGGAAAGGATTGCCGATGCTTCGTCTCGCTCCCCCGTTCCTCGACCTTCCGCTCGCGCTCGCGTGCGCTGTGCTCGCGACGGCGGGTGGCTGTGCCGGCGACCGTGCGAGCTCCGGCCCGCCGCCCATGCAGGCACCGTCGGAGCGCATCACGACGTTCCACGAAGCGTTCGATCGGATGCCGATCTCGACGTCGTTCCGATACGAGCTCGCCGATGCGTCGCGCATCGAGATCGTGAGCCAGCCGGCACGCCGCGGTGCCGGCGCGCTGAAGGTCCGCGTGCAGCCGGAGGACCGCGTCGCAGAGAAGAACCGCGCGGAGCTCAAGCTGTTTCCGAACGATCCGGAGCAGAGCGAAGGTTGGTACGGCTGGAGCTTCCTCGTGCCCGAGGACTACGCGGAAGCGCCGCGCGAAGACATGTTCCAGATCCTCGGCCAATGGCACGACCAGCCGCCGGCGGGCAAGAAGTGGAAGGACTACGCGTCGCATCCGCCCGTGCTCGCGGTGCGCTACGGCACGCGCGACGGACGGCGCGGAATCGAGGTCACGTACGGTCTCGCGGGCGGCAACAAGGGCGTGATCGCGCGCACGACGATCGAAAAAGGCAAGTGGGTCGATCTGCTCTTCCACGTGCGCTGGTCGCAAGGCGCCGACGGATTCGTCGAGGTGTTCAAGAACGGCGCAGCGCTCACGCCGCCCGGCAAGGACGGACACAAGGTGTTCGGCGCGAACATGTACAACGCGTCGCCGAACTACTTGAAGCTTGGTCTCTATCGCCAGGACGGCTTCGAGACCACGAACAGCATCTACTACGACGAGCTGCGCCTCGGTCCGTCGCGGGCCGACGTCGAGCCGCGTTGACGCTATCGATTCGGCGTCGTCGTGGTCGAGATCCGGGCCACGCGCTTGGCGGTCGCGTGCGCGTCGGCCGCGTCCTTTGCCACTGCACGCGCTTCGCTGCGCGCGACGAGCTGCGCCACAGCGACGAGCAATCCGCAGAAGAGCCACAGCGGCGGATCGACGACGGGCGTGTGGATGTTGTACATGCTCTTCACGAACCAACAGCACAGGCCGGTGAAGAGTCCGAGCCCGATCGTCGCGAGCAGCTCGTCGCGCGCGTTCCAGATCTTGTAGCCGCGCCGCAGCACGCCGTAATACCAGCAGTGATAGCCGATCGCCGCGAAGATCCCCATCTCGGCGGTCACCATGAGCGATCCGTTGTGGACGCGCATGAACACCTCGCGCGCCGTCCCCTGCGACACGGCGTAACGGAACGCGCCGCCCGCGTAGCTGCCGATGCCGGTCCCGGCCCACGGCCAATGTGCGATCACGTGGAACGCCGTCTTCCATTGATCGATGCGGCTCTCCGAGGATCCGCGGTCATCGTCGAGCAAGCGCTCGCGGAAGCTCTCGAAGCCGACGAACACGGCTAGGAGCACGACGACGCTGATCGTCACCGGCACGCCGATGCTGATCCGGCGCGGATATCCGCGACGCGCCATCATGCGATGGAACACCCAGAAGAACGACGCGAGCGCGCACAGCCAGCCGGCGCGGGAGAAGGTGAAAAGCAGCGCAACGTTGAGCACGACGTACGTCGAGCCCCAACCGATCGCGGGCAGGATGCGCCGCGCGCGGAGCGTCATCGCGAGCACGAGCGGACCGACGAGCGTCAGGAAGAGCGCGAGGTCGTTCGGGTGTCCCATCAAGCCGCCGGCACGCAGGTCGGCGCCGTCGTCCGTGCGCAGGATTTTCAACCCGGCGCGCTCGCCGAGGATCTCGAGTCCGAGGCTGTGACCGGTCGTGTACTGCACGATCGAGATCAGGCCCTGCAACCACACGTGCGCCGCGATGCCGTAGACGATCCAGCGCAGGAGCGACGCGCTCTGCACGCGCTTCGCGACGTAGACGAACACGGCCGCGTAGCGCAGCACTTCTGTCCACGTCACGAGCGAGCTCTTCCAGTCGAGCGAGTGCACGGGAAACAGCAGTCCCGCGGCGAGAAAGAGCTCCATTCCGCGCGACGTCCAGCCCAGGCGCACGGTCTGCGGCGCTCGGCCGAGCGTCAGCTCGACGAACCACGTGATGCCCAGGATGTAGAGGAATATGTCCGCGAGACCGAGCGTGAGGCCCGCAGGCCAGCCGGTCACGATGCTCCACGTCTCGGGCTGCCACAGCTGCACGTCGAGAAAGATCGGCACCGAGAACGCGAGCAAGAACGTGACGAGATCGACGAAGCGGCGGTAAACGCTGAGCCAGACGCTCAACACGACGGCTCCGAGCACCGCGAGCAGCGTCGCGAGCCCCCAGTTCCTTCCGCCCAGCGACACGAGGAACGTCCCGCTCGCCGCCAGCGCCGCGAACGCGACGAGCACGCACAGCGGAAGCGGTCGCAAGCGGCGCGCGCGCGCGCCGATGCCGTCGAGATCGAACGTCTTCGCTGCGAGAGTCATCGCGCCAGCAGCCTGTGGTGAAGGTGCTTCGCGCGCGAAAGGCCGCCCGTTCGTGTTGGAGCAAGGAGCGCGACCGCAGGCGAATCCGCGCGATCCGCCGAGGATCGCGCGACGTCGGGCCGGCGCGAACGGGCGGCTCTTTGCGCCGAATGACTTTCACCACGGGCTGCCAGCCCGCAATTCTCACCACGTCCGTCGCGAGGCTGCGCCAGCGCGTTCGGAGCAAGGCGTTGCATCGGAATCGACCGGAGCCGACCTGTCAGGTCAGCGAGGATCGGTTCCGATCCAACAACACGGGCGAAAGCGAGTCGACACGGACGCAGCAGAACGTGGTGGGAAATGCGCGCTAGGCGTACGTCCGAGAACTTCGCCGCGATCCGCGCGCGGCGGCTGCGGGTGCGACGAACGCTCGAGCGCCGGTGCGCAGCGATATGGGGAACGCGTTCCACGGGCAGTTGGATGCGGCGCTGCTAGATCCAGCGATAGATGACACGCGGGATCGCATCGCGGCGTTGCGTGAGCACGGCACCGGCGACGTCGCGGCTGTAGCGCCGCAAGAGCTCGAGCGCGCGGCGCGCGACCTCCACGTGGATTCCACTGCCTCCGACGACGAATACGGATCGATCCGCCATCGTCGCGTACGCGCCGCCGTCGCTGTCGCCCGCCAGCGGCAGCCCGGCGACGAACACGCGCTCGTAGCGCTCGCGCAGCGCGGCGTACAGCGCGGGCACACGCGCGAGGCGCATGCTCGAGAGGTCGTACACGTCCACCCCCGGACGTTCCGGATCGGACTTCTTCGTCGCCATGAGCTCGCCGAGCGTCTGCGCCGTCGTTCCGCTGCGCGTCGCATCGGGTCGCGTACCGAGCAGCACGAGGGCCGTCTTGCGTGCGTGGTCGGAGGCCGAGATGCCGGCCACCGCCGCCGCGAGAGTCGCCGCGCCCTCGCGCTGCGTCGCGGCCGAGAAGTGCACGATGTGCGCGCGATCATCGCGACGCGCGAGCTCGAGCGCCGAGTACACGAGCCGCGCCGCACCCTGCACTTCGGGCGGCGTCTTGCGCGCGCCCAGGCTCCAAGCGGCGCGCCACCACGGACGGCGACGCACGCTCGCGAGCACCGGCACTTTCAACCCGTGCTCGACATCGCGTACCGACGACACGCGCCCGTGCAGATACCCGCGCAGCAGCGCCGCGGCGAACGCGCCTGGGATGCCGAACAGGAGCGCGAGCACGGCGAGCAGGAAACGGTCGGGGAAGAACGCCTTCGCCGGAACGGTCGCGCGCTGCAACACGCGGACGTTGCTCATCTCGTCGGCTTGCATCGCGCGCGTGATGCGCTCTTCCTCGGCCTTGCGCGAGTAGAGCTCGAAGCTCGTCTCGAGGCGCGCCTCGTCCTCGACGAGCCGGTCGTACGTCGCGCGCGCGCGCTCGACCTCTTGCAGCTGGGTGCGGAGATCGCTCTCACTGCGCGCGAGGATCGCCGCGAGATTGCGCATCTGCTCGGCGAGGGCGTCGCGAGTCATGCGGATCTGACCCAGCAAGCCTTGGATCTCGGGCGACGATTCGGCGAACAAGAGCCGCTTCTCGCCGAGCGCGAGCTTCAAGCCCAGCAAGCGTTCGCGCGTGGCGGACAGCTCCCGGTTCTCGAGCAGTGACGCATCGGCGAGCATCTCCTCGTTTCCTTGCGAGACACTCTCGAGGCTGCGGCGCTGCTGCTCGGTCTTCACGAGCTCGGCGAGCAGCAGCGAGCGCTTGAGCGTCAGGTCGCCGCCCTCGTGATCGACGCGGAACTTCGTGAGCTCGGCTTGCACGCCTTCGAGGCGGTCACCGAACGTGCTCGCTTGCCGTGCGAAGAACTCCGCGGAGTCAGGGCTCTTGTGCGCGGTGCCGTGATGCTCGAGGTACGCGTCGAGGACGTGGTTGACCGTGCGCTCCGCGCCGCGCGGGTTGAAGCTCGAGAACGTGATCTCGATCACGTTCGAGAGCGGCAACGGCTCGACGCCGAGGTTCGCTTGCAGAGCGAGGATCGCTTGCTCGCGCTCGTCCATCTCGGGCATCAAGCCGATGCGGCGGCAGTACGCTTGAAAGTCTTCGAAGGTCGCTTTCAAGCCGACCGCGGGCGCTTCCGGACCGGACGTGGCCTTGCGCCGATCGACGGCGGCTTCGATGACGGGCCGGCTCGTGAGGATCGCGATCTCGGAGTTCAAATCCTCCATCGTGGTCCCGGCGGCGCCGCCCGGCAGCGCGCCTTGCGGCAGAAAGCTGATCGGCGCCTTCTCGGTGCCCGACTTCACGAGCACGAGCGCCTGCACCTCGTAGAGCGGCGGGAAGAAGTACGCGAGCGACATCAAGAAGCCCGCGAACAGCACGAAGAAGAGGAGCGCGGTGCCGGGCCACTCGAACAACGTGCGCACGACGCGGCGCGCGGCGTCGCTGGGCGTGGACTCGACTCGCGTTTCGGACATGGAGGTCACGTGTCCAGTCGGTAGGTGAGGTTCACGTTGAACGGCAGGTTGCGGCGGATGTACAGATCGATCGCGGCGTTGATGTCGCCGATCCCCGAGCGCATCACGAGCACCGTGTCGCGCGGACGGATCAGCACGCCGGCCATCGCTTGGCCGTGATCGAGCGCGTCCTTCATGTCGTACACGTGTGCGCGCGCGGGCTCGTTCGGAGCAGGAAAGCCCATGACGACGATGCGCTCGAGATCGGCCACGGGCGTGCCGCCGCCGGCCATCGCGAGCGCTTCGACGAGGCTGCAGTCCGCGTCGAGCACGTAGCGTCCGGGCTTCAACACCTCCCCGAGCACGCTGAACACGGCTCCGGCCTGGTGCTTCGGCGTCACGTACACCGCGAGCGAGGCCATCGCCGCGCTCAACTTCTCGTTGAGCAGCGCCTCCGCCTCGGCGGTGGTGCGTCCGGCGAGCTCGACCGCACCGATGCCAGGCAGCGAGACGCGCCCGTCCGCAGCGAGCTTCACTTCACGCAGCGCGCCGGTCGGATGCGACAAGAGCAGCTCGAGGAAGCGCGCCGTGCGCGTGTCGCTCTGCTTGAGGAAGATCGACACCGAGGGATCCGGATAGAGCGGTGCGAGCGCCTGCGTCAAGCGCTCGCGCAGGTCCTCGACGGTGCTCCCGGCTGCGGTCAGCGTGCCGACTTGGTGGAACGCGATCGTTCCATCCGGTGCGACGGAAGTGGACAGTGCGAGCTCGGGATGACGGAACACGTCGACGTCGAGCTGATCGCCGACACCGAGGCGATACGTCGCGATCTCCGGCGTGCTGCGGCTGTACTCCACCGTGAGCGAGTCGCCCGGCCAGAGCACCTCGCGCGCTTCGAACGGGCGCGGCGCGGGATCGCGATAGCCCTCCGCGATCTCCGGCGTGCTCTGGCACGCGACCGCGAGCGCGAGCGCGAGCGACATCGCCGTCGAGCGTGTCGCGCGTGTGGAGAGTCGGTGCAACATCCACGAACTCTACCCCGCACGCTCCGCACACGAATTCACGGTGCATGCTTGGAGAACGGCCGAGCACGCGCGCTCGGAACGAATGATCCACACGCGTCACACGGGCGTGCACAGCACGCACGAACGTTGTTCCCGGCGCTCGCAGCGCCGAGGCGATCCGCGCGCGCACGTGTTCACTTTCGTGAACACGCACCGACCGTGAGTTTCCTGAAAGACAGCGTGTGGACGTTCGCGGCGCAGGGCGCGCAGGCGCTCGCGCAACTCGCGACCGGCGTCGTGCTCGCGCGCGTGCTGCTCGCGGAAGGCCGCGGTGAGTACGGATTGCTCGTGCTCGTTCCAACGACCGCCGTCGTGATCGCCGGACTCGGCCTCGGCACGGCGTCGCTGCGATCCGTGTCGAAGGAGCGCGCACGCGCTCCGGCCGCGCTGGCGAACGCGCTCGTCGCCGCGCTCGTGCTGGGCGCCATCGCGGCGCTCGCGCTGTTCGCGTGGCACACCGAGATCGCTGCGTTCGTGGGCACGCCCGCGGACGGAACCGCGCTCACGCTCGCACTCGTCGCCGTGCCGCTGCTCGTGTTCGACCAGTACGCAGCGCTCCTGCTCACGGGCATGGGCGCCGTGATCGCGGCGAACTTGCTCAAGCTCGTGCAAGCCGCGGCGATGCTGCTCCTCCTGCCGGTGACGTTCGCGTACTTCGGCCGCAACGTCGACGCGGCGCTCGCAGCGTTCGTGCTGTCGTACGCCGCGTCGGATCTCGCGTGCCTGGTGTACGCACTCCGCCGCGCCGGCGGACCGCTGCGCTTCGACGCGCCACTCTTGCGCGAGGGGCTCTCGTTCGGACTCCGCACGCTCCCGGCGTCGCTCGCGATGTTCCTCCTCTTCCGCTCCGACTTGTTTCTCGTCCGGGCCTACCGAAGCCTCGCGGAAGTGGGTGTCTACTCACTCGCGACGTCGCTCGCCATCGTGTTCCAACTCGCGGCGCGCTCCGTCGAGCGCGCGTTCGCGCCGCGCGTGATGGCGCGCGACGCAGCCGCCGCGAGCGCACTGACGCCGCGCGTGACGCGCGCCTTCGTCCTCGTGATGACGCCGCTCGCGCTGCTCGCCGGAGCGCTCGGCTTCGCCCTGATCCCACTCGTGTTCGGCGACGCGTTCCGCGCCGCGGCACTCGTCTTCGCGCTCTTCTTGCCCGGCATGGTCATCGGGAACATCGGGGTGTTGATCAACGGCGATCTGCTCTCGCGCGGGTTCCCGCTCGCGGGCTCGACGAGCGCGATCGCCTGCCTCGCCGTCAACGTCACGCTCAACGTGCTGTGGATCCCGCGCTTCGGTCTCGTCGGCGCGGCATGCGCGTCTGCACTGACGTACGCGTGCTACGGCGTGTTCGTGTCACTGCTGTATCGGCGCGTGTCGCGTGTGACGCTGCGCGAGCTGTTCGTGCCGACGATCGCAGACGTGCGCGCGGTGCGGGAGCTCGTGCTCGGGCGTGTGAAGCACCGTGCCCGGTGACGCTCGCGGCGCGTTCTCTACGGCGCGTGCGGGGCGATCACCGGTACACGCACGAGCTCGCCGGGCGCGACGTCGAACGGCTGGGTCGTCCAGGCCTTCCACGCAATCAGAGGGAGCCTTTGCACCCTGAGCGCGTAGCGGCCTTCCGGAATGCCGCGCAATCGATACGGCGCACCGGTGAAGTGAAAGTAGTGCTGCCGCCTCGTGCTCGAATCGAGCAAGTTGACCGTGATAGGCCCGGCGTCGACGCCATTCGGCGTCTCGAGATCGAGTTCGATCGTGGCTAGGCCGGCAAGGTCGAAGACCAAGTGCACCGGCGCTGGTCCTTCTGCGATCGTGACCAGCTCCTGGTGCGTCGGTACGCGATGCAGCTCCCCGACCTCGAGACCACAGCGATACAGCCCGCATGGAACGTTCTCGATGCGCTCATGGTCGAGCAACGTCCAGATCGGAATGCGCATCTCCTCGCCACCGCCCTCGGGGGACAGCACGAGCCAGATCCACGCGTCGCGACTGTGCGTCTCCTGGCCGACATCTCGAATCAGGTCAAGCGTCACGTCCGCCCAGCACGCAACAGTCGGCTCGAGCGCGAACGACTTTGCTTCGAGCATTCCCTGGAACGTCGGTAGCGAGAAGTCCCACTGCCCGGTTCCATATCCCGGTACGCGTTGCATCAAACGAACAGCAGGAGGCGGCGACTCTCGTGATGTCTTGACCGCGAGGACAACTTGCAACGTTTCCGAGCGTTCGGACGTGAGTGGTGCGACACCGCTTAGTGCCAGATCGAGTGATCGTGGGCCGACGCGCGTCTCCTCACCGTCGCGCAGTCCCGTAAGCCTAGGCTGGCGTGCAAGCCGCCACGGCGTCCGCAACGCTTCACCGCTCGTCGAAGTGAAGCGGGCCTCGCATGCGTGCAACCGCCACAGTTCCAGCCGGTGCTCCGTATCACCCGGCCTTGCGGCCAAGATCCATTCTTTCGATGTCCAGCCGGTCGCGCCCCCTGCCAGGGTGTACGGAACGCGAGGATCCAATCCGGCGACCTCGAAGCGTCCCGATCGATCCACGTTGGTGATCCACAGCCGCAGGGGCCGCTCTCGATTGGCGAGTAGCTCGTCGCTGCTCGGAGGCGACTCCGCTGGCCAGCAGTACACGCGCGTGTCGAGCGGCGGTGGACCTGACGACGTCGAGACCACACCGAGCAGACTGCTCTCACCGCGGAGCACGAATACGACACGCCGATCGGCCGCCGCGGCGTCGAGCTGCACGGACGTCCGTGCATAGCCCGCGGCCTCCACTTCGACGAGCGGCGTTGGTCGGGATGGAAAGCGTGCGCGCAGCTCGCCGCGCTCGTCCGTGAGGCCGAGTTCGACGCGATCGTGGTCAACGATGCGCGCGGCCACGACGCCCGGCATGCGGTGCCCCCACACGTTCTGCGTCACGATGAGCCACTCTTCGTTGGACACGTTCGGGATCGCCGACCGACGGTCCGGGGACTCGTCGGGTGCGCGCAACTCTGGGAGCCGGGCGTTGGACTCGCGCGCTCCAGAGCTCGGGGACACTTTCGTTCCCGGTTGCTGCTCGGAACGTATCCACACGGCCAGAATGACGGCGAGCAAGATCGCACTTGACGCGATCGCCAGCCCGTTCCTGGTGCTCATGATGCGTTCGACACGCTCTAGCGCGTGCAGGCCGCTTGCCCGCCGCCAGCGGTGCACGTGCCGTCCAGCCGACAAGACGGACAGCCACCGTGCGGCGCTTGCGAAGTCGGATTCGAATTCGCGTCGAGGCAAATGACCAGATGGCAGCACGAGGGCTCGTCGTGCCCGAACACCGTTCCGCAGCCGCAGAACTCGTACTCGTTGCCCTGGCACACGCTCATGCCGTCCTCAGTTCCGACGCCGCACGAGACCATTCCACAATCGCTCGCTGAACCGCAAGCGATGTGTCCCGTGGACGTCGTACCGATCGCGCCGCAACTGTTGCTCTTGACCTTCGGAGGCGACGGTGCCGGGCCGCCCGTTCCACCGACGATTCCATTGGGCAATGCGAGCAACGCCGCAACCAGCAGAATTGCCGCGCTCGACTCCAATCCGCGTAGCAGCATACAACTCTCCTCTGCGTAACGTTGAGCACAGTGGTGCTCAAACGAGTTCGTTCCGCGCGACTGCTTGCGCACAGCCGTTCGAATGATCGGACGATACTTCCGTTCGCGCAGCGCGGCAAGAGAGTGTTGCCGACTCGAGCGCTCCGCCGATCGACGCACGAGTCGACGCACGAGCAGACAATGCTGCGCAAGTCCGAGAGCTCGACAACTCCGCGCACCGAATCGCAGGGCTCACTCGCGCCGAAGCACGGCGCGATACACCGCGAGCGTCGCTTCGGCCGACCGTGCGATCAGGAAGCGCGCGCTGCGCGCACGACCGCGCTCCGACATCGCGCGCGCAAGCGCCGCGTCGTTCGCGATCTCTACGACGGCGCGCGCGAAAGCGGGCACATCGTCGTCCGCGATCAAGCGGCCCGCGTCCCCCACGACGTCGCGCACTCCGGCGACGGCAAACGCGACGACCGGCAGCTCGGCCTGCAGCGCCTCGGCCGCAGCGAGACCGAGCCCTTCGTAGTGCGTCCCCGTCACGAACAGGTCCGCGGCCGCGAGCAGCTCGTGCGTGTCGTCGCGCGCGCCGAGGAATCGCACGTGATCGGCGACACCCAGTCGCTCGGACTCCACGGCGAGGCGCTCGCGTTCCGGCCCGTCGCCGACGATCCACAGACTCGCGCCGTGCAGCGTGCGACGCACGAGCGCGAAGGCCGCGAGCACGCGCTCGTGGCCCTTGCTCGTCACGAGCCGGCCGATCGTCACGATCACGGGGCCGTGCTCGCGGGTGAGCCGGTGACGAGCGCGCAGCTCTGCGCGCTCGCAGCTCGACACGCGCGGACGCGCGACGATGCCGGAATGCACGACGTGGATCTTGTTCGTGTCGACGTCGGGCAAGGCGCTCAGCGCCGTGCGCACGTCTTCGCCCACCGCGATCAACGCGTCGGCGCGCTGGCACGAGCGACCGAGCAGCGCGCGCCGCAGCTTGGCACGCAGCTCGTGGGAACGGCGCGCTTGCGGCAAGAGCGTCGGATTGTGGAACGTGAGCACGGCCGGAACGCGCAGCGCGCGTGCTACGCGCAGGCCGATCCAATCCGCGTCGGCGAGGTGCGTCTGCACGAGCTCGACGCGCTGTGCGCGCGCGAACTCCGTCGCGCCACGAATCAGCGCGCGCGCATCGGCGAGTGCACGGAGCGGACGCGCGATCGACGCGCGCGCGATGCCGAGGACGCGCACCGGCACCTCGTCCGCGGCGAGGAGTGCTTCGACCGGGCCGCCGCGGTGCAGCGCGCAGACCGACGCGTCGACGCCGTGCTCGCGCAGCGCCCGCGCGAGCCGCTGGACGTAGAGCTCGGCGCCACCTTGATCCAACGAGGGGATGAGCTGCAGGACGCGCACGAAAGGCTTGTTCTCGGTCGCAGGCGTGGCCGAACATGACCTCGCGCTCCATGTCGCTCGTCGACCACGGCGCGGGAGCCGCTGCCCGCGCGCGATCGACGCCCGATCGGAGCGCGCTGCTTGTCCGCCGCCACCGACAACGACCTCCCCATCACCGTCGTGTTCGTGAACACCGATCTGCGTGTCGGTGGGCAGGAGCGCGCGCTCGTCGAGATCGTGCGCGGCCTCGATCGCACGAGGATCCGGCCCGTCGTCGTGTGCTTGAAGGAGCCCGGTGAGCTCGCGCCGCGCGTGACGGAAGCCGGGATCGCGTTGCACACGCGCTTGTCGAGCGGCCGGTACGACGTGCGTGTCCTCTGGCGCTTGCTGTCGATCCTACGCCGCGAGCGCGCGGACCTCGTGTGCACCGTCGGCTCGGGCGACAAGATGTTCTGGGGACGGCTCGCCGGTTGGCTCGCAGGAGCGCGCACGGTCTCGACGATCCACAAGACGCGCAGCGCGGATGGACGACCGGCGATCGAGCGCTGGAACCGCTGGCTCACGCCGATCACCGATCGTTACGTCGCCGTCGCCGCAGGTGCCGCCGAGTACCTGATCCGCGAGGAAGGTCTGCCGCGTGCGAAGCTGTGCGTCATCCACAACGGGGTCGACGTCGCGCGCTTCGCGAGCGGCGACCGCGGCGCGACACGCGCGCGACTCGGCCTCAGCAAGCACGACTTCGCGATCGTGCACGTCGCCGTGCTGCGGCCGGAGAAGGGCCACGGGGTGCTGCTCGACGCGGCCGCGCGCGTGCGCGCGGCGGTCCCGAACGTGCGCTTCCTGCTGGTCGGCGAAGGCCCCGAGCGCGCGGCGATCGAAGCGCGCCGCGACGCGCTCGGTCTCGGAACGGCGCTCGCGCTGCTCGGGCAGCGCAGCGACCTGCCCGACCTGCTCGCCGCCTCCGATGCCGCCGTCCTCACGTCTCACGATCGCGTCGAGACGTTTCCGAACTGCCTCCTCGAAGCGATGGCCGCGAGCTTGCCGGTCGTCGCGACCGCGGTCGGCAGCGTGGGCGAGCTCGTGGACGACGGCGTTACGGGTTACTTGGTAGCGAGCGGCGATTCGCACGGGCTCGCAGACCGGTTGATCGAGCTCGCGGGCGACGCAGAGCGCAGGCGCGCGCTCGGCGAGGCGGGTCGGAGACGGGTGAGCGAGCGCTTCCCGCTGGAAAAGATGGTCAGCGCGCGCGCGGAGCTGTTCCTGTCGCTGACGGGGCCGCGACGAACAGCAGGCTAGCCCGCATTTCTCACCACGTCCTGCTGCGTTCGCGTCAACTCGCTTCCGCCCGCGTTGTTGGATCGGAATCGATCCTCGCCGACCTATCAGGTCGGCTCCGGTCGATTCCGATGCAACGCCTTGCCCGAAGCGAGCTGTCGCGCTCTCGCGACGGACGTGGCGAGACATGCAGGCTAGTTCTTCGCCGCGTCTACAGCCTTTCCTTCGAACACGCATTATGCTTGGGAGCAGCCTCCCCCGTGCGACTCCCACGCGCGGAGCGGTTCCTGCGCCCCCATGCTTCGCGAGCACCGGATCTTCGTCCGCCGCGCGCTGTCGTATCTGGACCTCGTGTGCGCGTTCGCCGCGTACGTCGCGTCCATCGAGACACGGCGCGCGCTCGACGTCGAAGGGCACACCTTCGTCGTCAACGAATGGACGCACCTCGTCCTCGGCTCGACGGCGTTCGTCGTGCTGTGGCTCTCGTACCGGCTGTCCGGGATCTATCAGTCGCAGCGGTTGTCGCGCTACCGCGGCGAAGCAGCGCGCATCGTCGCCTGCAACGCGCTGACGTTCGTGATCCTGCTCGCGCTCGCGTTCGGCCTCGATCTGGACGCGAGCAACCGGTTGCAGATCGGCTTCTTCAGCACGTTCAGCACGCTGGCCACGCTGATCCTCCACTTCGTCATCCGGAGAGGAAGCCGCGGAGCGCGGCGGCTCGGCTTCAACACGCGCAACTTGCTGATCGTGTCGCCGACCGGACTCGAGGTCGGAGAGCTCGCGGAGCGCGTGAAGCAAGAGGCCTGGTGGGGCTTCCGCGTCGTCGGCGTCGTGCTGCCGCCCGCGGTGCTCGAGTCGGGCAGCGCGGAGCGCGGGCTGCGCCGCGCGGGAGTCTCGGTCGACGTGCCACGCGTCGAGATCGAACAGGCGGCGGCGCTGCTCGATCGACGCCCCGTCGACGAGATCTGGATCGACGGATGGTCGGGCCCCGAGAGCCCGATCCACGAGCTCACCGAGCAGACGATGGCGCGCGGCATCACCGTGCGTCACATCCTCGCGCGCGCGACCGCGCCCGGTCAGCGTTGGCGCGTCGATTCGTTGGGGCACATGACGACGCTCTCGGCCACGCGTACGCCGACCGACGAGCTCGCGCTCGCGCTGAAGCGCGCGATCGACCTCGCCGTCGCGGTGCTCGTGCTCGCCGTCGTGGCGCCGCTGCTCGCGCTCGTCGCACTCGCCTTGCTGCTCGAGCGCAACGGTCCGGTGCTCTTCCGGCAGGAGCGCGTCGGCCGCAACGGACGCCGCTTCGTGCTCTACAAGTTCCGCAGCATGGTTCCGAACGCGGAACGACTGCGCGCCGCGCTCGCGGAGCACAACGAGATGCGCGGTCCGGCGTTCAAGCTCACGAACGATCCGCGCGTCACGCCACTCGGGCGCTGGCTGCGCCGGCTCTCGATCGACGAGCTCCCGCAACTGTTCAACGTCATCAAGGGCGAGATGAGCTTGGTGGGACCGCGTCCCCCGCTGCCGAGCGAGGTCGACCTGTACCAACCGAGCCAACGTCGGCGGCTCTCCGTCCGGCCCGGCATCACGGGGCTCTGGCAAGTGCGCGGCCGCAGCGACATCCAGGACTTCGAGCGCTGGGTGAAGCTCGACCTCGAGTACATCGACCATTGGTCGCTCGCGTCGGATCTGTGGATCCTCGTGCGCACGATTCCGGCCGTCTTGACCGCGCGCGGGGCGCGCTAGAGCTGGCGCGATGTCGCAGCGCAAGCCGCCCTCGGTCGCGATCGTCGTCGAGAACCTGCCGGTTCCGCTCGACCGCCGCGTGTGGTGCGAAGCGCAGGCGCTGCGCGACGCGGGCTGGAAGGTCAGCGTGATCGCACACCGCGCCCCCGGCGAGCCGCTGCACGAGCACCTCGATGGCATCGAGGTCTGCCGCTACCCCGCGCCGCCGGACGCGGCGGGTCCGTTGATGTACGCGCTCGAGTTCGGTTGGTGCCTGATCGCCACGGCGTTCTGGTGCGCGGTGCTGCTCGCGCGCCGCGAGCTGTCCGTGCTGCACGCGTGCAATCCACCCGACACGTTCTTCGTGCTCGCGCGGCTCCTGCGTCCCTTCGGCGTGCGTTTCGTGTACGACCAGCACGATCTCTGCCCGGAGCTCTTTCGCGTGAAGTACGAAGGCCGCCCCGGTGGAACGGGGCGCGCGCGCATGCTGCGCGTGCTGACGTGGATGGAGCGCGCGAGCTACCGCGCCGCGGACGCCGTGCTGTCGCCGAACGAGTCGTACGCCGAAGTCGCACGCACGCGCGGCGGAGTTCCGGCCGAGCGCGTGTTCGTCGTGCGTTCCGCGCCGCCGCGCGAGCGCTTCCGGCGCGGCGCGCCGAGCCTGCGCTGGAAGGGCGGACACCGTCAGCTCGTCGGCTACATCGGCGTGATGGGCTCGCAAGACGGTGTCGACCGGCTCTTGCACGCGGCGCACGAGCTCGTGCACGTGCGCGGTCGCCGTGACGTGGGCTTCGTCTTGATCGGCAATGGCGACGAGCTGCCGGCGCTGCGCGCGCTCGCGCGCACGCTCGACCTCGAGCGGCACGTCGAGTTCACCGGCCGCATCACTGATCTCGCCGAGATCTCCGAAGCGCTCGGCTCGGCCGACGTGTGCGTGTGCCCGGATCCGAAGAACGCGTTCAACGACGTGTCGTCGATGAACAAGATCGTCGAGTACATGGCGCTCGGGCAGCCGATCGTCGGCTACGCGCTCCGCGAGAGCGCGCGCACCGCCGGCGACGGCGGAGTGTGGATCGAGGATCCCTCGCCGCGCGCTCTCGCGGACGGCATCGCCGCACTGCTCGACGACCCGGCGCGCCGCGCGGCGATGGGCGCGCGCAACCGTGAGCGCTTCCTCGCGGGCCTGACGTGGGAGAGCCAGGTGCCGGAGCTGCTTGGCGCGTATCGCTCGCTCACGCGCTCAGCTCTGGCGAGCGCGCAAGCGAGCGTACGCGCCAAGCCTGCGCGGAGCGCGTCCTCGCGCGAAGCGCACTAGCACCGCGTGTCTGCGCGGAGCGCGTCCTCGCGCGAAGCGCTTTAAACGGCGGGGCCCCGTGGCGACTGCTTAGGCTCGCTGTGCCGTGAAGCTTGCCGTTGCTGCTCGATTGCCTCGCCGCGGATGCGACAGACCGACGAACGCCATCCACGCGCTGCCGCAACGTCGCAACTCGCATCCGCGCAACGCGCACCTGGAACGCGCAAGCAAGCTGCGCGTCACAGTCGAGCGCACGGCAGCTGCAACGGGGCCCCGCCGTTTGAAGCGCTCCGCGCGAGGCGCGAGGACGCGCCTCACGCTACGCGCATGGGTACGGGCGTGGGGACGCGCTTGCTCATCCGCTGGCTCGCTGTGCGAG
>JBJXHG010000024.1:0-32658 GCA_046160865.1 Planctomycetota bacterium | reverse complement strand
GTTGCTCGGGTTCGGAAACCTGACAGGTTGCCTGCACCCTCGCGCCTTGCCAGCGACGACGATCTCGACCTTGGTGAAAGCGAACTTCTGACTCAGGACACTAGGAACCACGCTCGATGAGCACCGATCACGCCGACGAGAGCCGTGATCGCCGCGCGACGCGATCCGATGCCACTTCGATGCGCGGAATCGTGAGGACCGAAGGACACAGCTCGGCGCCGCGCCGGTCCAGCGTTTCGACCACGCTCCACCGCCTCCCCTTCTTCGCCGTTCTGCTCGCGCTCACCGGCTGCATGTACCCCGATCGCGACGTCCGCCGCGAACCGTCGAGCGCGTGGACCACGCCCGAGACCACGCACCTCGGGCGCTTGTCCCGCGACGTTCAGGCGCAGCATCCGGAGCTCTCGGGCGTGTATGTTCTTGGCCCCGGTCTCGATGCCTTCGCTGCGCGCGCCCTGCTGTGTGCGCGCGCCGAGCAGACGCTGGACGTGCAGTACTACATCCTGCACGACGACGTCACCGGCCGCTTCTTGCTCGGTCGGATGCTCGAGGCCGCCGACCGTGGCGTGCGTGTGCGGCTCTTGCTCGACGACTTGGGTACGAGCGGCATCGATCCGCTGCTCGCCGCGCTCGACGCGCATCCGCGGCTCGAGGTGCGCCTCTTCAATCCGTTCGCGCGCGGCTGGTCGCCCGGGTTGGCGCGCGCGCTCGACATGCTGCGCCGACCGCGGCGGCTGAATCACAGGATGCACAACAAGATGCTCGCCGCCGACGGCGCCGCCGCGATCGTCGGCGGACGCAATCTCGGCGACGAGTACTTCGACGCGCATCCCGGCGTCAATTTCGCCGACCTCGATTTGCTCGCCGCGGGACCGGTGCTGCGCGATCTCGGGACTTGCTTCGATCGCTACTGGAACAGCGAGTTCGCCGTTCCCGTCGCCGCTTGGCGCGCGATGCGTGCTCGAGAGAGCGACTTGCTCGCGTTGCGGTCGGAACTAGCGGCACACGCGACCACACAACAGGCGTCGCCCTACGCCGCACGCTTGGCGACGGCGCGGTTCGTCGAGGAGGCGCTCGGCGGCGAACTCGCCTTGCTGTGGGGCAACGTCCAGGCCGTCGCGGACGCGCCCGAGAAGGTCACGGCCAAAGGCGAAGAGCTCGAACGAGCGCTGCTCACGAGCCGGCTCCGCCACGTGGTCACGAACGCGCGCTCCGAGCTCACCATCGTGTCTCCGTATTTCGTGCCGGGCGATACCGGCGTGGAACTCTTGCGCGAGCTCCGCGGGCGCGGAGTGCGCGTGCGCATCCTCACCAATGCGTTCGCCGCGACGGACGTGGGCGCCGTACACGCCGGGTACAGCAGCTACCGGCGCGCGCTCTTGCGCGCAGGCGTCGAGCTCTACGAGCTGCGCGCGACGAGCACCGCGGTCGACGCCGCGCACGCGCGCGGAGCGATCGGCTCTTCCGGTGCGAGCCTCCACGCGAAGACGTTCTGCGTCGACGGACGCAGCGTCTTCATCGGCTCGCTCAACCTCGATCCGCGCTCGATCGACTTGAACACCGAGCTCGGCCTGGTCGTCGAGAGCGAGGAGCTCGCCCGGCAAGTTCTCGACGACTTCGAGCGCGGCACGCAGCCGGACGTCAGTTGGCGCGTGTCACTCGAGGGCGAGGGCAACGACACGCGGCTCGTTTGGGTGGGCGAGCGGGACGGCGTGCTCGTGCGCCTGACGCGCGAACCGGATTTCAGTTTCTGGAACCGCATGTGGATCGGCTTCCTGAAGCTCTTGCCGATCGAGAGCCAGCTCTGATGAGTTCCGTACCCGCAGCAGCGCCCGGAGAGCCGAACAAACTCGTCCGGCTGCTGCCCGGACTCGCGCTGCTGCGCGGTTACTCGCGCGCGTGGCTGCGTCCCGATTTGGTGGCAGGCGTGACGCTCGCGGCTTACCTCCTGCCAGCGGGCATCGCCGACGCATCGCTCGCTCAGCTCCCGCCGCAAGCCGGACTGTACGCCTGCCTCTTCTCCGGACTCGTGTTCTGGTTGTTGTGCAGCTCGCGACACACGGCGATCACCGTGACGTCTGCGATCTCGTTGCTGCTCGGCAGCACGCTCGGCGAGCTCGCGAACGGCGATCCGACACGCGCCGCAGCACTGGCGGCGTGCACCGCACTCGTGGTTGCGTTGCTCGCGTTCGTGGTCTGGCTCGTGCGCGGCGGATCGGTCGTGAACTTCGTCTCCGAGACCGTGCTCGTCGGCTTCAAGACCGGCGTGGCCTTGCATCTCGCGAGCACGCAGCTTCCGAAGCTCTTCGGCATCCACGGCGCGCACGGCGACTTCTGGGAGCGCATGCGCTACTTCTGCGCGCACATCGGCGAGACGCACAGCGCCGCGCTGCTGCTCGGTCTCGCGGCGCTGACGCTGCTCGTGCTCGGCAAGGTCTTCTTGCCCAGTCGACCGGTCGCGCTCTTCGTAGTCATCGGCGGCGTCGCGGCGGCGAGCTTCCTCGAGCTCGGCGCGCACGGCGTCAAGCTGCTCGGCGATGTTCCGCAGGGACTGCCGCGGCCCGGACTCCCGGTCGTGAGTTGGCGCGACTTGAACGAGATCCTGCCGCTGTCGATGGCGTGCTTCCTGCTCGCCGCGGTCGAGACCGCCGCGATCGCGCGCATGTTCGCGCAGAAGCACGGCTACCGCGTCGACACGAACCAGGAGTTCCTCGCGCTCGCCGGCGCGAACCTCGCAGCGGGCCTCGGCCGTGGCTTCCCGGTGAGCGGCGGGATGTCGCAGTCGCTCGTGAACGAGAGCGGTGGCGCGCGCACGTCGCTCTCGGGTCTGTTCGCGGCCGTGCTGGTGCTGCTGGTGGCCGTGTTCCTCTCGGGACTGCTGCGCGATCTGCCGCAGCCCGTGCTCGCCGCGATCGTGCTGGTGGCGGTCGCGGGTCTGTTCAAGCTGAAAGCGATGGTGCGCTTGTGGCACTTCAGTCGCGCCGAGTTCGCCGTGGCCGTCGCGGCACTCCTCGGCGTGCTCGGTTCGGGACTCCTGCGCGGAGTGCTCATCGGCGCGGTGCTCTCGATCTTGATGCTGCTGCGGCGTGCCTCGCGTCCGCCGACGACGGAACTCGGTCGCGTGCCGGGCACCGACTACTTCGCGGATCGGATCCGCAACCCCGAGAACGAGCGCGAGCCGGGCGTGTTCGTCTTCCGCAGCTCGGGCGCGTTGCTGTACTTCAATGTCGAGCACGTGCGCGAACGCTTCTTCGAGCTGCTGAGCGAGTCCGGAGCGACGCGCCGTGCCGTGTTCTTCCTCGGCGCGGTGCCCCTCGTCGACTTGGCCGGGGCCGAGCTCCTGGTCGAGCTCCACCGCGATCTGCGCGCACGCGGCATCGAGTTCTGCTTGGCTGCGACGCCGAGCAGCGTGCGCGAGACCCTGGTGAAGGCCGGGTTCGAAGAGCACTGCGGGCCCGTGATCCCGAACCTGCCCGTCGCCGACGCGGTGCGCGCGCAACACGAACGCGAACAAGGAGAAAACGATCCGTGAGTTCCACGCTTCATGCTGCGCATCCGCCAGCACCGTCGTTCTTTCGCAAGCCCGTCAGCTGGCTGCTCGCCGCCGCGCCCGCCGCCGCCGCACTGGATGCCAACGAAGCGCCGGCGGCGCTCGTGTTCCTGCTCGCCGGCCTTGCGATCGTGCCTCTCGCGACGTTGATCGTGCACTCCACCGAGGAGATCGCTGCGCGCACGGGACCCGCCGTCGGCGGGCTGCTCAACGCGACCTTCGGCAACCTGCCCGAGCTGATCATCGCGCTGGTCGCGCTGCGCGCGGGGCTGCTCGACATGGTGCGTGCGTCGCTGATCGGCGCGCTGCTCGCGAACTTGCTGCTCGCGCTCGGCATCGCGTTCATCCTGGGCGGCCGGCGCCGGCACGTGCAGGAGTACAACCCAGCCGCGGCGCGCACCTACGCATCGATCCTCTTGCTCGCCGCGTTGAGCATGATCGGGCCGGCGAGCTTCCACCGCTTCTTGGGCGACACCGCCCCGCGTCACGCGGCGGCTCTCGACACGGGCGTGTGCGTCGTGATGCTCGCGCTCTACGCGCTGTATCTGGTGTTCATGCTGCGCACCCATCCCGACTTCTTCTCGGTGCTGAAGGGTGCGGGCGAGAGCCACGCGCCGCAGTGGAGCACGGCACGTGCCGCCGGGACTCTGGTCGCAGCATCGGTCGGGGCAGCATGGATGAGCGAAGTCTTGGTCGGCGCGGCCGAGGAAACGGGACACGCGCTCGGCATGTCGGCGACGTTCATCGGAATCATTCTCCTCGCGATCCTCGGCGGCGCGGCCGAGAGCGGCGCAGCCATCGCGATGGCGCGCAAGGACAAGATGGATCTGTCGGTCGGTATCGCCATGGGCAGCTCGATCCAGATCGCGCTGTTCGTCACTCCGGTCTTGGTGCTGGCGAGCCACTTCGTGGCACCCGAAGTGCTGACGCTCTCCTTCACGCGCGCCGAGATCCTCGCGCTCTTCATGGGCGTCCTCGTCGCGGTCACACTGTCCGGTGATGGGCGTGCGAACTGGTTCAAGGGAGCGCAGCTCGTGGGCTTCTACTTGATGCTCGCGGCGCTCTTCTACCTGCTCCCCGAGTCCGCGACGTGAGCGCGACCATGATGAAGCGCGAGCGCGTGCTCGATCCGCTCGAGCGCATGTCCGAGGTCCTCTTCGGCTTGATCATGGTGCTCTCGTTCACCTGCTCGATGAGCATCGCCGAAGCGGGCCGCGAGGAGGTCCGCTCCGTTCTGATCGGCGCGATCGGCTGCAACTTCGCGTGGGGCCTGATCGACGCGGTCATGTACCTGATGGCGATCCTGATCGAGCGCGGGCGGAGCCTGTCGATCGGGCGCGCCGTGCGCGCGAGCGGCGATGCCGATCACGGCCGCGAGTTGCTCGCGGAGGCATTGCCCGAACCGTTCGACACGCTGTTCGAAAAATCGGCCCTCGAGAGCGCGCGCGCCAAGCTCGTCGCGCATCCTGCGCTGCAAAGGCGACCGCGCCTCGTGGCGCGCGATTGGCTTGGAGCGATCGGCGTCTTCTTGCTCGTGTTCTCGTCCACGTTTCCCGTGGTCGTGCCGTTCCTGCTGATCTCGCCTCTGCACACGGCCATGCGCGTCTCGAACGGCGTCGCGATCGCGATGCTGTACATCGTCGGGCACCGGCTCGCCCGCTTCGCCGGACTGAAACCCGTGATGACGGGCTTGTCCATGGTGGCGCTCGGAGTCGTTCTCGTAGGCATCACGATCGCGCTCGGAGGCTGACGCATGTTCCTGTCGACCTCGGTTCTGTTCGCGACCGCGATCTCGCAGCAAGACTCCGTGCCCGTGGAGGCGCGCCTCGCGCAGCCCGAAAGCTGGGAGTTCTCGGGCACCTTGCTCTACTCCGATCCGCCTGGATCGCAGGATCGCGTGACGCCGATCCTGTACGCCGACCGCGGTCCACTGCACTTCGAGCTGCGCTACAACTACGAAGACCTCGACACGGCCGCGCTGTTCACCGGCTGGACGTTTGCTGTCGCCGACGAGCCCGAGCGCGAGTTCGCGTTCGACGTCATACCCATGCTCGGTGTCGTGATTGGTGACACCGACGGGATCGCGCCCGGTCTCGAGCTCGATCTCAGCTGGCAGCGCGTGGCCTGGTACGCCGAGATGGAGTACCTGTTCGACGCCGACGATCACGACGACGACTTCTTCTACGCGTGGTCGACGCTCACGTACGGCGTGACGGACTGGCTGAGCGCGGGAGTGGTGACCGAGCGCTCGAAGCTCGTCGACACGGACTATTCGGTGCAGCGCGGACTCGCGCTCGAGTTCACGCACGAGAACTTGGGCTTCTCGCTCTACGCCTACAACCTCGGCTCGGACGACTCGTACGCCGTGGTCGGACTCGAGCTCGCGTTGTGAGCATGGCCGAGACGCTGTCGATCGATGCGGTACGCGCGCGGCGCCACGCAGCGCTCCTGACCGTCGGCGTCGGCGTCGGCGTCGCGCACGCCGTGCTCTTCTTGGTGTCGTACTGGCTCCTGACCTCCGCGCCGGGACCGCACTCTTCGGACGAAGAGCTCGTGGCCTTCTACGAGCGCGGCGACAAGCGCGATCTGATTCTCGTCGGGTTGTACGTGATGCCGTTCGCGGGCATCGCGTTCCTGTGGTTCAGCGTGGCGTTGCGCGCGTGGATCCGCGCCTGCTCGCCGCGCGAGAGCGAGCTCTACTCCGGGATGCAGCTCGTCAGCGGGATCCTCTACGTCGCGCTCTTCTTCGCCGCCGCCGCGGCCTCCTCGGTGATGGCGGTGAGCGCCGAGTTCTCGCGCGCGCACGTGGATCCCGTGGTCGCGCGCCTGTTTCCGCAGTACGGAGCGACGCTGCTCCTCGTCTTCGCGATGCGGATGGCGTCGATGTTCGTCTTCACGACCTCGCGCATCGGACGAGTCACGGGAACCCTTCCGCGCTGGTTCACGCGCGTCGGCTTCGTCGTAGGACTCTTCCTGCTCCTGAGCGCGACGTTCAGCCGCATGCTCGTGCTGGTCTTCCCGATCTGGCTGCTCGTCTTGTGCGTGTTGCTGCTGGCGCGAGCGTGGCGGCTCGCTCCGGTAGACGGTGTCCAGCGAACGGGTTCCTGAGCCGCGGCTAGCCCGCATTTCTCACCACGTCTGTCGCGCGGTCGTGCCAACTCGTGCGGAGCAAGGCGTTGGATCGAACTCGGCGAAGCTTGGACACGTCGCCGACGCGACGTAGCAGCCCGTGGTCAAAGTGCTTCGAGCGCGAAGGTCGTCCGTTCGTGTCGGAACAAGGAGCTTGACCGCAGGCGAATCCTCGTGATTCGCCGAGGATCGAGCGACGCCGTGCCCGCGCGAACGGGCGACGTTCGCGCCGAATGACTTTCACCACGGGGCTGATAGCCTGTGTGCAGCGATGACGGCTTCCCGCTGGTTCCTCCTCCTCTCCGTTGCGCTTGGCATCCCGGTCGGCATCGGCGCGTTCACCTTCGGCTACGCCAAGGGTTTCTCGTATCTGTCGAGCGACCCGCGTGCCTGCATCAACTGCCACGTGATGAACGACACGTACGACGCTTGGCGGAAGAGCGGTCACCGTCACGTCGCAGTGTGCGTCGATTGCCATCTCCCACACACCGGGTTGGCCAAGTGGGTCGCCAAAGCCGACACGGGCTTCCGGCACTCGGCCGCGTTCACGTTGCAGAACTTCAAGGAGCCGCTCGAGATCACACCTCGCGATCGCAGGATCGTCCTCGCGAACTGCCTGCGCTGTCACGCGGACCTCGTCCAGGCGATTCACACGGGTGGCGCCGCGAACGATGGCGAGGTCAATTGCCTCCACTGTCACGCCACCGCAGGCCACGGCGCGGGAGGCTGACTCCGTCCAGTGTCGGAAGGAATGCATCCATGAATACGGGTCGAACGAAGCGTCGAGGTCGCGGTTGGCTGCCGATCGTGCTCGGCGTCGCGGCTGCAGCAGGAGTCACGGTTCTCCTCTTGGCACTGCTCACGAACATCTTCGAGCGCAAGATCGAAGCGCGACAACCGTTCCTACGGGTCGTGGAAGTAACAGAGGACACGCACGATCCCGCGGTGTGGGGTCAGAACTGGCCGCACCAGTACGACTCGTACCTCAAGACGTCGCTGCCGACGGCGACCAAGTACGGTGGCCGCGGCCTCGGGGCGAGCGACGGCGGCCTGGCCGAACAGAAGCTCGATCGCGATCCGTGGCTCAAGCGCATCTTTGCAGGCTACGCCTTCGCGCTCGACTACCGCGATCGCCGTGGCCATGCCTTCGCGCTGTTCGATCAGGAAGCGACGAAGCGCGTGACCGAGAAGCAGCAGCCCGGTGCGTGCATCCAATGCCACGCGTCGAACCTCGCGCTCTACCGCCATGCGGGACACGGCGATGCGCAGAAGGGCTTCGAGGCCGTGTGCGCGTTGCCCTACTCGGAAGTGCGCCACATGAAAGACGATCGGGGCGAGCCCTTGGTCTCGCATTCGGTCGCCTGCATCGACTGCCATGATCCGAGCACGATGGCTCTGCGCGTCACGCGCCCGGGCTTCATCGCGGGGATCGCGGCACTCAAAGCCAAGCAGGGCATCGCGAACTACGATCCCAATCGCGACGCGTCACGTCAGGAGATGCGCTCGTTCGTGTGCGCCCAGTGCCACGTCGAGTACTACTTCAAGGGCGAGAAGAAGCTCGTCACCTATCCGTGGTCGAACGGCCTGAAGGCCGAGGAGATCGAGGCTTACTACGACGCGGAGGGTTTCTCCGATTGGACGCACGCCGAGACGGGCACCAAGGTGCTCAAAGCGCAGCACCCCGAGTTCGAGGTGTGGAGTCAAGGCGTCCACGCGCGCGCCGGCGTAGCGTGCGCCGACTGCCACATGCCGTACGAGCGCGCCGGAGCGATGAAAGTCAGCGACCACTGGGTGCGCAGCCCGCTGCTCAACATCAACCGCGCTTGCCAAACCTGCCACGCGGTCCCCGAGAAGGAGCTCGAGGCGCGCGTGCTCGCGACACAAGATCGGCACTACGAGCTGCTGCAACGCGCGGCGCGCGCAACGACGGACATGCTCGACGCCATCGCGAAAGCGAAGGCCAGTGGTGCCAGCGAAGACGACCTCGAAGTGGCCGCCGCCATGCACCGCAAAGCGCAATGGCGCTTGGATTTCGTCACGGCCGAGAACTCCATGGGCTTTCACGCGCCGCAAGAGCTCGCCCGCATCCTGGCTGAGACGATCGACTACGCGCGCCAGGGACAGCTCGCCGCCAGCTCGGCAGGGCGCTGACGCCCCGGCCGCCGGATCACTGCGCGGGCTCGAGAGCTTCGAGATCCTTCAAGCAGTGACGGAGCTGCACGGCAGTTTTCGGGGTCACCTTTCTCGCCACGTCCGTTGCGAGGCCGTGCCCATTCGTTCGCAGCGAGGCGTTGCATGGAAATGCGCCGTAGCCGCCCGTGGCGAAAGTCATTCGGTCCGAAATCGGCCCGTCTGCGCCGGCGCCGCGTCGCTCGATCCTCGGCGAATCTCGACGATTCGCCCGCGGTCGCGCTTCTTGCGCCGACGCAGACGGGCCGATTTCAGCCTCGAAGCACTTTCACCACGGGCTGGTAGCCGACGTGTTCGGTCAGTGAGGATCGATTCCGCGCGAACAACGCCGCTCCGTGCGAGTTGTCGCGGCAGCAGCAGCATGTGGTGAGAGATGCGCACAAGCGCGCGCAGTTGCCTGGCATCCGCGACTGACTATGCTTTCCCCGGCGCCGTCGCCGCTCACTCGAGAGGGAACCGATGAACGTCTGCTCCGTCACGATCGCATTGATGCTGCTCACGGCTCCGGTCACGGCGCTGCAGGACAACGCACAGGAACGAGTCGTGCAGGGGACGCCCACCGCCGATGCGACGAAGGAAAAAACCGCCGCGGCCCAAGGCGCGACGGTCTCGAAGGAACATCTCGAGCAGCTCGTCGCACCGATTGCGCTCTATCCGGATTCGCTCTTGGCGCAGCTCTTGATGGCGTCGACCTATCCGCTCGAGATCGTCGAGGCCGCGCGTTGGGTCCTGAAGAATCCGAAAGTCACCGGCGACAAGCTCGAGGCGGCGCTGAAGGACAAGGCCTGGGATCCAAGCGTGAAGTCGCTGTGCGGATTCGCCGACGTGCTCGCGCGTATGAACGACAACCTCGACTGGACGCAGGATCTCGGCGACGCGTTCCTCGGCCAGAAGGCCGAGCTCATGCAGGCTGTGCAGGACATGCGACGCAAGGCCTTCGACGCGGGCAACCTGAAGTCGAGCAAGGAGCTCACCGTCACCGAGCAGTCCGACAAGATCATCGTGATCGTCGCTGCCGAGCCCGAGGTGATCTACGTGCCGACGTACTATCCGAGCGCGGTGTACGGGAGCTGGAGCTATCCGTACTGGTACTACCCGCCGATGTACCCGCCGCCGCCCGCGGGCGGCGCATGGTTCGGATTCTCGGTCGGAGTGATCTGGGGCGCCGCGGTCTGGGGCGATTGCGACTGGGGTCACAACGAAGTCAACATCGACATCGACCGCCAGAACAACTTCATCGATCGAACCGAAGCCGAGCCTCGACGCCAGCAAGTGAAGGACAAGGCCGGGAGCGCTGGCGCCAAAGATCGAGCCGCGAGCAAAGGCACGTGGCAACACGATCCGGGACACCGCAAAGGCGTCGGCTACAAGGACAACAAGACCGCGCAGAAGTACGGCGCCGGGCCCGGACAAACGCGTGTTTCGCGCGACCAAGCGCGTGGCTATGGCGGCGGCGCTTCCACGAGTCCAGCTGGTGGTGCCGCGGGTGCGCGCGACATGTCGGGCACGCGCCCGCAAGGTAGCCGTCCCGCGACAGGCGCGGCCGCGACGGGCTCGACGGGACAGCGCAGCGGTTCGTTCAGCGGAGCGCAGAGCCCGAAATTCGATCGAGCGAGCAGCGCGCGCGGTTCCGCGTCGCGCGGATCGGCCGGTGCGCGCGGCGGTGGCGGTCGCGGCGGTCGTCGTTGATCCACGGAGAAACTTCGCCATGAAGACCATCACGATTCCGGTACTCGTCCTCGGACTTCATCTCGTCGGCTGCGCCGCGCCGCGCGCCGCGACCTTCGCGACGCCCGAAGATGCGGTCCACCGACTGCTCGCCGCCGCGGAAGACCGCGACGCGGCCGACGAACTCCTCGGCGACGGCGGCTTCGCCCTCTTGCGCTCGGGCGACGACGTGGCGGACGCCCGAGACTTCGCGCTCGTCACGGCGCTCGCGCGCGAGAAGCTCGCATTCGAAGATCTGAGCGAGGACAGCAAGATCGCTCGGTTCGGCAACGAGGGCTGGGAGTTCCCGATCCCGCTCGTGCGCGAGGCAGGTGCGTGGCGCTTCGACGTCGAGGCCGGGCGCGAAGAGGTCCTCAATCGACGCATCGGACGCAACGAGCTCTCGACGATCGAGACTCTGCGCGCGCTCGTCGAAGCACAGCGCGAGTACGCGGCGCAGAGCGACGGCGGGAAGCCTGGTCCGTTCGCGCAGCGCGTCTTGAGCAGCGCGGGCCGGCGCGACGGCTTGTACTGGCCGATCGCACCGGGCGAGACGCCGAGCCCGCTCGGCCCACTCGTGGCGGATGCGTGCGAAGACGGCTATCGCACCGGCGCTGCGACCCCCTACCACGGCTACTTCTATCGCTTGCTGACCGCGCAAGGACGGAACGCACCGGGAGGTGAGCGCAAGTACGTCGACGCTCAGGGGCGGCTCAGCGGCGGATTCGGCGTGCTGGCGTGGCCGGCGACCTACGGCAACTCAGGCGTGATGAGCTTCGTCGTGAATCAACAAGGCATCGTGTTCCAGTGCGACCTCGGCACGGACACTGCGCGCGCTGCGCTCCTCATCCAGAGCTACGATCCGGACGAGCGCTGGACACCGTCAGAGGACTGACGCGCGTCGGCATTCGGCGGCACGGGATCGAACGCGGCGCGGGCTAGCAGTCCGTGGTGAAAGTGCTTCAAGCGCGAAAGTGGTCCGTTCGCGCCGGCACGGCGTTGCTCGATGCACAGGGCCGATACGAACGGACGGGGCTCGCGCTCGAAGCACTCTCACCACGCGCTGGTCGTCGCTCAGAACAGATCGAATCCTTCGGACGCGGCTTGCTCGATGCGGGCGCGCTGCGCCACGGCCTGTGCGTTCTCTGGATCGAGCGCCAGCGCTGCGTTGGTCTCCTCCAACGCCTTGTTGAGGGATGACTTGATGGTGTAGTTGCTGGCGAGATGCAGGTGGGCGTCGACCATCTGGTCGATGGTGAGCTTGCGGTACTTGGGCACGCCGTCCTGCACCTTGGGGTCGCTCGGATACTTCTTGGCGAGCCTGTCGAGCTCCTTCAGCACGACCTGACCGTCGTCGATCGCGCTCTTCCAAAGGCTGGCTGACTTGCCGCTGTTCTTGGCGGTCAGTCCGTCCTTCGTGCGCGTGATCATGCGGTCGTAGTGCTGCTTGCCCTTCTTCAGATCCTGCTCCAGCTGCGCAGAGAGATCGCGCTCCAGCGCGTCGTCGCGCGCGTCGCGCTCCTTCGCGTAGTGCTTCTCCAACAGCGCCGCCGCCTCGTCGGCCTGAGGCTCATTCGGCAGTTTCTCGATCAGGAGCGTGAGCCACTTTTCGGCGCCCTTGATGTCGTTCTTGCCCACAGCGTCGCGCGCGTTCTTCATGCAGTAGTCCGCCGCCTGCGAACGCAGCAGGACGCGCTCCTGCTCGACTTGCGACTTCAACGTCGGGTCGGCCTTCTCCGCGTACCCGTAGCGTCGCGCCGCGTGCGCGTAGAGCCCGATGTCGCGCGCAAGGTTCGCGAGCTGGAGCTGGCCCTTGCCGCTGTCCTTCGCGACCAAGCTGGCGTTCACGTAGTACACAGACTGCTCGTCGAGCTGATCGAGCGTGTAGTTCTGCACTTCTCCGCTGTCGGTGCGGAAGGTGAGCGACTTCTTCTGCGAGTCGTAGGCAGTGGCCCGGCCCGAGAGGACCGTTCCGTTCTTCAGCTTGATGTGCTCCGCAGCCTGGAGCGGTGCGGCGAGTCCCACGAGCAGCAGCAACGTGGCAACCAACTTCTCCGTTGTCGTGTGCATGATCATTCCTCAGTTCTTGAGCTGGAGCGTCCCGCACACGCAGCTTGGATTGTCCGTATTGGTCTCGCCCGCTACGCACTTCGAGTGCGCGCAACCTTCGAGGTTGGTCGTCGGTTGACCGCACGTGCAGGGCACGGAAGCTTCCGATGTCGACCGGCATCCGAGCGGGAGCAACGCCAGCGCGGCGAGGAACAAGTGTTTTGTATTCATGGGGAGCGATGTCGCTGCGGAAAAACGGGTGGAGCAGCAGGTCGAGCTTCGAAAGCGCGGCGGGCCTTCTCCCCGCCCCACGCATGCAGCCCTGCGCAACGATGAGAATGCGCGAATCTTGCCCGTCGAGCCTCGCGCAGTCCAGCCTCGCTGCGCGTGCGTCATCGCTCACCCGCAGCGCTCACCACGCCCGTCGCGAGTTTGCGCCGGCGCGTTCGGAGCAAGGCGTCGCACCGAGATCGATCGCAGGTGACCCGAAACGTCCGCGAGCATCGATTCCGATGCGGCGTCGCCGCTCCGAGCGAGTTGGCGTGACCGCAGCAGTGAGATCTGGTGCGAGATGCAGTCTGGTGCGCCGCTGACCGCGAGCTTGTTTCAGAATGCAACGCGCCGTCGCAGTCCGCGGCGAGCACGACGCATCCCCGCCCGTCGCTTTCGTGCACCAAAGCGAAATGAGACGATGCCGCGCATGCACGCCGCCACCCCTTTCGACCTGGTCGTCCTGGGAGCCGGACCAGCGGGGGTGCATGCCGCGATCGCCGGGGCGCTGCTCGGCAAGTCGGTCGCTCTCATCGAACGCGGCACGCACATCGGCGGCGCACTCGTCAACACGGGCACGCTGCCGAGCAAGACGCTGCGCGAGACGGCGCTCACGCTCGCCGGCGTGCGCGCGCGCGGACTTCAGGTCGACGTCGCGCTGCGCCATGCCGCGAGCGTCGGTGACTTGCTGCGGCACGAGCGCTCGGTGGCGGAAACCGAGCGCGAGCGACTCGGCGGCATGCTCGACGAGCTGCGCGTGAAGCGCTTCGCGGGCACGGCCCGCTTCGCCGACCCGCACACCGTCGAAGTGCTGAGCAACGACGTCGTACACGCTCACGTGCGCGGCGAGAAGATCGTGATCGCAACCGGCTCGTCACCCTCGCGTCCCGCCGAGTTCCCGTTCGAGCACGCACGCGTCTACGACTCCGACGAGATCCTGGCGCTCGGCACGCTTCCGCGGCGCCTCGCGGTGATCGGCGCGGGCGTGATCGGTGCCGAGTATGCCTGCACCTTCGCGGCGCTGGGTGCAGAGGTGCACCTCGTCGACGGTCGCGACGTGCTGCTGCCCTTCCTGGATGCCGAGCTCTCGCGCGCGCTCGCCGATGCCATGGCCGCGAATGGCATCCGCTTCCACTGGAAAGAGCGCGTGCTCGCGTGCGCGGCGCCGCCGGACGGCGACATCACGCTCGAGCTCTCCTCCACCGCGCACCTGACCGTCGACTCCGTCCTCGTCGCTGCCGGACGCCGCAGCAACGTCGACGCGCTCGCGCTCGACAAGGCCGGACTCGCCGCGGGCGAGCGCGGTTTGCTCGCGGTCGACGAAGCGTTCCGCACGTCGGTCCCGCACATCCACGCAGTCGGCGACGTCATCGGCTTTCCCTCACTCGCCTCGACCAGCATGGAGCAAGCGCGCCTGGCCGTGTGCCTGGCGTTCGACATGCCGTACAAGCGCGAGATCTCGGCGCTCTTGCCGAGCGGCATCTACACCATTCCCGAAGCGAGTTGCGCCGGCGCCACCGAGGAACAGCTGCGCGAGCGCGGCGAGGACTACATCGCCGGACGCGCGCGCTACGCGCAGAACTCGCGCGGCACGATCATCGGAGATCGCCAGGGCTTCCTGAAGCTCTTGTTCCGTCGTGCAGACATGAAGCTGCTCGGAGTCCATGTGCTCGGCGAGCTCGCGACGGAGCTCGTCCACATCGGATTGATGACGATGATCTGCGGCGGCGGCGCGGCGGAGCTCAATGCGGCCTGCTTCAACGTGCCGACGCTCTCGGAGCTGTACAAAGCGGCCACTTACCGCGCGCAGCTCGCGCGCGACAGACCAAACGGCATGCCCGCGAGTGAGTGGTAGCGCCTGCGCGCGACGCAAGAACGCGTCGCGCGCGGAGTGCACTATCGTCGTTCGAACTCACCCGGCTTCCAGGTCTTGTCGAACCACGGATCGAGCGGGCCGTACAGGCGCAAGATCGCGAACCAGCCTTTCTTGGGCACGGTCGCGATCCAGTTGGCTTCCTTTCCTTCAGGAGCTCTTGGGCCGAAATAGAGGTCGACCGAGCCGTCGGCATTCGTGATGAGCTCGTCGCGCTTGTTGTTCCGACTGGGGAACGGCTGGCTCGTTTGTAGCTCGGAGCGCGTTTGCGGGTCGTAGATCACCACGGACCAGAAATCCTTGGCGGGAACGCTTGCGGGCACGTTGAGCCTGTAATTCTGCGCGCCGTCGAACGGTTCGCCGGCACTGTCGGCAAAGCTCAGCGCATATTGCGATCCCCGGCCCACGAGCTTGGCCATCATCGCCGGGGTGTTCACGGTGTAGCTGTAGAAGAACTTCGTGCGCGCATCCAGGTTGCGAGCGCCTACTCCCTCTTTGTCGATCCATTGGTAGTCGGTCACGGCGGAAAGACTCTGCCATTGGCTGTTCGGATAGAGAGTGCTGCGCTGGTCGCGGTCTCGAAAACTGATCGCGCGGGCCGTCGCATTGCCCACGGCCACAGCGTCGGTCAGGATGCTTTTCATGTGCGCGTCGGGCGCGAACTTCCCCCCCTTCACGAGACCGATGCTCGCCGCGAGGCCGTACAGCTCTGGATCGAGAAAACCAATCGGCTCTTTCTGGATCACGTGGTCGAGCTCCTCGTAGAACTCGAAGTTGTTCGCGTGAACCGTATTGAACGGCACCTTCGAGCACGGGATGAACTCCATCCGCGGCGGATTCGCTGACTTGCTCAGCGGATAGACCTCGAGGCCCGCCTTGAACAGCTTCACCGCCGCATCGGGCTTGCCGTCGACCAAGAAGCCGCGCAACAGAACGCAGTTCACATACGAGGTGGATTGCGCCACGAAGTATTCGCCGCCGTCCTGTTTGTCCTTTGGCCTCTCGTCTTTGAAGTCCGGGGGCAGGATGAGGTACTTGCCGCCTTGGCCCTGATCCGGTCCTGGCCCACCCAGGTCGATCACGAAACGGAAGAACGCATCGTCTACTGTGCCGGGGCCGCAGCCGGGCGGGATTTCGACGACCGTCGGCCCGTCGGTTTCGAGATCGAGGAACACCACGCAATACACCGTGTCCGTATTGCCAGTGAGGAACAGCGGGTTGGAATCCATCAGCTGATCGAAGATCAGCGCCTGATTGCACTGGGTCGCGCCGCGCTCGACGGCGCCGAGGCGGATGCCCTCCATCGATGTCGCCGGGATGAAGTTGAGGAAGACTTCGACGCCGCGCAGGAAGTCGAGGTGATCGTAGACGGTGCGCGTGGTTTCTTCGGTCGGCACGCAGTCGACGAACCGGAGCGTCCCGATGCGTGTCTCGACCGTGTCGGGCGTCATGATCTTCTCGGGGATCCGGTGGTTGAATCCCGGCGTCACGGTCCCGTCGGACGAATGCGCGGAGTGCGTCTGTGCACATGCGATACACAGGGACAGCACCGCACCCGTTGTCGCTACTTGATGGGCCTGGAGCATCAGTCGGTTCTCCGATCGCTCGAGCGCCGCGGCGGCGCGTCGCAGTAGGTCGTCCGTGATCCACACCTGAGTTACTGGATCGTGCGTCGACGGTAATCATGCCGGCAGCGTGACGGCAAGTCGCGCGCGACGAACGGTAGTCCGCGCACCGCTCCTTCAACGCGGTGGACTCGGCGGAGAGCCGCACGCACCACGTCCGTCGCGACGTCGTGCGAGCTCGCTCGGAGTAAGAGCGCCTTTCAGAATGAGCCGCCCGGCGAAGGCTGCGACGAATCGAGGCGAGCAAGACGGGTAAGCCCTGGTGCGCGCAGCGCATCGAAGCGCGCCAGCGGCGCGCTTCGATGGGGATACCGACGATGCGTACTCGCCGAGCAATACTCGGAGGAGGCGCAACGCCGCGAGCCCGGTTCGGAGCGGCCTGCGACGGCACGCTCCATTCTGAAACGGGCTCTTAGAGCCTCTAAGTCGTTGCGTCGGAGGCGAACGCAGAACTCCTGCTCCGCCAGCCAGGATCGACTTCGATCCAGCAACGCCGGTCGAACGAATGGGCCCGATCGCGGCAGGACGTGGTAAGGAATGCAGGCGAGTGCCGAAGTACCGTCGGTCGCTGATGTCGCGCAAACGCACGACGTCGACCGGCCGGCCATCGACCTGCGCACGAAGTTGAACTAGGCTCCGGCTCAGTGGTACTCCTCCGTCGACACACGCGCGAATCGCACTCGTCGCAGCCGATCGCTCCGCGGAAGGTCTCGTCAGGGCGCGCGGTCCGCTGGCTACTGATATTCGCTGCGCTCGCGCACGTGGGAGCGGGCAGCGCGCGATCGCAGTCGGGAGCCGTGTCCAGTGGCGCCGCCGGTCCCGAGACGCCTCAGCACACGCCGCGCGAGTGGTTGCCGCGCGACGAGACGCTGCGCTTCAACCTCGAAGTGACCCTCGGCCCGGTGCGCGGGCTCGACGTGGGCAGCGTGACCTTGACGTGCGTGCAGGAGCCCGAGCACAAGGTCGCGGCCGAGGACGCCGCGGCCACGTTCGTGGAGCGTCCTGAACTGATCGCATCGATTGGAGGCTCCGCTCGGGGGGTCTACCTCGGCCGCAAGGTGGATCATTCGATCTCGGTGCGCTGGTTCGAGGGCAGCAAGCCGCGCATCGACTACCGCGAGGCCTTGCGCGGTTCCCGCAGCTCGACGCGCGAGCTCCGCATCGGCGAGTTCGACGGTCCCTGGAAGCTCGAGTACAGGAAGGATCGCCACTGCAAGGGCTGCAAGGATCGCGCGCATTTCACCGACGGTGTGCTGCCTTGGAGCAAGCCCTCCCACTGCGACGACTGCGATCGGCCCGAGCACCGCGTGTGGCGCGAACGCACGTACGTGGAGGTTCCGCCGGATGCCCTCGACATCCTCAGCGCGCTGTACTTCGCGCGCGGATTCGTGCGCGGTACTTCCGACTCGACGAAGATCTCTCTCGTGAACCACGACGAGCTGTGGAACGTGAAGCTCACACGCCGCGGCACGCGCAAGATCGAAACTCCCGCGGGCAAGTTCGATTGCGTGCGCGTCCTCATCGGTCCAGAGCTCGCGGTCGGAAACGGGCCGGGCGAGAAGGCCAGTCCCCGCTTCGAGGCGCTCTTCGGCTTGCACGGCGACATCACCGTGTGGGTCGATCGTGAGCGCGGCTTTCCCGTCATGATCGAGGGCACAGCTCCCATCGGTCCGTTCGACGTGCACGTGAAGGCGAGCCTGACGTCGCGCAGCGGCGGATAGCGGCGCGCGTTCGCGCGCAGGGCGATCCGATTCAGCCCGAGCCGCCGGTCGAGTCGCCGGTTCCCGAGTCGAGCAGGCGCGTCAACTCGTCCGTCGCCTTGCGATAGCGATGCCATGCGGCCGACAGCCCGATGCCGAGGCGCTCCGCGATCACTTCCATGGTGAGCTCTTCGATCAGGTGCATCCGCACGATCGCGCCCAGATCGGGAGGGAGCGCCGACAACGCTTCGTTCGTGATCGCAGCCTTCTCTTTGCGAGACACGATCCGGCTCGGAGTCTGCGAATCGAGCGGCAGTCCGGCCGACAGCGACGCC
Source organism: Planctomycetota bacterium (assembly GCA_046160865.1). GTDB lineage: Bacteria > Planctomycetota > UBA1135 > UBA1135 > JBJXHG01. The sequence goes on along the minus strand of JBJXHG010000024.1, from coordinate 14,230 downwards.
GAGCTGCTCGTCGCGAGCTCGGAGAAGCGCGCGGTTCGTCGGTCTCCGCCGCGCTTCTGCGCCGCCAAACCGCGCGCCGCTTCGCGAATGCGATTGCGCGCGATCTCGAATAGCCACGATCGGAACGCCGCCGCGTTCGTCCACGTGTGCTGCGCTCGGTCGCGCCACGCGTGGGTCAGCGTCTCCTGCCAGATGTCCTCCGGCGAAACCTGCCCCCGCAACTGCCGGCTCATCGCGGATCCGATCACGACCTGCAGCGCGGCCGGATTCATGGCTTGGATCAGCTCATCCCAGCGCTTGGCGTCCGTGTGGACGAACGAATCGCCGAGCGATTGTCCCGACGGAAGCTGAAGGTCGTCCACGCGTGTGATCGTAATCGCTGCGCGTGTCACTGCCAGCCGGCGCGCGCACGCTTCGTCACGGCACCAACAGCCGCACCGGTCGAACGCCCAGACCGAGGTCGCGATCGAGTGGGCTGAATCCTGTGCGCGCACCAGATCTCGAACCCACGACGATGTCGGAGTAGCTGCCTCCGCGCACCGGGCGACGGGCCGCGCCGGGAACGAGTCGCTCGCCGTCGCCAGGCTGCACCGGACGCCTGTAGTTGTCCTCGTAGCCATCGCGACACCACTCCCACACGTTTCCGACGACGTCGTGCAGTCCGTAGGCATTCGGAAGATATGTGCCGACGGGAGCGGGCACCGTGTGGCCGTCGTTCAACCACTCGTCATAAGCCCACGCCGCGGGTCCTCCGTTCTCCTTGCAGAAACGGTCTGCGAGGTTGGCGGCGCCTCGAATCGATTGAGGTGATTCGCCCGTCCACCAAGGCGTCGTCGTTCCCGCGCGCGCGGCATACTCCCATTGCGCCTCGGTCGGAATCCGCAGATCCATGCGCGCGAGGATCGTGTCGCAGTCGACCCACGAAATCCGCTGCACGGGACTCACGAGCGCCTTCTCGCCGCCGCGCGAGCTCGGGTTGCTGCCGCTGAATCGCAGCCACTGTCCTTGCGTCATCTCGAACTTCGAAACGAAGTACGCATCGAGTGACACTTCCTGCGGCGGGCCTTCGTACGCTTCGGCGTGAGGATCGAAGCCCGGTTGGGACGCGTCTTCACGCTGCGTTCCCATGACGAACGTTCCGCCGGGGATCAGCACGAGCACGAGCCCCGTGTCGTCACGGATCTCGAGCGTCCCATTCGCTGCGCGTTTGGCCGGTTCGCCGGTCTCGACATGCGCGAACTCCCACAGCCCCGAACGAGGATCGCGCCCGATCGGCACGAGCCCGAGCTGCGGCGCGAGGGTGAGTCCCGCGTACGCCGGACATTGAGCTCGATCCGCGACTGACGCGATTGCTTCGGCCCATCGCTCTCGCACGCCGAGTCCAGAAGTGCTGCGTGCCTCGATGGTCTGCGCCCGCGTCCTGCGCTGCTCCACTCCCCAGCCGTGAACTGGATTCGTGCCTTCGAAGACGAGGCCGTGATCGGGATGCGCGAACTCCTCGAGGTCTGCGATGAGACGGGAGAGCTGGGCATGCCACCAGCGATCCTCGCTCAACGCGAACTCCCACTCGACCACCGGCGCGCTTGCGGCGCCTGTTCCGCTGGCGGCGCTCGACGTGCGCGGCGTTCCACGCCGCTCGATCTCGGCCAGCTTGCTCTTGTGATCCGCGATGCCGGGCTTGCTCTTGATCCCTCTCGCGGAGTCCTCGCTCCGGCCGTCGATCAAGAGCCGCGCATCCGCGAGCCACGCCTCGTACAACGGAATGTTCTCCGCGTGCGCCGGCCACGCCGCGTCGGCGCGCGCGATCAGGTCCTCCAAGTCCTGAATCGCCGACAGCGCGAGCACGTCGTCGGTGCGGTGCTCCGCTTCCGTCGCCTTCGCGTCGGCGCGCTCGGTCTCGCGACTCGCCTTCACGAAGAGCGACGAGCTGACGATCAATCCGACGACGAGGCTGAGGACGAGCGCGGCACTCGCGCCGGCGAGCGCCTTGTTGCGCGCGATCCACTTCTTGATCTCGGCCAGCGCTCCGGTCTCGTACGCCGCGACGACGCGACGCTCGAGGTATGCGCGCAAGTCCTCCGTCAGCACGAGCATGTCCGGGTAGCGCGACGCGGGATCGCGTGACATCGCCTTCTCGCAGATCGCCACGAGCTCGGCGGGCAACTGCTTGTCGATCGTGTGGAGCGCGCGTGGAGGTCCCGCGATCACGCGCGCGACCACTTGATGTTGCGTCAGCTTCGCACCGCGCGGAACGTACGGGACCTCTCTCGCGAGCAAGTGGTAGAGCATCGCGCCTACCGAATACACGTCGGATCGCGCGGTGAGGCTCTCGATCTCGCCGCGCGCTTGCTCGGGCGGCATGTACGCGGGCGTGCCGAGCACGTCGCCGTCGGCTGTGAGCAAGTTGGACGTCGTCTCGCGCTCGCGAACATCGCTGCGATCGGTGCTCACGCTGCTCGCACCGGAGCCTGCGCGCGCCGTGACACCGATTTCGCTCGCTGTGTCGGAACCGAGCACGCGCGCCAGACCCCAGTCCATCACGAACACTTCGCCGAAGCTGCCCACCATGATGTTCGCGGGCTTGAGATCGCGGTGGATGACGCCTTTCTTGTGCGCGTACGCGATGGCTTCGCAGGCTTTGAGCAGCACGCCCAGCGCGCGCGTCAGGTTCCAATCCTCGCGAGCGTCGAAGACGAGCTGATAGATGTGCTTCAGGTCTCGTCCTTCGACGAGCTTCATCGTGAAGTACACCCGCCCGTCGTCGGCGATCCCGATCTCGTGCACCGGCACGATGCCCGGGTGATCGAGCTGGCCCGTGATCTGGGCCTCGGCAAGGAAGCGCGCCAATTGCTTGGGCGACGTGCTCGACGTACCCGGAGGACCGTCTCTCCCGGTGTCGGGCAGCACCACCTTCATCGCGAGCGCGCGGCGGAAGTCCTCGTCGAAGACGCGCACGATGGCACCCATCCCGCCGCGCGCGACTTCACGCTGGAGCGTGTAGCGTCCGAAGTTCGATTCGCGCGCGGAGAGTCGCGCGACGAGCGCAGCGGCGTCTGTCGTCGACTCGCGCGCCGTCGCGAGAATCGACGCAGAGAGCTCCTCGGCTTCGCGGAGCTCCTTCCAACTCCCGTGCAGCGCCTCTAGCTCCGCGGCGAAGCGCGGATGCTCGCGGACGAAGTCTTCGAACTTCGCGCCAGTTCCGGATTCACACGCGGAGACCCAGCGGGCGAACAGCTCGAGCGCGTCGCTCGCAGGATCCTGGCCTTCCACCGAGTGCACGCGGGCATTCTGTCGAGTCGAGCGCGGGGGCAACAGGCCGGGGAGCTACCGACGCGACGGCCTTCCTCTGTCCAAACCTCGCGACCAACACGCGGGTTGAACCGGAAGTTCGAGAAATCGCCGGCAGCCGCGACAGATCGGGCGCGGGGCCGCTCTTCGGGAAGTGTTGAGAGAGCCCTGAACACTCACGAACACACCTAAGAGAGAGATCGAATCACCATGAAGCAGCAAACGAACATCAACGCGGGCCGTCCGGCGAACAATCACAGCCTCACCCTGGCGCGCGGAATCCAAGTCCGCAGCACCGTGAAGGCCGGCGCGCCCGCCCGCAACCACAACTCGACGCTGCGCGGCATCAAGGTCCAGAGCGCGGTGACCGCCGGCGCACCGGCTCGCAACCACAACTCGACGCTGCGCGGCATCAAGGTCCAGAGCTCGGTGTCCGCCGGAGCGCCCGCCCGCAACCACAACTCGACGTTGCGCGGCCTCAAGGTCCAGAGCTCGGTGACCGCCGGCGCGCCGGCGCGCAACCACAACTCGACGTTGCGCGGCCTCAAGGTCCAAAGCGCCGTGACCGCTGGTGCACCGGCTCGCAACCACAACTCGACGCTGCGCGGCCTCAAGGTTCGGAGCGCGATCATCGCGGGCAAGCCGGCCCGCTGATCTCGAGGCCGCAGCCCCCCGCTTCCAGCGCGCAACTTCGGACGCAGATGCGATCGAAGGCTCGCTGGAGGCGCGGCCCGTTGCCGACCCGGCGCGAGCCTCCCCCGCGTCGACCGCGAGACGACCCGGAAGCGTCGGCGACCAGCGGCCGCAACCATTAGGCAACACCGAGGTTATGACGGGCGTTCGAGAACCGGCCAAGTGTCGCGACAGATCGGGGGCACGGCTGCTCTTGGAGGGGTGTCCAGGCGGTCCTGAACGCCGACAACCACACACGCAACACGAAGAGGACGAATCACCATGAAGCTGCAAACGAACATCAACGCCGGCCGGATCGCGACCAACCACAACTCCACGCTGCGACGCGGCCTCGAGGTCAAGAGCGCGGTCTCCGCGGGCAAGCTGAGCGCCAATCACAACGCGACTCTGCGCAGCGGGCTCCAAGTCAGGAGCGCCCTCACCGCGGGTCGGCTCGTCGGCAATCACAACTCGACGTTGCGCCGCGGGCTCCAAGTCAAGAGCGCGGTCTCCGCAGGCAAGCTCGCCGCCAACCACAACACGACGTTGCGCGGTGGGTTGAAGGTCAAGAGCGCCGTCACGGCTGGCCGGATCTCCGGCAACCACAACTCGACTCTGCGTCGCGGCCTCGAGGTCAAGAGCGCGGTCTCCGCGGGCAAGCTCGCCGGCAACCACAACTCGACGCTGCGCGGTGGCCTGAAGGTCAAGAGCGCCGTGACGGCTGGCCGTGTCTCGGGCAACCACAACTCGACGTTGCGCGGTGGTCTCAAGGTCAAGAGTGCCGTCACCGCTGGACGGATCGCCGGCAACCACAACTCCACGCTGCTCGTGGCCGGCTGAGTCGTCGACCGCCGCCGCGTCTCCGCGCGTGACTTCGGACGCAGGTGCGACTGAAGTGCCGTCGGAGGCGCGGTCCGGTACGTTGCGCGGAGCGGACATGAAGTCGCGAGCCCTCACGACGATGCGAGAGGCGGCCGTTCTTCGAAGCGCGGCTCGTTTGCAGGCGCGCGCCGCCACGCTGTGCTCGCAGGGTCGCTGCGACAAGGCCCGAGGGATTGCAGAGCGTGCACTCGCGCTCCTCGAAGAACGCTTCGGCGAGCAGCACGCCTCCGTCGCGGAGCTCCTCGACACGCTCGCGAGCGTCGAGGAGACCGCTGAGCGCCGCGATCTCGCGCAGCAGCACTACCTGCGCGCCCTGCGTGTTCTCGAGAACGTGACGCAGGATGCCGACACGGCGCGCGTACGCGTGGGCGTGCTGCGGCACCTCGGCAGCTTGCACACGTCGATGGGCGATTACGACGCCGCGGAGCCGCGACTCCGCGCGGCGCTCGAATTGGCGGAGAGCGCGCTCGGTGCACGCGACGTCGAGCGCGCGCTGTGCCGGAACGATCTCGCCGTGCTGTACAAGTTCACGGGCAAGTTCACCGAGGCCGCGCGCTTGTATCGACGTGCGCTCGCGCTCGCGCGCACGACGTTCGCCGAAGGCGATCCGGCGCTCGCGACCATCTACCACAACCTCGGCGGCTTGGAGCACGCGCGCGGCCGCTACCGCGCAGGCGAGCCGTACGCACGACGTTCGGTCGAGATCCGCGAGCACGTGCTCGGCCCCGATCATCCCGACGTCGCGGCGGACGTGGCGGCGCACGCGGCCATCCTCGACGGCCTGGAACGCTACTCGGAATCGGAACCGATGTACTTGCGCGCGCTCGCCATCTTCGAGAAGGCGTTCGGCGCAGATCACTACGAGGTCGGCATGAACCTCGGCAACCTCGCGGCGGTCTACCACGCCACGGGACGCGCACAGGAAGCGGAGGACATGTACCTGCGCGCGCTCGCGATCAAACGCAAGCGTCTTGGACCGCGGCATCCCGACGTCGCCTTCACGCTGAACAACCTGGCATTCCTGCACCAGTCCGAAGGTCGGCCGCGCCGCGCCGCGGCGCTCTACCGGCGCGCGTGCGCGATCTTCGAGCGCGCGCTCGGGCGCACGCACCCCAATACACAGGTGTGTCGCGCAAACCTGGCCGAGCTCATGTCGACGCTCGAGCGCGGCGAGGCGCAGAAACGTAGCGGTCGTCGCGCTCGCAAACGCTGACGGAACGTCGCCGCGGCCGCGGCGATGCGGTCAGGTATGCTGCGAGCGCTGCGACCTTCTCGAGACCTCGAACCATGGCCGCATTTCCCCGCACACAGCGCTCGCTCTCCCGCGATCCGTCGAATCGATCGTGGTGGATGCCGCTCTCGCTCGCGGGGCTGCTCATCGCCTGGACGGCTTGGGCGCTGTTCGCGCGGCTGACCGTGTTCGCGGTGTCCGATCACGCGCGCCTGGAAGTCGATCAAGCCGCTTATCCGATCGAAGCGCCGGTCGACGGACGCATCGTCGCGACGCACATCGTGCTCGGTTCGGAGGTTCGCGCGGGCGATGCGCTGCTCGATCTCGACTCCGAGCCCTTGCGCCTCGAGCAGAGCGAGCTCTCCGCCAAGCGCGATGGCTACGTCAATGCGCTGCGTCCGCTGCAGGCGCAGATCCGCGCACAGGACGCGCAGCTCGCGAGCCTCGCGCGCGCGCGCAGCACGAGCAGCACCGAGCTCACCGCACAGCTCCAAGAGGAAGAAGCGGCGCTGCGTCTCGCCGAGGCCGTCGTCCGTCGTTCCACGGCGCTGCACGCGGACGGGCTCATCGCCGAGAACGAGCTCGAGAAGGCGAACTCGGATCTCGAGCAACGCCGTGCGAACGTCGATCGGTCTCGAGCCGCGCTCGAGCGCCAGGATTGGGACCGACGCGTGCAGACGAACGAGCTCGAAGCCGCGCTCGAGGAGACGCGCCACGAAGAGGCGCTCGCGCAGCGCGAGATCGCCGTGGCCACGGCCGCGATCGAGCGCCTCGCGAACGAGATCGAGCGGCGCACGATCCGCGCTCCGATCGCGGGTCGTTTGGGCGAGACGTCGCATGCGCGCATCGGGCAGTACGTCGCGCAGGGCACCCGACTCGGAGCGATCGTCCCCGCGGGTGAGCTGCGCATCGTCGCCGAGTTCCGCCCCGAGGAAGCGCTCGGACGCGTTGCTCTCGGACAGCACGCCCGCTTTCGTTTGCGTGGCTTTCCGTGGATCGAGTACGGATCGATCCCTGCGCGCGTCACGGGCCTCGCGAGCGAAGTGCTGTCGGGCAATGCGCGTGTCGAGCTCTCCGTCGCACGCGACGTCGCGTTCCCCGTCGCGCTCCAACACGGACTTCCTGGCCGCCTCGAGATCGCGATCGAGCGCGTCTCGCCTGCGACGCTCGTTCTGCGTGCGTCGGGAGCGCTTCTCGACGGCACCGGCGCGCGCGCGGAGGAGATGTGACGCCGGGGAAAAGGCGCAGACGTCTGCTCGTGCCCGAGGTCGTGCAGACGTCCGCGATGGACTGCGGACCGGCATGCCTGAAAGCGTTGCTCGAAGGCCACGGGATCTCGGCGAGCTACGGTCGACTGCGCGAAGCGTGCCACACGGATGTCGACGGGACCTCGATCGACACGCTCGAGCAGGTGGCGTGCGATCTCGGCCTCGACGCGCGGCAGGTGATGGTTCCGCTCGATCACCTCTTGCTGCGCGAGTCCGCGCTCCTGCCCGCGCTCGTCGTCATCCGGCAACCGAGCGGAACGACGCACTTCGTCGTCGTGTGGAGCGTGCGCGCGGGCGTCGTGCAGCTCATGGATCCGGCGACTGGACGGCGCTGGTCGTCGCAGCGCGAGTTCTTGCACGAAGTGCATCTGCACGAGATGTCCATCCCGACCGACGCGTGGCGTGCATGGTCGGCGTCGGAGGACTTCCTCTGCGGGTTGCGGCGCCGCATCGCGGACCTGCGCGTCGATGCGGATCGAGCCGCGCACTGGATCGGCGCGCCGACGCCCGAGGATCCTTGGCGACGGCTGGCTGCGCTCGACGCCGCGACACGCATGGTCGCGACGGTCGTGCGCGGCGGCGGCTTGCGCCCCGGGCGTGAAGCAGGAGAAGCCCTGAGCGCGTTTTTCGAACGCGCGCAAGACGAATCGGTGGAGCCCACCGATGCCTTGCCCGCGGAGTGCTGGACCGTGCGTCCGACGGACGCGAGAGATCCGCAACAACTCACGCTACGCGGTGCCGTGTTGCTCTCCATCGCCGGCGTGCGAGACAGCGCTCCCAAGGACGCTCCGACGGACGGCGAGCCGTCCGCCCCGGCCGCGATCTCCGCGGATCTCGCACTGGCGCTGTCCGAGAAGCCGGCGCAGCCGGGACGCGAGCTCTTCGCGATGCTGCGCGCCGACGGACTGCTCTCGCCGGCGTTGCTCAGTGCGCTGCTCGCGCTCGCCACCGCCGCGGTTCTCGTCGAGGCGCTGCTCTTCCGCTCGCTGTTCGGAATCGGACGTTCGATCGCGGTGCCCGAGCAACGCGTCGCGAGCATCGTGGCGCTCGCGGCGTTCATCGCCATCCTGCTCGGCCTCGAGGTGCCGATCGCCACGCGCGCGCTCGGCCTCGGACGGCGTCTCGAGCTGCGCATGCGCATGGCGCTCTTCGAGCGCATCGCGCGGCTCGACGACCGGTACTTCCGCAGTCGTCTCGTGTCCGACATGGCGGAGCGCGCTCACCGGCTGCACGAGATCCGACTCCTGCCGGAGCTCGGCACCGAGATCTTGCGCTGCGCCTTCGGCCTTCTGGCGACGACGGCCGGAATCGTGTGGCTCGCGCCGAGCGCAGCCGTGCTCGCGATCGCGTGCGCAGCGATCGCGATCGCCGTGCCTTGGATGGCGCAACCGATGCTCGCGGAAGGCGATCTGCGATTGCGCAACCACGCGGGCGCGTTGCTGCGCTTTCACCTCGATGCGTTGCTCGGGCTGGTGCCGCTGCGCGCGCACACGGCGGGTCGCGCTCTGCGCCGCGGTCATGAAGCCCTCGTCGTCGAATGGACTCGCGCCGGACTCAGACTCCAGCGGCGTGTCGTCGTCGTCGAAGCCGTGCAGTCGATCGCGTGCTTCGCGCTCGTCGTGTGGCTCGTGCTCGCAGAGACGGCTCGCTCGAGCACCGCGGGCAACGCACTCCTGCTCGCGTACTGGGCACTCAGCTTGCCCGTGTACGGCCAGCAGCTCGGCGTCTGTGCGCGTCAGTACCCGGGGCTGCGCAGCATCACGTTGCGCTTCCTCGAGATGCTCGGCAGTCGGGTCGACGAAGCACGCGGCGCTCCCGAATCGTCGCACGACGGTGCACTCGCGTCGGCGAACGGCAGCGCGCGCGCTCCGGCCACCGCGCGCGCGCATGGCGTCGCGATCCGCATGGAGAACGTGAGCGTCAAGACCGGTGGCCACGTGATCCTCGACGGGATCGAGCTCTCGATCGAACCGGGATCGCACGTCGCGATCGTCGGGCCGTCCGGCGCCGGCAAGAGCAGCTTGGTCGGACTGCTGCTCGGCTGGCATCCGCCAGCGACCGGGAGCATCTGGATCGACGGCGACGAGCTCGACGCGCAGAAGCTCGCCGAGTTGCGGCGCGAGACCGCGTGGGTGGATCCGTCCGTGCAGCTCTGGAACAAGAGCTTGCTCGACAACCTGACGTATGGCGCGGGTGGCGTGTCGACGAGCGCGATCGGAGCAGCGGTCGAGCGCGCGCGACTGACTGCGGTCCTCGAACGATTGCCGGATGGACTGCAGTCGGCCTTGGGCGAAGGCGGAACGCTCGTTTCCGGCGGTGAAGGACAGCGTGTTCGACTGGGCCGCGCGTGCATCCGCGGACGGACGCGCTTGGCCATTTTCGACGAGCCGCTGCGGGGTCTCGCTCGCGATCAGCGCTCCGAGCTGCTCGCGTCGATGCGCGAGCTGTGGCGCGGATCGACGCTCGTGTGCGTGACGCACGACGTCGGAGAAACACTCGCGTTCGATCGCGTGATCGTCGTCGAAGGCGGTCGAATCGTGGAGGACGGTCCGCCGCAGGTGCTCGCGCTCGAGGCGTCGCGGTACGCCGCGATGCTCGGCGCCGAGCGCGAGGTGCGCTCGACCTTGTGGGCGGGCGCGACATGGAGGCGGATGACGCTCGACGGAGGTCGACTCACCGCTTCGCCGGTGGAGCCCGCGCGATGAACGACGAGCATCGGGAACTCTTCTGGCCGGACGATCGCCTCGAAGAAGCGCTCGACATGTCCGCACGGCACGCCGGCATCGCACGCGCATCCGTGCGGCGCGGGTGGACTCGAGCGGACGCGGCGCGCGGTGCATTAGGACGCAGGATCGAAGCGACGGCGGCCGAGCTCGGAGTCGAGGCCGAGCCGCTCGATCTCGCCTATGGCGATCTCGAGGCTCGGCTGCTCGGTGCGGCGCCGCTCATCGCGGCATTCGGCACGAGCGTCGCCGCGATCGTCGGACGCAAGGGATCGAAGATCGTCTTGCTGACTCCCGAGCTGCGCGTGCGCACGGCCGACGTCGGCGTCGTGGCGCGCGAGCTGTGTCGCACGATCGAAGCGCCGGCACTGGTCGAGATCGACCGTGTGCTCGAGCGCGCCGCGCTGCCCGCGCCGCGCCTGGCTGCCGCGCGACGCGCGCTGCTCGAGGAGCGACTGCGTTCGGCGCGGGTGCGCGGCCTGTTCGCGCTGCGCCCGCCCGCGAACGCGAGCTTGCGCTCGGAGCTCCAGCGCGCCGGCGTGCTGCGCCGCTTCGTCGTGCTGCTTTCCGCGCACGCGCTGCAGTACGCCTTGTGGCTCTTCTCTTGGTGGGTGATCGGACGCGCGGCACTCGAAGGGCTGTTCGATCTCGGATGGTTCCATGCGTGGGCGCTGCTGCTCGCGAGCTTGATCCCGTTCCGCCTGCTCGCGACGTGGGTGCAGGGGACGTTTGCCGTCGCGGTCGGCGGCATCCTGAAACAGCGTTTGCTGGCAGCGACGCTACGCCTCGATCCGGCGCGTGTGCGCGGACTCGGGATGGGCGATTTCGTCGGTCGCGTGATCGAATCGGAGGCGATCGAGTCGCTGGCGCTCGGCGGAGGCATCGCAGCCGTGACCGCGATCCTCGAGCTCGTCGCAGCCGCGCTCGTGCTCGCGTTCGCTCCGGGGGGAGCGCTGCTCGCCGCTCTGCTGTGTGCTTGGACCGTGCTCCTGCTCGCTGCCGGAATGTGGTGCTTCGCGCGCCGCCGCGCGTGGACCGCCGAGCGCCTCACCCTCTCGCACGGACTGATCGAGAAGATGATCGGTCACCGCACGCGGATCATGCAGGAGTCGCGCGACCTTTGGCACGCGGGTGAGGACGCGGCGCTCGAGGGCTATCTCGCCGCATCGCGTCGCATGGATCGCGCGATCGCGTGGTCGACCGCGGTCGCGCCGCGCGGATGGCTGCTCGTCGGCGTGATCGGGCTCGCGCCGGCGATGCTGCGTGGCAGCGCGTCGACCGAGGCGCTCGCCGCGCAGCTCGGCGGCGTGCTCCTCGCGTATCTCGCGACGAACCGGCTGGCTCACGGTCTCGCTCAGCTCGGCGGTGCGGTGATCGCGTGGAAGCAGGTCGTTCCGATGCTCGAGGAACTCGCGCGCGAAGAATCCCCGGGTGTCGCCGTGACGATTCCGGAGCCGAGCGAGCTCGTGCCGGAGTCCGGGCGAAACGAGCTCTTGTCCAAGCCCGAGCGAAGCGAGCTCTTGTCCAAGAAGGCACGCGCGCGCGTGCTGCAGGTGAAGGATCTCGGCTACCGTCACCCCGGCCGATCCGAGCCGCTCTTCCAGAGGCTCTCGCTCGACGTGTTCGAGGGTGATCGCATCCTGCTCGAAGGTCCTTCGGGAACCGGTAAGTCCACGCTCGCGTCGCTCTTCTGTGGCCTGCGCACGCCCGACGAGGGCATCCTGCTGCTGCGCGGCGTCGACCGCGGAACGATCGGCGCGGAGACGTGGCGTCGCCGCATCAGCGCGGCGCCGCAGTTCCACGAGAACCACGTCTTCAGCGACACACTCGCGTTCAACTTGTTGATGGGTCAGCGCTGGCCTGCGCACGAGGAGGATTGGAAGCGCGCCGAGGAGCTGTGCGGCGAGCTCGGTCTCGCGAGCCTCATCGCGCGCATGCCCGCGGGAATGAACGAGATCGTGGGCGAGAGCGGGTGGCAGCTGTCGCACGGCGAACGCAGCCGGCTCTTCATGGCGCGTGCGCTCTTGCAGGACAGTGAGATCGTGGTGCTCGACGAGAGCTTCGCTGCGCTCGATCCGGCGACGCTGGAGGCAGCGCTACGCTGCGCGCTGCGCCGGGCGCGGACGCTGATCGTGATCGCGCATCCGTGAGAAGGCGACGCGCCGGAGGACTTCGTGTCCGGCCGTCAGCGCAGACGCGCGCGCCCGGACATCTGCTCCCGCCGACTGTGCGGCGAGAACGGCCATAGCCAGCGCACTCGTCCATAACGCACGACCGCGCGTGCCTCGGCTTCACTGAGTTGTTCGGGTGTGAAGCGCGCCATGTACTTGTAGACGGCGTGTCGATCGACGTAGCGCAGGAGGCCGCCGACCAGGAACCGCACGACGGGGCCGGGAGCAACGGCTGCACCGAAATCCACGAGGCGCAGCCGACCGTCGCTGTCGACGAGCACGTTCTTGCGCTGGTGTAGATCGAGGTGGAAGACGCCGATCTCGTGCAGCTTGCACGTGAGCTCGAAGAGTTGCGCGACGATCTCGCGCGGGCGTTCCCGAAAGAGTTGTGCGTCGAGCGGCCGGCCCGGGACGAGCGAGAGGACGATCGCGTCGCGATCGACGGTCGCTACGAGATGCGTCACGCCGTCGACGTCGTGGAGGCGCATCAGGATCTTGCGCTCTCGAGCGACCAGCCAGCGCGCGAGCCAGCGCGTCGCCGGTCCCACGTGCCGCGTGTCCTTGACCACCACGGGGCCGCTCTGGGTCTCCACGCGCCACACCGACGGCTTGAGCGACGACGGCTTACCGAGAGCGACGCGCGGAAAGCGCTCGAGGTCCTCGCGCGAAAGCGTGGTCAGAGAGCTCACTTGCCTGCCAGTACGTGTTCGATCGGGGACCACTTGTGCGCGAACCAAATCGCGGCGAGCAACCCGCTCAGGATCACACCCCAAGCCCACTCGTGGTTGTCGGTGACGCGCCGCCACGAGAAGCGGCGCGGATCGCCGCTGCGCCAGGGAGCGAGCTGGGGAATGAAATCGGGCACGTTGGCCGCGTGGCGTTCGAAGTCGGCACCGAACAGGCGTCGCAGGCGACCGTACTCGCGCGCGAACTTGCGCGGCAGGTAGAGCGTGAAGAACGCGATCCCGAGCACCAGCGCCAAGCCCCAGACGATTCGCCCGCGCGTGGACTCGGCGTTCCCCGCTGCGAGCGCGACACCGAGCATCGCCACGAACGAGCCGAGATAGGCGGGGTTGCGGGTGTGTGCGTAAGGACCCGTGGTCACCATGTGCTGGTTCTTGTCGAGGTGACCGAACGCCCAGGTGCGCAGCACACACGCCAGCGCGACGACGGCGCAACCGGCCGCAAACGTGCCCGCTCGTGGGTCGGCCAGCAAGGCCAGCACGAGCGCGGAGAGGTAAACGCCAATCTGGCGCGATGAGGGGCGCTTCGACTTCGCCATAGCGGGAGATGATTCTAGCAGCCCGTGGTGAAAGTGCTTCGAGCGCGAAAGTCGTCCGTTCGTGTCGGCCCCGTGCATCGAACGGGGAGCGCGACCGCAGGCGAATCCTCGCGATTCACCGAGGATCGCGCGCCGCCGGGCCGGCGCGAACGGGCGCCTCTTGCGCCGAACGACTTTCACCACGGGGTGCTCGTCACCAACAGTCGCAGTCGAGCGCAGCTTGCCGCGGCCGTGCCGGCACCCTTTGCTTCCCAATCAGTCTTTCCGCGACGGTGGCGCTATCGCGAGAGCAAGGCGCCGCGAGAGCAAGGCGCCGCGAGAGCAAGGCGCATGGTGGGCTACACTGGATTTGAACCAGTAACTTCCACGCTGTGAACATGGCACTCTGCCAATTGAGTTAGTAGCCCGCGCGAGGGGCGAGAAATCTACCCCGGTCGGCCCCGCCTCGCAAGCTCCGAAGCGCGTCGCGACGAACGAGCGGCACGACCCTTCTTGGCAGCCCGCGCGAGTGTGTCGCGCATCCGCGTCGACACGGGGGCTCTCCCCTCGACACGCGCATCTAGCCCGGATTTCTCACCACGTCCGTTGCGTTCGCGTCAACTCGCTTCGGCCGGCGTTGTTGGATCGGAATCGATCCTCGCCGACCCAACAGGTCGCCTCCGGTCGATTCCGATGCAACGCCTTGCCCGAAGCGAGCTGTCACGCCCTCGCGA
>JBJXHG010000023.1:0-26110 GCA_046160865.1 Planctomycetota bacterium | reverse complement strand
CGTTGCTCGGGTTCGGAAACCTGACAGGTTGCCTGCACCCTCGCGCCTTGCCAGCGACGACGATCTCGACCTTGGTGAAAGCGAACTTCTGACTCAGGACACTAGCGCGCCCGGCCACTCGAGTGCCGCCGCATCGCTGCGCTCGCCCGCGAGCTGCGCTGGACGACGTGCGCTCAGGCGCGCGCGAACTGCTCGATGCGCGCTGCGTACTCTCGCGGCGTGACGCGGCCCGCACTCAGGTCGACGTCGAGCGTCTGCAGCGCAGGCGCGTTCCGCGCGCGCTCGGATTCCACGCGCTCCTTCTGCGTCGCGTAGGCCTTGCCAGCTTCCAACTCGGCCGCGTCGAAGTCGGACTGCATGCTCGCGATCGCGACCTTCGCGCCGCCGCGGAAGTACGCGTCGGCGATCTCTCCCAAGGCCTTGGTGGACGCGAACGACGCGCTCGCGCCGACCGCGGCGGCCCACACGGGCACGTGCTTCGCAACGTTCGAAACCGCGACGCGCGCCCCGGTGCCGAGCCCGAGTCCGCCGAGGAGCGCGCGCGCGGCGAACTCGTCGAGCGGGTGTCCGAAACGTTGCGCGATGTCGCGCACGAGCTTGACCTGCAACGCGATGAGCGCGACATCCGTGGCGAGCGCCTGGCCTGGTGTCGGGATCGATCCGACCAAGGCGCTCTGCAGCGCGGACTTCGCGATGTCGGCCTTCACTTCTTTCGCGCGGCGCGCCGGCTCGGCGACCGTCTCGATGTCGCTCGGAAGCAGCGGATCCTCCCCCGCGTCGAACACGCGCCGCGTCATGGCCGCGCTCTCGTCGGCGATGTGCAGCGTCGTCCGAATGTGATCGAGCATCCTCTGCTCCGCCGTCGTCCCTCCGCTCTCGGTGAGCACCATGGCGACAGCCGATCGGTAGAGCGACTCGCGCGCCTCCAGCGTTCGGAAGAGGTAGAGCTGCACGTCGAGATCGCAAGTTTCGTCCAGCAAGCTCGACGGCGTGATGTTCGCCGGCAGCTTCAAGCGCTGGAACGCCCGCTCGAGGCCCGCGCGTCGCGCGGGCTGAATCGTGCCGCCCGACTTCGAGAGGCGCACCAGGACGCGCAGCGTCGCGATCGCTTGATTCTCCGTGAGAGAGAGCAGCGGTGCAGCAGCCTTCGCAGGAGCGCTGACCTCGGCGACTTTGGCGGGTGCGGGATGAACCATGGGGTGATCGACTTTCTTCACGAAAAGGTGAGCAGCGGCGATGCGCCTGCAACCATACACGGATCGCCACGCGCGTCCTCGGTGTATTGCGACGCATTTCGCATCGTCGGCGCGTCTCGACTCGCGGGTCGGTGCACTCCTTTCGTCTCGATGCAGCGACCCGGGCGGCACAAACTCGGATTCGCCTCGAGCGGGGCGAACGAGTCGATTCGTTCACCGTGAGGCTGCGTGCGCCCGGGGGATCGAGTCCAGCGCGCGTCCGGGGCAGTAATTGTGCGAATCACCACGGCGCGCATGACGAAAGGGCGTACAAGCAAGCGACGAGATTGCTCTCGCCCGGTGTCCAGCCCAGCGCTCGGCGCCGGAATTCGATCCGTGTCGTTGTCACGACGACACCTCCCGTCTCTTTGACTCTGCGCGACGTTTTCGTTGCGGCCGTCGACTACGACACGAGCTGCTGCGACGGGAATCCACCGGCGGACAAGGCTTCGGCGTCGGTGTCGATCGTGCAGCGCGCCTCCGCGAACGGCGATCAGCGAGGAGCAGGCATCGTCAGGATTCGGGAAGGCCAACATGAACACGATCCCCTTCGCGTCGCGCTTCGCAGCCAGCGTCGCCGAGCACATGCGCACCGCCTGCACGGGCGTGCTCGAGTTCTTCGGGCTCACGCGCACTCCCGTGACCGAGCGCGTGCGGATCTCACCCAGGCGGCCGCGCGGTACTCCGAGCGCTGTCGTGCGCGGCGCAGCCCTGAGCGCTGGCGAGCCGCTCGCAGGGTCGGACGGGAATCGTCGCCGCCGCGCGCCGCGGACGTTGCGAGCGTACGACGAGTGGAACAAGGCATGAACGCAGCAGCGCGCGAGCATCGACGCAGCTCTTCGTCGTCGAGCGGCACGGCCGCTGCGCTCCCGCTCGCCGCGTCGTTGTGAGAGATGACGGGCTCGGCCCGTCGATCCTTCTCGACCCGCGCGCCAGTCTCGAGCGCCGCGCTTCGTGCGCAGCAAGCTCGCGACCGCGCCCGCGCTCACGGTGCTTGGAACGGCGTGCCGTCGAGGAACACGATCGGAGGACGCGCCAAGCGATAGCGCTGGACGAGCCGTGCCGCGAAGGCCGACATCCGCGCGGCGCACTCGTCGCGCGACGGGCCGATGCCGCGGATGTGCGCGAGCTCGTGCAGCGGCGGAGTCAATCCGAGGTTCGCGAGCGTCTCGTTCTGCGTACACACCGAGACGCAGTACGCCTGATCCGCGCCGTGCGTGTGGTAGTTCAGCACGAGCACCTCGCCGTCGGCTGCTGCTCGGTCGAGGTTCTTGGAGTAGCTCGGGTGTTGCGCGATCTTGTCGCAGACGATGTCGAAGAATTGGAGGAGCTCGTCGCCGTTCATGCGCGCGCAGCGTACTCGATGCGCGCCGCTCCGCGCGACGATTGCTGGCGGTCGTCGAGCGCGGTCCAGCGCGCCGCCTGACCCGCGCGCGTCGATTCCAATCTCGCTCGGGGTCAGCGTCCTTCCGACTGCGGATCCGACGCACTGGCGTCGCTCGTGAGCCAGTCGATCCCGGTTTGGATGCGCGCGAACGCGTCGCCGCGCCAGCCGTGCCCACCGTCGTACGACGCGAGCTCCACGATCGCGTCGCGCTTCGCAAGCTCCGCACGCGCCGTCTCGGCCATCTGCACCGGGATGAAGTCGTCGGGCGAGTGCAGGATGTAGAAGCGGCGATTCTTCGCCTGCTTCAGGTTCGGCAGTCCGTCCGGCTTGAACACCGACATCGCGACGAACGTTCCCGTCACCGGCGTCTTCGCTTGGGCGCCGAGGGTGTAGCCGAGCATTCCACCCGAGGACCAAGACAGCGTGACGAGGTGCTTCGGGTCGAGCGTCTGGTGCTTGCGCACGTCGTCGAACACCGCCGCGAAGAGCTCTTCGCACGAAAACTTCATCTTGGGCCAGGGTGAGAGCTTCGTCGGCCACACGACGGACTTCGCTTGCTCGTCGTTCCAAACCGGCGCGATCATTTGGACCACGATCCAGTCGTTGCCGAGCGCGCGCTCGCGGATGCGTCCGACGAACGGAGCGAACTCCGCGCTGCCATTGCCACCCGGTATCACGACGAGGACCTTCCATCCGGTCGCGGGAGCCGTTTCGCCGTCGCGCGGTCCATGCAGCAGATAGCGCTTGTGCACGTCACTGCCGATGGTGACGTCTTCCCACTTCGCTCGCTCTTCCTGCGCCTTCGTTGCGCGCAACGGCGGCGCACACATGAGTACGGTCATGACGATCGCAAACATCATCGGATGCACTCCTGGAGATCTCTCGCTCGTGACAATGGACGGACGAACGGCATCGCGCGCTCACCTTCGGATCGCGATCGAGCGCACTTCGGGTGGCAGCCGCTGCGAGTTCTTGTCCCACCACTCGAGCCACCACGCCGCGTCGTAGCTCTCTTGCCACTTCACGCCGGTCAGCTTCGCGAGCCCGAAGTAGCCGACGTCGTAGTTCAAGCGCCCGGAGCGGTCGTGCACGAGGATCTCGATCAGCGCGGGGATCGCGGCCGGGTCGCCGATCTCGGCGATCGCGCTCGCCGCCGACGTCGTGCCCGGCAGCGGACGCGGACCGGATTCCGCATCGCCCTCCGCCGGCGGCTCGATCGCCGACGCGCGCCGCAGGTGGGTGAGGATCGGGTCCTGCGCCCACTTGCAGTCGCGCCGTGCGAGCGCGCGCAGGCTCGCGTCGAGCGTGCGGGCGTCCGTGTGCTCGGCCGCTTCGAGCGACGGCAGCACCCACGTGCGCAGCCACGCCTCGTCGGCTTGCAGCTCCTTCGACCATTCGAGCGCGCGGCGCTTCGCGTCCGAGTCGTCGCTCTCGAGGCACGCGGCGAGCACGTCGAGTGCGCCTTCGGTGCGCATCATCGCCGCCAAGTCGAGCCCCGCCGGGCCACCCGTGTCGAGATCCAAGCGCTCGTCGGCTTTCAATCGGCGCACGAGCTCGTCGCGCGGCAGCCCGCGCAGCTCGTGGACGTAGCGCGTCGCGTTGCGCGCGAGCACGTCCTGCACCGGCATGTCACGGTACGTCGCGGCCCAGCTCAGGTAGCTCGCGTAGTCGTTCGCGAAATCCTGGAACGCGTAGTTCCTCAAGTACACGAACGCACGCGACTGCACCGAGAGTTCCGCGTCCGTCGCCGCGACGTGCAGCAGCTTCAGCGCGTGCACGTGACCGCGGCCGAAGACGAACGGCTTGAGCACTTGCTCCTTCGCGGGCAGCGAGAGTTTCGGCCACACGCCGGTCATGACCGCGAGCGCACGATCCGGGGGCAACTTGGCGATCTCGCCCGCGACCGCGAGTCCGTGGCGCCAATCGGCTGGCGCTTCGTTGAAGCGCGCGAGCCACCGGTCGATCTCGTCTTGCAGCGCGAGCTCCGGTCCGGCGCTCGAGTCGCTTGCGAGCTCGGTGCGCGCGCTCGACGACGCGTCTTCCGCGAGCGACGCATGGTTCGCGGCGATCCCCGCGGACGCCGACGCATCGACGGCGCCCGCGTGTGCGGTGGATGGCACGAGGAGCGCATCCTCGCGCGCCGTGTCGCCGTCGCTCGCGAACCACGCGATCGCCGCGACAGACAAAGCCGCGGTCGTCGCGACGAACATGGCCTTCGACATGACGAGTCCTCCGATCGTGGAGCCAATGAGTAAAGTCGACGCGCCGGCCGCGACGGCTGGCGAGAAGCCGGCAGCGCGCAGCACCTCGCCGCGCACGTTCACGAGTCCGCGGATCTGCACTGCGACGAGTCCCGTCGTCGGCACCAAGTCGCGCGGCAACGCGCGACGCAGCTCGCCGAGTCCGCGGTGGATCTGGCTGCGCACCGTTCCCGCGGAGCGTCGCAACGTGCGCGCGATCTCGTCCGGCGCGCGACCTTCGCGCAAGAGCGGGACGAGCACGTCGCGGTAGTGCGCGGGCAGCTCGTCGAGCGCGCGTTGCACGGCGAAGGGGAGCTCGGAAGCGAGCAGGCCTTCGATCGGCTCGGGCTCACGGCGCTCGACGAGTCGATCCGGATCCGCGCGGCGAGCGGCGTTGCGCCGTGCGCGCGCGGCTTCGCGCCACAGGATGCCGTACAGCCATCCGCGCAGCGGCGCGCTGCCGTCGTACTCGCGCGCGCGCCGGATCGCCGCGACAAACGTCGCTTGGACGAGGTCCTCGGCCTCGATCGGGTCGCGGATCAAGTGACACGCGACGTCGAACAGCTCGCGCGACGTCGCGTCGAACACGGCCGCGAGCGCGGCGCCGTCGTGGCGGTCGCGGAAGCGGCCGAAGAGCCGGTCGATCGCACGGTCACGCATGCCCTCATTCTCCTCGGGGCACCGGCGCGCGGCACAGAAGTCGAAAAAACCGGCGCGCTCGCCGCCGGCACGAGCGGGCTGGCATCGCCGCGCCGGACCGAGGCGGACGATGGGCACCGCGCTGTGGCGCGACGTCGACGGGCTGCTTTTCCGGATGAGCCAGAACGAGTAGCCCGCGACGCAGCGCTCAACCCGCGGCGGGTACGGGGGGCGCGCGCCGGTACGTGATCGTCTCGCCGGGCGGCGTGGCGGCGATCTCGTCCGCGCGCGCCGCGTTCGCGACGTACGTCTCGCCGCGCGCGAACGAGTCCGTGCTCGCGACCGTCAACCAGAACGCGTGTTGATGCGACTGCTCGACGTTCCGCAGGTTCGTGCCGCTTTCGAACTCGAACGCGCAGCGCTCCGTGGGGCCGCCACCGGTCCAGCGCAAGCGCACTTGATTGCCCTTGGGGCAGTAGTGCGTCGCGATCAGGCCGTCCTCGTCGAGGTGATAGAGAGTCAGCGCCTCGCGTCCGCGCGATTGCGTCCAGGTTTCGACGAGCACCGAGTCGCCCGCGGTCATGCGATACGCGACGCGGCTCGTGCGGCCGTTCGACGCGACGCCTTCCCACGCACCGGCGAGCGATTTCAGCGCGGCGAACGTCTCCGCCGCCGTGGGGCCGACGCGCGCTGCGACGGTGTCGAGGCGCATGACCGGCGCGGCGGGTGCGGTGGGTGCGACGGAAGCACACGCGGTGGACAACAACAGGGCGACGAACGCGACGGCGGTACGCATGTAGAGACTCCACGGACAAAAGCAGCGCTCCCGGTGCGTGTGTGCACCGGGAGCGTGGGTGGAGCCGCGAGCTACGCGACGCGTGTCGCGCGGTGAGTGCCGAGCGCACTCAACCCTTCGCGAGCGCGTCCTCGATCGCCTTGCGAAGCTCCGCGTCGCTCGGCGTCACCTTGCTCGGATAGAACGCGATGACCTTGCCGTCCTTGCCAACGAGGTACTTGCAGAAGTTCCAGCTCGGCAATTTGCCGGTCTCCTTCTCGAGGTAGCCGAAGATCGGCGACTGCTCGGAGCCGGACTTCGTCACCGCCTTCGCGAGCATCGGAAACGTCACGTCGAAGCGCTCCGAGCAGAACGTCTTGATCTCCGCGGCGCTGCCCGGCTCTTGCCCGCCGAAGTCGTTGCTCGGCACGCCGATGACGGCGAAGCCGCGCGATGCGAGCTCGGTGTGGAGCTTCTGCAAGCCGTCGTACTGCGGCGTGTAGCCGCACTCGCTCGCCGTGTTCACGACGAGCGTGACCTTGCCCGCGTGCGGCGCGAGCGCGTCCGGCTTGCCGTCGATGTCGGTTGCGCTCAGCGCGTACAAACCGCTCGCGCGCGGCGACGTGACCGGCGTCGCGGTCGTCGACGCCGTCGAAGTGGTCGACGCGACGGTCGGCTTGGCAGCAGGCGGGTTACTGTCCACGGACGTCGAGCAGCCGAGGGGAAGCAGGCACACGAGGATCAAGAGCAAGGTCGAGGTGGTCATGATGCGGGGATTGTACGCGTCGCGGGTTGCGGCGCGACCGTGCGCTGTCCACCGGTCACGCCTTGGACGTGCGGAGTCCACGGTGCTGGCGAGTTCGCGCAGGCCGGCTCATCACCGGCGGCTCGAGTGGGATCGGATTCGCGACGGCGCCGCGTTTCGTCGACGAAGGTGCGCACGTGGTCGTCACGGGGCGTGGCGACGCGGAGCTCGACCACGCCGTGAAGCAGCTCGGCCAGCGCGCTTCCGGCGTCCGCGGCGACGTTGCGAATCCGTGCCGGTCTGACGGACGCTGCGCGTCAGGGCCACACGATCGCGACCCCGTTCGACAGGTTCGCGGTCGCGGCGCTGCAGAAGTTCGCCACGGCGTTGCGGTAATAGAGCTGGTAGTACGCCTGCTGCGCGGGCGCTTGTGCCGTCGCGCTCGTCACGGGGATCGTCTGCACGACGTTGGGATAGGTCCACGATCCGAGCGGCGCACCGTTGGTTCCCGCGTTGTGTCCGCCGAAGCGCACGAGCGCGCCGGACACGCACGAGATGCCGTCGCCGAGCGCTGCGCCGGTCGCGTTGCTCGCGCTGCCTTTGACGAGGAAGCCGAAGGCCCCGTAATTCGGTCCGACGACGCACGTGAATGCGACGCCATCCGGCGCGAGCGATCCGCTCGCGCTGAGCAGCGCGCCGTTCGCATCGAACGAATTGGCGCAGCCGTGGCCCGCTGCGCCGCTCGGATTCGGCACCGTGTTCGGCGGCGCGCACGGGCAGGGCGTCGGCAGCGTGCCGTCGCCGAAGCAGAACGGCGTGAAGAGGTCCAGCTTGCGCAGCTGCATCCCGTTGCAGACCGCGCCGACGAACGCGTCGGCGCCCGCGGCGAGGCCGGAGTGCGGTCCCATGAAACCGCTCGGGCCGACGGTCACGGTGTGCCGCGCGAAGGTCACGCCGTGCACGTGCTGCCCGCTCCACGCGCCGCCGGAGATCTCGAGCCCCGGCGTGTTGTCGACGAACGACTTCGAGAGGAGCGCGGGATCGTCCGGCCGCCAAGCGTAAGTGATGAGCTCGTAGGTGCCCGGCGCGAGCCCGTCGAAATAGAAGCACGAGTCGAGACTCGGATTGTGCGTGACGATCCCGTCGCGCAAGAGCAACGCGTCGTCGCCCGTGACGATCGGGTCGCTCGACACGACGAGCCCCGTCGCACCGTATTGATGGAAGAGCACGCTGGTCGGATTGCCGGCGACATCCGTCAGGAACGAGAAGTCGTTGTTCTGCGCGGAGAGCGCGTTCCAGAAGCCCGGCAATCCGGCGGCGGAGTACGAGGACGACGGCGCGCTCGTCGTCTCCCCGAAGTCGAGATTGAACGACTGCGCGGAGAGCGATGCGCTGCAAGCGACGACGACGAGCGTGGTGAGGAGTGTCAGTTTCATTTCGACCTCGTGGTAAATGCGGGCTGGCGCTGGAACCGCACGACGAGAGTAAGTCGCCTCCGCATGGCGGGCAACGGAGAGGGCTCGCGCGATCCGCGCGCGCGACGCGAGATCGCTCCGTGCGTCGAGCTTTCTTGGAGCGGCTGCCTGCGCCTCGACGATTCGTGAAATCCTGACTTTCACCTCGGGGTGCTAGCAGTCCGTGGTGAACGTGCTTCGAGCCCGAAAGTGGCCCGTTCGCGTTAGAGCAAGGAGCGAGACCGCAGGCGAATCGTCGAGATTCGCCGAGGATCGAGCGACGCCGGGGTGGCGCGAACGGACCGCTTTCGGGCTGAATGACCTCCACCGCGGGCTGCTAGAGTCGTCCAAGGCCAGTTCGTGAAAGGAGCCACCATGAGCAAGAGTCATCTGTCGCGCCGAGATCTGCTGCGCGCGACGGCCGCGGCGTCTGCGGCGTTCTCGCTGCCCGCACTGTCGCGCGCGCACCCGCTCCCACTCGTCGCCGCGCCGTTGGGCGCGGGGCTCGAGCGGCGCAAGTTCGGCAAGACGGACATGCAGGTCGCCGTGCTCGGCTTCGGTGGCGCGGAGATCGGCTTCGAGCGCACGGGCCAGGACGTCGTCGGCAAGCTGTTGAACGCCGCGCTCGATGCGGGTCTCAACGTCGTCGACACGGCCGAGTGCTACGTCGAGTCCGAGACCCAGATCGGGAGCGCGATCGGCCACCGTCGCAAGGACTACTATCTCTTCACGAAGTGCGGGCATGCTCTGCCCGACGGTTCGCGCGGCGAGGATTGGTCGAAGTCGGCCATCTCGAGCTCGATCGAGCGCAGCTTGAAACGATTGAAGACCGACGCGGTCGATCTCGTGCAGCTGCACTCGTGCTCGCTCGAACTCCTGAAGCAGGGCGAGTGCATCGACGCGCTCGAGCAAGCGCGCAAGGACGGCAAGACGCGCTACATCGGGTACAGCGGCGATGCGCAGGCCGCGCGGTATGCGATCGAGTGCGGGCGCTTCGACTCTCTGCAGACATCGATCAACGTGTGCGATCAGGAGTGCATCGAGCTCACGCTGCCGCTCGCAAAGGAGAAGCAGATGGGCGTCATCGCGAAGCGGCCGATCGCGAACGCGGTGTGGCGCTACGACGCGAAGCCGGAGAACGACTACCACGAGGAGTACTGGCGCCGCTTGCAGGAGCTGAAGTTCGACTTCGCGACCGGCGACGCACGCGCGAAGACCGACGCGACGGGTCCGGCCGCGATCGCGATGCGTTTCACTGCGATGCAGCCCGGCGTGCACGTGTTGATCGTCGGCACGAGCAAGCCCGACCGTTGGAAGCAGAACGCGGAGTTGATGGCGGCCGGGCCGCTCTCGAAGGAGCTCGAAGCGTCGATCCGCGCGCGCTGGAAGCAGGCGGCGAAGAGCGACTGGTCCGGTCAAACTTGACCGGTGGCGCAGCGCTGGATTCGACGGTGCGCGTCGCCGGGTGAGTAGCCCGCGTTGCTCGGACCGTGCGCAGGTGGCGCTTTCGCACGGCTTCGTTGCGACATCGCACGGGGGATTCAGGTTTGCGCGCTCGAGCGGGACACAAACCTGGAGTGGATGTAAACGTGGCGGGTCGAGTGCGCTAGCGCTGCGTGGTGAAAGTGCATCGACCCTCGCATTGTCCCTTCGCGTTGGAGCGAGAATCGCACGACGTCCATCGGCGGGCGTCGTCGGCGCGAACGGGCCATGTGCGAACCGAACGACTTTCGCCGCCGAGTGACTTTCGCCAATGGCGCTAGGCTTGTCCGGTACACGCGCGGGAGAGGCGCGGTATCGACCGCAAATATCTACGGGAGAACTGCCACATGCTCACGTCGCGAACCTCATCCTCGACCGCAGCTCTTGCGCTCGGTCTTTTCGCTTCGATCTCGGTCGGCTGCACGGACACGAGCACGATCATGCCCGCGCACGAACTCTCGACGCAGGGCGTGTCGGATCCCTCGAGCGCGTTGCGTGTGTCGCTCGCGAGCGTCGTGAGTCGCGAGGCGTTCGTCGATCCGCTGCGCGCGCTCGAGCGTCGCGACGCGAAAGATGCCGGCGCGGAAGCACTCACGCTCGCTCCTCCGCCGTCCGTGGCGCCGGCCGGACAGCACGATTTCGTCGGACGATTCGGAGGCAACGGTGGACCGGGAGGCAACTTCGATTGGGAGATCGGCACGCCGTCCGGTGGAGGCACCGAGGTCCTCGTCCTCGACACGACGTTCGCGCAGATCCTCAACAGCTCACAGACCGCGGTGCAGACCGTGGTCAATGGCAACGTCGACGTACGCAACCTGACGATCTGGCCCAACGGTGTGTTGCGCATCCAGGGCCCGAATCCGTGCACGATCCGCGCGTCGGGCAAGGTCGCTGTCCACGGCAAGGTCATTATCAAAGGCGGCAATGCGTCCGGTATCGCAACGTTCAATACCGCGCACATTCCCGATCCGGGCGCGGCGGGCCATGGCGGCGGTGGACGCGGAGGTGTCGGCAGTCCGCTCACCACCGCGTCCGATCCGAAGGGCGGCGACGGCTTCGGCGCGTTCCAAGTTCCGGGTGACGGTGGACTCGGCGGCGAATCGGGCTGGTGCACCGGCGCCATCGGTTGTCGTCGTCCGGGTGGTGGCGGGGGCGGAGTCTTCGGCCATGCGTCTTTGCGCCGCTCACCCAATCCGAACGGTTGTCCCGAGCAAGTCGCGATCGGCCTCGATGCCGAGCAGGGATTCGACGGCAGCCCGCAGCCGCCGCCGGCGGGACATATTTCCGGCAGCGCGCTTGGCGGTGTCGGCCAGCAACCGCAGGGTGGCGCCGCGGGTACGAGTCCGTTCGTCGACTTGAACGATCTCGGCGGGCCCAAGCGTCGCAACGACTTCTTCGGAACGATGGTCACCGCGAGCGGTGAGCGCATCGTCGGCGAGCTCTTGCGTCCGTGGGCCGGCGCCGGCGGCGGTGGCGGCGGCGATTCGGTGCAAGTGCCCGCGTCGTCACCGACCTTTCCGCAAGTGCCTTATGACGTGAACACGAATCAGAAAGGCAGCGGCGGCGGCGGCGGCGGTGGATCGATCGCGATCTACGCGCGCGGCGACATCCAACTCGTCGGCTTCGGCTCGATCGACGCGTCCGGTGGTACCGGCGGTGGCGGCGAGAACACGAACGGTGTCAATCGCGTCGGTGGCGGATCCGGCGGTGGATCGGGCGGACACATCGTGCTGCAGACCTTGTCGAAGATCGACATGGCGGAAGTCGTCGCACCCGGCGCTGCGGAGTATCCGAGCGCGAGCGTCGGTGGCCTCTTCGCGCTCGGCGGACAGGGCGGGGAAGGCGCGGGCGGGCTCGGTGGTGCGCACGGGAACGGGATCCCGACGTCACCGCTGCTCGATGCGTTGCCGCCGGACTCGTATCCCAACACCGGTGGTGGTGTGTCGGACGGTCCATGCGCGTTCAGCACCAACGTCGTCGGCAATGCCGCGCCGACCATCGTCGTCCAGTGCGCGGGCGGAGACGGCGGGCCGGGTCTCATCCAGCTGCACGTGCTGTCGCTCGCCGACATTCTGCCGCCGGCCGGCGTCGAGCTCTTCCGCGTCGTCAAGCCGACGCCCATCGGCGCGACGCCGAACAACGTCAACACGCCGAGCGCGTGGGATCAGCTGCTTCCGATCGGCGGGCGCGTTCCGAAGCGACTCTGAGTCACGCGCACGTTCTGTTCGGCGTCGACACGCGCTGCTAAAGTCCGCGCCACCCAGCATGCTGGGTGGCTATGAACATCGGCATCGCGTACGACCTGAAGAGCGACTTCGCGGAAGGCCGCGGAGACGGTCCGGACGACGCGCTCGAGGAGTACGACTCGCCGACCACGATCGCGGGGATCGAGCACGCGCTCGTCGCGCGTGGACATCGCGTCGTGCGGCTCGGCGGCCGGCGCAACTTCGTCACGGCGGTGCTCGAGACTCCGCCGGAGCTCGTCTTCAACTTGTCCGAAGGACACGGATCGCGCTCGCGCGAGGCGCACGTCCCGGCCGTGTGCGAGATGCTCGGGATCGCGTACACGCACTCCGATCCGCTGACGATGGCGCTCGCGCTCGACAAAGGGCTCGCGAAGCGCGTGGTCGCGAGCTTCGGTGTGCCGACGCCGCGCTTCGCCGTCGTCGAGAGCGCGCACGACCTCGACAAGGTCGTGCTCGCGTATCCGCTCTTCGCGAAGCCCTTGTTCGAAGGCTCGAGCATGGGCATCCGCAAGAACTCGAAGATCGCGGACGCGGCCGACTTGCGCGCGAAGGTCGGCAAGTTGCTCGACGATTACAAGGAGCCGGTGCTCGTCGAGGAGTTCTGCAGCGGGTCCGAGTTCACGGTCGCGATCCTGGGCAGCGGTGCGACGGCGCGCGTCGCCGGCGCGATGGAGATCATCCCGAAGAAAGTCGCCGTCGCCGATTTCGTGTATTCGCTAGAGATGAAGCGCAGCCCCGATTGGCGGAGCGAGATGGAGTACGTCGTCCTGCCGCGCAAGCGCACACGTGACTCGTCCGCGATCGAGAACGTCGCGCTGGGGGCGTACCGCGCGCTCGGCTGCCGCGACATCGCACGCATCGACGTGCGCATGGACAAGGACGGCGAGCCGATGTTCATCG
The DNA here is from genome assembly GCA_046160865.1 of Planctomycetota bacterium. GTDB lineage: Bacteria > Planctomycetota > UBA1135 > UBA1135 > JBJXHG01. The sequence continues at coordinate 13,007 of JBJXHG010000023.1, read as the reverse complement.
AGGCGAACCCGCTGCCGGGCGTCGCGCCGGGCTGGAGCGACCTCGCGCTCCTGTGGGAGGGACTCGGCCGCACGTACGACGACTTGATCGGCTCGATCGTCGACGAAGCGCGCGCGCGGCTCGCACTCCGATGACGCGCGTCACGATCGTCTACAACGACGACGCGTCGCTCGCGCACGGCGACGCGCACGATTCCGTCGCGGTGCAAGGTGTCGTCGCGTGCGCGGCCGCCGTCGCGGAAGCGTTGCGCGCGCGCGCGTTCGCAGTCGAGTTGCGCGCTCTCGGCCCGGAGCCGCGCGGAACCTTGCCGCTCGTCGAGTCGATCGCGAGCGATCTCGTGTTCAATCTGGTCGAGGCGATCGGCGGCGACGCGCGGCTGGAGCCGGCGTTCGCGTGGGCGTGCGAGCTGGCCGGATTGAGGATCACGGGCTCGCCACCGCGCGCGATGACGCTGTGCCTCGAGAAGCCGCTGACGCAGGCGCTGCTCGCCGCGCGCGGCGTGCCGGTGCCGCACAATCGCGTGCTCGCGAACGGCGACGAGCCGCTCGACGGCTTGCCGCTGCCCGCGATCGTGAAGCCGTCGCGCGAGGACGCGAGCCACGGCATCGCGTCGGAGAGCGTCGTGCACGACGAGCGCGCGTTGCGCGCGCGCGCGCGACACGTCATCGAACGCTACGCGCAGCCCGCGCTCGTCGAGCAGTTCGTCGGCGGCCGCGAGATCAACGTCGGCTTGCTCGAGACGCCGCGCGGGCTCGAGGTCTTGCCGCTGTCGGAGATCGACTACACGGGCTTTCCGCCCGACATGCCGCGCATCGTGTCGTACGCCGGCAAGTGGATCGACACCAGTCGCGACTGGGCGCTCACGCAGGTGATCGCGGCGCGCGACTTGTCACCCGCGCAGCGCGCGCGCATCGAGGGTGTTGCGCGCGCAGCCTTCGAGATCCTGGGCCTCGCCGGATACGGTCGCGTCGACATGCGTCTCGACACGGATTGCAATCCGTTCGTGATCGACGTGAACGCGAATCCGGATCTCTCGCCCGACGCCGGCTTCGCTCTCGCGGCGGCCCGCGCGGGCTACGCGTACACGGACGTGGTCGAGTGGATCGCGCGGAGTGGACTGCGACGCGTCGAGCGCGCGGCACGCTGACGGCGCACACGCTGGGCGCGCTGGTTGCCCTCGACCGGGGGCGCGCGCGAGCTCGGAGTGGCCGACCTGCCTGTCGCGATCGTCGCCGTCGCGACCTTGATGCGGGCTGCGCGCGGCCGTAGCGTCCGGGGCTCAGGAGCACGTCGTCATGTCGCCGATCCGTCTCGTCCCCCTCGTTCCTCTCCTCCTTCTCAGCTGCACCGCCATGCCCGCAGTCCAAGCGCCGACGCAAACCAATCCGCTGCTTCCGAGATGGTCCGGTCCGTACGGAGGCGTGCCGCCGCTCGACACGGTGCGCGTCGAGCACTTCAAGCCTGCGCTCGAGGCGTCGATCGACGAGTTCATGAAGGAGATCGACGCGATCGCCGCGCAGACAGCAGCCGCGACGTTCGACAACACGCTCGCGGCCCTAGAGCGCGCGGGCCGCACGTTCGACCGCGTGCAAACCGTGTACGACATCTTCCGCTCGACGAAGAACACGCCGGAGTTCCAAGTCGTCGAAACCGAGATGGCTCCGCGGCTCGCGGCGGTATCGGACCGGATCATCCAGAACGAGCGCTTGTTCGCGCGCATCAAGGCCGTGTACGACGCGCGCGCGACGTCGAACCTGACGCCCGAGCAGCAGCGGCTGGCGTGGCTCGACTACACGAACTTCGTGCACGCCGGCGCGCAGCTCGACGCGCGCGGCAAGGCGCGCTTGTCGGAGATCAACCAACGCCTCGCCACGTTGTTCACGAGCTTCAGCCAGAACGTGCTCGCCGACGAGGGCGGCCACATGCTCTTGCTCGACAAAGAATCCGACCTCGCGGGATTGCCCGACGGTTTGAAGCAAGGCGCGGCCGCCGCGGCGGAATCGCGCGGTCACAATGGCAAGTGGGCGATCCTCAACACGCGCTCGAGCATGGAGCCGTTCCTCACGTACTCCGATCGACGCGACCTGCGCGAGAAGGTGTGGCGCACGTACTACAGCCGCGGCAACAACGGCGACGCGCACGACACGAAGCAGATCATTCCAGAGATCCTCATGTTGCGCGCTGAGCGCGCACAGCTGCTCGGCTTCGCGACGCACGCGCACTGGCGCGTCGACGACACGATGGCGAAGACACCCGAGCGCACGCTCGCGCTGATGGAATCCGTGTGGACGCCCGCCGTCGCGCGCGTGCGCGAGGAAGTCGCCGACATGCAGGCGATCGCGGATCGCGAGGGCGCGAAGCTCACGATCGAGGGCTGGGACTACCGCTACTACGCCGAGAAAGTGCGCAAGGCGAAGTTCGACCTCGACCAGAACGAGGTCACGCAGTACCTGCAGCTCGACAACCTGCGCGATGCCTTGTTCTTCACGGCGGGCGAGCTGTTCGGCTTGCGCTTCCGAGCGGTGAAGAACGTGCCGATCCTGATCGAGGACGAGCAGGTGTACGAGGTCACCGACGCGGCGGGGAAGCACGTCGGCCTGTGGTACTTCGATCGCTTCGCGCGACCGGGCAAACGCTCCGGCGCGTGGATGAACGCGTACCGCCGGCAAGAACGCTTCGACGGCGCGATCTCGACGATCGTCTCCAACAACACCAACTTCGTGAAGGGCAAGCCGGGTGAGCCGGTGCTCATCAGCTGGGACGACGCGACGACGCTCTTCCACGAGTTCGGACACGCGCTGCACGGACTCCTGTCGTCGGTGACGTATCCGTCGCTGTCCGGCACGGCGGTCGTGCGCGACTACGTCGAGTTCCCGTCGCAAGTGCTCGAGCGTTGGCTGGAGACGCCCGAGGTGCTCAACCGATTCGCGCTGCACCACAAGACTGGCCAGACCATTCCGAAAGCGCTCGTGGAGAAGATCGAGCGCGCGTCGAAGTTCAACCAAGGCTTCGCGACCGTGGAGTACTTGTCGGCGGCGCTCGTCGACATGAAGGTGCACCTCGCCGCGTCGCCGAAGAGCGCGCTCGATCCGGCCGCGTTCGAGCGCGACACGCTGGCGGCGCTCGGCATGCCGAAGGAGATCGTCATGCGGCACCGTACGACGCACTTCAGCCACATCTTCGCGTCGGATGATTATTCGGCCGGCTACTACAGCTACCTGTGGTCGGACACGCTCGCGGCGGACGCATGGGAAGCGTTCCGCGAGACGAATGCATGGGACAAGGCGACGGCCAAGCGCTTGCACGACCACGTGTTCTCGATCGGGAACACGATCGATCCGGCCGAGGGCTACCGCGCTTTCCGCGGCCGCGATCCAGGCACCGCGGCGCTGATGCGCAAGCGCGGATTCCCGGTGAACTGATGCGCGCAGCAAGCGCGCCGTAGGCAGCGGCGTGAAGCGTCTGCGCTCGTCGCTTGCGGGTTCGCCGTGCGACGCGCAGGCGCGCGTCGGGGCACGCAAACGACGGGTTTCCGTGGTCGCGGGCGATCGGCTACGCTCGGGCGCGGTTTCGCCAATCACCACCCCAGCCTCACAGGCCGCTCCATGTCCATCACCACAACCTTCGCCGCGCTCGCCTCGTCCGCGGCGCTGCTCCTCTTCGCCGCACCCATGAACAAGGACTACACGACGATTCCGCCGAGCCCCGACGTCGTCGAGAAGCAGCTCGGCGAAGCCAAGCTCACACTCGCGCAAGCGATCGAAGCGGCCTGCAAGGACGCGGGCGGGCGAGCGGGCTCCGCCGAAATGAAGTTCGAAGGTGGCAAGGCCGTCGCGCAAGTGCGCGTCTACGCGGGTGGCAAGGCGTGGAACTGCAGCGTCGACACTGCGAGCGGCGCCATCACGAAGTCCGAGCACTCGGTGTGGTCGGGGGATCCCGTGACCGGTGAGTGGATCACGACCCCGAGCGGGCTGCGCTACACGGATCTGCGGCCCGGAACCGGTGCGAGGCCGGGTGGACCGCAGACGCAAGTCAAAGTGCACTACACCGGCTGGCTGCTCGACGGCACGGAGTTCGACAGCTCGGTCAAGCGCAATCAGCCGGCCACGTTCTTCCTGAACGGAGTGATCGCGGGCTGGACGGAAGGAGTCGGCAGCATGCAAGTCGGCGGCAAGCGCAAGCTGTGCATCCCGTACGCGCTCGCGTACGGCGCGAGCGGCCGCCCGCCGATTCCGCCGAAGGCGACGCTCGTCTTCGACGTCGAGCTGCTCGAGATCACGAAGCCCTGACGCACGACAGGGCTGCGACGTCGCCCGCAGCGGCGCCATCGAGTGACAGCGCGAGCGCGGAGCCAGTCGGCGCCGCGCTCGCAGCATCTTGCCCCGACCTTCATGCGCGGAGCAGAGCGATTCGGCGGTCGACGCCGATGCACCGCAGTGCCCGGAACGCGCGCGCGCGACCCGGCTAGGAGCGCGGGGAGAGCCGCGGGCTCGCCCGCCCCGCGGCGCATTTCCTGGATGTGCGCTCCGAATCCCCGTATTCGGCGCGCAGCGCGCCGCGCGCGACTGGCTGCGTGCGGAACTTGCTTGCCGCGTGGGCACGCGCGCAATCGCCGCGTCGCACCCCATACCTCGAGCAGGAGTTGACTCCATGAACACGATCCGCCGCCTTTGCGCTCGTCCACTCGTTCGCACCGCATCCGCCACTCTCGCCGTTGCCGGTCTCGTAGCGCCGGCGCTCGCGACGGTGCACACGTTCCAAGTGACGTTGAACACGGTCGAAGAGACGCCGACGCCCGCGGGGTCCACCGGCCTCGGCACCGCGACGGTGACGCTCGACGATGTCGCGAACACGGTGAGCGTCAACGGCTCCTACACCGGGCTCTCGAGCAACGCGACGCTCGCGCACGTGCACGGCAGCGCGACGATCGGCGTCGCCGCAGGCGTCGCCGAAGGACTCGCCGTGAGCGGCGGCACTTCGGGCACGATCTCGAGGGGCGGAAGCGTCACGCCGGCACAGGTTGCCGACATGCTCGCCGGGCTCACCTACATCAACGTGCACACGGTCAACAACCCCTCCGGCGAGATCCGCGGACAGATCCTCGCGGAGCCTCTGGGGACGACCGCGTTCTGCTTCGGCGATGGCTCGCTCTCGAGCGCGTGTCCGTGCGCGGCGCCCGACACCGTTCCGAGTCCGGCGGGTGCAACGGCGCACGGTTGCGCGAACTCGTTCGACGTGAACGGCGCGTTGCTCAAGGTGACGGGCACGACCGCTCCCGACACGGTTCGATTCATTGCCGACGTCGGCATCGGCTACTCCGCGTTCGGAATGTTGCTCATGAGCGCGACGACGGATGCGAACGGCGTCGCGTCGGGCGACGGACTCATGTGCCTCACGAACCTCGTCGTGCAGTTCGGCGCACACAACGCCGGCTCGAACGGTGATCCACTCGGCATGTGGACCTATCCGAACGCAGTGCAGACGACTTCCGTGTCGGCCGCCACGTCGCAACCGGCGGCATCCACCGCGTCGTACCAGTTCCTGTACCGCAATGCGTCGGGCGGCTTCTGCAATCCGAGCACGTTCAACGTGTCGAACGGACTGCAAGTCCCGTGGCCGTGAGGCGCGCTGCGCGCTGACGCGCGGCTGTGTGCGACGCGCGGGCGGTCTCGCGCAAGGCCCGCCAATCCGCACGTCTCACCACAGCCTGCCTCGTCCGCACCAACTCGCTCGGAGCGGCGTCGTCGGATCGGAATCGACCGCAGTTGACCTCGATGGTCAGCGAGGATCGATTCCGATCCAACAACGCAGCGTCGAGCGAGTTGGCGCGAACGCAGCAGGACGTGGTGAGAAGTGCGGGCCAGTTCGGCGGCGCGGCACCTGCTCGCGTCGCACTGCATCCGCGGATCAGCGCATGGACTCCGGCAGTGATGCGAGCACGCGCTTCAGCGCCGGCAGCACGTTGACAGCCAGTCGTTCTTGACCCGCCGCCGTCGGGTGCAAGCCGTCCTCGAGCACCATCTCGGGCACGCCGCCGACGCCGTCGAGGAAGCGCGGCTCGAACTCGACCGCGAGCTCGCTCGCGATGCGCGGATACAGCGCGGCGAACGCCTCGCAATACGCGGCGCCGTAGCTCGGCGGCATCTGGATGCCGAGCAGCAGGACACGCACGCCGGCCTCCGTCGCGCGCGTCACGATCGCGCGCAGGTTCGACTCGATGCTCGCGACGGGTTGTCCGCGCAAGCCGTCGTTGCCGCCGAGCTCGACCACGAGCACCGCGGGCTTCTGAGCGAGCACCCAGTCGACGCGGCTCAATCCGCCCGCGCTCGTGTCGCCGCTGACACCAGCGTTGAGCAACCGGAACGGATGCCCGCTCTGCACGAGCAAGCGCTGCACGGCGGCGGGGAACGCGCGCTCGGGCGGCAGGTGCAAACCAGCCGCGAGGCTGTCGCCGAGGAATGCGACGAGCGGCGCGTCGGCCGCCACGTCGATGCGTGCCCCGAGATCCGGTGCGGCTTCGGCATCGGCCACGCGCGAGCCACGGTCGCCGCGCTCGCCGCGCTCCCGTGCCGCGGCGTCGTCGGCCGGGCGCGAGCACGCTGCGGTCAGCAGCGCCAGGGTGATGGCGATCGAGAGCGTGCTCATCGAATGCGGAGATTAGCACGCGCCTTGGACGCGCTCTGCTGTGGAGTACCGACCTCATACGGACGGCGCGGCGGAGCGATCCGCTGCCGCTCGGCGGACATCGGGGCATCTCGCGCGTGCAAAGCCGCGCGCCGTGCTCTACGACTGTCGGCCATGTCACCGCGGATCGAGTGCCGGTCGCTCTTCAAGCGCATGCCGTCGGGAGCGCAGACGCTCACGATCCTCGACGGCGTCGATCTCTCGATCGAGGCCGGGGATCTGGTCGCGATCCTGGGGCCGTCGGGGAGCGGGAAGTCGACGCTCCTCGGCTTGATGGCTGGCCTCGATAGGCCGACGAGCGGCGAGGTGCTCATCGACGGCGTGCGCATCGACGCGCTCGGCGAGGACGAGCTCGCGCTCGTGCGGCGCGCGAAGATCGGCTTCGTGTTCCAGTCGTTCCAGCTACTCGGCAACCTGACAGCGCTCGAGAACGTCCTGGTTCCGCTCGAGCTCTTGCGCGTCGCCGGCGCGCGCGATCGCGCGCGGTCGCTCCTCGAAGAAGTCGGGCTCCAGGGCCGCGCTCATCACTACCCGGCGCAGCTCTCCGGTGGTGAGCAGCAGCGCGTGGCCCTCGCGCGCGCGTTCGGCACACGTCCGTCGATCCTGCTCGCCGACGAGCCCACCGGGAACCTCGACGCCGTGACGGGCGAGCGCATCCTCGCGATGCTGCTCGATCTGCGCGCGCGCGAGGGAACCACGCTCGTGGTGGTCACGCACGACGCGGCCGTCGCGCGGCTCGCGCGGCGCCGGATCGACTTGCGCGCCGGCAAGATCGAGCGGGACGGCGCGGCGTGAAGCTCGGAGTCGTGTTTCGCGCGGCGCTGCGCGAGTCGCGCGGCTCGCGCGGACGCCTCGTGTTCTTCACGGCCTGCCTCGCGATCGGAGTCGCCGCGATCGTCGGCGTCGCGTCGCTCGGAACGGCGATCGAGAACGGACTGCGTGCGCAGTCGCGCGAGCTGCTCGGCGCCGATCTGTCCGTATCGAGCCGCCGGCCGTTGCCCGACGAGCTCGACGCGCTCTTCGCGGGCCGCGCGGGTGTCGAGCGCGCCGACGTGCGCGAGCTCGCGACGATGGCGAGCGATCCTGCGAGCGGCCAGAGTCGACTCGTCGAAGTGAAGGCGGTGCGTGGGCGCTTTCCGTTCTACGGCGCGATCGAGATCGAGCCGGCTGGCGACTTCGGCGCGGTGCTCACGGACGAGAGCGCGATCGTCGCTCCCGAGCTGCTCGAGTCACTGGGCGTGCGCACGGGCGATTCGATCGCGATCGGATCGACGCGCTTTCGGATCGCCGCGACCATCGTGCTGGAGCCCGGACGGCTCGACTTCGCGTTGACCGCAGGTCCGCGCGTGTTCCTGACGCTCGGTGGGCTCGCGCGCGCCGAGCTCGAAGGCGCCGGCGCACGCATCCAGAATCGCGCGCTGTTCCGCTTGCCCGAGCAGTCCGCGCGCGACGCGCTGCGCGAGGAGAAGCGCCGGCTCGAGCGCGATCTGCCCGGCGCCGCGTACGTCGACGTGCAGACGCACACGGAAGCGCAGCCGACGATTCGCCGCGCCGTCGAGCGTGTCGAGCGCTACCTCGGCCTCGCCGCGCTCATGTCGCTCGTGCTCGGCGGAACCGGCGTCGCGATGATCGTGCGCGCGTGGCTCGCGGCACGCACTCCGAGCATCGCGCTGCTGCGTTGTCTCGGCTACCGGCCGCGCGAGGTGTTCGCGCTGTATGCCGGCAACGTCGTGCTGTTCGCGCTGGCCGGCAGCTTCCTCGGCGGTTGCGTGGGCAGCCTGCTCCCGCTGCTGGCGCCGCATCTCTTCGCGGACGTGCTCCCCGCCGGGCTCGAGCTCGAATGGGAAGCATGGCCGCTCTTGCGCGGGCTCGCGCTCGGCGTCGCGATCGCGCTCGTGTTCAGCGTGCCGCCGCTCACCGCGGTGTGGCGCGTCGCGCCCGCACGCGTGCTGCGCAGCGAAGCGGAGCCGCTGCCGCCGGACCGGCGCGTCCAGTGCGCGGCGTTCGCGGCGCTCGCACTCGGCCTGTACGGCGCGGCCTGGGTGCAAGCGGACGATGCGCTCGACGCGCTGTTCTTCACCGGTGGCCTGGCCGTGCTCGCCGGGTTGCTCGCGCTCGGCGCGTACGCGTTGCGACGCGTCGCTGCGTGGTTGCCGCGCGAGCGACTCAATCCGTACGTGCTGCACGGGATCGCCGCGCTGGCGCGCCCGGGTTCCGGCGTCACGGGAGCGCTCGTCGCGCTCGGTCTCGGCGTCCTCGTCGTGACGACGATGGCGCTCGTCGAGAGTCGGCTCGGCGAGCGGCTGCGCACCGCGTTGCCCAAGGATGCGCCCTCGGTGTTCTTGCTGGACGTGCAGCCCGCGCAGTGGCCGGGCGTGCGTGCGGCGCTGGCGGGCGCGGGCGCATCCTCGATCCGGCACGTGCCCGTCGTGACGACGCGGCTCGCGCGCATCGACGGCGAGAGCGTGGACGAGATCGCGAAGCGGCCACGCGGGAGCGCAGACCGACGGCAGCGCTCGTGGCGCCTGACGCGCGAGCAGCGCATCACGTGGATGCAAGAGTTGCCGCCGGACAACCGCGTGACGGCCGGCGAGCTGTGGGCCGATCCTTCGCCGCACGAGCTCTCGATCGAGGAGGAGTACGCCGAAGGCCTCGGCGTGGGTGTCGGCTCGCGCCTAACGTTCGACGTGCAAGGCGTCGAGATCGAGTTCCTCGTCACGAGCCTGCGTCGCGTCGAGTGGGAGTCGTTCGGCATCAACTTCTTCCTCGTCGCCGAGCCCGGCGCGCTCGACGACGCGCCGCGCTTCGATCTCGCCGCTGCGCGGCTCGACGTCGGCGCAGAGAATCCGTTCCGTGACGCGCTGACGCGCGAGTTCCCGAACGTCACCGTGATCCAAGTGCGCGCGATCCTCGACAAGGTGCTGGCCGTGATGTCGCGACTCGCGCTCGGAGTGCGGTTGCTCGGATCGTTCACGATCCTGACCGGGCTCGTGATCCTGTGCGGTGTCGCGAGCGCGTCGGCGATCCATCGCACGCGCGAAGCGGCATTGCTCAAGACGCTCGGCGTCACGCGCGCGGGAGTCGCCCTGCTGTTCGCGACGGAGTTCGCGTTGATCGGCCTCGTGGCGGGCATCTTGGGCTCGGGGGCCGCGCTCGTGCTCACCTTCGCGTTCCTCGATCGCGTGATCGAGCTCGAGGCCGCCTTGCCCTGGTGGGTCGTCGTGCCGGCGGCGGGCGCGAGCGCGCTGCTCGCGGCGGTGTGCGGTGTGCTCGCGTGCGCGCGCGCGCTCGCGACGCGGCCGATCGTGAGCTTGCGCAGCGGTTGACGCGGCGCGCGTTCAACGGACCTTCGAGCGCAAGAGCGCGAGCGCGCGGTCGAGGATCGGATCCGAGTCCTCGAAGTCCTTCGCGTCCGCGACGACCTCGATGTCGGGAGCGATCCCCTCGCCCTCGAAGCACGTGCCGTCGAGCCGCAGGTCCTGCCACGACGGCACGAAGATCGTCACTCCGTTCGAGAGCTCGAGCGGTTTCGGATTGCCGCTGCTGCCGTACGTCCGTTCTCCGACGACGGTGCAGTCGCGTGCTTGCCGCATCATCAGCACGAACGACTCGTTGCTGCTCATGACGTAGCGGCTCGTGAGCAACGCGATGGGTTGCGCGAGCTGGCGCGCGGGTTCCGTGTTGCCCGTCAGTGCGCGCTCGAGCGTCGCGCCGAAACCGTCCGGACCGGCTTTCTCGCGGGAGCGGTTCTTGGCGTACACCTTGGTGCCTTCGACGAACCAAGCGGCGACGCGCCGCGCGAGGAGCTCGTCACCGCCGCTGTTCGGGCGCACGTCGACCACGAGCGCCTTGCAATCGCGCAACGACGCGAGCGCGGTTTCGATCGCATCGATCTCCGTCGGATCGGACCACGCGGCGATCATCACGTAGCCGAGGCCGTCGTCGGTGCGGCCGACGAGCCCGTGCTTCCCGGCCGGGCTCACCGGGACGTAGCGCGGCAGGAGCTTCGCGCGGTAGTGCGGATCGATCGCGCGCGCGCTCGTGGCGAAAGTCTGCTCGCCGAGCCGCAAGAACAAGTGCAGGTCCTCCGCCATGGCGAGCATCTTCGCGACCGCCGTCGCCCAGCCGCGCGTCGTGCGCGCAGCGAGGATCGCGCCTTCGTGCGCCTCGTACAGCGCGCTCCAATCGGAAACGCGACGATCGAAATACGAGTAGCGCTCGGGCAGCATCGACTTCAACTGATCGAGCGCCTGCTCGTTGCCGGCCTTCTGCCTCGCGGCGCTCGGCAGCTTGGCCGGTGCGGTCGCGAACGTCCAAGCGACGGGCTCGAGCGGCACGCCTTTGCCGCTCTGGAAGTTCGTGGCCGACGGACAGTTGAGGCTGAAGCTGTACTCGTGATCGGGCTCGAGCTCGACGTCGACCACGATCTTCTTCGGCGTGTCCCAGCGCGGCTTGCCCTTGAACGGTGGAAAGCCTGGACCGCCGCCGCAGAACGACCAGGCTCGGTCGCTCATCGGCTGATCGAAGATCACGACGAGCTTCTTGGTCTTCTGCGCGTCGAGATCCACCGCGCCGTTCGCGGGCTCCATGCTCACGATCTTCGGACGTGGATCACCGGCCGTCGTCGTCGCGACCGAACGTGGCGAGAGTAGGACAAGGCACACTGCGAGCGCGCATGCCAGTGAGTTCATATGGGGGACCTCGGGTGCGCGTCGCACGGATGCCCATTGCAAAGCGCAGCCCGCGCGGGAATGGCGAGCGCCGTTCGCCGGTGTCCTGCAACGATCGGGCAAGCGGCCGCAGCCGGCAAGGGCTCGATCGACCCGGCAGAGCTCACGGACGTGTCGGCGCCGGTCCGGTCGCTCGCGAATCGCGGTAACGTTCGATCGTTCACGACGCTCTCACGGGTCTCGGCGCCGTTGATCGCGAGTACGGAGCAATCCCAGGCCGCACGCCGAGCGCATGCATAGGTACAATTCCGGGCGGCTGCGCTCGCGCTCGGGCAGCGGAGGGCGGTCGCGCGGCGCTACGAAAACAGGTCTCAGGCATCGTCGATCAGGAACCACTATGAACTCTGCAACTCAAATTCTCCGGCGGACAAAGCTTCTCCACGCCGCGTGCTTCGCGCTGCTCGTCGCGCCCGCGTCGGCGACCGTGCACACGCTCACGTGCCAGCTGAACGGCACCGAAGAAGTGCCCGCGAACGCATCGGCCGGTCTCGGCAATGCCGTGATCCAGGTCGACGACGTCGCGAACACGCTCGTGATCGTCTCGGGCAGCTACGCTGGACTCGGCAGCAACGCGACGTTGTGCCACGTCCATGGACCGGCGGCTCCGGGCACGAGCGCCGGCATCCTCGTCAACTTGATCGTCAGCGGCGGAACGTCGGGCACGATCTCGACGGGCGGCGCGCTCTCGCCGGCGAACGTGGCTGCGGTTCTCGCTGGCAACACGTACTTGAACATCCACACGTCGTCGATTCCGGCCGGCGAGATTCGCGGCCAGATCCTGCGCGAGCCGCCGGGCATGACGAACTTCTGCTTCGGTGACGGCTCGATCCCGACCGCGTGCCCGTGCGTTCTGCCGAACACCGTCCCCGCGCCGCCGGCGGCCGCGGGACACGGTTGCGCGAACTCGTTCGATCTGCACGGAGGCGTGTTGAAGGCGTCCGGCAGCACTTCGCCCGACAACGTCCGCTTCCTCGCGAAGATCGGGCCGGCGTACGCGGCGTTCGGTTTCATGATCAAGAGCACCGGCTCGAACCCGAACGGCAGCCAGAACGCGGACGGCATCTCTTGCGTCGCGGGCGGACTCGTGCGCTTCGGCGGGCACAACGCCGGAACGAACGGCGTGCCGCTCGGGCTCTGGACGTATCCGAACACCGCGCAGACGGTGGCGGTTTCGGTAGCGACGGCGCAAGCCCCAGCGACGACGTCTGCCTACCAGTTCTTCTATCGCAACGCGTTCGCGAACTTCTGCACGGGCGCGACGGCGAACTTCACGAGCGGGGTGCTGATTCCCTGGCCGTGATGCGACTCGATCCGTGACGCACAGCTGCGTCGCGTGTGATCCTCGGCCGATCGGTTGCGCAGGCACCGGTCGGCCGATTTCATTCGATGCGGACGCGCTCGCGAGTCCATGCCAGCTCGGCGAATTCGACGTGTGAGCCTCGCCCGCATTTCTCACCACGTCCTGCTGCGTTCGCGTCAACTCGCTTCGGCCGGCGTTGTTGGATCGGAATCGATCCTCGCCGACCCAACAGGTCGCCTCCGGTCGATTCCGATGCAACGCCTTGCCCGAAGCGAGCTGTCACGCCCTCGCGA
>JBJXHG010000022.1:0-18239 GCA_046160865.1 Planctomycetota bacterium | reverse complement strand
GTTCGCTCTCACCAAGCTCGATCTCCTCCGCGCTGGCGGCGTTGCTCGGGTTCGGAAACCTGACAGGTTGCCTGCACCCTCGCGCCTTGCCAGCGACGACGATCTCGACCTTGGTGAAAGCGAACTTCTGACTCAGGACACTAGTCGGCGCTTCGCACGCGGAGGCGCTCAAGGCGCTCGCGCGGTCGTCGCCGCGTCTTGGTTCGTGCGCACGCGACGGAACATCGAGCGGAAGCGGCGCTGCGCCACGGGTGGAAGCTCGGGCATTCGCGCGACGCCGCCCGAGACGAGGAACGACATCACGGTTCCGCTGTCCGCCGTGATGGGAACGATGCGCTCCGGCGACAGGATCAACAGGTTGCCGCCGATGTTGTACGACTGCGGGAAGTACACGGCGACCTTGCCGGTCAAGCCGAGCGACGAAAGGTCGTCGGCCGTCAAGAATCCGATCACGTCCGCGTCGAGTCCGGCGCCGAGGCGCACGAGTACGGGGCGATCGAAGCGCCTCTTCTCGCCGATGAACGCGTCGACGAAGTCCTTGATGGTCGCGTACACGTTCTTCAGCAGCGGGATCTTGTCGATGCCGTTCTCGGCGTGGTTCACGTACCCGCGCGTCGTCGCATTCATCGTCAGGACACCGACGACCGCGGCGAGCGCCAAGATCACCACGATGCCGAGCCCAGGGATGGGCGCGCTCAGAAGACTCGGTTGGAACGCGCCATCGATGGTCAGGAAGCACCAACGCACGACCCAGACCGTGACGAGGATCGGCAGCAGTACCGACAGGCCGCGCAGCAGCATGTATCCGAACTGACGCAACATGCTTCAGCTCGGCTGCGCGGCGCGCGCGCCATTGTCCGGTTGCGAAACCCGGCGATCGCTCGGTTCGCGCGACGCCATGCCCGCGAGGAGGCTGCCCATGTCTTCCGCGTGCTCTTCTTCGACCGCGAGGATCTTCTCGAGCATCACGCGCGTGGTCGGATCGTCGTTGCCGAGGAAGCGCACGACTTCGGTGTAGCTCTCGATCGCGATGCGCTCGGCGATCAGGTTCTCGCGAATCATGTCGAGGAGCGAGTTGCCCGCCACGTACTCGGCGTGGCTGCGCGTTTCGAGCGTCGACGGCGCGAAGTCCGGCTCTCCGCCGAGCTGTACGATGCGTGCGGCAATCGAGTCCGCGTGCGCTTGCTCTTGCTGCGCGTGCTCGAGGAACTCCGTGGCGACGGATTCTGCATGCAGGCCGCTCGCCATGAAGTGGTGACGGCGATAGCGCAAGTTGCAGACGATCTCCGTCGCGAGCGCCGCATTCAGCATCTCGATCACGGCGACGCGGTCGGACCCATAGCTCTGGGTGACGGCCGCGTCTTCGATGTGCTTGCGGGCGCGCTCACGTAGCGCTTGGACGTCGAGAAGCTTGTGGGTTCGCATTGCAGATCCTCCGGTGACAGCGAGCTCGTTGCGCCAGACTCGTGGGCGCGGCGCTCAACGTTGCTCACCGATGGATCAGCAACCGCCGTTCCGCGCTTTGCTGTCGTGCGAAAGCTCCAGCGCGAGACCTGCGGATCCGCGCGCGTTGCCGCTGAGCGAGAGCTTTCCACCGCGCAGCGCGACGAGATCTTCGGCGAGCGCGAGCGCGAAGCAGGAATCGGGCGAGGCTTCCGGCGTCAGATCGACGAAGCTCGCGACGTCCAACGTAAAGCCGCGCTGCGCGTCGCGCGCGCCCACGAAGAGCTCGAGCGCATCGCCGTCGCCGTCGAGATCGACGTCGAGCATGGTTCCCGCGGAGCCTTCGCGCATCAGCGCGAGGAAGGCGCGCCAGGCGAACGTCACGAGCGCGGCGTCGAGCACGACCGGCGCATGGTGCGCGCTCGTGCGCGCCGGAAAACGCGCCAGGAGCATGTGCTCCTCCAAGACCTTCCGGAGCAGCGCGCCGACGTCGGTGCTCTCCAATCGTGGCTCGCGGATCACGAGCGCGAGCGCGTCGGCCGCGTGTCCGAGCTGATTCGCCGCGCGCACCGAGCTCGACCGAATGCGATGCGCGAACGAGCGGATCTCGTCCGGCTTGGCGTCCCCTTGGAACTCGAGGATCGCGGCGTAGTTCGAGATCGTTCCGAGCGGCGAGCGCAGATCGTGCGAGAGCGCCTTGCGAACTCTCTCCAAGAAGGAGCCGAGGCGCGTTTCCTCGGCGGGCGGAACACGGTGGTCGACGTGGCTCATGCGGATCCTGACAACGCGCGCAGGCTAGCTCCGAGTTCGAAGCGGATCCATCGGAGCATGGACGTCCGCACGTGCGGCGAAGGCCGCGATCGACGTGGACGCGCGCGGCGCCCGCATCGATCGCTCCACCTCACGGAATCGGCGTGCGCTTGCCGGTCATCAGCGACACGAGCAGCGAGAGCACGAACAACGCGACGAACACCCAGAACAGGAGCACCGCGATGTTCGAAGCCGCCCCGGCGATTCCGCCGAAACCGAGCAGTGCCGCGATCAACGCGATGATGAAGAAACCGATGGCCCAGCGAAGCATGGCAGCCTCCTGCAACTCGTGACTTTAGGGGACTGCGACGAACGCCTGTTCGCCGCGTCGCAACGGGGAAGGCAGAAAGCATGCCAGCTACCGTCGCGAGTGTTCCAAAGGGCGCCAACCCCTCGGATGGTGCGGCAGACTGCGCTGCTGCGGCGTTTCCGCGGCCCGGATGCCCGGTGCTGCACCGTTGCGTGCAAAACGTTCAAAGTTCCTTGCAGGCGCCGGCGCGGATCACGCGTGCCGTGCCTCGTAGATGTTGAGCCGGTTGTAGAGCGTCTTCAGGCTGATCCCGAGGATCGCCGCAGCCGCGGCCTTGTCGCCGCTCGTGTACTTGAGCGTGCCTTCGATGAGCTCGCGCTCGGCATCGGCGATCGAGCAGCCGATGCGGATCACGAGCGATTCGCTCGCACCGGCGTTGCCGATGCGCGGATGCGAGCTCGCGTCCTCCGCTCGCAACGTGTCGTCGGCGAGGATGTACGCGCGTTGCACGGCGTTCTTGAGCTCGCGCACGTTGCCGGTCCACGAGCGTTGCGCGAGCGTCGTCAGCGCGCCCGGTGTCCAACGCTTGTCGGTACCGTGCGTCTCGTTGAGCTTGTCGAGGAAGTTCTGAGCGAGCAGCTCGATGTCGCCCGGACGCTCGCGCAGCGGCGGCAGTTTCACAGGGAACACCGCGAGGCGGAAGTAGAGGTCCTCGCGCAGCTTTCCGGCGCGAATCGCGTCTTGTGGATCGCGGTTCGTCGCGGCGAGCACACGCACGTCCGTCTTGATCGGTGTGGAGCTGCCGACGCGCTGCACTTGGCCGGTCTCGAGCACGCGCAAGAGCTTCACTTGCAGTTGCGCTGGCATCTCCGTGATCTCGTCGAGGAAGAGCGTTCCGCCGGCCGCTTGCTCGAAGAAGCCTTTGTGCTGTCGGTCGGCGCCAGTGAAGCTGCCCTTCTCGTGCCCGAAGAGCTCGCTCTCGATCAGGCTCTCGGAGATCGCGCCGCAGTTCACCGCGAGGATCAGCTTCTCCGAGCGCCGGCTGAGGGTATGGATCGCTTGCGCGACGACTTCCTTGCCCGTGCCGCTCTCGCCCTGGATGAGCACGCTCGCGTCGGTCGGCGCGACCTTCTGCACGAGGTCGAACATCGACTGCATGACGGCGGAACGCCCGATGATCCCGGCGAAGCGACCGCGCTCCCGCAGCGCTTCGCGCAACTCCGCGACCTCGCGCTTGAGTGAGCGCGTGCGCTGGATGTTCGCGAGCGTGCTGGAGAGCTTGGCCGGATCGAGAGGCTTCGTGAGGTAGTCGAGCACACCACGCTTGAGCGCTGCGACAGCGTCGGAGATCGTCGCGTGGCCGGTTATCACGACGACTTCCGGCGTGTCTCCGGCGGTCGGTGCCGTTGCGAGCTCGAGCCCGCTGCCGTCGGGCAGCTCCTGATCGACGAGCAATGCGTCGAACGAGCGTTCGGCGAGCCGCGCGCGCGCTTCGACGATCGACTCGGCGCCGATGCCTTCGTGACCTTGACGGCCGAGTACGGCGACGAGGCTTTCGCGGAAGTCTCGATCGTCGTCGAGAACGAGCAGAGCTAGGGATGTTCGCGCCATGGAATCCTTGAAGAGAGGCGCTGGAGCATACCAACGGTGCGAGCTCGGCGCCGATTCGCGGCGCGCGGCGACCAACGCCGCAAGCGCGTTGGCACATGCATTGCCTGGCTCGAGCGGGAAAGCGAACCGGCGGACGCGTTCCGACGATCGCATTCCGAGACCGCTAAGAGGGTGCCGTGGTTCGCAGCGAGGACGGCACGGACTTCGGGAAGACCCGTGTCGTGGTCATCGCGGCGCACAGTGCGCGTGAGGCGTACGTCGTGCTCGAAACCGACGGCGTCTTGGGTCTCGGCGAACGCGAGTACGCATTGCCGCAGCGCACGCTCGCAGTCGTGACGAACGAGCAGAGCAGGGCCGAGAAGCGCACGAGCAGCACGACGTGGAACGAAGAGCGGTGCAAGCATCACGGCGTGCCGTTCTTCCGCAACGCGCGGCGTTCGGGTGGCTGTGTTCATTAGGAAGAGATCTTGCGCGCGACGCCTGCGCTCCTCGGCGGAATCTGCAACTCGCGGAGGGTGTGGCCGTCGACGCGCATGTCGTGGTGCGCTCCGCGGTTCACTGGTGCGTGCGGTGCCGGAAGCGTGAGAACGGCCAGCGCGGGCGAGCGCAACCCGCTCATCGCATTGCAGCTCCGCGTGCAGGTTGTGCACGGCGCTCTGCGCAGCTCGCCGACGTGCTCGAGCCGGCGGCGCGATCAAGTTCTTGGACACACGGCGAATCGCGGAACGACGATTGCTGACGCTGCGCGCGAGGTCCGGTGGTGGATGCGGAAGGCCCGCAAGCGCGCGACCTCGACGAGAACTCACACGAGACAAGGGAGTCCAGACATGACCAATCAATCCGGCAGCAGTGCGTTCGACAACGAATCCAGCCGTGGGGCCAGCCGTACCGCGACTACGACGGCTCGCACGCTCACGGAGCAGTCGGGCCGCGTGGCCGACGAAGTCAAGCAACTCGGACGCACCGCACTCGACAGTGCGCACGACGCTGCGACGCACTTGCGCGAAGGTGGCGGCGAGTTGCTCGCGCACGGCCGCGAGCGCGCGATGAAGGCGAAGAGCGACCTCGACAAGTTCATCGGCGCGAATCCGATGAAGTCGGTCTTGATCGCCTTGGGCGTCGGTGCCGCAATCGGCCTGGCACTGCGTCGTCGGTCGTAGAACCAACATGGTCGGACCCACCGGATCGCGTATTCCGCACGACGCGGCCGCCGATGGAAACATCGGCGAGCCGCGCGACGGCGGGGATGCCGCCGCGCACTGGAAGGAGCTGCGCGGCGATGTGGATCGCTTGCTGTCGTCGGTGAAGCACGCGTGGGCCGTCGAGCGCAAGCGAATCCACATGCGCGCAGTGGACGCGTTCTTCCGAACGACGTTCTTCCTTTGCATCCTCGGCTTCGGATTGACGGCGTCGATCTCGGCGGCGTTGCTCGTCGTCCAAGGGCTTCGGAACGCGGTCGGCGCGTGGAGCGGAGCGCAGTGGGTGGGCGAGCTCACCGCGGGTATCGCGTGCTTGGCCGTGGTCGTGATCGGCGGCATCGCCGTTCGCGAGCACCTGCGCCGCGAGATCCTGCGCGGCGCGAGGCGCGAGCTCGCGCGTCATGCGTCCCGAGCCGTGGAGTCGCGCCAGCCATGAACTACCCGGGGCACGAGCTCGACCGCATGAGCGCGAAAGCGTGGAGCGCGGTCGCCTCCGACGTGGGTCGCGTGAGCGATCAAGTGCGCCACACAGGTGGCGCTTTCGTGCGCGACCATCCGACGCTGTCGGTCGCCGGTGTCGCGGCGTTCGGTCTGTTGTTGTCACGCGCAGCAATCGAACCGAAGCAGAAGCAAGCACGAACACCGCGGCGACCGCAACGCCGCGAACGCACACAGCGCGCGAAGAAGAGCTCCGGTGCGATGTCCGCGATCGCTGGATTGCTACAAGCGTGGGTTCTGGAAGCCGTGACCTCGATGTTGAAGCCTGGTCCGGCAGCCGAGGCAGAAGTGTGGAATGGCGAGCCGACGCGGAACTAGTGTCCTGAGTCAGAAGTTCGCTCACACCAAGGTCGAGATCGTCGTCGCTGGCAAGGCGCGAGGGTGCAGGCAACCTGTCAGGTTTCCGAACCCGAGTAACGCCGCCAGCGCAGAGGAGATCGAGCGTGGTGAGAGCGAACTTCTGACTCAGGACACTAGCCCGCATTTCTCACCGCGTCCTGCTGCGCTCGCGTGAACTCGCTCGGAGCGGCGGTGTTTGCATCGGAGTCGATCCCCGCGGACCTTGCCCGCATTTCTCACCGCGTCCGTCGCGACGAACGTCGTGAGAGGTGCGCGCTGAACTGCGCGGCGCCGTGCGTACGCGCGCTGCGGCACGAGCGTTGCTCGTCCGCGCGCTCGACCCCTCCGAGTCACGGAGCGGTCGTTCACCACCAGCAAGGATGATGACCATGAGCCTCTCGGTTCTCGCCCCCGCGCTACTGTCCATTTGGAATCCGGCTCCTGCGTTCGCGCAGGAATCCGGCGGCTTCGGTCCGACGTACCTGCGTGTCAACGCGGGCTTGGTGACGACGGAGTCGTCCGATGGCCCCGACGAAGAGATCGACTTCGACGAAGGCTATCTGCTAGGCCTCGCGATCGGGCAGCGGATGAGCTCCGGAACGCAACCGCTGAACTTCGCGCTCGAGCTCGAAGGCATGTGGAACGATCAGGACGCCGACGACGACGGTCCGATCCAAGCGGTCCAAGACATCTCCGTGCTCGGCGCGTTCTTGAACGGCGTCCTCGACTTCCGTATCGCCGATCGATTCTCGCTCTATGCCGGCGCCGGCATCGGCGGCGCGTGGATGGACATCGGAACGGAGAGCGACGCGCTCAACGACTTCGACGACGAGGACGGACCGTTCCTGTCGTGGCAAGCGAAGGCGGGTCTGATGTGGCGCACGTCGGACAGCACGGCGCTCTCGCTCGGCTACCGTTTCCTCAACATCGACGACGTCGAGATCGACGACGACCTCGGTGCTGCGAGCTTCGACCTCGAGACGCAGCAGCACGCCATCGAGCTCGGCCTGACGTTCGGGATCTGACGCGCAGATCGCCGACTCGATCGCGGCACGCCGCGGCGTGCTACACGAGTCGCGCCACGGCGTCCTGCGCCGCCGCGAGATAGACGGGATTCGGCGCCAGCGGGTGCTCCTCGTCGAATTACACGCGCCAGCTCGACCAACGCTCGAGCTGTGCTTCCCATGTTGGCGCGTGCCACTGCGGTCCGAGCATCGAACGCCAGTTCGTCGCATCGATGCGTGCGGACGGCGGCGCGATGCGGCGCAAAGGCGCGTCGTCGCGTGCGACCCACTCGGCCGTGCGATCGGCGTAACCGAGGACGCACAGAGTCTCGGCGACCATCGGCGCGTGCGTCGAGAGACCCTGCGAGCGTTCGGGAGCTTGCTCGTGCAGGAGCCGCAGTGCGTGGTCGAGCGCGTCGCCGTCACCCGCATCCACTTCCACGGGCGTGCGCGCGGCGACGGTGCTCGCCACACCGACGCTCGCTGCGGCGACGGCAACGCACAGCCCGAGAGCCTCGCGTCGATTCCACGTCGCGTCGTCACCGCTCGCGCCGCGTTCGTCACTGCCGATCGATCGAATCGTTCGCATGGTCGGGCTGCTAACAGTCCGTGGTGAGAGTGCTTCGAGCCCGAAAGTGGCTCGTTCGTGTCAGAACAAGGAGCGAGACCGCAGGCGCAGCCTCGCGAGTCGCGCGCGGAGCGGCGAGAAGGCGCAGAGCCGCGTGGGGTCACGCGCGCGCGTGCGTGCGCAGCCACTCGGCGAGCTCTGCCATGTCGGCCGGCAGCGGCGCCTCGAACTCCGTCGACTCGCCCGTCGCAGGATGCAGCAGCACGAGCTTTGCCGCGTGCAGTGCTTGTCGTGCCATGGGCGGTGCCTCCGCCGGCAAGCGCACGTTCGCCATGCGACGCGGCTTGTAGAGCTTCTCGCCGACGAGCGGAAGGCCGACCGAAGCGAGGTGCACGCGCACTTGGTGCGTGCGACCCGTCTTCGGCTGCACTTCGAGCAGCGCGGCGTCGCGGTAGCGCTCGCGCACCTCGTAGTACGTCGAGGCGAAACGCCCCTCGCCCGCCGGCACGACGCTCATGCGGTCGCGATGATTCTCGCGCCGGCCGATCTGTCCCTCGACCCACTCCGTGTCGAAGCGCGGCGTGCCGTGCACGAGCGCGATGTACGTCTTCTGCACGTTGCGACCCTGGAACTGCTCCTTGAGCGCTTCGAGCGCGGCCTGCGTGCGCGCGAGCACGAGCACACCGCTCGTGTGGCGATCGAGCCGGTGCACCACGCCGGGACGGTACACGCTCGCCGAGTGATCTCGATTTGGGCTCGGCAGCGGACCGAAGCGCGCGTCGGCAAAGCTCGCGGCGCTCGCTTCGCCGCCCGGTCGATTGCCGTGCGTCAACACGCCGGCCGGCTTGTCGAGCACGATCCAGTGCTCGTCGGCGAAGAGCACGGGGATGTCGAGCTCGGCTGCGGACGCGTGCTCTTCGGCGTCGGAAAGATCGATCGAGAGCTCGCCGCCCTCGAGCAGGATGAAGCCCGGCTTCTTGATCACCGCACCAGCGAGCGCGACGCGCCCGGCCTTGATCCACGCCTGAAGCCGCGTGCGCGACGTGCCCGCGACGAGGCCGCCGAGCACCTGATCGAGTCGCCGGCCGCGCAACTCGTCGGTGAGGTGGAACTTCTGCACTTCGCTGCCGCTTTCCATTCACTTCAACTGTAGCAGAAACCTTGGCAAGATCGCCGCCGGAGCACTCCATGAACGCACACCGACCTTCCGTGTTGCTCGTCGACGACGATCCCCGCACGCTCGACCTGATCGGCGCGGTGCTCGTGCACCAAGGCTTCGATACGTCGCTCGCGCGCACGCCCGAATCGGCGATCCAGCTGCTCCAGTCGATTCGCTTCGACGCAGTGGTTACCGACGTCGTGTTCGACGGCTATTCCGAAGGCAGCCTCGTCCTCGCCGCCGCGCGCGACCTGCAACCGCGCGCCGTCGTCGTGCTGATGACCGGTTACCCCGAACTCGAGAGCGCTGTGTCGGCGATCAAGGCCGGCGCGCTCGACTACCTCAAGAAGCCCGTCGATCCCATCGTGCTCGCCGCCTACATCCAGAGCGCGCTGCGCGAGCGCGAGATCGAGAAGCCCGAGATCGAGTTCAAGGATCTCGTCGACATCCTCTCGGGCATGGTCGCGAACACGATCGAGCGCGTCGATCCGTACACCGCGGGCCACGGCGAGCGCACGCGCAAGTACTGCCGCATCCTGGCGGACGACCTCGGGCTCGAGACCGCGCGCCGCGAACGTCTCGAGCTCGCGGCCATCGCGCACGACTACGGCAAGATCTACCTCGACGACCTCTCGTTCCTCACGAAGAAGGGACCGCTGTCGGCGGCCGAGTACAAGGAAGTGCAGCGGCATCCCGCGCTCGGCGCGAAGAAGCTCGGCACGCACGCGAGCTTGGAGGAAGTGTGCCGCTACGTCGCCGAGCACCACGAGCGCTTCGACGGCACCGGTTACCCGAATCGCGCGAAGGGCGAGCAGATCTCGCTCGCCGGCCGGATCCTGTGCGTCGTCGAGGTGTTCGACAGCCTGTCGACGAAGCGCTCGTACAAGGACGTGTGGGAGCTCCCGAAGACGATCGACTTCTTCGCCGCGCAACGCGGACGCGCGTTCGATCCCGATGTTCTCGACTCGTTCCTCGCGTTGCTCGAGGTGCACGGCGAGGAGTGGATGGCGGCGCCGCTCGCCGATCAACGCGCCGCGGGACTCGCGATCGAGACGTGAATCCATGGCAACGATGCTCGCGCTGATCCTCCTCGCCGGCGCGCAAGCTCTCGAAGCGCAGTCCGCTCCGCCGAGCCTCGTGTTGATCCCCGGCGGCCGCACGCAGATCGGCATCGACACGCGCGAGCTCGCGCACATGCTCGAGAGCGACCCTGCGGCGCAGAGCTACGCCGCGTCGCTGTCGGCCGAGACGCCACGCCACGAAGAATTCGTCGGCGACTTCTACTTGATGTCGACCGAGGTGACGAACGAGCAGTTCGCCGAGCACGTGCGCAGCGCACAGGTGCGGCCGCCGGAGCATTGGGGCGAGGCCGCGATCCGCGCCGGTCTCGACGCGCACTTCAAGGAAGAAGAGCGCTTGCGCGCCGAAGCGTTGCGCCGCGGCGAGCCGGCACCGATACCGCGCTCGTTCGACCGAAGGCGATTTTGGCTCGAGAACTGGAGCACGAGCCGCTGGGCCGTTCCGCCCGGTGAAGAGCGGCTGCCGGTCGTGTTCGTCGACTTCGAGCAGGCGCGCGGCTACGCACGTTGGGCCGGATTGCGCTTGATGACCGAGGTCGAGTTCCAGCGCGCCGTGCGCGGCGACACGACCCGCGCATTCCCGTGGGGCAACGAGTGGGACAGCGAAAAGCGCGCGGCGACGAGCGCGGCGCGGAAGAAAGGCGGCGCGCATCCCGTCGCGAGCTTTCCCGCGGGCATGAGCCGCCAAGGTGTGTTCGATCTGTGCGGCAACGTGTGGGAATGGACCGAGAGTCCGTACCTGCCCTTCCGCGGCTACGAGCGACGCGTGTACGAGTTCGGGTTCGGCGGCTCGAAGCGCATCGTCAACGCGCTCGCCGATTGGAACGCGGAGCAACGCGTCGTCGTCGGCGGATCGTTCCAGACGCCACCGACGATGGCGCGCGGGAGCGTGAGGCGCGGCGCGGAGCGCCAGCAATCGACCGACGCGCTCGGCTTTCGCTGCGCCGCGAGCGTGAAGCGCGGCGTCGATCTCGCGACGGCGCTCCTCACCACGCAGATCACGCCCAATGTGCGTCCGCTCGAGCCGCACGGCCTCGTCGAGTTCGACGCGCGCGCGAGCACCGTGCTCGAGCGCTGGACGAGCAAGATCGTCGACGGCACGCCGTCGAGCCATCGCACGATCACGGGCTATGCGTACGCGCTCTTCACGCCGGTCGACGCGCTGCCGGTCGCGGACCCGCAAACGCTCGACCGCCGCACGCTCGAGAGCGGTCCCGTGACGCTCGGCTTCCTCGCGACGAGCGAGATGCTGCTCGAGCCCAGCTTGCCCGCGGGCACGTACATGGTCGCGTACCGCGCGCACGGTAAGTCGTCCGCGGGCGCGGCGCGCGGCGGTGCGCCCGCGCTCGAGGAGCGGCTCGCATTCGACCTCGATCGCGACCACGTGCTCTTCTTCGCGCTCGACGGCACGCCGCTGCGCGCGCAACCGGTGCCGATGGAATGGGCGCACGAGCGCGCGAGCTCCGTCTCGCTCGAGCTCTCGGGTGCGAGCGAAGCGGGACGGTCGCGCTCGATCCGCTTCGACTTGTGGATCGCTTGCCGCACGTCGCAGAAGGGCTTCGCGCTCAGCTTGCCGCTGAGCGTGCCGGCCGGCGTGCTGACGGGTGACGACGTCGACGCGCCGAAGTGAGGGCGCAGTACGCGTCGAGGCTAGTTCACGACAATTGAATGCGACCTGGAGGACGCATTCAAGCGATTGTAGACACGAAGCCGAGCTCCGAACTGGTTCGGCGCGCGAGCGCTTTTTCTGTGACCATGCGAGGAGGAGATTTCCGCAGACTTGGCGCCCGAATCTGTGACTTGCATTCGCGTCGCAGCTCGTATCTCATTGCTCACACATCGATCTCCAAAGCTGCGTCCCCAGACCACGGAGAAACATTGAACACCGCTCGCTTTTCTCGATTCGTCGTCGTCGTCCCGCTCCTCGGAATCACTGGCGCTATCGCGAGCGTGTTCGTGCCCTACGATGCGCAGGTCGTGCTCAGCGCCCCGTCGCTCGAAGCCCACGAGAAGGCGCCGCAGCAGATCGAGGCGTTGCGCAAGCGCTTTTCACTCGTAGCTTCGCCACAGGACATCGCGCAGCGCGACGCCGTGCAGCCGGATCGATTGCCGCCTGCAGCATTCGCGACGGCGGACGCGGCCGTGTCCGGCGGCATCCCCGGACCAGGAGGTCCACACGGCCCTGCTCGTCCGGGCCGCATCGAGCATGACGCCAACTCCGACGAGCACGCCCCCAGTAGCGCATCGCACTCGCCCGAGTCCGACACGCACTTCGCGATCAGTAGCACGCATTACGACAGCTCCGACGTGCACTACTACAACTCCGATCAGCACTTCGGCAGCACCGATTCGCATTTCGGCAACTCGCACGTCCATGATTCGTCCTCGGAGACGCACTACTCGACGTCCGACACGCACGACGCTAGTTCGCACGATCACTTCAAGACCTCGGATGACCACGAGCTGACGTCGGAGAGTCACTTCGACGGATCGAGCTCGCATTCGACCGACAGCAGCACGCACACGGCGACGTCGCAGTCGTCATCCGGCGATCCGGAACGCAAGGATTGCGGCGGTGG
This sequence comes from Planctomycetota bacterium, assembly GCA_046160865.1. Classification (GTDB taxonomy): domain Bacteria; phylum Planctomycetota; class UBA1135; order UBA1135; genus JBJXHG01. The sequence goes on along the minus strand of JBJXHG010000022.1, from coordinate 5,700 downwards.
AGGCTCTCCGAACCGGGGCGTGACGCGGATCAACGGCGAGCAGAGCATCGTGCTGAACACATTTTCGGCGGACACGTGCGGCGCCGACTTCACCGTCGATTGCCAGATCATCACGGTCGACACGCCCGAAGAACGCGACCTCCGCGGAATGCTGCGCCTGGAGGTCGTGTCGGGCGACGCGTCGTGCATCGGGCTCGAGTACGGCGCAGGACTCTCGACGTACCACATCGGGCTGACCATTCCGATCGTGGCGCCCGGACACTTTGGCTGCGGCGTGCACACGTGGCACGAAGATTCGGTTTCGTTCCGCGTGTACCCGGTCAAGCCAGGCACGGTCGTGTTGCGCGCCGTGCTGGACCCGGACCCCGACTCGTCCGGCGACGGCCAACCGTTCACCAGCGCGACCATGCGCATCGTGTGCCCGCCGCAGCAGATCGATCACGAGCTCGTCTACAAGACGTTCATTCCTTGTCCGCTCGCCAACATTCCGTTTCCGCTCCCCGGCTATGCGGCTGGCGATGACCGTTCGTTCGGTGCCACGTACCTCGCCAGCAGTCGCACGCGCCAGCGAGCCAAAGTGCGCATCCGGTATGGCCACGCCGGCACGCCCATTGTCAGCAGCGAAGAGGGATTCGACACGAGTCACGAGTACGCCAGCTCCTCCGTCCAGGACCTCGGGTCCGCGCACGAGCCATGTCGCTACGTGCTCCACTCGGGCGCGACTCCCAGTGACGTCGGCACCGCGACTGAGCGTCCCTCGCGCCTGGATGTGAAGGGGACAAATGTGCCGAACCCTTCGAAGCCATGGGAGCGTATACGCAAGGTGACTTTAACCGTCGACGCCCGTTATCCACTGTCTCTGATCAGCTGTGCAATTGATTCGACGATCAAGATCGAGTTGAAGGAGTGCGGTGAGCACTTCTGGTACCGTATCGTGGACGAAGGCGCGCACGATGGATTCCCCGCGCACGAGATCTATTTGGATGGCGATCAGATTTATCAGTTTGATCCGCAGCACGGCGATTTGAACGTGCTGTGCGGCGCCGCGCGCATCCCCGTTCCCCCCACGGAGTGGATCACAGTCGACTGAGCTCGACTTCCGAAAGGCGTGTGGTTCGATGACTCGTTCTGCAGTTCTCATGTGCGTCTCCGCTATCGTCGGCCTCGCAGCTCTTTCCCTGCTCCCCGCCTACAGCTCGGCGTGCGCTTCGACGCTGACGGGAGCGGCGGGATCCCAGAGTTCGTCCGTGACTGCACTCTTGGACGACTTGAAGGTCGCGGGCGCGCGCGACGATGCGCGCCGCGCTCTCGAAGCTTTGCCGACCGTCGAGTGGCTGCAGCCGCTCGGCGACCGCATCCGTCGTGGCGACTTCCGACACGATCGCGGCCCTCGACAAAGCACGTTTGGCGTGCTGGCATTCGCGGCGAAGCGCGATTGGCATCGGCCGAGTGCGCCGGACCTCGACACAGCGCTGGCGGAGCTCCTGATCGAAGGGACGCGCGACGACGACCAGTACGTGCGCAACGTGAGCGCGACCGCCATATCGTTCGCGCCAAAGCACCTGCAAGCGGTGGTGGTGACGGCGCTGATGCCCCTCCTGCACCACGAGGATCTCACGACGGCGCGACAAGCCGCGGACAGCCTCGGCCACATCGGCGAGCCCGCGTCCGCCGCCATGCCCGAGCTACTCGTGCTGCTGCAGAATCCCAAGCCGGCGTTCCGTCTGCGCGTGGAAGCCACGCTCGCGGCGACCAGCGCGAGTGATCCGCAAGCCGGAGCCCGTCTCGAGGAAACACTCCGGACCTCAGCCGCGTTCGCGCGCCTGCGCATTGGAGGCGTCGACCTGGACTTGGCGGCGTACCCGAAGCTCGATGCCATCGGCAGAGCCGCAGCCGCGAACGCACTCCTCGGTATGTATCAGCGCGAGTTCTACCCGCTGTACGACAAGCGTCTACCGGCTCGCACGGATCGCGAGGACAGGATCGTGCTCCAGCGGCGCGTGACGGCGCTCCTCGTCGACCTATTCCGAGAGCCGCAGGTATCACTTCTGACGAAGCGCGAGATGCTTCACGCGGTGGGCGCGCAGGTGACGATCGCCGAGATCGATCCGGAGGTTCGCTCGAAGGCGTGCGATCTGCTCGCGCTGGCCGCCGCAAGTGAGGAACCGGAACTTCGAAGCGTCGTCGAACGGATCGAGGAGGAGCTCGCCCGAGGCCGCTGACACGGTCTGCGCAACCGGCTGTCGCGTAGGGCAAACGCTACGGAACTACACTTCGCCCTGACATCGATCGAAACGAGTCGTTCGTGTCCGTCAGAAGTCGCATCGTCCTTGGCATCGGGCTCGCGTTCCTCCTCGCGAGCATGCCACTGTTCGTTCATCGCTTCTTCCAGCGGCTGGAGCTCAACCAGCTGACGATCGCCCAGACGAACGCGTTCCACGCTCGCTTGCGTTTCGGCGAGCTCTGGAACGCGCTCGCGACGTGTTGGACCTCGGGCGCGTCGATTCTCTCCGACGGGCAGATCTCCGAGCGACCGCGCGTCGACGATGCCGCTGCCGTCATCGACTACGTGTACTCGTGGCTGCCGCCGCGCTGCGTCGTATATCCGACGGAAGGCTTCTACTACTTCGCGACGGAGCTCGACGGCGTGCGCATCATGGGCAACGTCCGCGTCGCGGACTTGGATGCCGGACGACTCGGCTCGGCGTACTTCACCGTGCCCGAGAAGCGCTCGTGGAGTCGCATGCTCGGCGCCGAAGACGGCCTCACCGTGAAGCGTGAGACACCGTTCAGCTACCTCGTCACGTACCGCGGCAAGACCGTCCACTTCCTACTGACCGAAGTCGGCACGCATGCTCCGGAAGAGCTACGGCTCGCGCCGAACGAGCGCTTCATCGGCCAGGTGTACGACGAATCGGCCGTCCAGTTCTTCTTGCTGTTCAACGACGACACGAGCTCTTTCTACTACGCATTGAACGACGAAGACGTCCGCAACGAGCAACTCGAGCCGCTCGGCGACGACGTGTGGATCGGGCGCCGAACAGGCTTCGCGTTCTATCGCGATCCTGAGTACGAGCGTCTGCTGCTCATCGCCGCGAGCTTGGAGCACGCAGATCGCAACGACCCGTTCGACGGCCCCCAGGACCAAGTGCCGTTCCGAGTCTCGCACCGCGACCTCTTGCACCGCGCGTATCCCAACACGCGACTCGGAGCCGGCGTCGACGAGCACGGGGTGTTCCTGAACCGCGAGGAATGGTCGCGCATCGCGATCACGCCGTTCTTGCGCTACGCGCGCGTCGCCGAGGTGCGCGAGCGCGTTGTCCGCTGTGCCTCGATCGCAGATGCGAGCAACCGATGGACTTGTTTGACGAAGGAGTGGTGGAACACACCCGAGTGGCGGTCGGGCATTGACGCCCAGATCGCAGCCGAACGCGCCAACGGCGACCGCTAGAGTCCAGCTCTCCGGCGCGAACGACGCGGAACGCACGCGCTCGATCCGCTTCGACTTGTGGATCGCGTGCCGCACGTCGCAGAAGGGCTTCGCGCTCAGCTTGCCGCTGAGCGTGCCGGCCGGCGTGCTGACGGGTGATGACTAACCCGCATTTCTCACCACGTCCTGCTGCGGCCGCGTGCGGCGCGCTCTCGCGTCGCACGCTTGAAACGGCGGCGGGGACCCGTTGCATCTGCCTACGCCCCACTGTGACGTGCAACTTGCCCGCGCTCATCATCTGCGAGGTGCGAGGGTGCTCTTGCCGCGGTGCGCGACTCCGCTCGCGCCGCCCGCGGCACACGTGCAAAGAATGTCCGTCGCGGCGTCCCACGCTGAGCGATGTGCGATACCGTGAGCCGCACCGCTCGCTCGCGATTTCCGTCCACCGCAACCCGGAGCCCCTCCAATGAACGTGTCGTCTCGATGGTGTTGCCTCGGTGCACTCGTCGCCGGAACCGCGCAGGCACAAACGACGGTGCGCGTGAACGTCAGCTCCAGTGGAGTTCCGACGAACGCCGAGGCGACGGCCTATCGTTCCGTGCTTTCCGGAGACGCGACTCGTGTGGCATTCACCACGGCCGCGACGAACTTGGTACCGAACGACACGAACGGAACCCTCGACGTGATGGTGCGCGACCTCGTGGCCGGAACGACTTCGCGCGCGAGCGTCAGCACCGGCGGCGTGGAAGGCAATGGTTCGTCGAAGCTCGCGACGATCTCCGCCGATGGACGCTACGTGGCGTTCGAGAGCGACGCGACGAACCTCGTGCCGGGCGATACGAACCTGGCGACCGACATCTTCCTGCGCGACCTGCAAGCGCAGACGACCTCGCGCGTCAGCCTCAGGCCCAACGGCAACCAGTGCAACGGCTTCTCGTTCGGCTGCTCGATCTCGGCGGATGGTCGCTACCTCGCGTTCTACAGCAGCGCGACGAACGTCGTGCAAGGTGACACGAACAACCGCACCGACGTCTTCGTCCGCGACTTGTTGCTCGGGACGAACGTGCGCGTGAGCGAGAGCTCGACGGGGCTGCAAGGCGAGGGCGGCGACTCCGTGTGCCCGATGATCTCCGCCGACGGTCGCTTCGTCGTGTTCTCCAGCGACGCGACGAACCTCGTACCGAACGACACGAACGGCGAGTTCGACCTCTTCGTGCAGGATCTTCAGACGGGTGCGCTCGAGCGCGTCTCCGTCGGTTCGAACGGCGTCGAGTCCAACCACGACACGTGGATCATCAGCACGATTTCGGCGGACGGCCGCTACGTCGCGTTCACGAGCACGGCGACGAACCTCGCGGAAGACGTCAACGGGGTGGACGACGTCTTCGTCCACGACCGCGAGACGGGCGAGACGAGGTGCGTGAGCGTCGACTCGGCCGGCATTCAATCGAATGCCCAGTCGAAGCAGGGGTCGATCTCCGGCAACGGACGCTACGTGGCCTTCTTCAGCAATGGAGACAACCTCGTGCCGAACGATACGAACGCCGTCTACGACATCTTTCTCTACGACATGTTCGCGAGGAAGACGACGCGCATCAGCGTCGACGATGCCGGGAACGAGGGCACGGCCGGATCGCGGAATCCTTGGCTCTCGCTCGACGGACGGTACGTCCTGTTCACGAGCGGCGCGTCGAACCTCGTCCCGAACGACTTGGGGTTCGGCGAAGACTTCGTTCGTGACCGCCGCACGACCGAGTTCGACTCGTTCTGCTTCGGCGACGGATCTCTCGCGACCGCGTGCCCGTGCGCGCCGCCGAACACCGTTCCGAATCCGAGCGGCGCGGCAGGCCACGGTTGCGCGAACTCGTTTGCGCTGGCGGGCGCCGAGCTCGCCGCGGGAGGAACGCTCGCGCCGGATGAGGTCGTGTTCCGGGCCGAGGTGGGCATCAACTACATCGGCTTCGCGTTCTTGGTCAAAGGCAACGCGCAGAGCGCGGCTGGCTTTGCGAACGGCGACGGAGTCCGCTGTGTCGATGGAGCGTTGATTCGCGTCGGCGGCCATGCGGCCGGAACGAATGGTGCACCGGTCGGATCGTGGACGTATCCCAACCTCGTGCAGACGACGCCGATCACTCAGATCACGGCGCAGGGCCCGGGCCTCGCTTGGTATCAGCTCTTCTATCGCAACGCCACGCCGGGCTTCTGCTCGGCGGGCACGACGAACTGGACCAATGGCGTCAGCGTGACGTGGCCGCCGTGACCGCGCGTCG
>JBJXHG010000021.1:0-16635 GCA_046160865.1 Planctomycetota bacterium | reverse complement strand
TCGATCTCCTCCGCGCTGGCGGCGTTGCTCGGGTTCGGAAACCTGACAGGTTGCCTGCACCCTCGCGCCTTGCCAGCGACGACGATCTCGACCTTGGTGAGAGCGAACTTCTGACTCAGGACACTAGGTCGACGGGCCGCGCCCGGGCTTTGTTCCAAAACGGAAGGGCTGCCGCCGCCTCACGAGGCTCGGCGCCCCGCGGCAGACGCACCGCCGACGCGGCTCAGGGCCACGACATCCGCACGCCGTTGGTCCAGTTCGTCGTGCCGGACGAACAGAACCCTGCCACGGCGTTGCGGTAGAAGAGCTGGTACCACGCATCCTGCGCCGGCGCCTGTGCGGTGGCGACCGACACGGCCGACGATTGCGTGACGTTCGGATACGTCCAGTGACCGGGCGCGGCGCCGCCGAGCCCCGCGTTGTGACCGCCGAAGCGGACGAGCGCGCCGCTCACACAGCGCACGCCGTCGCCGTTCGCGAAGCCCGCGGGACTGCGCGCGTCGCCTTTGACGAGGAAGCCGAAGCCCACGTAGCCCGGACCGATGAACGCGGTGAACACCACCGTGTCCGGGCTGGTGCCACCCTCCGCGTACAGGAGCGCGCCGTCCAAGTTGAACGAATTCGCGCAGCCGTGGCCGGACGCGCCGCTCGGATTCGGAACGGTATCGGGTAGCGCGCACGGACACGGCGTCGCCAGCGATCCGTCGCCGAAGCAGAACTCGCTGAACGGATCGACGCCTTGGATGTCGTGCGCGAAGACGTCGGGCACCGCGTTCGTGTCCTCGGCAACCAAGTTGTTCGCGTCGCTCGTGAACACGACGGTGAAGCCGTCGGCGGACACGCGCGGGTCCCGCGACGTCTCGTTGCCTTGCGCGCCGAGCCCGTCGACGCTGACGCGCGTCGTCTGCGACGTGAGCAGGTCGCGCACGAACACGTCCGAGCGGCCGTTGGTGTCGCCGCCGACGAGGTTCGAAGCCAAGCTGCCGAACGCGACGGTCAGGCCATCGGCGGAGAGCGAGGGATACGTCGAGTTGCCGTTCCCTTGCGCCCCGCTCGAGTCGAGGCTGATGCGCACGGTCTGCGCCGTCACGCGGTCGTGCACGAACACGTCGGTCGCGCTGTTCGTGTCGCCGCCGACGAGGCTCGAGGCGGCGTCCTCGAACGCGACGTACCGTCCATCGTGCGAGAGCGACGAGCGCTCACCGGCTCCGTTGCTCTCGGCGCCGCCCGAGCTCACGTTGACGCGCGTCGTGACGCCGGTCGTCCGGTCGTGCGCGAACACGTCGTCGCGCCCGTTCGTATCACCGGCGACGACGTTGGTCGCGCGGCTGCTGAACGACACCACGTTGCCGTCGCCGGAGATCGCGGGCGCGTACGACGTGTCGTTCGCCTGCGAGCCCGCGGAGTCGACGCTGACGCGCGTGAACGTGGCCGTCTGCCGGTCGTGCACGAAGATGTCGTCGCGCGTGTTCGTGTCGCCCGGCACGAGGAACGACGCCGAGCTCGTGAACACGACGTAGCGCCCGTCCGCCGACAGGGACGGGTTGACCGGGATCACGGACTGCTGCGTGCCGGCGGGATCGAAAACGATGCGCGCAGTCTGCGACGTCTGCCGATCGCGGATGAACAAGTCGGCCGCGCCATTCGTGTCGCCGGGAACGAGGTTCGACGCCGAGCTCACGAATGCGACGAAGCGGCCGTCCGCCGAGATGGCGGCGTGGTTCGACGTGCCGTTGCCCTGCACGCCCGACGAGTCGACGCTGACGCGCGTCGTCACTCCGTTGACGAAGTCGCGGACGAACGCATCGGTGGCGGCGTTCGTGTCACCGGTCACGAGGTTCGACGCCAAGCTGCTGAAGACGACGAGGCGGCCGTCCGACGACGCGAAGCCACCGATCTCGGTGTAGTTCGTCGAGACCGCGTTGCCCTGCAAGCCGAAGCGGCCGACGCTCGCGCGTGCCGTCGTCTGCGCGCGCGTGATCCCGATGAACACGGTGCCGGCGAGCACGGTGCCGCCGATGAGGAAACGAAGTGTCCGATGCATGGGAGCTCCCGTTCTTCACCCTGCCATCCGTCGGGTGAGCTCTGAGGGGGCCCACGCTACCAGAGTTCGCGCGCAGCGGCGGCTCGGCGCGCGCCCGTTCGAAGTCTGTTCATCCAGGAAAGTTGCCGGAGCCGCGCGCCCCGCCGCTGTCCTTGTACTGGTGCGAATCGAGCTTTGGCGCGCTGCGCGAGCCACGAGCTTCGGCCCGCGACGACCCGTGAGCCCCTTCGATCGCCACACCTTCCAAGCCATGTTCGAGGCGCACCGGGATCCCGTCTTCCGCTTCCTCTGCCGCCTCACGCGCAGCACCGCGGACGCAGAGGATCTGCTGCAAGAGACGTTTCTCACCGTGTGGCGCAAGCGCGCACAGTTCGAGGGCCGCGGCAGCGCGGGCGGTTACCTGCGGAGCACGGCGTACCGGCTCTTCCTCAACCAGCGCGAGGTGCGTGAGCGCCGGCGCGCGCTCGCCCCGACCGTCAGCGCCGACGACAGCGTGCCCGCGCAAGACGACCACGATCGCGAGCGGCGCGAGTCGATCGAGTTCCTGGTGCACCGCGTGCGCGAAGCGCTCGACACGCTGCCCGAGCCCGCGCGCGAGGCGTTCGTGCTCTTCCGCTACGAAGGCCTGACGTGTGCGCAGATCGCCGAGCTCGTCGGCGCGCCCGTGAAGACGATCGAGTCGCGCCTCGAGCGCGCGACGCGCTTGCTCGCCCTGAAGCTCAAGGCCTACCGACAACACGCGCTGCACCTGTGAACCACGACGAATCGACACGCTTCGATCGCCTCCGCGCTTGGGCGGACGCGAGCGCGCCGGTGACGCAGCTCGAGCCCGAGATGCGCGCGCTCGCGGACGACTTTCGCACCGTCCACGCGTTGACCGGGCTCGACGCGTGCGGCGAAGCGCGCTCGAAGCTGACGTTCGGGGTGCTCGCAGCGCAGCTCCCGCGCTCGCAGCGCGTGCCGCGCGCCGCGGCCGCCGCCGTTCTGCTCGCGGCGATCGCCGGCGCAATCGCGTGGCGTGTGCGCCACACGCCGTCGAGCGAGCCGCTCGCCCTGCAGTGCATTCCCGTCGCCGCGCTCGCGGGGGTGACGCCGCCGCCGTGCGCGGACGACGACGCACTGCCCGCGCGCTTCGCCGACTTCGATCCACGCGGCGAGGACGGCCGCGTGCAGTGGCTGACGAGCGATGCGGACGCGCGGCTGCTCGCGCGCGCGTCGCGCCGCCCGCTGCTCGTCTTCGGCACGCTGCCCGGCTGTCCCCTGTGCGCCGCGCTCGACAAGCTCGTGTTCGCCGACGCGGGTGTCGTCGAGACCGCCGAGCGCTTCGTGCCTCTGCGCATCGACCTCGCGTCGCTGCCGAAGGCGCGCGCGATGGAGCTCGTCGAGCAGGGCTACCCGTTCCTCGAGGTGTGGAACGCGGAAGGCAGCGCGACCGCGCCGCTCGTGCGCGCTCCGCACGCCGCGCGGTTCGTCGCGAGTCTTTTCGACGCGCTGGCGGTCGTGCGCGCGCGCGACGACGCACCGTCGTGGGAGGTCGTGCGCGCGCGCGCACAGCGACTCACCGACGCCCGACGAGCCGAAAGCGAGCTCGAGCTCGCCGCCGCGGAGCGCGAGTACCGCGCGCTCGCCGCGTCGCGCGTCGAAGGCGACGAGTTCGCGCAACGCGCGCGCAGCGGGCTCGCCCGCATCGAGCGCGATGCCGTGGTGCGGTTCGAGGCTGCGCGCGCGCGCACCGCTGTCGACGACGCGCGCGCCGAGATCGAGCAAGCGCTCGCGGCGCACCGCGGCACGAGCTACGAGCTCGACTTCGCGGCACTGCTCGTGCGCCTCGAGCAGGACGGGCGCTTCCCCGAGGTCGTGCGCGCGGCCGACGCGCCGCGGTGACGCAACCGAAACACGGAAACCGCCGCTTTGCGGCCGGATCCGCGCGCCTCGCCGTGTCCTCGTTCCTCCACGGGCATCACGCCCGGGAGGATTCCTATGAAGAAGCTGTTTGCCCTCGCTGCTGTTGCAGCCCTGATCGTGCCGGCGTTCGCCGGTGGCGATTGCAAGTCTCTGTCGAGCTACCGCTGTGAGAACAAGTGCCCGCTCGCCTCCAAGGCGAACGCGCTGCGTTCTTACGGGACGGAAGCGCTCGCGACCTCGACGGTCGCGCGCGCCGACGTCTCGAAGCTGGTGCTCGGCAACTTGGCCAGGATCTGAGACTCCAAGTCTCGGATGAGCAGACGCCGAGGCCGGCCGGATGGCCGTCCGGTCTCGGTTCACCTGTCGCGCAGCAAGCTCTCCTGCACACGCCAACGCGCGCGCGGCTGCGCGCGATCGGCGCACATTTCAAAGCCGCGGATCTCGGAGTGAAACCATGTCGACCTCGCTTCTCTTGTCCGTCGTCGGCGCGCTCGCGCCGGCGTTCTTCCGCGCCGAACCCGCACCGCGCGTCGTGGGCGAAACTGCGCTCGCGCAAGCGACCAAAGCCTTCGAGGCCGGGCAGTACGCGCGCGTGCTCGAGATCACGGGCAAGGTCGCCGCGAGCGACGCGGATTGGCCCCGCGCACGCTACTTGGCCGGCGAAACGCAATTGTTGATCGGGCGTCCGGCCGACGCGGAGAAGTCGTTCGGCGACGTGCTGTCGAAGCGCCCGAAGGCGATTCCGGCGCAAGTCGGTCTCGCGCGTGCATTGATGCTGACGGGCAACGGAGTCGATGCCGAGATCCTGATGCGCGAGGCCGTGCAGAGCGATCCGAACGATGTCGGCGCGCGTCTCGCGTTCGCCGAGTTGCTTGGACGCGCGGGCAAGCACGAGGAAGCGCGCAAGGAACTCGCCGCCGCGGAGAAGCTCGACCCGAAGAGCGCGCTCGTCGCGCGCGTCTCCATCGAGCTCGCGCTGCGCGCGGAGAACGCGGCCGATGCGCTGCGTCAGTCGGACGCGTTCATCCAAGCGCACCCGAAGCACGCGATGGGTTACTTCCTCAAGGGCGTCGCGCTCGAGAAGGAAGCGAAGGACGAGGACGCGATCGCGCAGTACGAGAAGGCGCTCGAGATGGACGCGGCGTATCTGGACGCGCACAAGAACCTCGCGATCCTGTGCCACACGCTGAGCGACACGTACCAAGACCGCGAGCGCACGAAGAAGGCGTTCGAGCACTACGAGCGCTACTTCGCGCTCGGCGGCGCCGACGAGGACTTGAAGCGGATGCACGAGAACCTGCTCAAGTTCAAGGACCAGCTGCTGGGGGGGTGAGGCGGTCTGCCGCCTCACCCGCGCGCGCAGCGCGCTCAGAGGTTCTGCCGGAGCAGCGCCAGGCCCTCGCGCACTTGCCCCTTGAACTCTTGCGCCGTGCGCACGGACGTCAACCTCCGCCACAGATACTTCGGGCGCAGATAGAAGCGCCGCACCATCGACTTCTTCAATGCGAGCATGCGCTCGCGATCGAGCGTCTTCGTCGGCAAGAACGCGTCCGCGCCGCCTTGATCCATGACGAGGTCGTCGGGATCCGCGAGCCCGAGCTCGACGGCGCGCGCGCGAAACGGAGTTCCGAAGCGCGGCACGGCCATGTTCAGGCTCATGAAGTCCATGTCGAGCTCGAGCGCGAGGTCGAGCGTGCGCGCGATGGACTCTTCGCTCTCTTCCGGCAGCCCGACGATGAACGTGCCGACGGAGCGCAGCCCGTGCGCGTGCACGCGCGCGAAGCCGTCGCGCACGGCCTGCGCGACGTAGCCCTTCTTGTACGCGGCGAGCACTTTGTCGTCGGCGCTCTCGACGCCGAGAATCACCGTGTGGCAGCCGGCGCGCTTCATCGCGGCGCAGAGCTCGTCGTCGGCGGTGTCGGGTCGGCAGAACGTCGTCCACGACAAGTCGCCGCGCTCCGCGAGCGCGCGACACAGCTCGAGCCCGCGCTTCTTCACGACGCCGAACGTCTGGTCCATGAAGAAGATCTCGGTGATGCCCTGCGCGCGCAGGTGATCGATCTCTTCGAGGACGTCGTCGATCGGCCGCTGCTTGAACCCGAGCGTGCCGATGACGCAGAACGTGCACGGATACGGGCAGCCGTAGTCGGTGAGCACGGTGGCGAACGGCTCGCGCTTCGCGAACGAGAAGTGGTAGCCCTTGCGCGGAAAGAGCTCGTGACGCGGCATCGGCACGCGGTACTCGCCCTTCTTCGATCCGCGCTGGACGCGCTCGGCGGTTCCGTCCGCGCGTCGCAGCGTCATGTTCTCGACGCGCTCGAGTTCACCGGCGAGATAGTGCACGACGTCTTGCGTCGCGAACTCGTGCAGCGCGGCTTCGATCCAGGGCTCTTGCGCGAGACGCTCGACCGAGCGCTCGTGCAGCACGTCGCCGATCACGAGGACGCGCCGGCCGAGCCGCGCTTGCGTTGCGAGGAACGCCTTGTCCTCGCGCCACGAGACGGACCCGACGAGACTCACGATCACATCGGGAGCGAGCTCGTCGATGCGCAGCCCCGCCGCGCGCGCGTCGAGGCGCTCGGCCATGCAATCGAGCACCGACGTCGCGTGGTGCGCGTGCAGCGTGCCGGACAGCACGATGAGGTCGATCGGATGGAAGAGGTAGTTCGACTTCGTGGTCTTCGAGCAGAAGTAGTCGCGGATGTAGGTGCGCTCGCCGGGCGGGTTGAGCAGGAGCACGTTCACGCCGTTGCCGCCCCGCGAAGATTCCGCGGCCTTCGGCCGCGGGAGTCGGCACTCGCGAGTGCGCCGCGGACGGCGCCATCGCGAGCGCCCGACTTTTGGAGCAGAGAGTCCATCGTCGGGGCACGTGAGTGGCGCGCGTCCTGACCGAGCGCGGGCGCTACGCGCAACCGGCACCCGCGCGCGCTCACTTCGGCAGCTCCTCGAACCACTCGTGCGGCGGTCCGCGCAGGACGTGTAGCGCGCCGCGGCGCGCCCACACGCCGCGCGGCTGGAGCACGCGGTCCCACAGCCACAAGCGCACTTCTTCGAGCACTTCGTCGTGCGAGATGTTGACGAGACACTCCGGCGTGCCGTGGACGCAGGTGTAGACCTTGTTGTCGTGCACGTTGATGCACGGGCTGCATACCGGTGGCTTCCACAGCGCCGTCGTGCGCGAGCCGAGTGGGCCGTACATCACCGGCGTCTCCGGCCCGAACAGGCCGACGGTCGGCGTGCCGGTCGCCGCGCCGAGGTGCATCGGACCGCTGTCGTTCGTGACGATCACGCCGGCCTTGCCGAGCAGCGTGCACAGCTCGCCGATCGAGAGCTTGCCGCACAGGTCGATCACGTGGCTCTCCGGCGATGCACCGGTTTCCGCGACGATCGCGCGCACGTACTCGACCTCGCCGCTGCTCCCGATGAACACCACAGGCGTGCCGTCCTCTTCGACGAGCGAGCGCGCGAGGCGCGCGAAGGAGCTCGCCGGCCAACGACGTTCGAGCGATAGGTGCCCCGCGTTCGGATTGAGCACGACGAACGTGCGGCCGGCGATCCCGGCGAGCCGCTCGCCGATCGCGCGCTCGTCGGTGGGAGTCGGTCGATACGCCACGAGGTCCTCGAAACCGACGTCCTCGCCGTCCTCGCCGCCGGCGAGCGCGCGGAAATTGCGCGCGACGTGCCAGTAGCGGTTGAACGGCACGGTGCGCGTGTGGAACCCGCCGCGCCAGACGTTCGGCGCGGCGAAGCCCGACGTCTCGCGCGCGCCCGCGGCGAGCGAGACGAGCGCCGAGAAGCGCGTGAAGAACTCGAAGTCGTACACGCGGTCGAAGCGTGCGCTGCGCGTTTCGCGCACGAGCGCGACGATCCGGTGTGCGATGCGCGCCCAGCCGCGTACGCCTCGCCCGCTGCGCACGTCGAGCGTGCGCACGTCGTCGAAGAGCTGGAGGCCGCGCGCGAACTCGGCGTTCTCGTTCAGCGTGAGGAGCGTGAAGCGCGCGCCCGGGTGGCGAGCGCGCAGCGTGCGCACGGCCGGCGTCAAGAGTTGGAGGCTGCCGATGCCCCAGAACTTGATCAGCAAGACGTTGCGCGGCTCGCTCGGCGCGCCGTTCAGCCAGCGCTTCCAACGCAGCGGCTGCAGCAAAGTGCAACCCAAGCGCCCGAGGAACTTGTCCGCGGCCTGCAGGCGCTTCATCGGAACGTGAGCAGTCGAGGCCGGCATCGGGAGCCGCCCACTATAAGCGCACCTTCGCAACCTTGCCGGTCTCGTGCAGGCGGCCTATGGTGTTCTCTTCTCGGCCAGCGCATCGAAGTCACGCAGGCCGGTCGGAGTTCGGCGAGCGCATGTGTGGATTCATCGGCATCTACGGGCCTGACGGCGTCGACGTCGCTGGCGAGATCTACGAAGGTCTCCTGGCGGTGCAGCATCGCGGCCAGGACGCCGCCGGGATCATCACGTTCACGGACTCGTTCCACGTGAAGAAGGGCCTCGGGCTCGTGCTCGAGATCTTCAACGAGCGCAACATGGAGCGCTTGCGCGGCAACCTCGGCGTCGGGCACGTGCGCTATCCGACCGTCGGCCGCGGCCGCAAGGACGACGCACAGCCCTTCCACCTGACGTTCCCGATCGGCGTCGCGATGGCGCACAACGGCAACGTGACGAACTTCACCGAGCTGCTCGACCGCCACTTCAAGAACAGCGGGACGCGCCTCAACTCGAGCTGCGACCTCGAAGTGATCCTGTTCGTGTTCGCGCGCGCCTTGAGCGAGCGCTTGAGCCCGGGGCACAACGTGTCGGCCGAGGACGTCTTCTACGCCGTCAAGCAGGTCTACAAGGACGTGAAGGGCGCCTACTCCGTCGTCGCGACGCTCGCAGACGTCGGGATGGTCGCGTTCCGCGATCCGTTCGGCATCAAGCCGATCGTGTTCGGCGAGAAGGACACGCCGGAAGGCAAGTGGTACGCGTGCGCGAGCGAGAGCGTCGTGCTCGACGTCAACGGCTACAAGCGCAGCTTCGATCTCGAGGCCGGCGAGGCGCTGTTCATCGCGGCGGACCGCAAAGTCGTGCGCCGGAAGCTCTCGGACAAGCCGCACCGGCCGTGCATCTTCGAGCTCGTCTATTTCGCGCGTCCGGACTCGTTCCTCGACGACGTGTCCGTCTACAAGACGCGCCGCCGCTTCGGCGAAGCGCTCGCGAAGCAATGGCTGGACTCCGGCGCACCGAAGCCCGACGCGGTGATCCCGATCCCGGATTCCTCGCGCGATGCGGCGCTCGCGATGGCGATGGCGCTCGACGTGCCGTACCGCGAAGGGCTCGTGAAGAACCGCTACATCGGCCGCACGTTCATCATGCCGAACCAGGGCAGCCGCCAGACCTCGATCCGGCGCAAGCTGAACCCGATCCCGCTCGAGTTCGAGGACAAGGACGTCCTCCTCGTCGACGACTCGATCGTGCGCGGCAACACCGCGCGGCGGATCGTGTCCATGGCGCGCGAGGCCGGCGCGCGCAAGGTCTACCTCGCCTCGTGCAGCCCGCCGCTCGTCGCGCCGTGCCCGTACGGCATCGACATGGCGACGAAGAAGGAGTTCGTCGCGACGAACCACTCGATCGACGACGTGCGCAAGCTCCTCGACGTCGACTACCTCATGTACCTCGAGCGCGACGCGATGAACGCCGCTGCAAAGGCGGGGAACACGAAGATCGAGAAGTTCTGCAACGCCTGCTTCACGGGCGAGTACCCGACGGGCGACATCACCGTCGAACGCCTGCAGGCGATCGAGGGCGACCGCGTCACGAACCGTGACGAGGTTTCCTGCGGCCGCTGACTTTCGCCGCGGCTGCTCGCAGCGATCTCGAAAGGCCGTCGCGAGCCGATCGCGGGCCGGAGCCTCTCACGCAAGGCGCAAGCACGACGCCGTAATCCAGGCATCGCTTCGGAGCGCGAGCGACGGACTGCCAGCCCGCGCTTCTCTCACCACGTGGCTGCTGCGGTCGCGCCCACGTGCTCGAAGCGGCGTCGTTGGATCCGAATCGATCCTCGCTGACCGACAGATCGAGCTGCGGTCGATTCCGATGCGACGCCTTGCCCCGGACGCGCGGGCGCTACGTCGCGACGGACGCGGTGAGGTAGCATGATGCTCCCGGACACGACCGCGCGCGCCGCGTGTGGAGTTCCGTATGGCCAATCGACGCGAATTCTTGCAGAGGGGGTTGTCGGCCTTCTTCCTCGGGTTGTCGCGCGACCCGCATTGGCTGCCGCATCTGCGCGTCCCGGCTGCTGCACGCGCGCTCGATTCGGGACTGTGGCGCACGCGACCGCTCGCCGCGATCGACGACGATCCCGCGTCGATCGACGTGCACGGCCTTCCGTTCGCGGCGGGATTCTTCGGCGACGCCTTCTCGAGCACGCAGATTCCGTTTCACCACCCGGAGACGCAGTACCCCGGCGGTGTCGCCCCGGCACCGGACGAAGAAGTCGAAGTCGCGATCGTGGGCGGCGGGCTGTCCGGATTGACGACGGCGTACCTGCTACGCCACCGCCACCCGGTCGTGTTCGAGCTGCACGAGCGCTTCGGTGGCGTCGCGATGGGCGAGACGTGGAGAGACACGAGCTTCTCGATGGGGAGCGCGTACTTCATCGCGCCCGACAAGGGCTCGGTGCTCGAAGGCCTCTACCACGAGCTCGGCTTGGACAAGGTGTATCGTTTCGCCGGCACGGACGCGGATCTCGTCGAGTTCGCGGGCACGATCGAGTCGGATTTCTGGAAAGGCACCGGCTTGCCCGACGCGCAGGTCGAGGCCTTTCGTCGCTACGCGGACGTCGTCCAGAACTACGCCGACAAGAGCTATCCCGACATCCCGCTCGTCGCGGATCGCGACAACGCGTGGATCCTCCGGCTCGACCAGAAGTCGCTGAAGGACGACATCGCGGAGAAGGTCGGCCTTCCGATTCCGCGCCTCCTCGCGGCGGGCGTCCAAGGCTACTGCCACTCTTCCTTCGGCGCGGGTTGGGAGGAGATCTCTGCCGCAGCGGGCTGGAACTTCATCGCCGCCGAAGAGTACGGCCGCTGGATCTGCCCCGGCGGCAACGCGTATGTCGCCGACGTGCTCTGGCAGAAACTCGTGCGCGCGTACTCGCACGGTCATCTCGACCGCTTGCGCGCGGGCACGCGCGCGGTGGAGGTCGCGGTCCAGCCCGACGGACGGGTGCGCGTCGTCTATCGCACGCCGCAGGGTACGTTCCGCTCGCTGCTCGCGCGGCGCGTCGTGCTCGCATGCTCGAAGCACATCTGCAAGTACTTGATCCCCGGTCTGCAGCAGCTCGATGCGCGCAAGTACGAGGCGATGCAGCAGATCAACACCAACGCCTACATCGTGGCCAACGTGCTGCTCGAGAAGCCCGTGGCGCTCGACTTCTACGACTTGTTCCTGCTTCGCGACGGAAGCCTCGCAGCACCCGCCTCGCAAGCGAAGCCAGAGTACGCCGTCACCGACGTCGTCAGCGGTCACTACGCGGCTCGCACCGCCGACGAGCGCAGCGTCCTGACGCTGTACTGGCCGCTCCCGTGGCAGCACGGACTGTTCACATTGATCGTGGAGAACGCGTGGCGTTCGTACGCCGACCGGCTGGCGACCGATCTCCGGCGGACGCTGGCGCTGCTTTCGATCGAGCCCGCGGCCGTGAAGCAAGTGCGGATGACGCGCTGGGGGCACGCGATGCCGATCGCGCGCGTCGGTCTGCTTTCCAGCGGGACGATCGAGCATCTGCGCCGGCCGTTCCGCGACAACGTCTTCTTCGTCAACCAGGACAACTGGGCGTTGCCGGCGTTCGAGACGTGCTTGCTCGAGGCGCACACGTTCGCCGCGCGAATCGACGCGAGCTTGTGAAGCGCGTGCGCGTCATGTCCTCGGCGCACCGCGGTGCCGAGCCACAGGATCGCGCTTCGCTCGCGCCGCGTTTCGGAACAGTGGCATGACGTCCACCGCGAAGCGCTCGATCGAAACCGCGCAGGTCGTCGTGCCGTGCTCGGAGCTCGAGCCCACGCTGGCGTTCTTCACCGAGCGGCTCGCGTTTCGCGTCGACACCATCTCGCCGGCCGACGATCCGTCGGTCGCGGTGATCTCGGGATACGGAGTGCGCCTTCGATTGGAGCGCGGCGGAGTGGGGGCGGCCGGCGTGCTCCGGCTCGCATGCAGCGAACCGGCGTCGGTCGCCAGCGGAGTGACGGAGCTCGTCGCGCCGAACGGAACGCGCGTCGAGCTCGTGAGTGCGGCGCCTGCGATCGAGCTGCCGCCGCTCCGTCCGTCGTTCGTGCTGAACCGGATGCATGCCGGCGCGCACTTCGGCGCCGGCCGCGCCGGAATGAGCTACCGCGATCTGATTCCCGATCGCCAAGGAGGTCGATTCATCGCGTCGCACATCCGCATTCCGCGCGGCGGACCGGTGTCCGACTACGTGCACTTCCACGAGGCGCGCTTCCAGTGGATCTACTGCTACACGGGCTGGGTCCGCGTCGTGTACGAAGACCAAGGCCCGCCCTTCGTCTTGCAAGCCGGCGACGCGGTGTTGCAGCCACCCCGCATCCGCCATCGAGTGCTGGAGTGCTCGTCCGGGCTCGAGGTGATCGAGCTCGCCTCGCCGGCTCGACACGACACGTGCGCCGACCACGAGCTGTCGCTCCCGACTCCGGAGCGGCGTCCGGACCGCGATTTCGGCGGCCAACGCTTCACGCGCCACGAGGCGGCGCGCGCCGACTGGCAGCCTTGGCGCGTCCCGGGCTTCGAGTGCCGTGACATGCAAGTCGGCGTCGCGACGGACGGTCTCGCCGGCGCCCGCGTCGTGCGGCCCGTCGGCACGCCGACTCCGCACGCGGTGCGCCATGACGCCGAGCTCCTCTTCCTGTTCGTGCTCGAAGGGACGGCGACACTGGAACGCGAACAAGGGACTGCGGAGCGCATCGGCGCGGCCGACGCGATCGTGATCCCGGCGGGGATGCGTCACGCGATCGGTCGATGCTCCGCGGATCTCGAGCTGCTCGAGGTGTCGTTGCCGGCGGAACTGCGCTCACCCTGATCGGACGGCGGCGCCTTGGCCCGCATCCCACTGCGGTCGAGTCCGATGCCACGCTTGGTTCCTAACGATTGGTGAGAAATGCGGACGCGGCCACTACCGATCCAGATCGCGCAAGACAGCGGACCGCGCCGAGCTCACGGCATTTCGCAAGAACGTCCGCTCGCTGCTTGACGCGGACGGGCCCTCTCATGGATGAACATCCCCGCTCGCGGCCGGGCCTCTCCGGCGCGCGTCGCATGCGTCCGATGCGCGTCCTGCTCACCTCACCGATCTTTCCGCCCGACCTCGGCGGACCCGCGGTGTACGTGCCGTCGCTCGGCCGCTTCCTCGTCGAGCGCGGCCACGCGGTGAAGGTCGTCGCGTTCTGCTCGGATCCCAAACCGTCGGGCTACCCGTTCCCGGTCGTCGCGATCACGCGCGGCAACCTCGCTTGGCGGTACGTCAAGGCGTTCTTCGCCGTGCTGCGCGCCGCGCGCGAGTGCGATGTCATGTACATCAACGAGCACTTGGCGCTGCTCCACGTCGCCGCGGCGCGACTCGCCGGCAAACCGGCCGTCATTCGCATCATGGTCGACGGCGCGTGGGAGATCTCGCACCGCAAGCGGTGGTGCGGCGGCGACGACATCGTCACGTTCCAGACGAAGGCGTACGGCTGGCAGGTAGGGCTCGTGCGCCGTTTGCAGAAGTGGTGGTGGCGTCATTCGACGCACATCATCGCGTGCTCGGAGTTCCTGCGGCAGATCGTGATCGGCTACGGCGTGCCGCCGCAAAAAGTGCAGCGCATCCACAATGCGTATCACGGCCCGTCCGCGAGCGACGTGCGCGAGACACCGGCGGAAGCGCGCGCGGCGCTCGGCCTGCCGCAGGATCGGCGCTACGTGCTCACGATCTGTCGCCTGATGGTTTGGAAGCGCGTCGACGGAATCATCGAGGCCGTCGCGAAACTCCCCGCGAACGTTCAGCTGCTCGTCGCCGGCGACGGCGACATGGAAGGTGAGTGGCGCGCGCTCGCCGCACGGCTCGGCATCGCCGAGCGCGTCACGTTCTTGGGCAATGTTCCCCACGCGAAGATCCCGCTCTACATCCGCGCTGCGGACGTCTTCGTGCTGAACAGCGAGTACGAGGGCCTGTCGCACACGCTGCTCGAGGTGATGAACCTCGGCACGCCGATGATCGCGAGCCGCGCCTGTGGCAACCCCGAGGTCGTCGAGGACGGACGCAACGGCTTGCTCGTCGATCCGCGCAACCCGGAAGAGCTACGGGACGCGCTCGAGCGCGTGCTCGGCGATCCCGCGCTCGCGCGCCGTCTCGCCGCCGAAGGGCTGACGCGCACGGGGAACTTCCGTCGCGACCTGACTTTCAGCGACGTCGAGCGGGTGCTCGCGAACGCCGCGGGACGCTAGCCGCCCGCATCTCCCACCACGTCCTGCTGTGGCCGCTCCAACTCGTCCGGGGCGGAGTTGTTGGGTCGGAATCGATCCTCGCGGACCTGCCAGGAGAGCGGCGGTCGATTCCGACGCAACGCCTTGCTCCGAACGCGCTGGCAGAGCCTCGCGACGCACGTGGTGAGTGACACAGTCCAGAAGCCGCGCGGCGAGTCCGGATTTCGCGCGCGTAGATTCGATGCCGTCGCGCGCCGGGTGGAGGCACGGGGACGAGTGGAAAGGACTTCGTCGACGCGTACTTCCTGCCGCACGGCGCTCTAGGAGCCGCTCGCGGGCGGAACCGATTGCCGGAACGCGCGTGGCAAGCCGTGCGCACGATTCACGATCGTGCATAGCGCGTACGCGGACACCGAATGAGACCTACCGGACCTGGCGCTAGCCGGTAGATTCCGGGGAGGAGCGCATCGAGCACGGCGGCCGGGGACGCCGACAGGGGGCTCGCAGCGCTCGACCCGCGCACCTGAGGTAGCCATGAAAGTCTTGTTCGTCGACGAGTACCTTCCGCAAGAGATGCTGGGAATCATGTGGCTATCGCGCGCCATCAAGGACGCGGGCCACGACACGAAGGCGCTCTTCGTTCCCGACAAGGACTGGCTGAAGAAGGTCGCGGAGTACCAGCCGGATGTCCTGTGCTACTCCGTCACGACGGGGATGCACGTGTACCTGGCCGAGGTGAACAAGCGCCTCCGCGAAGTCGTGCCGAACGCGATCAGTGTGTTCGGTGGCCCGCACTGCACGTTCAGCCCCGAGTACGTCGAGACGGAGGGTATCGATGCCATCTGCCGCGGTGAGGGCGAAGGCGCAATCGTCGAGCTCCTGAACCGGATGCGCGACGGCCAGGACTACTACGACGTCCAGAACTTCTGGTTCAAGCGCAAGGACACGGGCGAGATCGTGAAGAACGGTCAGCGCGACCTCGTGAAGGACCTCGACAGCTTGGGCTTCCCCGATCGCGAAGTGATCTACGACGCGGGCGCGGTCTACCGCGACGCGGACCGCAAGGTGTTCGTGAGCCAGCGCGGCTGTCCGATGCCGTGCTCGTTCTGCTTCCACCACGCGATGAAGAAGAAGATCTACAACTCGCGCAACTCGGAGTACGTCCGCAAGCGTTCGGTCACGCACCTGATCAACGAGATCAAGGAAGTGCGCGCGAAGTACAACCTGAAGTTCATCCACTTCGTCGACGACATCTTCAACCTGCGCAACGACTGGCTCGACGAGTTCTGCGAGCGCTTTCCAAAGGAAGTCGGCCTGCCGTTCGACGTGATCCTCATGGCCAACATGACCACCGAGGACCACATCATCAAGCTGCGCTCCGCGGGCTGCGTCTACACGCGCATCGCGTTCGAAGCGGCGAGCGACTACGTCCGCAACGCAGTGTTCAAGAAGCACACGACGCGCCAGCAGCTCACCGATGCGTCGACGTGGATCCGCAAGCACGGCATTCGGCTCGGCTCGTTGAACATCTTGGGTGGCCCGGGCGGCACGATCGAAGACGAGTTCGATTCGATCCGGCTCAACATCGAGTGCAAGGTCGACCACCCGATGGTGTCGCTCATGCAGCCGTACCCGATGTTCGACATCGAAGAGATCACGAAGGACATGGGCTACGCGATCTCGAGCTTGGACCAGTTCCCGGTCAACT
This sequence comes from Planctomycetota bacterium, assembly GCA_046160865.1. GTDB lineage: Bacteria > Planctomycetota > UBA1135 > UBA1135 > JBJXHG01. The sequence continues at coordinate 522 of JBJXHG010000021.1, read as the reverse complement.
TCCGCCGCACGGCGCCGATGCTCTCGGATCACAAGACGCAGCTCGAGAACCTGCACAAGCTCTTCCCGCTGATCGTGCGCAATCCGTGGCTCTTGCCGCTCGTGCCGAAGGTGATCAAGCAGCGCTGGCTGTACCGGCCGCTCCTCATTCTGTTCATGCTGCACGCCGAGTACCTGGTCGCCGAGCAAGCGAAGATCTACGCGAACGCGCAGGGGCTCTACGGCCCGCGTTACTGGACGCCGGTCGACTTCGCGTATCGGCTCTCCACCAAGGGCGTGATGCGCGTGTACCAAGTGCTCTTCGCGCGCTTCGCGACGCGCTTCGCGACGAGGGGCTCGCAGGTGCGCGTGCGGTTGCAAATGGGTGACGAGCGCGTCGTCGCGCACATGGACTAGTGTCCTGAGTCAGAAGTTCGCTCTCACCAAGCTCGATCTCCTCTGCGCTGGCGGCGTTGCTCGGGTTCGGAAACCTGACAGGTTGCCTGCACCCTCGCGCCTTGCCAGCGACGACGATCTCGACCTT